>CALLAW010000042.1 GCA_938001865.1 uncultured Saprospiraceae bacterium | reverse complement strand
TGGTTGTACTAATCCTGATGCACACAATTATGACCCTGCTGCTGATACCGATGATGGTTCGTGTGAGACTTGTATCGATGGAGTTCAGAATGGAGATGAGACAGATGTGGATTGTGGTGGAGGGTTATGTGATGCATGTATCATTTTAGGTTGTACAGATTCAAATGCTCATAACTATAACCCAGAAGCAAATCAAGATGATGGGAGCTGTGAGACTTGTAACGATGGTATCTTTAATGGTGATGAACAAGGAGTTGATTGTGGGGGAGTGTTGTGTCAGTCTTGCCCCACCATTGGTGATATAGGGCCTGGAGGTGGGTTTATTTTTCATGATAAAGGAAGTTTTTCTAATGGTTGGAGATATTTAGAAGCGGGACCCCATTTTCAAATATTTGGCGAAGTACCTTGGGGCTGTATTATAGACTTGCCTACTGCTGGTTCTCTGGGTGGTGGCAAAACCAATACCCAAACTATTATTGATGCATTTAATACAAACCAATGTACCCAAACTCCAACTGCTGCATTATTTTGTCATGAACTAGTTCATGGTGGTCTGGATGACTGGTATTTACCGTCAACTCTAGAATTACAGGCAATCTTCCCGTATAGAACTCAGGCTGCAATTCCTGTTCATAGATATTGGTCTTCGTTTGATCAAAATGCGACTGCAGCTTTTGTTGTAGATTATGGAGGGCAATCTAACGGAATACCATTTACATATTCTTCAGGAAAACATGAAGGGTCACGGGTGTTAGCTATTCGTCAATTCTAGTTTTTTCAAAGTCATTTAGTGCTTTAAGAAGAGGGTTGTTGCTTTTAAAATTTCATCAAAAGCAGTAACCTGATTCAAGAAAACATGAGTAGACTAGATTATATCTAATAACCTAGTCTACTCACTCTTCACGGTTTATGTGTCTTAGTGATATTTATAACACTAAGGAAATGGTTTGAATCGAAAACCATCGATTGAGACTGTTCCCAAAAATTAATAAAAAATATTTCTAACTAATCAACAAAATGATATGAAACACTTAATATTTGTTGCTTTGCTTCTAATCTCGCAAATAGCCAGCTCTCAATCATTAGTCAAAGACATCAATGTAGGTTACTTTGATTCTTATATATCAGAACTCGTGGAGTTTGACGATAAACTATTTTTTAATGCTAATGACGGTAATGGGTTAGCATTGTGGTTTACCGATGGTTCAACGACACAACAAGTCACGAACTCATTGCCTAATGATAATCCAGTTGAGTTAACAGTAATTGGAGATAATTTGGTTTTTAGCATTGATAGAAATGGAGGTGAATTGGCTTACATTTCAATAGGGAGTACTACACAAGAGATAATTGCTTCCTCTAGTGGATCTGCATATGGCTTCTTAAAAATTGGAAATACAATGTATTGTGCATCTGATCGGGATGGGAGTGGTGTGACTATCTGGTACGCTTCTAGTCTTCCATTAAATAATTCAACAGTTTTGACTAAGGCTGCAGGTGATAGTCCAGTATCTATTTATTCTCCATTTATGTCAAGTGAAGATTATTTGCAGACTCCTCACAGAGCTTTAGTCGCAAGTGAAGATGATTCTAAAATAATCTTTGGTCCATTTGGTTCTCCTATTACGTATGTACTAGATGTCGCTTCCAAGAATATTACAGAATATCAGTTTGCTGTTGAAAACTCTTTTGGTGGTACAAATACATTTTATACTATGCAAGGTGATTATTGTTTCTACGGAGCAAGAGAAACATTATTTGACTATGGTCTTGGATATTTTAATGTTCTAAACCCTAGTGGTGATTTTGGTTATATTGATCGAGTTAGTATACCGTCACATTTTACGAATTGGGATAACACACTATTCTTTCATGATTTTGATGAGAGTAGTAATCTACATGGACCTCACTATATTGATGTTCAACAAGGAGAATTGTTTGATGAATCTCAGATAAAAGTTGTTACTAATAACCAAAACAATTGGGGTTCTAATTCTGCATATTTTCAGTGGCCTTACTATTACATGGATGGTAATCTTTTTTATGCTTCAATGCAAATAGAAGGAACATCCAACGGATATAACATGTCTAGTAGTGAGACTTGCTTAGGGGTAAGATTATCTCCGAGTGAAGTAATATTTCAATACTGTTGCTTTCAATTTTATGATTGCGATGACGCCTCTAATCCATTAACATGCTTTATTGAGTATGATAATTTACTTGCTGACATCACAATATTCAATGGCTCTGTTTATTGTGTAACATCTCAACCAGATTTAGGAAAAGAGTTGTGGGTTTACCCTGGAGTAGGTTCATCGGATTTATGTAATTCAAATGATTGTTCTACAGATAATACACCGCCCACTTGTAATATTGGTCCCTTTACTGTTCAACTAGATTCAGGACAAGATTATTACACCTTTGATATCAATGACTTTGCATCCGATGATTGTAGTACGATACTCACATATGAGAATGCAAGTCTTGATCCATCTACTCCCAATGGAACATCAACACATTTTTGGAGTGGGAATGATGACCAATTTGGTTGCGGCACCTATATCGTTACGAGTTCGTTTCCATTTGATGATGCTGGTAATTTTAGTGATTGTGGATTTGAGTTTACAGTAGAGTGTAGTAATGATGACATAAGTGGATGTAATGTAGATTTCAATGCGAACTATAATCTAATCATTGGAAATGAGGAAAGGAATATTTTCGTGAAATCTGAATTAATTGGGACAGATTTGTTTGTTTTGACATATGATGGTGAGACTAATGAGGAGTCATCTCGTCTAGCTAAGTATAATGAAGATGGCAATGTAGTATGGGAGACCTCATTTGAAGATTCCTTAATTATTAATAGTTTTTTAATAGATGGGAATAGAATACTATTACCAGGATTTACTCGTCCATTTGAGAATGGGAATTTGTCTGCTTTAATACAAATTGAAGATTTAGGTAATGATTACTTAATTAGGTCCGCTAACAAGTTTGATATCAGTATTCAGCGTGAAGCTTCTAGAGGACTGATCAAGTTAAGTGATACGGACACTCCTTATGCAATGTTAATACATAAAGGATGGATTTCAATTGACGACACTCAAATTGCATTGTTGAATGGTGATGGTGAAATAGTTGACATAAGAAATTATAACTTAAGTGATGACCAAGTATGGGCTGGGCCAATCAATGATCTAGATAACTCAATTGCGATATTCGGAGAAGAAGCCAATGATACCAATGAGGGGTTTGTGATAAGTGCAAAGTACGATCTTGACACCTATGAAGCATTCTCTTTTTTTGGAATTGGTTATGTTAGAGATATAGCGGTTGATTTCGATAGGAGACAACGACTATTGACTTCCAATAAGGCTCTCACCTTAGTTGATGAAAATTATTCTGTACTTCACAGTGTAAGGACATCAAATACTCAATTGAACAGGCAACTAGAAGGACCTTTTCTTCAAAACGGAGGTTCAATATATTTTTTACTTTCTCAAGTTGAGTACTTGGGTGATGTGAAAGTAAATATTGCAAAGATTGAAGTAGATCAATCTAATCAGATAAATGTTTTGTGGAGTAAAGTGCTTGATACGGAAGGAGTAACTATGAATACGAATTTCTCTGTGGAGTTTAACAATGATGAATTTGAATTTTTGGTGGGTCAATCAGTAGTGAGTTCTGAAAATAGTCTAGGAAACAGCGATATAGGTTTGTCAAGATTTGGTGAAGAATCTTGTGATTTGATTGATTTTCCTCTCACGATTGATGCCATTACGATTAATCTTGTACCGCAAGTAATGACAGTATCTAATCAATCTATTCCTGCTCTATTGCCACTCAATGTAATTGAAGGAGATGACTATGAATGTCAGACGATTGAATCATGTGATCCTTGTCTCAATGACACTACTCCTCCTATTGTTTCTTGCCCCTTTAATATTGGCACACTCAGTCTAGACGCAAATGGTGAGTTCGTCCCAACGATGTCAGACTTTGATATTTCTGTTACAGATGACTGTAAAGTTGCTATGGAGTTTTCTCCTGCAAGTTTTAATTGTGAAGATTTAGGTCTTGACAACTCAGTGAATGTAGTTGTTAGTGATGAAGCAGGTAACTCCTCTAATTGTAATATTGGATTTGATCTTGTTGATCCACTTAATAGCTGTTTGCAAGACACGTGTGAGAATGTAGTAATTAGTTTTGGCTCACAAAATGAATACATTACGCTACAAGATGTTAATGCTACTTCTGATTTCACATTGGGAGGTTGGGTTCTCCCAAGTAGCTCAAGTAATGGAGGTGTACAAGATCGTATCTTTTCATTTGGTCCATCTAATAGGCTTGAAATCGGACTAGTTGATAATGGTGGCTTGTGGATCTTTGATCAGTCAGCTAATCTAAATGAAACTTATGATAATATTAGAGATGGTAATTGGCATCATATCGCTTTTGTTGCAGAGGGTAGCGAGAGAAGATTGTATTTAGATTTTGCATTAGTTCACAGCTACATTGTTTCAACTATTCAATATGGAGACAACTTTAGACTTGGCAATTGGTTAGGTGGCCCAACAGTAAATGAAGCATACAGCGGATTATTGGATGAGTTTAGACTCTACGATACTGCTTATGGTGAAGAAGATTTGTGTAATGTATTCAGTACTTTCAATTTAGATGACAACTCAAATCTTTATATTTATTTTGACTTTGAAGAGGGATTTCCAGGAGGAAATAACACTAGTATTACTTCTGTAGTTGATCAAGTAGGAGTTAACAATGGTCTGCTTTCGAATTTTGACTTAATCGCTGATATATCAAACTATGTTTGTTCAGAATTGACTTTTGAAGGTTGTATTGATTCTTGTGCAACTGACGAAATAGATCCTATTTGTAATGTTCAACCTATAACTCTTTCATTAGATATGAATGGTGTGGCTGACTTATCACCGGAGATGTTAGATAGCGACTCTTACGACGAATGTAGTTCGGTAACGTTAGAGGTAGATGTTGAAAATTTCTCTTGTGACAATATCGGTGAGAATTTAGTAACACTTATGGTCTTTGATGAGTCTAATAATGTATCATCTTGTACAACTACAGTTACAATAGAAGATAAAACTGCTCCGATCTGTATGTCTCAAGATTTCTCAATAACGCTTAATCAAAATGGACTTAGAAATATCAATGTAGCACAAATCAATAATGGTACGACTGATAATTGTGGTGAGTTCACATTGGAATTGAGCAAAACAACATTTACATGTGAAGACATTGGAGAAAATGAAGTGACATTAACAGCTGTTGATGCATCAGGTAATGTAAGTACTTGCTCTTCCATAGTAACAGTTGCAGATGTTATCAAACCAAAGTGTGTTGCCTCAAACATCACGATCAATCTAAATCAGAATGGACAAAAAACAATTAATGCCAATGTAATTGATAATGGATCTTCTGATAACTGTGGTAGTGTTTCAAGAGAAATTAGTCAGACATTATTTACATGTGAAGACATAGGTGAGAATGATGTCGTATTAACAGTTACAGATGCGAGTGGAAATATATCAGAATGTAATGCAATTGTTACAGTTCAAGATACTATACCACCATCCCTTATTTGCGAAAGTCAACTTACCATGTTTTCATTGGATTCTTCAGGGGAAGTTATGTTGTCATTGGAGGATCTTGAGGTTGCACTTGAAGATGAATGTGATGATTCAGTTAATGTCGAATTTTCTCAAAACACATTTACTTGTAGTGACTTAGGGACAAATATCATCAGTATTATAGCAACAGATAATAGCGGAAATACTGCTTCTTGCCATGTTGATGTCGAGATTGTAGATGCAAATCTTAACTGTAATTGCTTGATTGATAATACTTCCCCTGTCATCAATTGTAGTAGTCATGTAGTCATTTATGAGTTAGGTCCAAATGGTACAGTAGACGTTGACTTATCACAGCATGGTATCGAAGTGTTTGATGAATGTGGTGTAGACCAAATTATTCCAAATCTTGACATCTTTGATTGTACTCTTGTAGGGTCTGTTCCACAGTTTATGCCAGTGACCGCTGTAGATATTGCAGGGAACATGAGTCAATGTGAAATTTCTTTCATTGTCATAGACCCAAATAATTATTGTATCCCAGAAGAATGTAATCCAGCTTGCTATACAGGAACTCTTGATCTCAGCACAGGGATTAATAACTTGGGTGAGGAGTTGCCGATTGGTGAGTATGTAGGTAATTGGCAGTTGGTTGATGGACCAGATGACGATGTCAACTATCCAAGGCCTGGCTTTGTACTAAATCCTAATAATGTGTGGGCACAACTACCGGGTTCACAATACATCTCTCCGTTTCCAAATGCTACTAACAATGGGTCATTCTCTGAGCCATATTTATTCGAACGTTGTTTTTGTGTCTGTGAAGAGGATGCTCAAGTTGATGTCAATATCTCTGCACATGTTGACAACTTTATAGACATCGGACTCTATGATGATAATGGAACATTGATAGAAGAGTTAATTACATATAATGGATCTGCATCTACTAGTACTTTTCTTGACCCAGCATTTATGTCCAATACAAGTCATAACCTGTCTTCAGGGACATACTGCCTCAGAGCTGGCATGAGGAATGATGGATCTGTCACAATGGGGATGCAGATCAATGCATCTATAACGAGTGCGGGTTTTGAGTCATCGCAATGTTGCACTCCTTATGCATTTATACTAGGAACAGTATTTGAAGACTCTAACTGTGATTCTTTGATTAATCTGACTGCTGATGGAGGTATTCAAGGAGTAACTGTCAATCTCTTAAGTAATAATAATATAGTAGACACGGCTATCACAGATGTCTATGGATATTATGTGTTCAGTGATGTTGCGGTAGGAGAGTATGATGTTGAAGTAGAAGTAAATAGTGGGTTCCTACCTTCTCTAGGTGAGGGAGGTTATCAAATTGAGATGTTGGCTGATACTGTTATTGGTAATCTAGATTTTGGACTTTGTAATCCGTGTCTATTTGATAATGAGCCTCCATTGATCAATTGTTCTGAATCGCTAGTTACCTATGAACTAGGCAATAATGGAAAAGTAAATCTTGATCCGACGTTGCACGATATTTCTTATGAAGATAATTGTGAGATTCTTTCTGTGGAGTATAGTCAGACTACATTTACTTGCGTAGATTTAATTGGTATCCCATATTCTGTCCAGGTTATTGTAACTGACGAGTCTGGCAATTCTACTATTTGTGAGATTGAAGTATTGATAGATGACCCAAATTATCATTGCATTCCTGAAGAGTGTGATCAAGTCTGCTACTCTGATGTGATCGATCTCAGTACTGGTATTAATAATCTTGGTATAGAGTTACCGATCGGTGCTTACGTGGGTAATTGGCAACTTATTGATGGACCTGATGAGAATGTCAATTATCCAAGACCCGGATATGTACTGAACCCTCATCATGCTTGGGATCAGTTGATAGGTTCGCAATATATCTCCCCATTCCCCAATGCACTGAACAATCAATCGTTTGATATTCCATATTTATTTGAACGTTGCTTCTGTGTTTGCGAAGATGACGCTACAATAAACTTAGACTTATCTGTGCATGTTGATAATTTCATCAACGTAGGTCTGTACGACGACTCAGGAGTGTTAATTGAAGACCTCATTTCTTATAATGGACCAAGTGATAGTAGTACGTTTAGAGATCCAGCGTTTACATCAAATACTACACATGAGTTGTCAAGTGGGACATATTGCCTTAGAGCAGGTCTAAGAAATGATAATTCCACAGCTATGGGTATGTCTATCAATGCAGCTGTATCCAATGCTGGGTTTATTTCATCAGAATGTTGTAGCCCATATGGTTTTATAATTGGGAGTGTATTTGAGGATACACAGTGTGACTCTATCTTCAATCTTACAGCAGACCCTGGTCTAGAAGGGATCCAAGTAGATCTATATGGTAATGATGGAATTATTGCGACTAGTACTACTGATCAGTATGGATATTATATATTTTCTGATATCGAGAGTGGATCTTACTCTATAAGTTGCGAAGGGCAAGATGGTGCTTATCCTACACTAGGAGAAGATTTTATTGATGTTGTTTTGATGTCTGATACCGTAGTTTCTGGAATTGATTTTGGTTATTGCTCTATCACAGAACCATGTTGTGCTTCACCAATTGAACTGACTCATCAAGTGCAGATTGGTCTTAATAGTGAATTGATCAATCTTAGTGAAGGGTGTAATCTGATATTATCTCTAAACAGTCCTGAGCTATTTGATTGTCAATATGTAAGTAAAATCTACTGGGGAGATGGATTAGTCGAATCATTTGAGAGTATTCAAGATCTCCCAAGTCATAACTATAATGGTGGAGGTTCTTATTCGATAACCTTAGAGGTGACGTCATCACTTAGTAGTGGAGAGGTTTGCCAAGTCGATGAGGTACAACATATAGTAAGTATCAAAGATTGTATCAGTTCTACAGATTTTGTGAATCCAGACATAGGTACTTTAAAGATATATCCAATTCCATTTAATGATTATGTACAGATAGATTTTAGTTTAAACGAAACTGGTTATCAATTAGAATTATTCAACATAAATGGTCAACTCATAGATCAAGTGTATATTGATTCTGGAGTCTTAAACTACTCGTATGATAGCAGTAATCTTCCTTCAGGTTCCTATCTGTTTAAATTTGTAAGCACTGATACTCAATATTCGTTTCAAGTCAAAGTTATCAAGATCTAATTTATCGAATAAAGAGTTAGAATTTTGTGGCGGGATATGCATATACTAATTGCATATCTCGCCATTATTCTTTAGCAACCAAACCATTAATATAATGCACGAGATAGACTTTCATGTGTATAAGATATCTGGGACTACAGTCTAAAATTAAAAGGACTCACAACTCCCAACACCTCACACCACCCAACCACACTCATCGGCTTGGATAAGCACCTCCCAATCATTTGTCGCTGTCAAAAATCGAAGCTTTCCTACAGAAAATAGAAGAGTTAATAATCTCCAATCGTAGCGACATATCTTTGATCTATCAAAAAAATCGACAAATCCTATAGAAGGGAATCACTCATTAAAAGACACTATCACATGCAAATCAAATCAATCATCTTAGCAGTAATCTTACTCAATATTGCAGGCCTGAGCTACAGTCAAGTAGTGGCTTCTATCAATGCTTCGACAGACTTCACATCACATAATACAGCGGTAGAGACATCTCTCTCTTACTCAATCATCCAGGCTGACTCTAATGTCAAGTTTTCTAAGGTAAATTACTCTACCTCGGATCAAAAACTTACACTAGACGCATTAGAAGAGATTCAATTTATCTCATTGTTCAAGGATGGGAAGTACTATTTGACCAAGATGCCAGTATTCTCCCCTCACCTGAGATTGAGTATGGAGCACTATGAGTCAGGGAACTACCAACTCCACCTCTTAGTCAAAGGGAAGATCATACCCACAATCATAGAGATAGAGAAGGAATAATACGTATTTCATAATATTCCACCTTTTTATAACAAGAGCTGTCCAATTTCTTATAGAATGCGGATAGCTTTTTTTTTTGGCTAGACCATGAAGGATCACACATTTACATACAGTGTCATCCTCTAGCATTATCCTTGAGAGAGAGGATTAGGAGTTAGAGGCGATTGGAGAGAGACTTTCTCTATAAGTGAGAGTAAAAGTTCTATATGGATTACCAAATATGGACTACTTTTGCGGAATCATGGAGAAGAAGAAAGTTATTATCTATGGCCAAGTACTGAAGGAGTCACAAGTCAAGTATGTTGACCTCCTCTGCCAGCGATTAGTCAATGACTATGGCTGTATTATCTATACTTCTCCCGATTACTCTCAGCAGCTCGCTGAGTACAGTATCGTCACCAAGTATGATATCTCTATCATCAACGATCCCAAATCTATAGATGCAGTGACACTGTTTTCGCTAGGGGGAGATGGCACCATACTGATGGCATCTAAGTGGTTGAGAGACTCTACCGTCCCGATATTGGGGATCAATATGGGGAGATTAGGCTTCTTAGCATCCATTGAAAATACCAAAATCGAAGAAGCGCTAGCTCTCTGGAGTAAGCAAGAGTATGTCGTAGAAGATCGTGGTATGCTCAAGCTGCAGACAGGGAGAGGACTATTCAGTGACTTCCCATATGCTCTCAATGACTTTACCATCCACAAGAAGGACACCTCGTCAATGATTACGATCAATACTTCTGTAAATGGAGAACATCTCAATAGTTATTGGGCAGATGGGCTCATCGTCAGTACACCTACAGGCTCTACAGGATATTCGCTGAGTTGTGGAGGTCCGATCATCTTCCCTGGGTCAGGCAATATCGTCGTCACACCAGTAGCTCCTCACAATCTCAATGTCAGACCGATGGTACTCCCCGACAGTGTAGAGCTAAGGCTTACTGTCACTGGCAGGGCTGACTCATTCCTATGTACACTAGATTCACGATTCGAGACCATTACAGATAGTGATGAATTAATCTTAAGTAAAGGTGACTTTCCTACCACCCTGATCAGTCTAAAGGGGGAGAGCTTTATGAATACCATCAGACATAAACTCTCGTGGGGACTAGACCACAGGAATTAAGTTGGCATTATGAAGGGACTACAAAAATCTTTTGAGAGAACTACCTACTTCGATTTTATGAAAATCGAACGGCTCAATTGGAAGGAGAAAGTACGCTTCTTTGAGAGACGGTACGAAGATATCAATGAGTTGGACTATCACGATCAGATCGAGATCTGGTATGAGTATGGATTAGCTCGATACGAGCTCCAAGACTACCATCAGTATCTCGCGATTGCGGATGAGTTGATCCCGTCTGTTATCCAACACTCCATCACAGAGATCAATCAGCAAGACGTCTTCCAGTCTCTCCTTCTCTGCAAAGCTTACAGCCTCGCAAGACTTGAGATGTGGGACGAAGCCAAGCATATCTTCTCAGAGCTAATAAAGATCGACGGCAACAATAAAGAATACAAAAAAGCATACCAATCACTCACACTGCATCGAGCATTAGATATCCCACAGTCACTCAGATTCTTATCCGTGATAGCAGTCATCGTCTTCCTTATTGTAAGTATAGCGGAGCTACTCATCTTTGCACCATTTCACGGTCAATGGCAACTCTTAGTCACTACTGTCAAATTCACAGCATTATTGCTTAGTTTTGTACCCGTTGCATTCTTCTTTGGTAAGCGATACTTCAATGGCAGGAGAGAACTCCTCAAATTGCTCAACTACGCTAAGAATAAGTAGATTCGTCACTCCCAAAGATACTGATATGTCAGTTTGTCAGTTATACTTGGATGGAACACTTTGTGTACTACAGAGGATACACGACCAGAGACACCGATGTCTCTTGCAATTGATAAAAAACTCAAAACAGTCAGAATCATACACTCATGTTTAAATTTATAAAAAAGCTCTTAGGAACAAAGTACGACAGAGACGTAAAGCAATACTCACCTATCGTAGAAGAGATCAACTCTAACTTCGAATCCTATCAGTCACTTAGCAACGATCAATTACGACACAAGACCAAAGACTTCCAAGCTCGGATTGCAGAGCATCTCAGTGGGATAGATACAGATGTAGAGACGATCAAGTCAGAGATCAATGATACACAAGATCTCGTAGTCAAAGAAGGACTCTACGCCGAGCTCGATGAGATAACTAAGAAGAGAGACGAGCACCTCGAAGTGATCCTCAAAGAGATCCTACCAGAAGCCTTCGCTGTGGTCAAGGAGACAGCAAGAAGATTTATGCTCAATCCCACACTAGAGGTCACTGCTACCGATCACGATAGAGAGATAGCCGCTGATAAGACCTATGTTACAGTCAACGGGGATACAGCGATCTGGCAGAACTCTTGGACCGCCGCAGGTGGTGAGGTCACATGGAATATGCTCCACTATGACGTCCAACTTATCGGTGGTATGGTACTCCATGATGGTAAAGTCGCAGAGATGCAGACCGGAGAAGGTAAGACCCTCGTAGCGACACTACCCGCATATCTCAATGGTGTCACAGGGCAGGGAGTACATGTCGTCACAGTCAATGATTATCTCGCGAAGAGAGATAGCGAGTGGATAGGCCCAATCTTCGAATTCCTCTTCCTGACAGTCGATTGTATCGATAAGTATAAGCCACACTCTCCAGGCCGTAAGGCAGCCTATAGGAAAGATATTACCTATGGGACGAATAACGAATTTGGATTTGACTACTTGAGAGATAATATGGTCAGAAGCGATGAAGAACGTGTCCAACGTAAGCACCACTTCGCCATGATCGATGAGGTAGATTCAGTCCTCGTAGATGATGCTAGGACACCTCTAATTATCTCCGGTCCGGTGGCCAAAGGTGATGAGGAGCAAGAGTATATGGAACTCAATCCCAAAGTCAAAAAACTCGTAGAAGCACAAAGAAAACTCGCAACAGAGTATCTCGCTGAAGCTAAAAAACTATTCGCAGAGGGATATGTAGGCGTAGAAGAAGGAGAAGCAGGAATGTCAATCCTAAGAGCATATCGTGCCCTGCCCAAGTATCGACCACTCATCAAGTTCCTCAGTGAAGAAGGAGTAAAAGTAATGCTCCAAAAAGCAGAAAACTTCTACATGCAAGAGCAGTCCAAACGAATGCACCTCGTCGACGAAGAACTCCTCTTTACCATTGACGAAAAAAATCGAAGTGTCGAACTCTCAGAGAAGGGTGTCGAATTTCTCTCCAAAGGAGAAAATGATGCAAGCTTCTTCGTGATGCCAGATATCACAGAGCAGATGCAACACCTCAGAGAACGTGAAGATAGAGAAGGGATCAAACTCACAGAAGAAATCAAAGCACTAGGGATAGACTACAGTACCAAGTCGAGAAGACTCCATGCCGTCAGCCAACTCCTCAAGGCCCATACCATGTTCGTCAAAGATGAAGAGTATATCGTCGTAGATAAGTCGGTAAAGATAGTGGACGAGTCTACAGGTAGGATGATGGAAGGAAGAAGATACTCCGATGGACTCCACCAAGCACTCGAAGCCAAAGAGAATGTCAAGATCGGTGATATCACCCAGACATATGCAACCATCACACTCCAGAACCTCTTCCGGATGTACCACAAGCTCGCAGGGATGACTGGTACTGCCGAGACAGAAGCAGGAGAGCTCTGGGAAATCTATAAGCTCGATGTCGTCGTGATCCCTACCAATAGAGAGATCGTAAGAGACGACAAAGATGACCTCGTATACAAGACAGCAAGAGAAAAATTCAACGCCGTAATCAACGAAATAGATAACCTCACCAGCCAAGGGAGACCAGTACTCGTCGGTACCACATCAGTTGATATCTCAGAAAAACTCAGCAGAATGCTCAATCTGCGTAATATCAGCCACAACGTACTCAATGCCAAGCAACACCAGCGAGAAGCCGAAGTAGTCGCAGAAGCAGGACGACCTGGCAACGTAACCATCGCCACCAATATGGCAGGTAGAGGGACAGATATCAAACTCTCCAAAGAGGTCAAAGACAATGGAGGACTCGCAATCATCGCTACAGAACGACATGATAGCAGAAGGGTAGATAGACAACTCAGAGGTCGGGCCGGAAGACAAGGAGATCCAGGGTCATCACAGTTCTACGTCTCACTAGAGGATAAGCTCATGAGACTCTTCAACTCTGAATCAATCGCTAAGATGATGGATAAGATGGGCCATCAAGATGGAGAAGTCATCCAGCATAGCATGGTATCCAAATCTATCGAAAGAGCACAGAAAAAAGTAGAAGAGAACAACTTCGGTATCAGGAAAAGACTTCTCGACTACGATGATGTCATGAATATCCAGCGAGAAGCAATCTATAAGAAAAGAAGCAATGCCCTCTCAGGAGAACGACTCTCTGTAGATCTCAATAATATGTTCCTCTCACTCACTGAGTCTATCGTTGAGAATGCCAAAGAAGGAGGATGGTCATTTGATCAGTTTGCCAATAACTCAGTAGGCATGCTCGGGATCGATCCGAGTATGGATGCAGCATACTACAATGAGGCAAGCATTGACGATATCGTAGAGGCCTACCAAGCACAAGTCCTCCAAGCTTATGAGATGAAAGGTGATAAGATCAAAGAACTCTTACTCCCTACGATCACAACCATCCATGAGAATGAAGGACATCGCTATAAGAGGATAGCAATACCATTCACAGATGGATCTGACAAGAAACTCAATATCTCAGCTGGACTCGAGACAGCAATCAATACTGAAGGAGAGTCCATCATGAAAGATATCGAGATGGCAGTCTCACTCGCCATCATCGATCAGAATTGGAAAGAACACCTCAGATCGATGGATGAGCTCAAAGAGTCTGTCCAGTCGGCATCATTTGAGCAGAAAGATCCATTAGTAATCTACAAAATGGAAGCTTACAATCAATTTGAAAATCTCGTCTACAATATCAATCAGGATGTCTGCTCTTACCTACTCAATGGTAAACTCATCATCCAACAACCCGATCAAGTCAAAGAAGCCAAACAACAACGAACAGACTTCAGTAAGGCAAGATCCAACAAAGATGTTGATTACGAAAGACAAAAAGCAGCCGCAGCCGCAGCAGGCAGAGCACAGAGACAAGCTCCACCAGTAACCTTCAAGCGAGAAGAGAAAAAAGTGGGAAGAAACGAACCATGCCCATGCGGAAGTGGCAAAAAATACAAACAGTGTCATGGCAAATAAGTGAGTATGGGGCAAAAATAAAATCAGACAATGATTTTTTTGTTTAACTTTAGGGTTCTTGGGGACATCAGTCTACAGAGTCTCCATCTCATCAATAATTCACTCAGATAAGCGCATAGTTATGAAGCAATTGATCCAAAGTGTTGTCCTGATATTGGTGTGCTCGTTAGCCACTCAGCATGCCTCTTCGCAGGTCACATTTACCGAAGAGTCTGACGTTACTCAACTGATGAGTAAGTACAGAGGCTTCCACCAGCAGCAGATCACACTCAAAGCTTGGAGGATACAAGTAGTGACTACTAATGATAGACGCAATATGGAGACAGCGATGAGTAAGCTCAATCAGATGTATCCTGAGCTCGATCCATCGTGGACGCATGCCAGTCCGTACTATCAAGTCAAGGTCGGAGCATTCGAGGAGAAATCTGACCTTCAGAATCTCCTCATCACTCTCAAGAGGGACTTCCCTAGTGCCATACCAGTGATGGATGATATAGAGAAAGTCAAACTTCTCTAGCCCTCCTCAACAATAGATGGCATCAAGTAACCTTCGTAATGATAATGTCAAGAGTATAGATGGAATCATCGTATCCGTCTATCTAGCACTCATGTTTATAGGGTGGTTGATGATTACTGCGGTTACATTTAGCGATCAGTCATTGGATTCATTTGGCATACTTGACTCGCTACTCACCAGAGAATCACTCTGGTACGGAATCGCTATACTCATCTTCTTAGGATCACTGCTTATCGACCATAAGTTTTGGGACTCTACCTCTTGGGCATGGTATGCCGCAGGGATCTTATTGCTTCTGCTCGTAGTAATATTTGGAAGAGAGATCAAGGGAGCTACCAGTTGGTTTGTCATTGGAGGGTTTAGTTTCCAACCTTCTGAGTTTGCTAAGTTGGTCACAGTGATCAATCTCGCAGCCTACCTAGGGCTAGCATCAGTCAAGGTCCATCGTGGTCGTAATTTCCTACTAGCGTTTGGTATATTGGCACTGCCACCAATCTTGATCATGCTCCAGCCTGATGCAGGATCGGCACTTATCTTCACTTCACTCTTATTGGTATTCTATAGAGCAGGACTCAATCCCACATTCTTCATCATCTTATTTGCCTTGATCGGAGTAGTCATTGGTACCTTACTCGTCGGAGTTGTCCATATCTTACCCTACATCATGCTGACAGGGATGGCATTACTAGCACTCCAGCATCGAGAGTCTACTTTGCTCTTGATAGGTGTAGGTATCCTGTTTTTGTTAACGCTTGCCTTCGTACGATTCGTGGATATCTCTTATATCTTGATCGGATTGGGCATTACACTTACTGGCTTTGGAGTGTATACTGCCATCGTCGATCGGTTACAGCCAGTGGTAACCATATTGGGATTTGTAGTGAGTATGTTAGTTATCTCATATGCTGCTCACTTTGGGTATCACTCAGTACTCAAGCCACACCAGCAAGATCGGATCAATGTATGGCTACACCCCGATAAGTGTGATCCACAGGGGTCACTCTATAATGTCATACAATCTAAGACAGCGATCGGATCAGGAGGCTTCTTAGGTAAGGGTTTCCTCCAGGGAAATATGACCAAGCTCAATTACGTACCAGAGCAGCATACAGATTTTATCTTTAGTACCTTAGGAGAGGAGCAAGGATTCATCGGAGTATTAGGAGTGATTATTTTGTTTTTCATCCTACTTACTCGGATTACAATTATCGCAGAGAGAGCTAAGAATGATTTTATCAAGTATTATGCATACGGACTAGCGGCCATGTTATTCTTTCAGGTCTTTGTCAATATCGGGATGACTATGGGTGTAATGCCAGTTATCGGTATACCTTTGCCATTTATTAGTAAGGGAGGGACAGCCTTAGTCACATTTTCACTCATGATGGGTATCCTAGTCAAGATGGATCTCGATAGAGGTAGACGCTAAGCCATATGCATACCTATAAAAAGTAATTGCCTGTGAAATTTACAATAGAGAACAACGATAAACAATCATCAGCCAGAGCAGGTCTCTTGGAGACAGATCATGGAGTCATCAAGACTCCCATATTTATGCCAGTAGGGACGCTTGGCACGGTCAAAGGACTCCATCAAGCCGAGCTCAAAGAGCAAGTCAAAGCACAGATCATCCTTGGGAATACCTATCACCTCTATCTGAGACCAGGTATCGATATCATCGAGCAAGCTGGGGGCTTACACAAGTTTATCAATTGGGATGCACCGCTACTTACAGATAGTGGCGGTTACCAAGTCTATTCTCTGAGTGGACAGCGTAAGATCAAGGAAGAAGGGGTACACTTCAGATCACATATCGATGGCAGCAAGCACTTCTTCACCCCAGAGAGCATCATGGATATCCAGCGGACGATCGGTGCTGATATCATCATGGCCTTTGACGAGTGTACACCTTATCCATGCGAGTATAATTACGCCAGACGATCCATCGATATGACTCACCGTTGGCTAGACAGATGCTTTGATCAGTTCAATAAGACAGAACCCAAGTATGGTTATCACCAGACACTAGCACCTATCGTACAGGGAAGTACTTACAAGGACTTACGTAAAAAGTCAGCAGAGTATATAGCAGGTAAGGATGCTGAGATCAATGCCATCGGTGGTCTTTCGGTAGGAGAGCCTCATGAGGATATGTACGGGATGACAGATGTAGTTACAGCCATCCTGCCACAAGACAAACCACGCTACCTCATGGGTGTAGGACTCCCAGAGAATGTGCTAGAGTGTATCGCCCTGGGTATCGATATGTTTGACTGTGTACTTCCATCACGCAATGCGAGACACGGACTCCTCTATACCATGGAAGGGACTATTCATATCAAAAACAAAAAGTGGGAAAACGACTTCAGCCCATTAGATGCCAGTATGAAGGATCACACCTCATCATTCTACACCAAGGCATATGTAAGACACTTGTTTTCTGTCAAAGAATTACTCGGAGCACAGATCGCAACATTGCACAATCTGACATTCTACCTCAATCTTGTTACTCTGGCAAGGGAGAAGATCCAAGAAGGAACATTCGGAAGTTGGAAGGATTACATAATACCACGACTGAGGAATAAGTTATAGTGTCATGCTGCGAAGACTTGATCTCTATATCATCAAGAAGTACTTAGGTACGTTTTTCTACGCGATACTCTTGATTACGATGATTGCCATCGTCATAGATTTTAGCGAAAAAGTGGAAAAACTCCTAGCACCTGACGTACCATTCAAGGATGTGGTGTTAGAGTATTATCTCAATTTTATTCCTTGGATAAATGGCCTCCTCTGGCCACTATTTGCACTCTTATCAGTGATCTTTTTCACCTCTAGATTGGCGAAAAATGCAGAGATTATCGCCATCCTCAGCAGTGGAGTGAGTTACTTCAGGATACTCAGACCATACCTTATCGCCAGCATATTGCTCGCTGTATTCCTCTGGATCGGTAACAATTATATCATCCCCAAGAGTACTAAGATCAAAAATGACTTCGAGGCACAGTATATCAATCGGTCAAAAACCAAATCACTTGGGTACAATACTCACTTCTTCCTCAGTCCAACAGAGAAGGTATTTCTCAGACACTACAGGACTAAGGACACCGTTGGGAGTACCTTTCGCTATGAGAAGTTTGATGCCAATCAAGAGTTGGTATATCTGCTCAAGGCAAATAGGATCACATTAGAAGATGAACCCAACCTCTGGAAGCTCCACGACTATGAAAAACGGAGCTTCAATGGACTCAAAGAGAACTATATCAGTGGTAAAGGAGAGACGATGGATACACTCCTCAGTCTTGAGCCAAGTGACTTCGTCCGTAATACAAAGGTGATGGAAAATATGACCACCACTGACCTCTTAGAGTTTATCGATATCGAGCAAGAGAGAGGCCTCGATACAGCACAAGCGATGAAGATAGAGGTTCATCGTCGATCAGCAGATCCTGTTACAATTATAATCTTGACACTCATGGGAGTGGCTATCTCGTCACGTAAGGTGAGGGGAGGACTTGGTTTTCACTTAGCTGCCGGGATTATACTTGGTGCTGCCTTTGTACTCATCTCTAGGTTCAGTATGACGATCTCTAATAACTTGAGTATCAACCCGGCATTTGGGATGTGGCTTCCTAATATCTTGTTTGCGATATTGACTCTTGTTTTGATCGCTAGGGCACAGAAGTAGAGTTTTTTAAAGTGCAGTTTTATTTTGTGTAAGGTTTTGATAAATATTTCTGTAACTTGTCTAACAAGTTAAAATCTGAAAGCTCTATGGCTAGAGAACCTTTATTATCTCAAGTTGAAATAAAATATCGATCCAATAATTTAGAGACAGTAGTTCGAAATGCTTTGGAGTATCCAACTAATTTGCAACTAATAGAAGACTGTAGTCCCTCAGACGATGATAATGGTTGTTTCCAATATACTTTTTCTAATAGTGCATGGATGGATATATCTAATTGTTCAGAAGGACTGAGTGACTCGTGTTTTGTAGGTGGTGAGATGGAATTGCAAATATGTTATGATTTTGAGTTGAATACTCTTGTTGTAAATATTGAAGAGTCAGTTTTATATCATGATATGGATTTTGGGGTATGCATTATAGATTCAATACATTTTGATACTCAACATGCTGATTCTTGGCGGTGTGAGTCGGATGTATTTTATAATCACTTCAAGAATCAAATTATGCAAGAAGTGAATTTTTTGGTTAACAACAATATTACTTCTTGTGATAATATAAATTCTGTAAGACTACTTTCTCGATATGTAAGGAAACAGTGTTTTACATATTGTGTTACCCGCAAAGGAGGTTTTGAAATTGCGTCTAGTTTAGATTGTGGTTCAAATAGTGCATGCTGTGTACTTGTTGAAGAATGGTGTTTTGGAAAGGATGATGAATTAATTGTTTCTCTTGTTGAAAATTATGCTTTGGGGTCTTGTGATACAGTAGAAGACCATCCTTGCCCTGAAGGAGAAGAACTTGGAGTAGTTTACTCCTGTAGTGTAACGAATTGTTTGGGTGATTTTTAATCATTTTTATATGATTAGAGAAATATTCATATTGTTATTATTGAGCTTATCACTTAGTATTAGTATTTCTGGTCAACAGATTGAAAACTATGAACCTTTAGGCTTTCAAGGTTTCGAGCCGAAATGGATGCATGAGGTTTACGATAGTACAGTCGTTGGTCTGATGTTTGACACTCTCAGTAATTTAGTTGCATTTGATGGGCATAC
>CALLAW010000041.1 GCA_938001865.1 uncultured Saprospiraceae bacterium | reverse complement strand
TGCTAAGTCGATCACAGTCAAGCGAAATGGCCAATCAGTCATGCTCCCAGTAGACGATAAGGCGATACAACTCCTCACGAGCTATGACAATCAGAAGGCGACAATCATTGGTCCTCGCATCCTGTCACAGCTAGATACAGTCGGACCCAATACTATCGCAGAGCAGATCGGTCTAGCCAAAGGTGACCAGCTTATCTCTATCAATGGAGAGTCTGTCAAGTACTATCATCAATACCAAAGAGTATTCTCTAATAATATCGGGCAAGTGTCTACCCTCAAGTATCTGAGCAATGGACAAGAGCAGACGGCTACATACACAGCCCAAGAAAATGAAATATTGGGTATCCGTCCAGTGATGCCACTCTCAGTAGTTGAGAAGTTTGGATTGGTCGAGTCACTTGGTATGGGTGTCTCGCATGGTGTGGATTTTCTAGGAGGTCAGATTAGTGCTTTCGGTAAGATGTTTACTGGTGAGATTAAAGCAAAGGATAGTTTAGGGAGTTTTATCACGATTGGTAAGCAATTTGGTCCGACATGGGATTGGTATCGCTTCTGGAATATGACAGCCATGCTATCTATGATACTTGCCTTCCTCAATCTCTTACCTATACCTGCACTTGATGGAGGTCATGTGATGTTTTTGTTGTGGGAGTTGATCACCGGGAAGAAGCCAAGTGATAAGTTCCTAGAGGTAGCGACACTTGCAGGATTTTTGCTTTTGATCGTATTTATGATCTATGCACTCGGTCTAGATATTACACGTCACTTCTAAAATATTCTGATATGACACCGATGACAGAGATCAATTATTACCAATTACTGGATACAGTGCCGAGTCTCAAGATAGATGCTGCAGGACTCAAGCGAGTCTTCTTTGTCAAGAGTAGAGAGTGGCACCCTGATCATTGGTCGCAGGCGAGTGAAGATGAGCAGTCCCAAGCTCTGGCGATGACAAGTCTGCTCAATCAAGCTTATACCACACTCAGCGATCCGACTCGGCGATTGACCTACTTCTTGACTCTGCATGATGTAGAGATTACGGGTAATGCACAAGCACTGCCGCAGATATTTCTCTTCGAGATGATGGATCTTAATGAGAGTATCGAAGCAGTGTCTACGGTCGCAGCCAAAGCCAAAGCTGAGCAATCAATCAGTGCCTTAGAAGAAAATCTCTTCAGTGAAGTCAAATCTCTCTTCGATGCAGATGACCTTAGTGATATCGATGCTCAATCACTCGAATCCCTCAAACTCTATTATCTCAAGTCTAAGTATCTGATAAGACTGCGAGAGACCCTCAATCGTGTAGATCTCTGATCAATGATAAGTTCTGTTGTCTTTTCATTTTTTTCATTGATAAAAAAACGAAACAAAAAAATCTAGCCCAATGAAACTCACTCCGTTCGAACAGTAATTGGGCTGCCTCACCGCCACCCAATCTAACTTGTATTCATATGAGTACGATCCGAAGGGGTTCGTAGTACACTGCCATGCTTAATCAAACTCTATAGGGTAATGTATTAATCCCCTAGCAGAGTGGTGGACTATCGACGAGTATTGAGGTGATCAGACACTCATCTTGAGCTTTTTCTTCAACTCAAATAATTCATCTCGATAAGCTGCGGCAGAGATGAAGTCAAGTTCTTTGGCTGCCTTTTTCATTTTGATTTCGGTGGATTGGATGAGCCGTTCGAGTTGATCTCTGGACATATAGTCTATGATCGGATCGGCTGCTATACTTGCTTCGATTTGCTCTTCGTAAGATGCTTTCTTCCCTCCTCTGATATCTAGGATTGACTTCTTAGCGAGGATATCTTCCTTAGTCGATGCCAGAGTAGTAGGAGTGATACCATGCTCTTCATTGTATGCCATCTGGAGGGCACGACGTCTATTGGTCTCATCGATGGTAGCTTGCATACTATCGGTGATCTTATCAGCGTAGAAGATGACTCGACCATTAGAGTTACGAGCTGCTCTTCCTGCGGTCTGAGTCAGAGACCTATTATTCCTCAAGAATCCCTCTTTGTCAGCATCAATAATTGCGACAAGAGAGACTTCAGGTATATCGAGTCCCTCTCTCAGTAGGTTGACACCGACGAGTACATCGAATTTGCCTAAGCGTAAGTCTCTAATAATCTCGACACGATCCATCGTATCTACCTCTGAGTGGATGTATCTCACCTTGACATTTAGCTTGACTAGATACTTAGTGAGCTCCTCTGCCATCCGCTTAGTGAGTGTAGTGACGAGTACTCTCTCGTTAGCTTCGATGCGGAGGTGGATCTCTTCTAAGAGATCATCGATCTGATTGATACTCGGTCTGACCTCTATCGGTGGATCCAGTAGACCAGTGGGTCTGACGATCTGCTCTACGACTACACCTTCGGTCTTCTCTAACTCATAGTCACCTGGTGTGGCACTGACATAGATGACCTGATTGGTCAATCCCTCGAACTCTTCAAAGTTCAATGGTCGATTATCCATGGCACTCGGGAGTCGGAAGCCATAATTGACAAGGTTGATCTTACGAGCTCTATCTCCTCCCCACATCCCTCTGACTTGTGGGAGTGTCACATGACTCTCATCGATGACCATGAGGTAGTCGTCTGGGAAGTAATCGAGCAAGCAGAATGGTCGAGTACCTGGCTTACGACCATCAAAGAATCGTGAATAGTTCTCCACACCATTACAGTAACCGAGCTCTCGCATCATCTCTAAGTCAAAGGTTACACGTTCTTTGATACGATTAGCCTCGATAAATCGCATTTCTTTTTCAAAGAACTCTCTGTGTCCTTCGAGTTCGTCTTCGATATCCTTGAGGATGAGTTGCATCCTATCCTTAGGGGCGATATAGAGATTGGCAGGGAAGATGGCAGCATGCTCTATGCTCTCCAGTCGCTTAGACTGTTCTGTCTCGATGACATCGATCTGCTCGATCTCATCACCGAAGAAGATGACCCGATATCCATAATCAACATAGGGGAGATTGATATCTACTGTATCACCTCTGACTCGAAATGTAGCTCGCTTGAAGTCTGTCTCTGTCCTTGAGTAAAGGCTCTCTACAAGATTGTAAAGAAACTGATTACGAGCAATGATTTGACCCTTCTGGATACGGATGATTGCTGAAGTATAGTCTTCTGGATTACCCATCCCATAGATACAACTTACAGAGGCAACGATGATGATATCACGTCTGCCAGACAGGAGTGATGAGGTAGCTCTCAATCGGAGCTTGTCTACTTCCTCATTGATCGAGAGATCTTTTTCTATAAATGTATCTGAGCTAGAGATGTAAGCTTCGGGTTGATAATAATCATAGTAACTGACGAAGTATTCGACAGCATTATCTGGAAAGAACTCGCTGAACTCTCCATAGAGCTGGGCAGTCAAGGTCTTATTATGTGTCAATACAAGGGTCGGTCGTTGGAGTTTTTCAATCACATTGGCCATCGTGAATGTCTTACCTGATCCTGTGACACCAAGGAGTACTTGTTCAGGTTCGCCATCTTTGACACCTTGTGTGAGTTGTCTGATTGCTGTAGGTTGATCGCCAGTAGGGCTATACTTCGAGTGAATCTTGAATGCCATAGGGTAGTGATGAGTTAGACCTATAAAGATAGGCTATATATCTCTAATGATGATCATCGCAAATCAAGTAAGCATTCGAGCATATGGTCCTCCTTGACACATTGATCTCCTCGAGAGATAGAGTCGATTGAGAGTAATAAGCATATCTCCAAAGATCTTGATAAGATAAATAATGAGTCTTTTTTGGGAAACGGATTCGCATTTACCCGAGTGATGATCTTACAGTCATTATTCAATACTATCTGCCCGACAATGTCAGTATTGATACCCTTCTCTATGAGGAGAGCATCGATCTAGTCTTTGATAGAGTATCCGTCGGTCGAGAATGCAAACCCTTTATTATTGCCATTTTCGCCAATCATGATAGCTTGGATCAATGGTTTCAAATTGCGATCAGAGCTGAGTTTTACGATGAAGTTAGCTCCTGCACCACCTGCTGAGTCTTCTTTTTCGATGACATAATTGACAGTGGCCATCGGTGAGAGTACAATCGGATTGTCAATATAACTTCTGACCAAATCTCCATCTGTGTCGTAGTAGTCAATAATCGAGACGAATAGAGAGTCATTGAGACTCGTGTTGCGGATAGAGAGTGTAGCTGAGAGCAGAGAGTTTTGGTTTAACTTGTCTATATAGATATCGGAGTATATCGGGATATAGATGATGTCTTCAAATGTCTTGTCACTCTGTGAGAGTTCTCGATCGAGTTCGAGGGATTTCAATTCGTCTTCCCCTGTATTAGTTACGTTGGGATTAGGTTTTTTGCATCCAAGTGCTACTGTCAAAGCAAATAACAAGAGTAATCTGATCATAGGAAAGGTGATTATAAACACATCTAAAGGTCGAAAGGTACAATATTTATTCTGTTATTTATTTCGGTTGGTTGAGTAATTGTAGTGCTGGGAATGGGATTTCAATTCCATTCTTTTCAAATGCATTCTTAATTTCCTTAATAGCACGACTCTTTACTTCCAAAGCACTCAGGTTCTTCTTGCCATCTATCCAGAATCTCAAGATAAAATCTATAGAACTTGATCCGAAGTCTGTATAGTAGAACTCCACTGGTCGACTACTGGTCGGAGGGAATACTTGTTCAATAGTTGAGGTAGCGATCTCTTCTACTTGTTCTAGATCAGAGTTGTAATCTACACCACACTTGATGGTAGTCCTTATCTGCTTAGTCAAGCCATAATTTTTGAATGGATTGTCTAAGATCATCCGATTGGGTATTATCACTATATTATTATCAATTTCTTTGATTTTAGTATTTCTAAGATCAATATCAATCACTTCTCCTGCGAATCCATTAGATTCGATATAATCACCAATGTTGAGTTCGTCTTTGACTGCGATGAATATCCCCGAGAAGGTATTGGACAGTGTACCTTGGAGAGCAAGACTGATCGCTAGACCAGCCACACCGGCACCTGCGAGTAGAGACTTGAGTGTACCATCTAGATTGAGTATCGCTAATGCTAAAAACACTCCCAGAACAATGATCAATACGGATATGACATTAGTTATGAGTCCTCTGATTGATGGTTGTTTTATCATCCTTCGCAGGATTCTATTGAGATATCCTTGAAGATTTTTGGATATCCAATAGGCAATCATAAATGTGAGGAGAGCAATCAGAAAATTTGGAAGGCTCAATATCAGGCTATCAAACCAAGATGATAGTTTCTCTATTAATTTGTCCCAAGATGTTTCTAATTGCTCTTCCATGCTACTTGCCAATATTATTTGTGATTAATTGTATCTGTATTTTTAATGCGTAACCATTTAGCGGTTACTGATGCTATTGCATATTTAGAGTTGCATTAGACTCAGTCCTTGTTTTGAGCCACGAGTGAAGTATCCACGCTTTCTTTTCCATTTGCGAAAGCATGGCAGCGACTACGTCAATGGTCCCTTCATCATCAGCTAGTGCTGCAGTTTTGATCACTTGCCGCATCAGTTTTGTCAGTGTTTTTTGATCATTGAGGGTGAGATGAGCCATCTCATCGTCATTGACCCGATTTTTTGATTCTGTCACTTCGGACTTAGAGAGATAGGTCTCGAGATTTCCATCAGGGATATGTCCGATAGTTAATATTCGTTCTGCGATGTCATCTATCTCTACAGTTGCATCTTTGTAATATTGCTCAAAGAGATTGTGTAGATCGAAGAAACTTTTTCCTCTAATGTTCCAGTGAAAGCTTCTGAGGTTTTGATAGTATACATTATAGCTCGCTAAGAGTCTATTAAGATCTGTTGCCACAGGTGTGAAAGCCTGAACTTCTCTGCCTAGGTAATTCATAAGTAATATTTTTTTTTATTGATGTTGAGAGTAGAAATATGGTGAGTCATAGCGTGACTCAGTTACGAGTGGTAGTCTCCCACTCCTAAACCTTTAGATTAATAGCTGATCTAAATATTTGCGTACTCATACTTATCTAACTCCAATCAATTCTAATTGTTCGATATGGACTTCTGATTATGTTAGATTAGTCTATGCGAGGATTCCTTATCTTATAATACTCCGATTTGTGAGAGTTTGGTAGTCGTCAATGTTCTGTCCAGATTGGAGCTTAGGACCTGTGGGGTGATTGCAATTGATGTCAATCTTATTGCTGTAGAAGGTCTTAGGATCTACATCGATATTGAGGCAGTGTCCACCATCATTGATCCGAGCTAGAGCACCTGACATCTTACCGATCTCTACGACATAGTTGACTACAGTATTGAATGCTGGATCGTAACTCTCCCTACTCGAGACGAATGACAGACTATTGGCATTGGGACTATATCCGTGGTGGAGGTTGCTTATTTTGTTTTCTTGACCTCCTTGGATGAGTATGCCGTGTCCTCCGTGGATGCCTACTCTATTGAGCAGGATATTATCAAGTGTGCAGGCTGTCGAATTGTAGAAGTGGACACCTACTGAGACGAATGAGATATCAATGTCTCGCAAGGTGTGATAGTAGCTTGCGGTGAGATTTTGCTGTTTTGGTTCGTTCTGATTATTATAGATATAGACTCCTGTGATCTTGTCAAATGCCTTATTGCTATATCTATTCTGCGCTGAAGGTATCACATCTGTCGGTCCTTGGATGATGAGATTTTGGAGCTGACATGAGATGATATTTCCTTTGGAGTGAGCCGTGCTATGGCCGATTTTGATGATACCCTGAGTGAGTTGATTACACTGACTCTTGACCATGTTTTTTGACTCACCGATGACGGCACTATATTTCCCCTTGAGGTGGATGAGTGGCGCTGTGGTATTGCAGTTGGATCTGATGAGACTAGCTCCATAGTCTAGGATGAGTTGGTCTCGATAGGTAAGTGTGAGGGTAGAGTTGATACTCCATTGGCCAGACTGGAGGATGACTCTTACTTCTTCGTCGCTTGCTCTGGGAGAGCAGGTACTCTGATCAAAGTGACATGAGATGATCTCTGAATAATCTTTGCCACTGATGGGATTGCTCAGTACGAGAGTCTTCTGTGAGATACCACTGAGTGAGTAGCTCAAGCAGATGAGAAGGGTATAGATACTACATCGCATAGTTGAGAGTCTTAAGGATGGATTGGAGTTCGTGAGTGAGGTAGGCTTGTGTCTCTGGTTTGAGTTTTTGTTTATAATCACCAGGTTTTTTGTTTCTGATATGTGAGGTAGTGTTACCCGTTGCTACAGTGTTTTTTTCATTTACCTTGAGTTGATTGATGATATCTGGATCTATGTCGCCAAGGTCTAGGAATGCAATGAGCTGATCTAACCATGCATCAAAGTCCGATACTAAGAGTTCGTACGGAAGGATGATGAGATTGTCAGCGCCTAAGAGTTGATCACAATATGTCTGATAAGTCTCTTTGACCACAGGAAGATACTCTCTGACGAAGCGATCGATGTCGTAGTCCTTATACTTTTGCCTCTCTCTGTAGAAGTCTTCTGAGATGACGATGTGACTGTACAATTTGGAGTAGTAGAATGATGTCAAGACGTCTCTTGGATCTCTGAGGACAAGGACTTTGAGATAGTCTTGCAAGTCTTCTATCGGGTAATAATTGCGCAATGGCCCTAAGTACATTCCTACTGGGTCAAAAACTGTTTCTCTATTTTTCTTTACGGAGAAGTATTTTCTTGGGTCGATCTTCTTTACGGAGAAGTATGCTTCTATGTCGGCGCAAACCATCTGCTTAGAGGCAGCGATCTTGCTCATTATCTTTGTCGTATAGGTTGAGGCACACTTTTCAGTTGTGAAGAGGAGGAGACTTGTATGATTGCTTACTGATTTGGCATTTCCCTTGAGGACTCTCTTAGCATCTCCATATCTTATGAGGGTAAGCGGTTTGACGACCAAGTATAGAAAGACTCTTGGATATTTTAGTCTGAGTGTGGTGACGAGTTTGCTTTTCTTTGCCGCTTTTACGATGCGTTCTATCATATGATTGATTTGAAGAGATTGTGTCTATACTTATGAGTTATTGCAAATGTAACTCTTCACGTGAGAGGTGCAGTGCATTGCCTAGCATGAACCCTATGATTGCTGTCATCAATGGGAATGCTGTAAGTAAGACACTCAGGACTAAGATACAGCAGAAGAGAAACCGATCTTCGAAGAGCTTGCGTCGGAAGCATGCTACGATACCGATTGGGACTGAAAGTCCAAGGATGCCCAACTGAAAAAAGACAGCACCTAGACCACTCAATATACGGGTGTAATTGTCTCGGGTATAGAAGAGGAGCAATGAGGTAAACTCCGTCCTCGGCTTACGAAACTGGACTTGCATATAATCATTGAACTTATTGTACCCTCGAGGTAAGAATGCATTGTCCTTCATCCCCTTGAACGAATAAAAAACAAACATAAATCTCTCACTTACACTGCCATCTGCTGCAAAGAATAAGGCTGGATTCTCTACGAGCTCTGAGGCCAGAGAGTAGATTCGCTGCTCTTTGAGTGTCTCATAGGTAGCCTTATATGTGATGAACCCCGCCAAGACTAATACCATCCCGTAGACGACAGCTCGCTTGTCAAACAGGAAGAGCTTGACTCCTAAGAATGCCCCAATCGATACGACCAATGTCAGGAGTGCTGTCGCAGACTGTGCTAGCATGATGAGTTGGAAGAGGAGTAGACCTAGGAGCCACCAGATCTTTTTGAGTGGATAGTTCATCAGAGCGACGGCACTAAGGAGGATACAGATCGTACCATACTGCGAGGGCTCTGTCGCGATACTAGTAACTCCTCTAATCTCCGAATCTATGCCTCGACCACCACCATTAAGGAGGAATGTCATAAACTTGGGTGAGATGTAACTCTGTACTGCACCGACGAATAGCCAGATCAAATTGACACCTACGAAGAAGTAATAATTGAGCCGACCGATGTATCTAAATGCCAAGTACGACCCCCAAGTGACAAGTAATATCGAAAAGTAATTCGCAATGTCTCTGATGCTCATGAAGTTAATCGTATCAAAGCAGAGGAGAATCAATGCTACTAATAAAGCAAACCCAAATAAGTAAATCGCCTTGGGTGCTGACCTCCTGAAGCATGCTGCGATAGGGATGACTGATAAGATGAGGGCATTGGGTTGGGTATCTGTTCCAATCTTGAGGAAGTCAAGAAATGGAAACAAACAAAAGAAAAAAAATACATAGATGAGGATTCTTTTCATCTCATTACTGTGGTAAAGTCTCTTGTGGGAGTTCTTTGATACGAATGCGATAGAAACAAAATAGCAAGATCAACTTGACCACCTGCCCGATACCAAAGGCTAAAATACCACCTAACAATGACATCTGTGGGATTAAATAGTAGCAAAGTACACCGATAGTCAATACTGTGATCATACTCACTCCAAATACCCTCCTGAAGTCATTAAAACAAAATAAAGCAAAACTATAGACGAGACTCAGCTTCATCGGAATGACACAAAAGCTGAAAATGAAAAAATCACCTGCACTCAGTGCTATCTCTGGTGTGTAGAAGGTCTCCAACAGCCATTTCCCTAGGAGGAAAACTCCACATATAAAACACATCGAAAATGCTCCCATCATGAGATTGCTCTTAATGACGATATTCTTTACCGCAGATGTTACGCCTCGGGAGACATAATCTTTGAGTGACGGTAATGTACTGTTGACAATCGAAAAACTCAGGTAGGACATCGTCTGTAGGAATACAAATAGTGAGGTATAAACACCTACAATATCCGAAAATCCAAAATACTCAAAGGTATACTTCGGGATATTGACTGACAGAGAATCTGCAAGTGCCATCAATCCAAGTGGTACTCCGAGTTTGATCAGAGTGATCAGTGATTTGCCACTGCTCTCTCTCGTCTCGTCTGCTGCCTTGTCCTGTCTTGACCTCAAAGATTGTACTCGGAGATACCTGCGATCAGTGAGCAGATATGTGATCGTCAATATACAGAGTACGATCCCGTAGAACTGAGTAATGCTCAAGTCTATCATACCGCTCACACCAATTCCCATCGCAACGATCAGAGCAATACTCCGGACCAATTGGCTCCGGCCAACGCTATCTGCTCGTTCTGAATGGATAAAAAATCCATATGTCCACTCATAGATACCATCAAACCCTCGATATGACGCTAACCCTAAGAATAATAAGATCCATGCCCAACCTACTACACTAAGTCCAACTAAGAGACTGATAACCAATGCCATGCCCAGTGAGATGATACGCAATGATCTCAGCGTAGTATACTCGTAGTCTTGTCGATTAGTTGCAATCAAGACCCGTGAGTTGGTATTGAATAGCAAAAAAATCGGTGAGCAGATAGATAAGATCAATGTATACCTACTGAAATCACTCAGTGTATTCATCTTAGAGAGATACGACATCGCTAAGAACTGTGCCCCGAAGAGAATCATTCCACTCAGGAAGTACCAGTTAAACTGCTTGAGGTACTTGTGCTCGAGATAGTATGACAGTGGTTTCTTCAATTATGGTTTTTTTTTGGTAGGTGTCTTATGAGCAAAGATAGTGGCTCGATGCATACTATCTAACTCATCTCTCTATTGACATCGTATATCGCTGGTGCAAATGTCAGTGAGTATCATGACTGAGTGATAATCAATGCAAGAGCATGTCCTATCAATAACAAAGGAGAGATTACCATACGATGATAATCTCTCCTTTACAGTATTATTAGATCACTCTGTATCTAATTAGCCGTTAGAAGTCAAATTTGATTCCTTGAGCTAATGGTACGGTATCGCTATAGTTGATCGTATTGGTCTGTCGTCTCATGTATGCCTTCCAGCTATCAGATCCTGACTCTCTACCGCCACCTGTCTCTTTCTCACCACCGAATGCTCCTCCGATCTCAGCACCACTGGTACCGATATTGACATTGGCGATTCCACAGTCTGACCCTCCTGCTGAGAGGAAGAGTTCTGCCTCTTTGAGATTGTTAGTCATCACAGCTGATGAGAGACCTTGTGGTACTTCATTCTGGATGGCGATGGCATTCTCAAGGTCACCCTTGTACTTGATGAGGTACAAGATAGGGGCAAATGTCTCATGGTGTACGATCTTGGCATTGTGCTTGATCTCTGCGATACATGGCTTGACATAGCATCCAGACTTGTAGCCTCGACCTGTCACTACACCACCTTCTACGATGAAGTTGCCACCTTCTTTCTTAGCAGCTTTGATCGCTGAGAGGTACGTCTTGACGGCATCTTTATCGATGAGAGGTCCGACATGATTCTTCTCATCGAGAGGATTACCTATCTTGAGTTGGTCGTATGCTTTGATGAGATTATCTCTTACAGTATCATAGACATCAGCATGTACGATGAGTCTACGAGTGGATGTACATCTCTGTCCACATGTCCCGACTGCTCCGAATACTGCTCCCGTCATCACGATATTGAGATCTGCAGATGGTGTGACGATTATGGCATTGTTGCCACCGAGTTCGAGGAGTGACTTACCAAATCTCTCTGCTACCGTAGCACCGACGATTCGTCCCATACGGCTACTTCCCGTGGCTGAGATGAGAGGGATACGTGTATCAGTAGTCATCCACTGTCCCACCTTGTAATCACCAGTGACGATACAGCTTACACCTTCTGCTACATTATTTTTTTTCAGGACATCTCTGAAGATATTTTGGCAGGCAACTGCGCAGAGTGGTGTCTTCTCGCTTGCTTTCCATATGCTCACATCACCACAGACGAGAGCTATCATGGAGTTCCATGACCAGACTGCAACTGGGAAGTTAAATGCCGATATAATCCCTACCACTCCAAGTGGATGCCACTGCTCATACATCCTATGATAAGGCCGTTCGCTATGCATCGTGAGTCCATAGAGTTGTCTAGAGAGACCCACAGCGAAGTCACAGATATCGATCATCTCTTGGACTTCACCCCATCCCTCTTGAAGACTCTTGCCCATCTCATAAGAGACGAGTCTACCTAGGGCATCTTTATTGTCACGGAGAGCATCGCCATATTGTCTGACGATTTCGCCTCTTTGGGGAGCGGGGATTTTCTTCCATTCTGCGGCAGCCTCTGTAGAGACCTTGAGTACAGCATTGTACTCCCTCTTGGAAGTGATACTGACTCTACCGATCAGAGTGCCATCTACTGGAGAGTATGATTCGATATATTTACCAGAGTCTGTAGACTCGACTCCAGTTGACGTCCCAGCATTCTTCTTATCAAGACCAAGAGACTTTAAAAATTTTGCTTTTTCCATTCAATAATTTATTATGGTTAGACTGCAAAGGTAAAGATTTTGAGTTATCTCACGAGATCAGCTCTCATCTCTCCTAAGTGTTGGAATCACTCGGGTAAATAATTGGACAATACTCTCGCTTATCATAAGGTTGCCTATTGACAAGATACTTACCTCACTTACATGTGGTCAAGGGATGGTCGCAGCCAAATATTGCGAATCCGACGTCGAGTCAATAAGCTTGTGAGTGAGCCAACTGAGTGGACCAATAAAGAGAGCCAATCGAGAGAGTTATAGGGTGATTATCTGGCCCTCTTGTGCTATGTGATAGTCAGTTAATGTAAAATCTCGATACTCTTGAGAGTTGGTATTGAGCAGTATGTTGGTGTGATTGAGATGGATGAAGTGAATTTTTTGTTTTTGATCGCGAGGTAGCGAATCGAAGAGGTCCATACTCTCAGAGATGAATGGGTGTGGGATCTCACTCATCTCTCTCCCCCAGATCTCGCCATCACGATAGAATGTCCCGTCGAGATAAGCATAGTCTACTGTCTGGATCAGCTGTACGATGTCAGTTTGCCATTTGCTCCACTTATCGATATCAGGGATGAAGAGGACTCGCTTACTTGGTCCGGTAATGATGTATCCGACGGTCTCAGAGTACTCATCTCTATGCGGGACACTGAGAGGTGTGACACTTAGATCAGGTGACAATGAGACAGGGAGATTGTCTTTCATCAATCGCAAGTTGATGTTGCCATTCTTGACGAGATTATCCCAAGGACCATTTCCTTGAAGGAAGGCACTCATTCTTGGCATGACGTAAGTAGGGATATCCTTAGCACCCAACACTTCCCTGCCAAGTTGCATGAGTCCTGTGTAATGTCCGATATGTGCATGAGTGATGAAGATCCCACCGAGTTGGTAGTCTTGGTCTGGAGTGTTCTTGATGAGATGCAATTGATCTTTGAGGTCAGGAGTAGCATCGAAGAGATAGACTTTTTTGGTTTTTGGATCTCTGACACCGAGGCATGAGACCATCTTTCTTTTTGATAGATCTGTCCACACTTCTGTACAACAGGACTTCTTACAGTCTGCTTGTGGGTAGCCAGCATCTTGGGCTACACCTAGGATGACGAGATGGCTACCCTCTGGTACCGATGAAGACACTTGTAGGTCTCTGTCTGTCTTGACTTGGTCTGGTTGGGTCTGATGGTCTTGAGGATCACAGCTCATCAGTACAAGGATCTGTACGATGGAGAGGAGGATGACAAGTGAGTTTAGTGACTTCATGATGCCAAATTACGGAATATTCTCTATCTAGCTCCCTGCCCTCTGGTGTAGAGCCATTCTCTAGAAGTCATACCCGAGACTGATATACCACTTAGGTGCTTGGAGTGTGCCTGTCTCGACTCCATAGGCATAGTCAAACTTGACATAATAACCGAGTAATGTAGATCGGACTCCCCATCCATATCCATAAGCGATAGGATCTCTGAAGTAAGTTATATTGAGTACTAGGATATTGTCATCATTGGCATCTGTGGTTACGATGGTGTCTTCGTTGAGAGGGTTGACGTCACTCGATGGGAGCAAACCGTGCCACGCTACACCAGCATCAGCGAATGCCGTGATCTGGAAGTTACGGACAAAGCCATTCTTAATCGAGTTGCCAGCGATCAGAGAGAAGAGAGGTACCCTGAGTTCCATATTGGCAAGTACATAGGAGCCTCCATTCCTTGTATTGAAGTTAAATCCTCTAAGGTGAGGTGCTAATGCGACATAGGAGTAATTAATAGACTCTGGTACAGTGGATGATGTATTGTACTGAGGGAGTATCCAACTCTCCATCCCACCGAGGTAGTAGAGCATCGTCTTGTTACCAAATGATGTAGCACCTGACCCTCTGAATGCAAGCACTGCCTTGCGTAATAGCGGGATATAGTGACGTGCATCGAAGCCAAAGATTCCAGTAAATCCTGTACTTGGACTGAAGTTAATTCCATCGGAGAGATCTAAGTCAAACTCATTGATCGCTTCTAGGAATACCTTGTATCGTGTTCCGTTTTTGATATTGGTGGAGACATCGTAGCTGTCATCATACACATAAGTCACCTTACCTGAGAGTCGCTTAGCGAAGTCAAATGGCTCAAAGAGTCGCGAGGACTCTGTGACTGCAAAGAATGATCGATCTAATCTCAAGCTACTGCTCAGTCGGATACTCTTGAAGATAGAGAGTGGGTACTTCCACTCGGCGAGTCCCATGATGGTATGCTGCTTATATCTCTCAAATACGCCAGTAGAAGGGATGAACTCTGACTGCATCCGTCGATATGCTGTGTAGGACTTATCCCATCTCTTCTTATCATCGAAGAGTGTCAGATATGCTTCACTGCCTGTAAATGTCGTCGGTATCCTGAAACCACCATGAAGTTTGTAGTCTTCGAAGATATCTTTGACCTTGGCTTGGATGTGGATCGTAGTAGGCTGTGCTGTGAGAGACTCTGCGATTGGGGTATAGGATTCGAGCCCTTCGAAGAGTGGTTGGTTATCTATCTTGGAAGAGTAATCGTAGAGTCTAAATGTCAATCGTTGAGCACTAGCTCGATAGGGTTCAAACTTGATAATCTTGTCTCCTTTTGCGTTAGTGGCTTCTGAGTAATAGTTATTGTAATACTCTCCAAATCCGTCTTTCTTTGGAGCATTGTCATTAGCCGTAAGCGTGGGTTGTGTACCCTCTGGATCAGGCCATTTTGATTGAAATTTTTTGCCATCACCGTAGGTTTCTTGCTGATTGCCCTCGTTAGTGGTGCTATCATCTCCTTTGGTCAGGTTGGCATTTGCCTGCGAGCTAGTACTCTGATAGGATGCGGTCAGATCGACTGATGATTGGTAGTACAGAGTATATGTCTTGGCATCTTCGACTAAGTATGCGTAGCTTCCAGAGGCTGAGATAGCTTGGTGGAGTAGAGAGATTTCTGGTGGCGAGTTGGTGATCGGTGATGATGAACCGAGGAAGTCTTTGACCATTCTTCGGTTCTTGGAGTTTTTTTCTTGGAGGTAGATGAGTTGACCATCTTGTGTGACGCTAGCATGGCTGACATTTACCCCTGGAGTGTTAGTCAGTTGGATGACTTCGTTGCTGCCATCTTGCAACCAGAAGAGGTCAAATGTCCCAAGTGGTAGCACGGTATCAAGCTTCTCTGGCTTGAGTGTATAGGTCTCTCTATTGGACCTGAATAGGATTCCACTCCGGTCTTGGTAGCGGATATACTCAGCATCTAGGTCATCCCAAAAGTCTTCTGTGATCCGCTGAGTACTCCGAGCACTGGGCTTATAGTAGAAGAGATCAGAGAGCCCATTGTAGCTACCAGAGAAGAGTAGCTTATCGCCTTCTACAAAGTCCATACTGTAGATGCGTTGATAGTTTTCTGGGATATCTTCTTCTTCGTAGTCGTCGGGATCATCAAGGGAGAGGTATCTGAGATACTTGACATCCTTCCACTCATAGAGGAGGTAGCAGCTCTGGCCCCGAGGAGTCCACGTGACTAATGGGAAGTTAGTATCTGGAGATTGGAATGGATTTTTCTTTTCGTTTTTGAAGAGTCGCCTAGTCTTGCCATCATCAAGTGTGTGGAGCATGAGTTCCTGCTTGCCGAGAGTATTGACGGTGTAGAGGATGGCAGTGCCTTGTGGATTGAGGGAGAGCTGAGTGATCTGTTCGTTGTATTTCTTCTTGACTCTTGCTATCTCTAATCCATCGTAGAGGGGGATTGAAGAGTTGCTTAGGTAATAGTATTCTTGGTAGTATGCTGACCACTGTTTCTTGATATTGGCGAATGTCTCATTGAGCACATACGGGAAGCTCCCTTCTAGGCTTCGATAGATCCTAGTGATATAGATGAGTTGTGAGATTTTGGTCCGTCCATACGTATTCTCAAGGAAGTACCAGAGAGAGTGTCCAGCTTCCTGTGGATATCGATCAGAGTACTTATCGAAGTCGAGATACTTAGGATTGAGGAGGTGCTGTTCGATGCGATGATCTAACTCTGCATTCCATGATTGGTCGGCATAGGTGATGAGACCTCTACTGAACCAATCAGGCATATGGAGGAGGAGTGCATTCTGTACTGCTTCTTGGAGACTGCTTCCGTTGAGGATATTGGTAAGATAGACAGAGGCGATTCCTTTTCTTATTTGGCTTCTGAGATGTTGATGATCACCATTGAAGTAGACGAAGATTTTTTGTCCGATCGTCTTGGTTTCGTTGCGAGTATTATTGAAGATCTCTTCATTGCCGATATTGCTCTGTTTCAGATCGGTGAGATCTGTATAGACCACGATCTCTATCTTATCATTCATCCGATACTCGAGGAGTTCTTGGATGTCATTGTGTTCGAGTTCGGCGATTTGGATGGATGCTTGTGCTACATTCCTTGCTTTACCATACCAGTATGTGACGAAGTTTTCTGTCTCGTATCTTGACCAGCTGGTAAAGTCATCATGGTATTGGATCCTGTTTTTGCCAAATGTGGTATTTACGGCTTGGCTATTCCCATCTTGCATAGAGAGAATCAGGATTGCGAGAGCAGTGAAGAGACATCTTATCAACATAAGTGAAAGATACAATAATCAGCATTAAGATTCAATGTGGAGAACTTGGATTTTATCATTATTGGATGTCAGGAGTAGAGATTACCCTCATTCTGCAACATCCTGTGCTGCTGCTGTGGCATAGTGATGCCACTCTTCTACTGTTGTAAATGGCAATTGGACCCATGCTTTCATTGGTCGTCCCTTACGAGATGGGTCGAAGAGTTGTGCTTGTGGCAGACTGAGGGCTTGTGCATGGCTATCCCCAGTCAACTTAAATACCATGCAACTCTCAAAGTAGCAGGTATAGGCTTTTTTCCCGATTTTGAAGCAGGGTTTGCCGAAGAGTTGGCCTCTGACACTGCCGATGATTTTCTCTCCAATGGTCTCAAAGTGATGTTGAGGATCTTCTCTCTGTGGTGGAGTCATGGGTGCTCGAAGGGTTATTGGATGATGAGTGACTTGAGGAGATCTAGATCAGTATTCTCTCTGATGAGTTCGATGGCTTTTGTTATTTTCCATGGAGTCTTGCGATTGATTTTCACTTCTATGTTACTCATCTTGATTACGGCTCCGTATGTATCGAGAGGAGTTCTTATGGTGGTCAGTTTGTTGTCATTGATATAAGCGAGAGTAGATCTTGAGAGTGGTTCATCACCGGTGATGACTATCCCCGAGAGTGGACTTTTTTCCAATCCTCTTGCTTGAGTGTAAGTATTGAGTTTTTCGATGGCCTGATCGACTACTCTCGGTCCGACAACTAAGAGGCTATTTTCAGTATCTACGAAGTCTTTGTATTCAGCGAGAGAACCAGCAATGATTTTTTCGATTTTTTGATAGCCCTTTTCACGATAGTGTTCCATCTTACCATTGATGGCTTTGGAGACAGTCCAGAGGAGAGGATAAGCAAGTGTCTTGTCGTATGGGACTACACCGAGGAGGTTGAGATTTTCTCGTTTGAGCCACTTGCCGACGTGTTTTTTGACGGAGGCTGCCTTCTCAGGGATGACCTTATTGATGATGACTCCGATGACAGGGACATCATGCTCTCTGAAGAGTGAGAGACACATATTGAGCATATCGATGGTACTCCCGATGCCACCCTCTACGACCATGATCACTGAGGCATCTAAGAGTTTGGCGACCTTTGCATTACTGACTTGGCCTACACTCCCTACACCTGGATGCCCTGTACCTTCGAAGATTGTGATCTCGTGTCTCTTATTGAGCTCATCGCCTGCCGAGGTGACCTTGTCCCAGTAGATACTCGGGTCAAACTCAGAGAGGACTCGCTTAGAAGCTCCCTTCCCTAAGATCACAGGGCTATGGATGGCTGGATCTATCTCAAACTTGAGGAGGTCAGCGAAGAGTACTGTATCTTTATCAACTTGGAGGTGATTGACTGTGATATGCTTCTGGCCGACAGGCTTACTATAGCCGACATTGTATCCGAGCTTACTCAGTGCAGATACGAGTCCAAGCGTAGTAGTGGTCTTGCCGACGTGTTGCGATGTTGCTGCAACATAGATGTTTTTGTAACTCACTGGTTCAGGTTTTTGGTCTAGCCAAAAATAGAGAAAAAATATTTGGAGCAGTGTAAGTCACTGAGAAGAATTAGACAATACCTCCACTTATCAGTACGGGGGAGTGAATAACTCTGCAGAGTCAGGCTGAGACTGAGTTATCGGATTAGTTAGGAATTTCATCATCGTGTCACTTGAGTTATAGACATTAGGATTAGATATTTTTTTTGATAGAATTATGGAGAAGACATCTGATAAGTTCTGCATCTTGTACTTACATTTATATAACTCATGCTACATATTGATATGAAGAATATTAGATTGATCTCAGGACTGATATTGGCCTTGCTGACATCTCTATCGATGACTGGTCAGAAGATGGATGCGTACGTCATTTACAACAGTAAGGGTCGCAAGGTGAGCTATCGCAAACTGGCAAAAGTGGCATCAAAGACTGATCTAATTCTCTTCGGAGAATATCACAATAACCCGATCTGCCATTGGCTAGAGCTCAAGTTGGCGAGAGACATCCATCAGTCTGGTCGCAACTTGATCCTAGGTGCTGAGATGATCGAAACAGATAATCAAGCAGCAGTAGATGCTTATCTAGATGGCACAATTGATGGTGAGGGACTCGACAGTCTAGCTCGACTGTGGTCTAATCATCAGACTGACTATGCACCATTGATAGAGTTTGCCAAGGAGCATGATCTGAGGTTTATCGGTACCAATATTCCTCGTCGATATGCAAGTATGGTATATAGAGGAGGTGGCTTCGATGCATTGGATGATTTGTCACAAGATGAGCTCGCATGGATAGCTCCATTGCCGATCCCATTTGACCCGACTCTCTCTCAGTATCAGGCTATGTCAGATATGGTAGAAGGTCATGGAGGTACAGCATTTGCACAAGCACAAGCGATCAAAGATGCTACGATGGCTCACACCATGCTGTCTTATTATATCCCAGGTGACCTCTTACTCCATTACAATGGGACTTATCACTCAGATTATTATCAAGGGATACTCTGGTATCTGAGGGAGAGTGACCCAACTCTCAATACAGTCACGATATCAACTGTGGAGCAATCAGATATCTACACTCTCGAAGACGAGCATAGAGGGAAGGCAGATTACATCCTCTGTATCGATAGTGAGATGACTAAGACATACTAGTCAAGGTGAATTGGAATCTGCTAAATCTCTGGAAATTACCACTCAGTCTACAATTACTTGCACTATCTTGAGACCATGTCAACCATAAAGACTAATAAAGAGAGAGAACTAGCTAAGCAATTTGTCCTCAATACGAATAAGAGTGTCTTCCTTACCGGAAAAGCTGGAACAGGCAAAACCACTCTGCTCAAAGAAATCTTAGACAATACTGATAAGAACTCTATCATCACTGCACCTACTGGAGTGGCTGCGATTAATGCTGGAGGTATTACTCTACACTCATTGCTCACCCTACCATTGAGGACCTTTATTCCCTACCGAGATAAGGGTCATAGTCAGGAGTATTACTTCGATGCTACAGAGATGGTCAAGCATCAGAAGTTCAATAGGAAGAAACTCAATCTCTTACTAGAGTTGGACTTGCTCGTGATAGACGAGATCAGTATGGTAAGAGCTGATATCTTCGATGCGATAGATCAGACATTGCGGAGAGTAAGGAAGAGAGATGCTCCATTCGGCGGAGTACAGCTCTTAGTCATAGGCGATCTGTATCAGCTGTCTCCTGTAGTCCGTAATCATACAGTAGAGGTGCTCTCGATGTACTATAAGAGTCCTTACTTCTTTGATTCACTCGCATGGCAAGAGGTCGATGCAGTGACCATAGAGTTGAAGACAGTCTATCGACAAGAGGAGGAAGACTTTCTTGATATCCTCAATGGTGTCAGATCAGGAGTCACCGATCAATCATTGATCGACCGGATCAATGCCAATTATACAGAAGAGGTCGACCATGCTCACACCATCACACTGACAACACACAATCGCAAAGCTGACAAAATCAATCAATCAGAGCTCAGTAAGCTTGAGACTGAGTCCAAAACAGTCAAAGCGGAGATTAATGGAAAATTCTATGAGAATAGTTACCCAATTGACGAGACTCTAGTCTTCAATATTGGGGCTCAAGTCATGTTTGTCCGTAATCACTCAGAGGGATTGTACTTCAATGGGAAGATCGGGACGATTACAGCATTCGATGAGACTTATATCAAGGTCAAAGGGGACGATGGTATCACAATCATCGTAGAACCAGCCGAATGGAAAAATATGAAGTATGAGCTCGATCCTGCAACTAATACAATCATACAGAATGAAGTAGGCTCATATGTCCAATATCCATTGCGACTCGCATGGGCAGTCACAGTACATAAGAGTCAAGGCTTGACCTTTGACAAGGTGATCTTGGACTTGGAGGACACATTCGCAAGTGGACAACTCTATGTGGCATTGAGTAGATGCAGGTCTCTGTCAGGTCTCATGCTTACCTCCAAGATTACTGAGAAGAACATTATTACAGATCGGACAGTTACTCAATACACTGCATCAAATCAATTGCCAGAAAACATTGATGAAATCCTCAAAGAGGAAATAAACACGTATCAGAATAATAAAACTCTCCAAGAGTTTGGCCTAAGTAAGCTCTCGGCTAATGTCGCAATCCTCGAAGAATCAATCATAGACGGCAAGAGAGACGACAAAGCGAATCGAATGGTCTACCTCAATGCTCTGAAGACTCAACTCCAATATCTCGAAGGCGTCTCTAAGAAGTTTCAACAACAGTTGGATAGCCTCTTCAATGATCCAAGTATAGATGACTCATATATCCTCAAGAGATGTGTAGATGCGATAGAGTATTATGGAGATAAGATACATACTAGCCTCCTGATACCATCAGTCAAGCATGCAGCCAACTATGCAATCAAGAAGGGTGAGACCACATATGTCAATGCTGTCAATGAAATAGAGAACGCCTGTTGGACTAAGATAGAAGCTCTCTACTCTATAAAGTACAAAGACAAAAATGTCTTCCTTGGTGAGCCCAAATATGTCCGTGTGCAACCAGTCAAGAAAAAGAAGAAAGTCAAAGGAGAGACCTACAATACGACACTCGAGATGCATAAGCAAGGGAAGTCTATCGGTATCATTGCCAAAGAGCGGGGATTGGCCGTCGGGACGATTGAGTCACACTTTGCAAGACTGATCGGGGCTCAAAAACTCTCAATCTTAGATGTCATGAAAGAAAAGAAAGTAGAGAAGGGTATGAAAATCTTAGAAGCATTCCCTGATCTAGACCTCACAGAACTGCTGCAGAAGATGCCATTCAAATCTAGCTATGGAGAACTGAGATGCTTACAAGCCCACTACAGATTGTTACATGGAGAGGACTAATGAGATGATAGGCTTACGTCAGACTCCACGTGTCAGAGGAGTAAGTGTATTATCCTTTTGCATCAGCAGGGAGAGTGTCACTACGAGACTCAATAGCACATAACCGATCACTATACCACTCCCATATGGGAGGTAACTATCGATCCCAAACCAATCACCAATAGTCACAAGAACGTATATGGTCACACCAATCTTCAATACTTCCGCGGGGATCGCAATCATGCTCTGATCCATGACCGAGGTATAGCTAAAGATGGTCAACATTAAGAATAATGCATAGATAAGTAACTCTCCAAAAGTATGATCAGCGATCGTGTTGAAGAGGTATCCTGTAAGGAGTAAGGTGATGATAAATTGAGTCCAAGACCAAGCCACTTTGATTGGAGATGACCTAGTTTGATATTTGACTTGATCGATGGCATGCTCGACGTAATCGACAGGATAGTTGTTGGCGACGTCTTGAGGTCTCCAGCCCGTAGGCATGACCCATACTCTCAGTTTGTCAATCCATCGACTAGCTCGCCATGTATCAGTGATGATAAGCCAGAGATGTTGGATATTGATAAGAAATGGATTCCACGTCTTGACGGCTCTCTTGACACCGTAGACTGCTGGGACATCAGCGAGCTCTTGTTGGAATGTACCAAACCAGCGATCCCAGACAATGAATACTTGGCTGAAGTTCTTATCGAGATACTCTTGATTGATGGCATGATGGACGCGGTGATGTGATGGCGTGACTAACCAAGTCTCTAACCATCCCATCTTACCTATCAACTGCGTATGATACCAAAATTGTGCAAATAGATGAAGTGGTGCAACAATCGCAATAACCTCTGGTGGTACTCCCATCAGTGCAGTAGGGATCAGCAAGAAGAAGAACAATGCAAAGACTGTGGAGATAGGTTGTCGCAATGCACAAGCTAAGTTGAACTCTTCACTACTATGATGAATGATATGTCGATTCCACAAGATATTGATCTGGTGTTCGAGACGATGCGACCAGTAACCAGCAAAGTCTAGCCCAATGAATGCAATGATATAGAACCACCAAGTATTAGCAAAAGTAAATAGAGCAATATGATCGTAGAGCCAAGTATAACTGACGATAACGATCGTAAGTCCTAGCACATCTTTGATCGTATTAGTCAGTCCACTACTGAGGCTAGAGATCGTATCGAATGCCATGTATGGAGTGACGCCTCTCTGTCGACCCACCCAATATTCTATCCCGATCAATACTACGAAAAACGGGATAGCATAGTTGAGTACCTGAGCATAGAGTTCCATGAGTAACTATTAATCTGTAAAATCTAAAAGTAAAGAAAAACTGCTAAATGATCGTCAAAGCAATTCTATAGATTATCCATCATCATAGAGGTTCAACAGGCGAGTAAGGCGATAGAGGGTATGCTACAATAGAATAGTTATCAAAATAGATAAAAAAAAGAATGGATTACCCAAATCACTGGGTAATCCATCTGTAAGCTGAGTCATAGGGTGACTGTAACTTATAACTAAACTATCTATTTACTGTTCCTGTTGGGAATGTCAAGTTCTGTCCCATTGTCAATACACTGTGTACCTCTGCATCCGCTGGGATCATCCCTACGAGTGGCTTGAGTACAAATGGTGCAGGACTGTTATCTGGCACTGGTTCTACACTGATCACTGCAGCACCACCTGTCAGATCGGTTGGGAATGTAGATCCTGCAGGAGCATTCAGTAGGAAGTCTTCGCCAGGGAATGGTGGAGAGGCATTTGGTCCATTATATGGTCCAGCATCATCGCTACCTGTAGTAAGCGAGAAGACACCTGTACTCACTGGAGTCCCGTCAACCATAGCCCAACCTTCGTAAGCCCATCCCGTAGGTAATTGAGGTAATGTCAATCCTGCTGTAGGTCCAGAAGCACTACTATTATTGAGAAACCATACACCACTTGCTTCGTTAGATTCATCATTATCTGTCGGTGTAGCTAAGATGAAGTCTCCTGCTACATCAGCAAATGATGTACCTAGTGCAGCACTGTGATCGATTGTCAGATCAGCACTTGTAGCTGAGAAATCTCCAGCCAGAATATGTACGCTACTTGGACTTGGATCAGAGTCAGGACTAGGTTCTACTGTCAAGACAAATGTCTCCGCTGCATCGAGATCAGCCTGATCAATGTCAAATGTAGTCTGCGAGAGTTGTCCATCTGCATCTACTGTGAATACCCCTGTAGTCACAGGACTGCCGTCTACGATGATCCAACCTTCGTATGCGTACTCACTACCGAGATCTTCCAATCCAGAGATATTGAGGCTGAGTTGTCCATCAGATACGTCAGTGTCATCTTCTTTGTCGCAAGATGCGAATGCTAGAGATAAAGCAGTTAGGGTGATTAGGGCAAAACGTAATTTCATTAGTATATTTTTTTGTTTTAAAAGTGAGATATTTTACACTCCTATTATGCAGTTATCAGGTGTGGGTTGCCCATTGATGACATCAAAAAAATCTAAATGACAGAATGTGACAAATAAAAAAAAGCAGAACTGTAATGAAACAGTTCTGCTTTTTTTTATAAATCGATGTACTACGTGTAATCGTCAGAATGCGTAACCAATCGTCATCTCCGAACCGAAAGAATTGATAAATGACTTTGGTTGTTCGCTTGATCTTTGAATTCTTAGTGAAGTGATTCCCTTCTCGTATCTTGAGTTGAATCTCAGATACATGGCTTGAGTGAGATCATATTGAAGACCAAGAGAGAGACTCCCACTGAGGTATTTTCTATTGATATTTTGAGTTAGATTTAGATTAGTGATCTCTTCCATCATGACATTAGAGTTAGAGAGCATCTTAGTGTCAAGTGCTTGACTAATGTTGAGTATGTAGTTACCAGTAAGTCCGATTCCAGTATGGACTGAGAGTTTTTTGTATCGCAATATCTCAGCTGAGATTCCTGTCGAGAGTTGTACTACCTGATAAGTGTCTGAGATCTCCGTGACATGATCTAGCATCTCCCCATTAGTAATCTGATTGTCATTGACTCTAAGTACTATCTCATCAGAGTAGTCCATCATTGGCGTCTCTACAGTAGGGTTGCTCAGATGCATGAGATTGCCCATTCCTGTCTGGATAGTATTATTTTCATAGTAGATAAAGTCTGACTCGTATCGACTCCGGTTATTCAATCTACTGTAACCTATACTGGTATTGATAGAGAGTGTTTTATTCAGTGGAACAGAGACACCTACACTAAACCCTACACCAGGGTAGAAGTCATCATACTGAGTTAATGTCGTATTGTTAACATCAATATTAGTCATCCTGATATCGCTAGAGAGGTGACTACCTGTCAAGAGGAGTGACATCGGCTGCCTAGTGTTCTGCGTCTCTTTACTTAGGATTGGCGACACTTGTTGTCTAAGGTCAATCGCAGGTGAAGATTGTTGGGATAGTACACTTGCTTGGTTGGCCAATATTGGAGATAGTCCTAAGAGTTGTCTCTTTGGATTGGAAGTATCATCAGTGAGTACAGGAAGTGCTGCTGCTGCCTGTGTAATTGGAGGAGAGTGTCTCACATCTTCGCTACCATTATGAGTGGGAGGAGTTGGTATGAGAGAGCCTATGAGCTGCTTTCTTTCAACGGGCACCTGTTGTATCTTATTGACAGATTGGTTATTGACATACTGGGGTACTCGAGCTGTTAGCGGAGTCTGCGTTATCTGATTATCAACGTCAATAGACTGATCTTGGCTGACCATAGTCTCTGTCTCATTGAGACTGAGAGCTGGTATCTGAGCAGCAGATGACAGCTTACTCTCTTGGATAGAGGCCAGATCATTGATATGAGCTTGATGATTGGTCACCTCTATACTGAGTGTATCTATTTTTTCACTCAAGGACGATATCTCTACTGCATTCTGAATAGTCAGTATCGCTAGGCCAAGAGTGATTAGCCCGATTATGATCAGTGGGATGAGCAGTTTGTTTCTTTTGGGTGGATGAGGTATCTGGTCTAGTGCCGCATCCAATACAGACAGAGGAGGCACATTCCAACCGTTGTCGGCTGGTGTCGAGTCTTCAAGTCTGGACTTGAAGAATTCGTTCAAGTTATTATCATTATGATGTTCCATTACCTATTTTCTTATATCAAAACCTCTAGCTTCTGCTGCAAGAGTTTTTTCGCTTTAAATAATTGAGACTTAGATGTCCCGATGCTGATGTCCAAGTGATTTGCTATCTCACTATGAGTAAATCCCTCCATCACATAGAGGTTGAAGACGAGTCGATATCCGTCTGGAAGCACCTGTATCAGTTTAGTGAGTTCTTCCGAAGACAGTTTTTCGGTTGAGTCTTCTTCGGGTAGTACCTGTGTATGATCAGATTCAGAGATGTTATCAAGTGAGAAGACATCTCTTCTCTTTCTTATTAGCATGAGATTCTCATTGACGATGATCCGAGAAGACCACGATTTAAAAGTACCCATACTAGGATCAAACATGTCAATATTGGAATAGATCTTTATCAATCCATTTTGTAGAGCATCCTTCGCTTCATCCTCGTCTCTATTATACCTCAGACTAATCATGTACCAAAGTGTCTTATATTGATTATAGAGTGCCGTTTGGGCAGATCTATTTCTCTTCTTTACTCCTTGTATGATTTCTTGTTCAGTCATATAATAGTGTCAGTTTTATCAACTGTGTACCCCTATTATTATCAAGATACGTCTATGGTTGCTTATTCATCCATATTTTTTTCTCAAATGTTGGATTTAGGACAATATCGCATGCATTGTCATGCAAATGGGATGTTCTCATCCTCAAAATTAGTGAGATTTGTAAGATTGAGTCTGCGATTTTGACACAGAGTTATCTCCCTTCAATCACTGAGCTAACTGTGTATAGAGAGCATCATTGTGTATCCCCACTCATTAAGTCAAATGACTTGTATCCCATACTCTGCTCTGATCACTGAGACTGGAGTATGTAGGTAAGACTCATAATCATAGAATGGCCAAGGCTTCTGCATCTGTCTACTCAGTCTTATTGCAGTAGGGACGGCAGAGAGCAGTTGGCCGATCTGCTGGCTGATATGCTTGAAGCTATATCCGCTGAATAGCCTCAAGGCTCCTACCGATAAGTAACCGTGTACTACTTGCTTGAGAGTCAAAGTAGTACCAAATATAGTCCACAGTTTTACGATTCCTTCTCCAGTCAAGGAAGTATCACATCCAAAGATCACATGAGCAACATCATGACCCATGAGGAAGCGGTTAGCTTCTTTAGTGTTTGATTTTTTGGAAAAGTACGCTTGATTATTTTTTCGAAACTCGATGAGTTGATCTTGGAGGGTAGTTGATTTCATCTCTGAGTGAATCGGTGACGCTATATTGATCTCTCTATTGATTAGACACCCTAAGGTAAGCCAAATAATCTGTTCGGGTCAAGTAGAGTATTGATTACCTGATGTGATAGGAGATCTTAGATGATCCAACCAACTGATTTTCTCCAAGCATCGGCTTGAGACTTTCTTTCATGATAGTCAGGTGGCGGTGATTCGTGATTGACTTCTGCTTGCTTTCTCATGAGGAGAGTTTGGTCTTTGAGTGGTTTCAGCCCGACTTCCTTTCTTCTCTGCTCTACTAAAGGTAAGTGATCATAGGGTAGTGGACTGAGTTGACCATATTGATCCCAATCATACTGAGTACCATAGATCTGAGGTACTCCTGATAATACAGCGATGCGATCGGTCAGATAAGCGAGATTGATGGGGCTTGCTTGACCAGCTGCTACAGCAGATTTCAACATTGATTGACATTTCTTCATGAAATCTGGTCTGCTGATTGAGTGTTGGATGATGAGCCAAGCAGCTTCACTTCCATCTACTCCGACTAAGTCAACTGTGGGGTATCCTATCTCATCTATGATCGCTTCCAAGGCCTTGGCATTCTTGAGATGGAGTGCTTCCATATCAGCATTATAGCCTTCAAACAATTCTCCTGTTTGGATTAATTTGTCTCTGAGCTCAAGGTCAGCGTTTTTGAGAGCAATGATTCTAGATGTGATAGAGGGTTGCAGCATCAGAGATACGTTATAGAGAGCTGAAAAAAAACAAAAAGGTACAATCTAAGACGACTGTACCTTATCTGCTTAATGAGAGTGCCCAAGAAAGGAATCGAACCTTCACGTCCCGAAGGACACATGGCCCTCAACCATGCCTGTCTACCAGTTCCAGCACTTGGGCATCTGTGCTATTAGCGATTGCAAAATTAGTGCTTTTTGAAAGAATACCTAATGTGAAATCAAAAATATCAAATTTCTCATCGCTAGGTTTAGACTGCAGTCTCACCTTCTTGCATTTTGGTGGCATTTTCTGCCACTTTTAGTGCATCTACGATATTACTGATATCACCCTCTATGATCTTATCTAGGCTGTAGAGTGTGAGATTGATTCTATGGTCTGTTACTCTATTCTGAGGATAGTTATAGGTACGGATCTTATCTGACCTATCACCTGTCCCGACTAGAGATTTTCTTTGTGCTTTTTGTTCTTTGTAGACTGCTTCTTCTTGTGCTGCCTTTATTTTGATCTGTAGCCGAGTCATTGCGATATCTCTATTTTTGTGTTGAGATCTAGAGTCGGTACTTTCTGCTACGATTCCAGTAGGTAAGTGGGTAAATCTTACACCAGACTCGGTCTTATTGACGTGTTGTCCTCCAGCTCCACTGGCACGGAAGAGGTCACACCTGAGTTCGTCTTTACGGATGGTAATCTCTTCTACATCATACATCGGTATCACCGCTACTGTTGCCGCCGAGGTATGTACTCTACCTTGAGATTCGGTCTTGGGGACTCGCTGTACCCGATGAGCACCTGATTCGAATTTGAGTTCGCCATAGACATCTGTACCTGTGACTTCGAGTACGATTTTATTGTAGCCACCGACACTTCCCTCGTTGATATCGAGGATATCGACTTTGAAGTTTTTCGTCTCGAAGTACTTCGTATACATCCTGTAGAGATCACCAGCAAAGATACTCGCCTCATCACCTCCTGCTCCGGACCTGATCTCCATGATGACATCTTTATCATCATCTGGATCTTTTGGCATAAGGATGACTTTGATTTGCTCTTCGATTGTTTCGATGGCAGGATTGATCTCATCTAGTTCCATCTTGGCCATCTCCTTCATCTCTGCATCATCATCTTTGAGCATTTCTTCAGCGTTAGCCTTATTGCTAATGAGATTTTTATATTCGAGATAGACAGTATTGACTTTGTCTAGTTTCTTATACTCTTTATTGAGTTTGGTGAATCGTTTGATATCAGAGACGATCTCTGGATCAGAGAGTTTCTCTTGAGTCTCAAGAAATTTATGATGGATAGCTTCTAACTTGTCGAGCATAGTGAGGGTTGATAGGGAGTGATTGGGAGATACAGAGATGAGATGTGTCGAGCACAAATGCTGTACACGGTGACTATAGTGATCGCAAGCGACCTTATGGATAGCCTATGGAGTGAGTGATGAGGATACTCTAGCTAATGCGACTGATTGTTGCCGATATTTCTCAGGTTATTGATCATATCTTTAGAGCAACATGATCTTTTTAGATTGTTTTTGAGAAATTCTCTTGCTGTTTTTTCTTTTGAAAAACTTGCCGAACAGCTTGGATCGTTACCGATTTTTTGGATGAGTTGGATCTCGTCTTCTTTGCTCAAAGCACTATCAAAGTACAAGCTGATATGTTGTTCGACTGAATTAGAACTCTTCGGATTTCCCATTTTTAAAAATTAGTATTTAACGAATCAAAAGCAAATTATAAAAAATTATTTAAAGTATATGTCTTACTCTTCTTCCTTTCCTTTGTCGCCTCGCTTGTCAGTATAGCCAAGCTTGTCAGCGTAGTCTTTGAGGTTTTCTTTGAGCATATTCCTAGCTCTGAAGAGTCTTGATCGTACTGTGCCTATAGGGATATCTATGATCTTAGCGATTTCCTCATATTTGAATCCTTCGATATCACAGAGTAAGATGACTGTCCTGAAGTCTACAGGCAGTGCATTGATTGCATTAGTGACTTCATCTCCCATCATACTCTGGAAGAGCTCTTCTCTGAGGTCTAGATATCCAGTAGCACCTCCGTCTTCATCAGTATCATGATAGCTGATGAAGTCTTCAAAGTCCACCTTTGTGGGCTGCTTAGATCGCTTACGATATTGATTGATGTATGCGTTCTTCAGGATTTTAAACAACCAAGCTTTTGCATTAGTTCCAGCAATGTACCGATCTATGAATCTATGGGCCTTCATAAATGTCTCTTGGACGAGATCATTGGCGTCTTCTTCATTGTAGGCTAGGTGAAATGCGAAGGTCTTCAGTGCATCTGCATGAGGCAGAAATTCCGTTTCGAATATCTTAGAGTAGTCTGGTTTCTGTTCTGACAAAGCGATTTGTTTTGAACAAAAATACACTATTTATCGTACGAGAGGTCAGTTGATAACGTTAATTACCCTTCTTGGGTGATTGCTTGGATTGATTTGGATGGTGCTCTGTCTGCGATGATAGAGCAGAGTGTAATGATAGCGATAGAGAGGTAGTAGTATGATCCTACTTTGTCCGCCTCTAAGAGGTCATTGATAAGTAAGAGGAGGTCTATCGTGATCAGCGAGAGAGCTGCTGCCATTACGAGTACTTTGAGTTCGGGATTGTGGAGTTGATGATAGGCTCGTGTGGCTAAGATGAGTGGGAGTATGGTCAATAGTAGGAAGAGGATCAGCCCAGGTATCCCTTGCTCTACACAGGTCATCAGATAGTAATTGTGTATCCCTGACTTCTCAGGATTGTCACTCACATATGTCTGGAAGCTTGTCAGAGTATAGGGTAAGTATGACTCGTAGAATGCAGCTGGTCCAAAGCCCAAAATCGGCTTGGTAGCTACCATACGCATCCCAGCCACCCATCGGTAGACTCTCTCCATCGTGGAGACATCCTCTCCCTTGACAGTAGCCTCCATCAGGTTGTCAATATTGTGATGTGAGATTGTCCTCTCGTAGTCAGGTGCCATGTCCAGAAACTGATTATTGTGTATCAGATAACTGACCCCTATCATGCTGACAAGCAAGGCAGCGACTATCGTAATCGTCGTCAGTCTGAGTCGGATCATCATGTAGCCTGCGACTATTCCCAATACACAGACATAAGCTGCTCTTGTATAAGTCGTAAAAATCGCCAACCCGAAGAGCATCAAGAGAGCTCCATAGATGATGACTCTGAGTGGATGCTTTGATGTACGCCACAGGTACAGGAGGTATGGGAGTATCAAGACTAAGAGAGCTCCATAGGTCACATGATTACGGAAGATCGGCCTGCCTGCTCTATTGACTGCATCGAAGTCAAATCCCCACCCTGCATGTCTCACGACGACATAGAGTGTGGCTATACTTGTAGTCATCACCGCTAACTTGACGAGTGGTCGGATCTCTGCTACTCTCTGATGATAGAGGATGAGTGTACCCAAGTAGAAGGGGACGATATACCATAACTTAGCTGCAAGGTACTTCATGGAGATAATGGGCTCAGTAGAGCTGAGAGTAGTGATGATACTCCAGGTAAATATCCCGACGATCAAGAGTGTAATCCAATTGTAGAATATACTGACATCCCATTTACGCAAGTGCTCTAGGGAGAGTAAGAGTACTAATCCAGTAAAGAGGATCATCAACGGCTCAGCCGGGAAGTCCAATCCGATACCACCAGGGAGATTGATCTCCGCGGAGAATGGGATCAAAGCGAACAGTAAGTAGTAGACGATCTTAGGATTGATTGATACTACTATGCCAAATACTATGGCAAACGGGAGTGCAATTAGATACCATTGATTAAAGTAAATGGCAAACACTATGGTGAGTAGGAACAATCCTGCTCCTCCGATCAAAAATTTGTTGTCTTGGTATTTGCCTACGAGCATCCTACTCTAGATTGAGTGGTCCGAGAGATTTGACAAAGTCTTGAATCAATACAAGCATGCTGAGGAACAGTGTACTCGCGATGGCTGTACCTATGACGATTAATGATCTTCTTGGTCTTGACTTGAGATATGGCACTTCTCCTGCTTGGACGAGGTGTATGGCATCGAAGGGAGAGTTGTATGCTGACTGGAGTTGACTGAGTCGCTGCTTGTCCAGGACATATTGCTTCATGAAGTCTTCTAACTCCTCCTCAGCGTTGAGTATAGGTAAGTAACCTTCGTTAAATTTTTTCATCTTAGCGCTGAGATCATCGATTTGAGTCTGATAGTTATTGACCATTGAGAGGTAGGTCTTGATCGTATCAGGGTGGGCATTGATCTGTTGCTTGAGACTGTACTTGCTCTTAGCGATTGATAGCTTAGATTCTATCTCTGGGAGCAACTCTGAGTAAGTAGTTGATTGGCTCTCTAGATTGTAGATACCATACTCCTTACGTAGACCACTGATCTTATCTGAGAGAGACTTGAGTTCTGTCGTTTTGGTATTTACGGCAAGCGTATAACTGTTGAGTAGTGTATTCTGTCCAGATTTGATGATCTCTTGTGCTATTTCATTGAGCTTAGACGTTGCGGTATTGACCATCTGCATTGCGAATTGTGGATCTTTATCTTCGACCGACATTTTGATAGCACCGAGCTTTGTTTTCTCTGTGTTGAAGTGTCTATTGAATCGCAGGTTTATGGCAAGTTTTGCCTTTTCGCTTGATGGATTGATATTGTAGTGATTGTAGAGATCTAGAGTCTCGATGAGGTATTCCTTGAGGTTTGATCCTTTAGCGATAGCCAAGATCCTATCTATGTCATCTCCTGTACCATAATAGTCCATATCTATAGACTGTGTACCGATGGGTAGTGGCTTAGCGAGGTCATTACTTGCTGGATAGAAGATCGAACTCGATTCGTAGTAATTAGGCTTGAGCAGACTGAGACCAGCTGCGATAAGGGTAATCAAGAAACTCAATCCAAGTATCAGTTTTTTCCGTTTCCACAGAAGTAGAATGGGACGGAGTAGGTTTTCTTTAGTATCCATTGAGCTCTAGATAGGTGAGTTTTTGCTTATTTTGAACTTATGCCGCGGTCTTCCTTGCGTCTAAGATAGAATCTAAACGCAAAAATCTACTTCCCAATATATATCCAAGCGCAATAATGCCGATTATTCCGATCTCTAAGATCCAGTGCCAATCAAGAGAGTAGTCTACGATGACAGAGGTAGCAAATATGAGACCAAACAATAGGGTGTAATGTATGATAAGACTGAGATTGACCTTGAAGGCAAATTGAGAATGCACAAGGATGATCTGACCGATAAGGATTACGCCTTGTGTGAGACATGTAGCAATCGCTGCACCCTCTGCATGGAGATCAGGGATCAATAGCCAATTGAGTACAAAGTTGATAGGTACTCCGATGAGAAACAGCCAATTGAGCCGCTTAAGTCGTCCACTTGCTGTGATCAATGCCCCAAAGACATAAGTCGTCGCGACAAGGTAGTAACTGATTGCTAGCCACTGGAATACATCCGTATGTATCGAAGATGCACCCGTGTAGAGCTGTGACATGATATCTGCACTATACAGATAGGCAACGATGCTAACTGTGGCTGCTATCACGAGGATCAAGCGGAGTGCAGAGTCATAGAGCTCAGAGAGTCTGCTCCTATCAGATAGGATATTAGCAAACATTGGCAATAGGAGACTCCCAAATAGAAAGCCAATCATATTCATAGCATCATAGACTCTAAATCCAGCAGCATAGATACCAGCTGAGACTGCCTCATCGTCAATGATCGACTTGAGCATCACACCATCCATACGACTGTACAGAGACATCAAGATGAAGACGATCGCATATGGAAAGGCCTCTCGCATAAGGACTTTGATCTGACTATAGTCAAATGCTAATCGCAACCTGCCTAGGCGACGTACAAAGAAAAATACTACCACTGACAAAGTAATAATGAGTGTGATACTCTGGACCAATAGGAAGAGTGGAATGGTCATCTGAGTCTCACTGAAGTAAAGGAAATACCCTAATCCAAGTATGAGCAGCAACTTATCTAGTGCACTGAGTAGGCTATCTGTCACATAATACCCCATCGCCGAAAATTGTGTCCTCAGATAGACTACAAATGACAATATCACCATATTGGTACACAGTAAGGATAATTCTATCAAAGAGTCATGCCCAAAAAAGAGGTAACTCAGCAGACCAGCAATCAATACAAACCCTATTGCTGTAAGACATTTACTCGCAAGTGTATAACCGAGCCTCGCTTCGAATGTACTCCTATCATTTGATAATGCTTGGCTGTTGTAGTTCTGGATACCAGGGTCAAGGATCCATTGGAAGATGAATAAAAAGTTAAAAAGTGCAAAGTAAGTGCCATAGTCAGAGTTGCCGACTTGATTCTGTACCTGTGCATCGATTCCAAACAAGTAAAGGGGCTTAACCAAGAGATTAATCAAGATTAAAAGACCAATATTAGTATAAAATGCTTTTTTCAATGAGTAAATCCCTAGTTTAAAATTAAAACGGTGTTAAACGGCAATTTGCGATGTGATACTGTGTTACTTTTGCAGAACGTTTATATCTAAAATTAAAAACAAAAGTAACTAAGTATGAAACAAATCAAATTATTAGGATTGATGCTCTTGATAGGAGCTACTCTAGTGATCACATCATGTGGTGATGATATCATCGATGTACCAGGTACTGGCAACGAAGATGGACCACAGATTGGACTCGTCGAGGAGGCTGGCTTTGTAAGTTCTGACATTAGTATCAATGCAGGAGATACCTTTACCGTAAAGGTGGAGGCTACATCTGATGAAGCTGAGCTCAATACATTCTCTGTCGAGCAAGACGGAGTAGCACTTGATCCATCAAGATATACGATAGATGGAGCTGCACCAGGATCGTCTGTCAATCTACTCTTCGGAGATGATCGGACAGCATTTACAAGAGAGGTGACTGTGACTGCTCATGCAGATAAGTCTATCGCTACATACGCATTTGTAGTGGTTGATGACAACCAAGAGACTGGGACTACATCTATTCTTGTAGATACTGATGCTGATGTCGTCGGAGGTGACGTACCACCAGAGGTAAGTGTTGGCGGTAACGCTTCTGTAGACCTCGATCCTAGCTCACTCTACTCTATCAATATCTCAGCTACTCCTGTAAATGGGCAGCTCGCTTCTATCAGTGTATACCAAGATGGCGCATTGATTACTGACTTATCTAGATTGGAGTTTGGTGGTAATGCATTTGATGCTAATCCATTTGGATTTCCATCACAGTACTTTGATGGGTTTGTAGATGAGAAGTTATTCATCAGAGTACAGAACTCAGGAAGTGCAACTTATACAGTCGAGATAGCGGATGAGTTTGGTAATATCTCAGCATTTGAGAAAACTGTAAATGTAGAAACTGTAGTCGTAGGTACTCCAGTCACGACAATTGATGGTGTATTACTTAATCAAGCTGGACCAGCGGGTACAGGAGGATTAGACCTTGACACAGGGTTAGGTACAGGCTCTACAGATGCGAGTGCTGATATCAGAGATGATGGTATCGATGGAGGCCCTGTTGCTACTAACTGGTTACAGACAATCTCTTCAGTCAATGGATCTACAATTAGAACATTGACACCTGGTCAGAATGGATTGTTAGAGACATTTACATTTGCTTCAGTCCTTACGGTAGAGGATATCGCGACATTGCACGCTAACAATGGTGTCCAGTATGCTGATAATACAGTATTGGTTGGTGACATGTTCACTGTACAGAAGACGGATGGTACTACATTCTTATTAGTAGTGACAGAGGTCAATGTTACAAGTGCTGATAATAATGATAGCTACAGATTTGACATCAAGAAGTAAGACTTTCTCTACAGCAGGTTGATCCCTGCTCCATAGAGAGTTAGTACAAATAATCATTCAAGAGGAAAAGTCGATTGACTTTTCCTCTTTTTTTTAATCCCAAAATATTCATAACCCATAACCTCTAAGTCCCTGCAAAGCGACAGGTATCCTATGATTAGTCACTAGATTGCAACATGAGGTTTAAAAATCGCTTATCTTTCCCCAAATCTTAGTTCAAGTTCAGAAGCTTCTTTATTCTTAATTCCCTAAATAACCGAAAACAGATGAAACCATCGTACTCCATATTACTCCTGTTTGGTCTATTCTTTATTCTTCATTCTTGTACTAAGGACAAAGTCGATGCGTCTGCATGCAACACAACGGAAGTGACCTATACTGACGAGATTGCAAGTATCATGAATGCTTCCTGTGCCATACCTGGATGTCACAATGGTGATCAGCCTCCATTACTTGTAGATTTCACTTCAACATCTACAGCATCCACAGGGTCAAGTTTCCTTCCTAGGATAAGGCATGATGAAGGCTTCTCTGCGATGCCTCCTGATGGCTCAAAGTTGGACCAATGCGAGATAGATATCATCACTGCTTGGATTGCTGACGGATCTCCAGAGTAAGCGATGATTCCTGTGAGTAGCAAGTATTGTATTGGACTAGCAGTGATTACTCTAATCTTGTGTTGTCGAAAAAGTGAATCTATCGATATGAGATTTCAGAACAATATAGCTATGTGACAATCCAGAGTCCAGAGTATAAGGTGTCCACAATGTGCCGACTATCTCTCTACGGAAAATCAAACAGTGATCTTAATCTCTCAGTATCTGGTAATAAGTCGATCTGTATACCAAAGGGTCAGATAAAACTCTGGCGAAACTACGAGTGGTACGACGAAACAAAATCTGTAATTATAGAGCAAATAGATACCACTGTAGAGTCAGTAGATATCACGCTAGTCTATCAGTTTTCTGATCAATACTTTGGAAAGAATGTGGGTGAAGGATACATCCGATGTGAGTGAATACTAATTCTTCTGATCACGGGAGATAACCCAGATCATTTCTCAATACCAAATCTCCTATTGTCAACCCGAAGAGGTCATGTTGGAGGTTGGTCTCAATCACCTACAGTGGACGATAAAGACAGTATCAGTCTAAAGACCCATGTCCAATGACCTTTACAATCCCAACACTTCTGCTCCTTGCTCAAAGATGACATCTACAGGTATCCCTAGGTCGGAGAGATTGTCAAGGTCAGCTTGCAGTTGTGACTTGATGAGACCTTTGTCAGCTACGAATGCTGCGACACCATCGTAGTCACCATCTCCTTGTAAGACTAGGATTTTCTCTGAGAGAGCATCCATTGCCTTCTGGAAGTTATCAAAGTTGACCGTATATGTTCCATCTTCATTGCGAGTGAAAGCCTCCATCTCATCGAAGAAGTTGAACCTTATCATATTGGCTTTGCCATGAGCAGATGATGCTCCAAATCTCACAGATCTGAAGATGCCAGCCATAAATGTTACGATGTAGTCATTGATATCTCCATCGAGTTCGCCTTTTTTGTGGAGTTGATTGACCATATAGAGTCCGAGCATATCTGCCTTTCCTTCTTCTAATGCACTTGCATGTTCTTTGAGGGCAGTACGTACAGGACCCTTACCTGTGATCGTATTCTTGATCCCTAGACCATGTGCTACCTCGTGGAACATCGTATTGGCGAAGAATGCATCAAATGTAATGTGCTTACGTTGACTTGGATCGATGATGACATCAGCAATCGGGACCAATATCTTGTCAAACTTTGCACGCATTGCATTCTTGAGTTGAAGTCTTCTTGTGCCTTTTTCGAGTTGTACTCTTTCGTCATTGGGGAGGTTGATGGCAATCGTCTTACTCCCTGCATTGCAGTCACCTGAGTAGTAGATCACATCGTAGGCATTGAGTTCTGTATCTCTTCCTGGTTTTTCTGCCTTGTATTTAGCATCGACTGGGAGGTCACGCTGGAGCTGTGGGAGGAACTTAGCATACTTCTCTAGTCGCTTACTCCACTCCATATCCTTGATGAGGATGTATGCTTCGTGAGCTGCTTTGTATCCATAGAGTTGGTCTTCATAGTTCTCGATCGGTCCGATGACGCAGTCGATCCTATTATCTTTCATGTCGAGCCAAGCCATGTCACTTGCGAAGTACTCATCAGTGAGTAGAGCTCTAGCTCTGAGCTTCATATACTTAGCGAAGGCAGTGTTATCTGAGAGCTCTGACACACTATTCAAGATGTCACTGAGAAATTTATTTTCATTCTTGAAGAAGTCCTTGTATGGGATCGTGATTAACTGACCAAGTCCATTCTCTCTGACCATCGTATAGAGGCTCGTCTTATTGGGCAGTGGTAAGTCTTCAAACTGTTGCTTACTCATCCCGATTGGATAGAAGTTGGCACCTAGAGGTTTCTGACCATAGCCTTCGATGAATGGTTTGTTGCCATTGAGTCTGTCCCAAGGGCCGTAATTCACCATTGCATATTCCTTCAAGTATGGATCGTCGATGAATCCAAGCACTTCACTCTTGTCTCCAAATGCTTCGACCCAGAACATCTCATTGATAATCTGTGCAGCGGTGATGAGCTTCTTGATGATCGCCTTCTCATCATCTGTGAGGTGGCTGATATCTGCATCTAATCTGACCTTGGTATACTGACTCAGTAGCTCTTGAGCAGTCTTGTCACCGATCACTTTGGCTGTTGATCCTGCTCGGTTAGATTGTGCTGTGTCTCCAGTATTGTCTGCCCCATTAGTAGCTGGAGACTGGCAACTCATAAGGCCAATGATAAGGAGGGTGGGTACGATGAGAGATTTGAAATTCATAAGCTTAGTAATGCGATTGAGAACTCTAATTAGATTATTTTTATCAAAAGTAATGAATATTCAGCGATCTTAATATCCGACGATTACATATCCTCGCATCCATATCTTATCATCAAAAAACATCGAATAATGACAACAACACAAATCGCAAATCGACTCGTAGCACTCTGCAGAAAAGGTGACTTTGGTACTTGTTACGAAGAGCTCTACTCACCATCTATCCAAAGCATCGAAGCGGATGGTAGCTCTGTATCAGGATTGGACGGTATCGCCGCCAAAGGTAAGGAATGGAACTCTGGGATAGAGACATTTCATGGATCTGAGATCGGTGATCCCATCGTCTCTGGCAACTACTTCTCACTACCGATGAGCATGACGCTTACGCGAAAAGGTGAAACAGAATCAAGTGTATTCCACGAGATCTGTGTCTACCAAGTCCGTGATGGCAAGGTCGTTAGAGAACAGTTTTTCTACGATGATCCTACGACCGCTGGAGAGTAATATGGTCATAGCGTAGAGGGACGCATTGATTACTATCTGACAGATCGTCCCTTCCAAGTATAGCGCTGGGGGAATACTGCGAGTAGACCAAAGAGAGCTATGTAGAGAGTATGTACAGGTGAGAGGATTGCCATCCAAATGCCAGTAATCCTACTCCCGAAGAACTCCTGAACTCTTGACAGGTATATCGTATCGATGATCGCTTTACAGAAGACCAGGAGAAGGAAAGTTGTGAAATATTGCCAATGCATCACGCTGAGTACTCCCATGATAAGAGTCCATAGACAGAAGAGCCATGTAGTTGCCATCATTGCTTTCTGAGGTATGCTTGATTGGACATGATTCTTACTCGTCCACCTGAGTCGCTGTCGCGACAGTGAGGTGAAGTCAGGTTGGAGACTAGTCTGCACGATATAGTCAGTGTCAAGGAGGTATTGGATGCTGTCTTTATTGAGATCCGCAGCGCCTTGCACAAGAGTCACATCATCTCCTGAGGCGAACTTGTGATCAGTATTGAGAGGATACCCAACCTGCTTCCAGAGAGTAGCTCTGAGAGCAAGATTAGCTCCATTACCGATGTACCATTGTTGCAGATAGATACCGGCATTGGTCACTGCCATCATCCCCATGATATCGAGCTGTTGCCACTTACTCAGTGCTGTTGAGAGGTTGCTACCACTATGATTATGTCTGTTAATGGTTGGGTTCTGAGCCATGGTATAGCTGACGGGACCGAGTATCACTTTCGTCTCAGGTGTAGATGAGAAGGTTGTCACACACTTGCTGATCCAATTGCTAGGGACGAGAGAGTCTGCATCGGTGTACATCCAGATCTGACCTTTGGCTAGGTGGGCTGCATAGGCAAGTGCCTGCTTCTTAGATCCATGCTTGGTTACTTGGTTTAGTTGATAGAGAGTTACGCATTTACATGAGTGAGACCTTACGATCTGAGCAGTCTGGTCAGTACTCATATCATCGATGACGATGACCTCATAGCGGTCTGATGGATAAGTAGAGAGGGCTAGACTGTCGAGGCAATCTTTGATCTTGTCTTCTTCATTCCTCGCAGCGATGATTACACTGACGTATGGCAGGTCACTTGGCAGGACAACTTTATACTCAGTTGGTCTCCAACAATTCTGTATCAGTACGATGAGACTTGCGTAGAGAAGTATACTGACCAAGGTCACTCCATAGATGATAGTCATCGGAGTGGTTTACGATAAATATTGAGGGTGAGACCTAACATGCTTGTTACTCGAAGAGGTTCTCGTAGCCAGTATCTTTGAGTTTTTCTTTGGGTGGCTCGACATCTAAGTCTGGGAGGTCGAGGAAGTCATCCTCATCTTCTACCACTTCTTCGTACTTGGTAAATTCTCGTTCTTGTTTGGCTTCAGCTCGTTTGTCATTTACGGTCTTTCTGACCTTTGAGGACATATAGGCTTTGAAGAAGATGAATGTCATCACCAATGGATAAAGGAAGAATGTCCCAGCAGAATACAAGATACCTCTAGGTAAGTCAGTCTTCAGTGTCCTGACTAACATCTTACCGAAGTCTACGGCGACACTTTTATTGAGAAATAATGAGATGAGGAAGAGTATGGGTGCTACGACACCGAGTATCCACCATCCTATCTTCACTACATTGAGCAAGACGTAGATCACTGCGATCAATCCTACGATTGCAATTACTCCTGCGAAGGGACTTCTTGATGTTCTTTGTCGTTGTGTCATATTCTATCGAAATTTTTCTCTACTTGGGTAAATTCTAAATCGGAGTAAATAGTTTCTCAAGATAGAGAAATCCGTATTATCTATCGACGAAATCCTGAGAAGAATAGAGAGGGAGCCAATATGCTATCTTGCGATTGTAATCATCGGATGAGATGATATCGATGATCACATATTGGATCTATGGAATTTCAACCTGTCTAGCTTGCATGAGTTCTGTGCTGTGTCGAGGAGTAAGACTCATATAAAAAAAAGCCATTGAAATCTCTCTCAATGGCTTTGTCTCTCTTGTTATTTGTTGGTTTTGAAATCTCTGTGCTGCCTAGTCTGGCTCAAATCCTAGGACAATATTGAAGTTACCAAAGCTACCACCTGCACTCGTAACATTCTTATCAAATCCCCATCCATAATCAAATCCTAAGAGACCAAACATTGGGAGGAAGACTCTGAGTCCACCACCAGCTGATCGATTGAGTTGGAATGGATTGAAGTTTTCGAAGCCGATCCATGAGTTAGCACCTTGGACGAATCCATGGACGTAGATCGTACTACTTGGATTAGTAGAGATAGGATACCTAAGCTCGAGAGTGACCTTATCGAAGATAGATCCTCCACCTTCTGTGTTATTGACTTCGATATCGGAGACTTCATATCCTCTCAAGGAGATAATATCTCTTCCTGTGACCCCGATATTCTGATTACTCAGCCCGTCACCACCTAACTCAAATCTCTCAAATGGTCCGATACCTAAGCCTTCATCATAGAACCCTACGAGACCCATCTTGATATTGGCAGCGAGTACGAGTTTGCCGACAAGGCTATAGTACCACTCTGCATCAAATCTCCACTTGTGATACTCTAGATATTTGTATCGTTTACTGATAGATGCTGTAGTCAGTGCTATGGCATACTCTGCTTCAGTAGGTCGATCTGCTGGTCCTTTATTCAATTCTAGCGTCCTTCTGATTGCATCGATTTCGTCTTGTGGGAGGTCCGTATTGATATCACCCTTCCTGAAGAGAGAGTATGGCGGTGTGACCTTTACCGAGAGTGAGATACGAGATCCACTGGTAGGATAGATCGGCTCACTTACTGAGCTCCTCGTAAATGTTTGCTGGAGACTGATATTCTTGAAATTACCGTTGGTGATATCAGACTCGATCTCTTTGACTCTAAATTGACTGAAGTTATAGTCTTCTAGCCTGATATTCTCGTATGAGAGAGTAGTACTTGATGAGAAGTAATCATCTGGCCACTTGAGTTGTCGACCTAGACCTGCGAATACTCTGAAGATATCTAGCTTACCTTGACTGAGGAGAGAGTAGTCACTCCCTGTATAGACCATCCCAGTAGTAAATGAGTTGGGCTTCTTGCCTCCGAGCCATGGCTCTGTGAAACTCCAGTTGACGGATCTGAAGAACCGACTATTGGACTGTGCTCTGATTGAGAGTTTCTGTCCATCTCCTTGTGGGAGAGGATTCCATGTCGTACGATCTCTGAAGTTAGCAAGTGAGAAGTTATTGAATGTCACACCGAGTGTACCGATGAGTCCCTGGAATCCACCGTATCCTGCTGAGAGCTCTAGCTGATCAGATGGTCTCTCTTCTAGTACGTAATGGATATCCACAGTCCCTCTCTCTTGATTGACAGGTGTCTGTACATCTAGGGTCTCAGGATTGAAGTAACCGAGATTAGAGATTTCTCTCTGTGATCTGATGATATCTGATCGGCTAAACTTCTGACCTGGATGTGTCCTTACTGACCTTCGGATGACATTCTCGTGAGTACGATCATTCCCGGCGATTGTTACTTGGTCTATAGTCGCTTGTGGACCTTCGTAGATTCGCATTTCGATGTCAATCTCATTGCCCTCTACTGCGACCTCGATTGGTTGTACATCGAAGAAGAGGTAACCATCATCGAGGTAGAGTGAAGAGATATCTCTGCCATCTACACTAAATCTGAGTCTCTTCTCGAGTAGCTCCGGGTTGAAGACATCACCTTTGGCTAGACCGAGTACAGTATTGAGCTGTTCATCAGTATACTTGGAGTTTCCTTTCCATTCGATATTTCTGTAGACGAAGATTTCTCCTTCTGTCAGTTCGAGTTTCATCTCTAAGTTACCTTCTGGATTCCTGTAAGTGGTGTCTCTGACGATTTTGGCATTCTTGTATCCACGTGTATTGTAGAATGCGATGAGAGCTTGCTTATCTGCTTCGTAGTCACTGGATACGAATTTGGATTTTTTGAAGAGAGTCCCTTTTTGCTTCGTCTCCTTCATCTTGCGTCTCAGCTTCCGTGAGTGGAACATCTCATTGCCTGCAAATGTGATATTTTCTATTTTGACTTTTTCTTTGGGTTTGATGTCAATGACAAGTCTTACGGAGTTTTCGAGAGTTTTATCTGGTATTTCTCTGATTTTGACCTTAGTATCGAGGAATCCTTTCTCTACGAAGTACTCTTCGACCTTATAGGAGAGGAGTTGCTTCCTATCATCAGTGATGATACTTCCTTTTTTGAGGATATCTTCTAAGATGGTATTGAGGTCATCATGATGGAGTTTTTTGACTCCCTTGTATGAGTGATTAGAGTATGTTGGTCGTTCTTGGATGAAGACTTGGAGATAGATGAGATCATCTACGAGACTATCTTGGACGACTTGTACATCTTCGAAGAGGCGGAGTTTGAGGAGGGATTTGACGGCATTGGGGATATCATCACCTGGTATTGATATCTTCTGTCCGACTCTCAGGCCAGTGATCGAGAGCAAGGCATTACGATCTCTACTCTCAGCTCCCTTGATACTGATCCCAGCGATCTCAAACTGTGCTGCTTGGCTGTAATCATAGACAGGAAGGTCATCGAATGTCTGTCCGATTGCAAGACTAGATACTAAGAGTAAAGCAGCCAAGGTAAAGATCTGATAGCGAAAAGGTGTAATCATAAGTCTAATCTTCTTGATTAAAAGGGGTGCAAATGTCTCGATTTTTCCCCACATTTTGTCTTAAATCTCTGTTATTGTGACCTGCTCACTGATTTTACCAAATCTACGTTCACGCATTTGGTAGTTATGGATGGCGATATAGAGGTCTTCTCTGCGGAAATCTGGCCAGTAAGTGTCAGTAAAGTAGAGTTCGGAGTATGCTATCTGCCAGAGGAGAAAATTGCTAATTCGCTGCTCACCGCTGGTCCTGATCAGTAACTCTGGATCGGGCATATCTTTGGTGTCTAGCTGGTCTTGGATGGTAGTATGATCTATCGCTGAGACGTCTAGATTGCCAGAGGCCACTAGCTCTGCGATCCGCTGAGTTGCTTGTATCATCTCATTACGAGCACTATAGTTGAGTGCTAGATTGAGAGTCATCCGAGTGTTATCCTTAGTGTCATTGATCCCATCCATCAGAGTATTATACGTCTTAGATGGCAACTTGCTTAGGTCACCGATGGCAGTAAGTCTAATATTATTTTTATTGAGAGTTGAGAGTTCCTTCTTGACGGTCTCTACGAGGAGTGACATGAGGGCATTTACCTCGAGTGTGGGTCTTCCCCAGTTCTCAGCGGAGAATGCATAGAGAGTCAAGCACCCTACGCCTAGCTCGGCGCAGGCTTCGCTGACCTCTCGGACTGAGGTTACACCATTCTTATGACCGAAGACTCTAGGCATGTTGCGATTCTTGGCCCATCTGCCGTTACCATCCATAATGATAGCGATATGTTTTGGCAGATTAGTAAGATCGATCTTTTCTTTGATACTCGCTGGCATTGTATAATTGTGTGTCGCTTACGCTAAAATACTTACTTGATTCAACTTGCTAATTTACAGTAATTAGTGTAATCCATCCTGATGTAATCTACAAATGTCTCAGAGTAGACTATGTATGAGATGGAGTTATGAGATTGGATGTGTTGTTTAATCCGACTGTGAGCTACAGAATTTGAGCTATATTTGACGGATAGTTCCATTCACGTAAATCGTACTCAGTGTACTCTATAATCTTAGCATTTATAACTGCATTTCTACTGACATATTGGGCAATCCCGTCCATTATTAGCATTGCTGAGAAGAAAAATCTTGTTGATGAGCCTGGCGATAGGAGGGCTCATACAGTAAGTACACCATCTCTAGGAGGTATCGCTATCTTTGCTGGTATTATTTTTTCGATTATAATGTGGACACCATTTAAGTACTTTGGTGATTTGCAGTATATCCTGTGTGCCTTTATTATCTTATTTCTGATCGGGGTCAAAGATGACATCGATCCAGTCCTGCCATATCAAAAATTTGGAGCTGAGATCATCTCTGCATTGATCTTAGTATTCATCGCTAATATCCGTATTACGAGTCTCTATGGGATCTTTGGGATAGATGAGTTGCCTTATATCGCGAGTATATTACTTTCGATATTTACGATTTTGGTTATTATCAATTCATTTAACCTGATTGATGGTGTCAATGGACTCTCAGGGAGCATCGCGGGGATTATAGCGAGTGTATTTGGACTTTGGTTCTATCAGATAGACATGATAGAGTTATCTATATTGGCATTCTCTATGGTAGGAGCTATTGTGGGATTTCTGAAGTATAATTTCAGTCCTGCTAAGATCTTTATGGGTGATACTGGCTCGTTGCTCTTAGGACTGATCTGTGCTATCTTGGCTATTCAGTTCATCGAGATGCATAGAGTACTTGAGGATGTGACATATGCCACACAGGCAGCACCTGCAGTAGCAGTGGGTATCTTGATAGTGCCACTCTTCGATACATTGAGAGTCTTCACTCTGAGGATGATCAGAGGGAGGTCTCCATTCAGCCCGGATCGCAATCATATCCATCACCTCTTACTCGATAGTGGACTTACTCATATGCAGACTACTGGTGCATTGGTGGTCTTTAACCTCATCATCTTGTTGATGGTGTATAGGTTACAGCACCTTGGATCATTGGTATTGCTCTTAGTATTATTAGGCGTTGCTCTTTGCTTCGCGGGGGTACTCTACCTCCTCGCTAGACGCCGCAAATTAGCTCAGATATGATCTGGCCGTATCTCTTCGTAGGTGGAGGCATAGGGGCAGTGCTGCGCTACAGCATCTCTCTGGTGACTCATAAGCCAGGGAGTGGATTTCCCCTCGCTACCTTGCTTGCTAATCTCTTAGCATGTCTGATCTTGAGTATTGTAGTGATCGGCATCAAAGATCTCGATCCTAGGGTCAAGTACTTACTCGGATCAGGACTCTGTGGAGGATTGAGTACTTTCTCGACCTTCAGTCTAGAGACGTTTGATCTTATCCTCAATGGTCAATACCTGATCTGCCTATCTTATATCATAGTAAGTTTGGTGTGTTGTTTTTTGATTTTCTACGGAGTATGGATTTTGTTTTCAGTGTAGGATCGAGAAGTCTCCATGTTGGAGATAGCGTCTCCAACAAGTATAAGCATGACCATCAATTGAATCGAATAATGAAAGAAATTATCGACTTAAAAAAGGAACGCCAGTAGGTAACAAGCTGTAACTACGATCGTATCCATCTATCGGCTAGCTACAACGGGTACAGCCAATCCGTTATCTGAAGGATAATTTTAAGGATTACTTACACTGTATTTAGTATATTTATGCAAATATCCACACTCTAAGTGGCTCAATATCAGAGATATGAAATACATCTATACCTCTCTAATCTGTTTTGCATTTACGCTAAGTAACCTCTCTGTAGGATACGGTCAAGTCGCTGAGTGTCCTTATCCGATTCTATTTATGCATGGATGGACTGGGAGCAATGAGTCTTGGGAAGATTTTTACACCTCGCCAGAGGTAGTGGATATCTGGGGAAGCTTTGATACCGATGATCATATCTTTTGGGCGATGCCCAATGCGGAGGATACACATGGATACTATGAGGATTGTTGCACGATACTCTGCTTATTCCAATGTACATTCCTAGATGACGACTTGCGTAATGATGAGATTATGGGATCTGACGGGATCTTTGATGATAATGGTCAGGATGATGATGTCCAGTGGATATTCAACAATGAAGATAATGTCTTGCTCCCTGGCTGTATGTACGCTTATAGCTTCAATGTCGGTAAGGAGAGCAATGGAGATATCTTCAAGAATCCATCTATCACATCTACAGCTCCATGTGATGACTGCAGTGACAATAATGAAGCAGCAATCTACAAGCAAGGGTATGCAATCAAGCAAGCAATAGATGCAATACTTACAGCTAACCCGACGAAGGATAAGGTCATCCTCGTAGGTCACAGTATGGGCGGTATGGCTGGAAGAGAATATATCCAGCGACAAGAGAGCAATGGTGATCCGACATGGTGGATAGACCCACTTGAGGATGATGGACATCGGGTAGCGAAGTTTGTGACACTAGGGTCTCCACTCTTGGGGAGTAATACGGCGGGTAATCTGCTCAGACCTGGAGATACCAAAGAAGAGGAAGAACGACTCAATGGATTCTTTGATCTCAGTAGTGAGGCGATTAGAGATATCAGATACAGCTATGAAGATGGTACAACTGGACCTGACATCCCTGGGGTCTATCTCTATGGTGGTGACGAAGCGGATATTCCTACAGCACTGGGCTACTACCATAGTCATGATGTAGACTGTGATGGAGATCAATCAGGACTCATCGAACCGATGAATGAGGATGGCACTGCCCAAGGATACGATGATGTGTGGGATGGTACGACTTACAATCCTGATATGCCACTACCGACCAACCTCAAGTACAGCTACTATGTGTCATCAGCAGATGGTGTAGTAGATGATAAGAGACAGTGGCTCTACACTGGCGGAGATGGTCAGACAGCTGATTACAATGATGATCTCTCAGTATCAGAGCCACATGATGGAGTAGACCATCGACTCTCAGATAGATATAACTCTACACTCTTCCACACGAGTCAGAATAATGATATAGACGGAATAGTCAAACTGTTAGATGAAGGGGACTATCCATACTTTGCATGGGATGTCAGTCCAGATGATTGGTACTTCGGTACTGTACAACAGCGTGCCACAAAAGTCCCTCTCGATAGTGAATATACACTCTCTGGTGATCACTTGATAGATGGGGATTGGTATGTGTATACCTTGGTCGATACGGCATATACTATAGATGTTGCACTGATCCCTCACCCATCAGTTGGAGGTCGGATTGATCTCTATACTGATACAGTAGGACTCTATAGTAATGGAGTAGGCATCGCATCTAATACTTGGTCTAGCGGCACTCTCACGCCAATCAATACTGTCAGTCCACTTGATAATTACCTGCCAGGTCAATATTACCTCAGGATCACGCATGATATCAATACCTTCTCTGGGGACGTCGACGAAGTGTGGCATGATGCTTATCAGTTCCAGATAACACCATCTTATGATTGTGTGACACAGCTCGTCATGACAGATCCGGGCATTGAAGGGCTCTATCGAGCTCACGAGACGATTGATTGCAATATACCAGTCGGGTCACTCTCTGATACAAGATTTGAGGCGGGACAGTCTGTCCTCCTTGAGATAGGCTTTGAGACAGTTACTCAGGTTGGCTTCGAGGCAGTGATTAGTGATTGTGTAGATTAGATCTTCTCCAAAATAATTTTGTACTTCCCTTAGAAGAGTACGATGAAGTGAGTATTTTGCACGTATCAAAACTTACTACTATGAAAATCGAAAAGATAATTTATTGGGTATCTACTCTAGTGATGTGTGGTGTCTTTGCATTCTCAGCTCAGATGTACTTTAGAAATACTGAAATGGTTAGGGGATTTTTCGAGGCATTGAATTATCCAAGTTACATCGTGATTCCGCTGGCAATACTCAAGGTCTTAGGTATCCTTGCAGTGACTACTAAGCTCTCTAAGATGCTCACCGAGTGGGCTTATGCAGGATTTCTACTCGATGCTGTCCTCGCATTTGCGGCACATTATGTAGCACAAGACGGTGGCTATCTCTTCTCAGTGATCGCTATCGTAGCGACCATTGTCTCTCGGATTATGTACGGTAGGTTGTACTTGTAAGGTATTTGGTGTTGATCTATTCCTATTATCTATGAGTTGGATTTATATTCTAGACCTATTGGGTACTTTGGTTTTCGCTATCTCAGGTGTATTGACGGCTATTGACAAAAAATTTGACCTTGTCGGTAGTCTCATTATTGGATTTGTAACGGCAGTAGGAGGAGGTACGATTAGAGATATTTTGATCGGAAGATTTCCTGTTGGTTGGCTCAATGATAGGAATTACTTTATTGTTATAATAGTAGGTTATCTGATCGTCTATCTCTTTCAAGAAAAAATTTTGAGACTTAAGAAGAGTATGTTTCTCTTTGATACCATTGGGATTGGATTGTTTACGATTTTGGGTATACAGATATCGACCAGCTATGGTCTCAATGGAGAGGCATGCCTATTTATGGGAGTGATCTCTGCCTGCTTCGGAGGTGTCCTCAGAGATGTATTGACTAACGAGATTCCGTTGATTTTTAGAGGAGAGATCTATGCATCTGCTTGTTTTTTTGGTGGGTTGGTGTATTATGGTCTCACTATGGTATCGCCAAATATGAGTTTCAATATTATCTCTTCGATTGGTGCTGTTATTGTGCTTCGCTACTTTGCGGTGAAGTATAATTGGACGTTGAATATCTCTTAGGGAGATTGCCCTTGGGGTTTTTACATCTGAGATTGGAGCAGGTGTATGTTATTTTTTTGGTTTACTCATCACTCTAAGAACCTTCCCTCCCCAAATCACATTTACTCACAAGTAGAGAGACAACCATCTCGCTTGGTAACACAATTGTTAGAATAATTGTCAGACTCTCTCTAAATTGCAAGATTATTCAAATCAGAAACCAAAGATCGAGTGGCTAAGAAAGTGTCCGACGAGTATATCGCAATAGAAGGTGCTAGAGAAAACAATCTCAAGGATATTAGCATCAAACTCCCAAAAAACAAACTGGTAGTCGTAACTGGTCTGAGTGGAAGTGGTAAATCTTCTCTCGCATTTGACACGATCTATGCAGAGGGTCAGCGTCGATATATGGAGACATTCTCGAGTTATGCTCGTCAGTTCCTAGGTAAGATGGAACGACCTGATGTGGATAAGATAGAAGGTCTCAGTCCGGTCATCTCTATCGAGCAGAAAACTACGGGGTGGAACCCTCGATCCACTGTAGGGACTACGACAGAGATCTATGACTTCCTCAGACTGCTCTATGCTCGGATAGGTGAGGCATATAGCTATGTCACGGGCAAGCCGATGGTCAAGTATAGTGAAGTACAGATCTTAGAGAAGGTACTCAAGGACTACGAGGGTAAGAAGATCGCTATCCTTGCACCTGTAGTGAGATCACGGAAGGGACACTACAGAGAGCTCTTCGAACAGACGAGGAAGAGAGGATATACTCGTGTCAGAGTTGATGGCGAACTCATGGAGCTCAGACCTGGGCTCAGTCTTGATAGATATAAAGTACACGATATAGAGATAGTCATAGATCGTATCAAAGTCGAAGCAGACAAGCGAGAGAGACTCACCCACTCACTCCAGATCGCGATGAAGACAGGTCAGTCATTTATCTTGATCTTAGATGTAGACAGTGGTGAGATTAGACCATTCAGTAAGCACTTAATGGATGCAGAGTCGGGCATCTCATACGAAGAACCATCACCCAATAGTTTTTCATTCAACTCACCGTATGGGACTTGCCCCAAGTGTAAGGGACTTGGTAAGATCAACGTAGTCGATATCGATAAGGTCATCCCTGATGACTCTAAGAGTATCAATAATCAAGGGATTGTTCCCTTCGGAGAGGTCAGAGAGAATACCACATTTAAGCAATTGCGAAAACTGGCAAAGGCTTACAAATTCTCCCTAGCGACCCCCGTCAAAGACATCCCAAAAGAAGCACTAGAAATCATCCTCTATGGTGGTGGTAAGTCAGTCTCTCAGTCCTCGCATAAGTACATTGCAAGCGACTACGTCTATGATCTTGCCGATCAAGGTATCATGGCGATGGTCAAGCACTGGTACGAGGATACGACAAGTGAGAAGATCAGGCAATGGGCTCAAGAGTTTATGGTCATCTCCACATGTGACGAGTGTGAGGGTTACCGACTACGCAAAGAATCACTCCATTACAAACTCGGAGAGAAGCACATCGGTACACTAGCTCAGATGGATCTCGATACTCTAGGTAAATGGATGAATGAAATCCAACATCACCTCTCGGATAAGCAAAATACTATCGCTGAGGAGATCTTAAAGGAGATCAGAATGCGAGTAGGATTTCTCCTAGACGTGGGTCTTCACTACCTCTCACTAGATCGACCAACTCGGACACTCTCAGGTGGCGAATCACAACGGACAAGACTCGCAACTCAGATCGGAACACAATTGACTGGTGTCACCTACATCCTTGATGAGCCAAGTATCGGTCTCCACCAAAGAGACAACCAAAAACTCATCACTGCCCTCAAAGATCTCAGTACAATCGGCAATACTGTCATTGTCGTAGAGCATGACAAAGATATCATGCTCGCTGCAGATTACTTAGTAGACCTCGGTCCAGGAGCAGGGAAGTACGGAGGTGACATCATCGCGGAGGGAATACCGAAGACCTTCCTCAAGGGAAAAGGCACAACATCAGCTTACCTCCAAAATAAACAACGGATAGAAGTCCCAGCCAAGCGGCGAAAGGGAAATGGTAAAAAACTTGTACTCAAAGGTGCTACAGGCAATAATCTCAAAAATGTCAATCTCACCATCCCTCTTGGCAAGTTCGTCTGTGTCACAGGAGTCTCAGGGAGTGGTAAGTCCTCACTCATCAATGAGACACTCTATCCGATCCTCAGAGCACACTTCTACAAGTCACTCAAGCAGCCACTCCCTTATAAGTCGATCACAGATATCGATGTAGTAGACAAGGTCATCGAGATAGACCAAAGTCCAATCGGTCGGACCCCGAGGAGTAATCCAGCTACATATACAGGTGTCTTTACAGATATCAGATCACTCTTTGCCAATGTGCCAGAGGCAATGATCAGAGGCTATAAGCCAGGCAGATTTTCGTTCAATGTCAAGGGTGGGCGATGCGAGACTTGCAATGGTGGAGGTAAGAAGACCATAGAGATGAACTTTCTCCCAGACGTCTACGTAGAGTGTGATACCTGCTTGGGCAAACGGTATAATCGTGAGACTCTAGAGATTATCTTCAAGGGTAAGACGATTAGTGACGTCCTTGAGATGCCAGTAAGTGAGGCGGTGGAGTTCTTCAAGAATATCCCCAATATCTTCCGTAAACTCAATACACTGAAGGAAGTCGGACTAGGTTACATCACTCTCGGTCAGCAAGCAACTACTCTCTCAGGTGGAGAAGCACAGCGAGTCAAACTCGCCGAAGAACTGTCCAAGAAGTCAACAGGCAATACCTTCTACATCTTAGATGAACCAAGTACTGGACTCCACTTCCAAGACATCAAACACCTCAACGCTGTACTCAATCAGCTCGTAGACAAAGGCAATACTGTAGTCGTAATAGAGCATAATCTAGATATCATCAAGATCGCTGACCACATCATCGACATCGGTCCAGAGGCAGGGAGAGACGGAGGCAAGATCGTATTCGCTGGTACTCCAGAGAAGCTCGTAGCCAAAGGTGAAGGTCATACAGCAAAATTCCTTAAGGTCGAATTGGAATTGGCGAAGCAAGACAAAGGTTGATTGTAAGAAATGGCTGTTACTGTAGCAGGGTGAGCATGGGCAGGAGGTATGGATCGAGGTAGATGGTGTTCGTATCGAGATAGAAGGTGGCATCTGGCTTGATTAAATACCTATGTAATATGAAATCATTATCAACAGTACTGCTTTTATTTTTGTTATTGTATTCAGGGCACTCCCAATCTATAGACTTCGTTTATGGAGAAATATTTTACAAAAGTAAGTTAACAACAGGAGGTCAAGATGTAGTATCTATTCCTTCTGAAAACAACGAGAGAATTGCAAAAGTCAGAGTACTCTATCAGCCCCTTCCTGATAGAGGGCACGTCTTCTCATCATCGTTTACCTCATATCGATTGGTGTCTGATATAGCCATAGGTACAGAAGAAGAACGAAGGCAAAACTTAGGGGTAGGTAGTGGCGATGGTCGGACACGGTCCTATCTCCTCGGGATAGGGTATGGTTATGAATTTGGTAAGTCTCGATACAGATTCAACCCTCAGCTAGTTTGTAACATTGAATATTCGCAGCAGACTTGGCCAAATGGGTTTAGTGGTAGTAGTAGCAAGGGTAGGTATTTTGCAGATTTCTATGGTTTTTCAAACCCTGGTTGGCAAGTAGTTCCTGAAATATTGCTGCGTAATACCTATCGATTATTCTGGGGGGTTAATGCAATAGTTGAAATGAGTTATCAGAGAGGTTGGCGACCTACGATGCAGATTGATGCAGAGTACTATATTGATGGCATATTTGCTGAAAGGGCAAGTTCTGTAGTGAACTCAACTGGTGTCAATGTATTGTTCGGTTTGAGCTATGACTTCGGATGGAAGAAAGATAGAGATTGATACAATTAAAACCGATGAGTGGATTGCGAGATGTGATTCACTTATCGGTGTTTTGTATCATACTGTCTGGTAATAGAGATTTAGATTTTAATGTTTCTATACATTTTGAACTAGATCTTACCTATACCGAATGGATAGATGATGAAGTAGTCTATGAGTATGCAGACTATCATGAGATGCCATTAGAGATCGGAGGAATTTACTCAAGTGTTTCATTTACATGTCGGCCATTTAGATCAAGATTTGATGATCCTGAGTTTGAGAGGCGCAAGATAAATTGGTAGTTTTGGAAAAAGTCTAAAAAGAAGAACTAGAAGCCAAGATGATCCAGGCTTCCATTGCGAATAGAATGCATTTAATTATGAAAAACAACATTAAACTGGAGGGGCTATTGCCCCTCCTTCTTATCTTTACTTCAATCATTTCCCAGACTCAACGACTTGATGCGCAACGTCATAGTAAGTGGCAATTGCGAATTGGGTATGAACATGTCTATATCAGGTCAGGATTGACTAATGGACTTGCGGAGAAAGAATGGATATGGACTGATCCGACTAAAGGCGACCTCCTAGCTGCAAGGACATCTCTCACACATGGACTTGTGATGGGAGTCAGCTACAAGGTCACTCCATGGTGGTCAATTACATGGGAGTCTAGACAGTACTGGCGAAGATATTATATATGGAGTGGTACATATTTCGGCGAGAGTAGAGGCGGTGACCATACGTTTAAGATAGCACCAAGGACTAATTTTTTATTTTTTCCAAGTATGTTTTTAGGAGCAACTCTCCGCACTAAGAGTCTACAGCTGGGAACAGAATTTTCACATAGGCTTGATAAGCATAAAAAGTGGAGGCTCCACTACATCTTATCACTCAATAGGGATCAGTATGAGATAAATCTCAATCGGTTTGACACTTCTATTGATTATGGTAGTGGTAAATGGTACAACGATAAAGAAGGAATTAGACGAGAAGGAAGAATAGAAGGTGATTTACATTTCAGAGCATTTAATCCAGGAGATGGTGGATATCAAGGATCGACGAATATCGGTATAGCTCTATCTAGAAATTTCAATAATGGTGCAGCGATTAGGTGGGACCTTGGGTACCGCAATATCTTGTGGACAGAAAATTTGCAATTAAGAGAGAATCATTTTGAACTAGATCTTACCTATACCGAATGGATAGATGATGAAGTAGTCTATGAGTCTGCAGCTTATCATGAGTTGCCATTAGAGATCGGAGGAATTTACTCAAGTGTTTCATTTACATGTCGGCCATTTAGATCAAGATTTGATGATCCTGAATTTGAGAAGAGAAAGTTTAATGTGTTGTTTTGGAAGAAGTCTAAAAAGAAGAACCAGAAGCCAAGATGATACATTGTGCAATTGCACTCTGTGCACCACAGCTAAAAAAAAATATGATGAAAAACATTGTTTTACTAATTGCGGCTTTGCTACTGTTAACCATTACTAGTGGCATGAGTCAAACCTTCAGTATATCAGGTGGTAGCAAGAAGAAGGGACATCGGATATCTGCATCGAAGGGCAATTATTGTCTCTCAGACACATCATGGACAAGATATCACCTTGGATAAACAAGAGCTTAGCCCAGGCATATACCTACTTCAATTGAAATTAGCTAACTTAGAAGAGACAAGGACATTTGTAAAATATTAAAGAACACTAACATCATGAAGAAGTATCTTTACACAATTGTATTTGCAACATGCCTCATTTCTATAGGACATGGTCAGCCTTTTGGAGATCCAGGAACATCTTGGGAGTATTGCCTTATGGAGGATTATGAAATACCTACCTCATATTTCACCAAGTATACATTTCAGAACATTGATTCTGAGAATGGTATCAATCAATTGAAATTCTTAATTCTAGAAGAACAGAGCCTGTGGATACACTTTCTTTGTATACACAAGATGAGAAGATCTACTTAATCGATAGGGATACGACAGTTGTACTCTTCGACTATGGTCTTACAGTGGGTGATACGTTTACTATCAGTATGCCGACTGTATTTAATGAATCTTATCAATCGGATTTCCTTGAACTATATGCTGTAGCAAAAGCAATTCCTTATCGAGTAGTGATTACAGACATAGATCTGATTGACTATGGTGGGGAATTTCTTAAACAATGGAAGTTTGATAGAATAGGTGATGACTTTGAAGCCACACACCTGTTACTCTTCGAAAGCTTTACTGAACGTCTTGGTTATGATGGATTTTTGATCCCATTACTATCTATTGACTTCCTTGCGTTTAATCCATTTTCAGATCTTATTAAGTATGAGGATGCAACCATACAGTTTCAAGAGACTTCAAATGATTGTATCATTGTCTCAACAAAAGATTTTGTGGCTTCGTCTTTCCAAGCGATCAGTCCAAATCCTAGTACAGGAACATTAAACATTACATTTCCATCTGCACAATCAGGTCAATTGTCCTTGATGGATGTAACTGGCAAGCTACTTTCATCTTTAGAGGTTGCAAGTGTCA
>CALLAW010000040.1 GCA_938001865.1 uncultured Saprospiraceae bacterium | reverse complement strand
ACAAAACATCCATTTGTATATATCATTAGGCGACCTTCATTATCAGAAACACTAGCGTTTTGACTTAAAAAAGGTACTCCGATCAATGAATCATATAATCTTCTATCTTCATTGAAATCAATAATAAATCCTTCTACTTCTTCTGTGTTACCGTTATTATCTAGGCCAAGTATCCAATTATGGTCTTGCTGTGAAAACGACAATTGAGAGATGGAAATAAAAAAGAGTGTTGACAAAAGCTTATTCATAGAACTTTAAATTAAAAAAGATAACTGAAATGCTTTCATAACTTCTACGTCTATCTTTACCTTTATTACAATTACCTCAATTAATTATGATGCATAACTCCACAATCCTCTTCGCCACAGGCAACCAACACAAGGTGGACGAGGTGAAGACCATCATCGGTGAGACCTATCAGTTCAAGACACTAAAAGATATCAACTGGACCACAGAGATCATCGAAGACGGTACAACTTTCCATCAGAATGCCTTCATCAAAGCAAGTACTCTCTATACCGCAGGTAACCCTCTAGTATTGAGTGAAGATAGTGGTATCGAGGTCACTGCACTAGATCATGCTCCTGGTATCTACTCAGCCCGCTATGCAAGCATGCATGGAAGTGATCTTGACAATACTACCCTACTCTTACACAATCTAGAAGGAGTTGCGAATCGGCATGCAAGGTTCATCGCAGTGATCTGCTTGATAGAAAATGGTGAAGTGAAATTCTTCAAAGGAGAATGGTATGGTAAGATTGCAGATGCTGCTTATGGAGAAGGAGGATTTGGCTACGACCCCATCTTTATACCAGAAGGTTATACTCAGACTACAGCTGAGTTAGGGGATACCGTTAAGCGAAAAGAAAGCCACCGATCAAAGTCCTTTATGCAGTTTAAAACATACTGGGAAGGTAGAGATCAAGGATAACTAAGACTCCAAACACTACACTTGCTACACCATTCGTAGTAAAGAAAGCTTTGTTGATCCTTGACAGATCGGTAGTTGTAACGATCCGATGTTGATAGACCAACAAGACTAAGAAGATCGCAACTGCTACCCAATGTATGAGATGAGCCTTGATCCCAGCACTATGGAGCAGGTATCCAGCAACAATTAATGCAATTCCAGTCACTACATGCAGACTAATGGAGATGACCATCGCCTTATCACGACCAAGGTTAGCAGGTATGGAATTGAGGTTGTGATCGCGGTCAAAGGTATCATCTTGCATTGCATACAAAATATCAAAGCCAGCTACCCAAGTAAACACCGCAACACCATAAGCGAGTATTGCTGGATGAATCTGGCTCGTGACTGCCATGTATGCACCAATCGGTGCTAATGCCAACCCGAGCCCAAGGACGATATGACAGAGAGATGTAAATCGCTTAGTATACGAGTACCCCAAGATGACTAGCAAGGCAATTGGACTCAAGTAGAAGCAGAGTGAGTTGATATAGTATGTCGTAATCACAAAGGCAATACAACAACCAATCACAAAGGCGAGAGCATTCTGAGGACTGATCACTCCAGCGGGAATCTCTCTCACCGCCGTCCGATCATTCAATTGATCAATGTCTCTATCAAGATACCTATTGAAGCCCATTGCTGCACTCCGAGCAAAGATCATACAGAGAAGTACTAATAAGAAGAGCCTCCAATCTACACCATCACCTAGGTGAACGATGCCAATGAAGTAGCCGATCAATGCAAATGGTAGTGCAAAGATCGTATGACTAAACTTGACGAGTGACAGATAATTATTGATCATGTGTAAGTGATATGACACAAAGTTACAGTATAAAAAAAGCCGAATGCAAATTGTTGCATCCGGCTTTCCTTTTATTTCTGAATAGTCAGAAAAAACTTCTCAGATTATTTAGCAGCTTCTTCTGGCTTTTCTACCACACCTTTGATTGTAAGGTATGTGTTTACTGGATCAGTGTTAGCAGTAAGAGTTACTCTCTTAGACTGGTTACCACCACCTACTTTTCCTTTTCCTTTAGAGTCAAACTTTACTTTGATCTCTCCTTCAGCTCCTGGGCTGATTGGCTCTTTTGGCCATTGTGGTACAGTACATCCACAACTACCTTTAGCATTGCTAATGATAAGTGGCTCAGTTCCTGTGTTAGTGAACTTGTAGACATGCTCTACGACATCACCCTCTTGGATGTTACCATAGTCAAATTCGTTGCTGTCAAACTTGATTGTCGTAGTAGGACCTGCAGGTACTGCTGGCTCACTAGGTGTAGCTGGCTGAGTCGTCGTAGTTGATGTAGTCGCTGCAGCTGGTACTGCTGATGTATCAGCCTTAGACGTAGCTCCATCACTGTTGCATGATACCATTGCGATCATAGCAAACAATGCTACCACTGAGAATAATTTGAAATTTTTCATAGTAATATTTAAAAAATTGATAAGTGAATAACTTAGATTAATTACAGTACAAATATAGAAGGACTAGATGACCCTTCTTTGCATCTTTACAATCGTTAACAACTGGTTAACAGGATTCCTATCGATTGGGTTTAGAATTAGGTGAAAACACTTAAGTCATTCCATCCTCTCTCGCCACAATCTCGGTTAACTCATGCAAGGATACTCGTATCTCTGTTTACCCTTCTACCTTTGCTACTCGCATTATCTTGTCCATTTTACGACCTTTTGCCAACTCATCGATAAGTTTTTCCATTTGTCTAGTTTGTTTGTACAAGCGGAATTCGTCTTCTATCTCTTCGATTCTATAACCGCAGACTACTCCTTTGATCATCTCTGAATTGGGATGAATATTGGCATTTTCAAAGAAAGTCCTATATGTCACCTTTTGATCGAGGAGTGAGAGTAATGTCTCTTCGTCATACCCAGTAAACCATTCTATTACTTGATGAAATTCCTCTTTAGTCCTCCCATTTTTCTTTAATCTCTCCCAATAGAGTGGATAGATTGAAGCAAAGATCATATTAGCAACTTTATCGTTTTTTTTGGCTGTAACTTTCATTGTGATACATTATAATATTCGAGATTCTAGTTTTTTCATTTACCTCCGAGTGATTCAGTAATTAGTATTATGTGATCCTAGCCTACCCGCCATTGCTCAAATTCTGTCAACGTCTTAGTATTCAATACTAACTCTCTAGGAAATGCTGCTTTCTGTGCCATCAAGACTCCATATCGCATCTGTGTATAAGAGTCTCTATGATGAGCATCGGGATTGATTGAGATCATTACACGTCTCTTGATACAGTAGTCCAGCCATGTCCAATCTATATCTAATCGATGCGGATTAGCATTCATTTCTACGACTACTCCATTCGCTTGGCAGGCATCTATGACCTTAGCATAGTCGATTGGGTAGCCTTTACGTGCCAGTAGCAATCTCCCCGTGGGGTGACCAAGTATCCGAGTTGCAGGATGTTCTATCGCTTTGATGAGGCGATGTGTGGCTTTGGACTCATCCATCCCAAGATTGGAATGTACCGAAGCTATTACAAGGTCTAATTGGTCTAAGATATCTTGATCATAATCAAGACCACCATCATTGAGAATATCCGATTCGACACTTTTGTAAACTTTAATTTTGGATTGATCAGCATTAATCTGATCGATGGATTTGCCTTGCTCGAGGAGTCTCTCTTCTTTGAGTCCATTGGCATAAAATGCAGATTTACTATGATCTGAGATTACGAGATATTCGTACCCATTGAGAGTAGCCTGATCTACCATCTGCTCTAGTGTATGGCTACCGTCACTTGCTGTAGTATGATTGTGTATACATCCTCTAAGATCAGCATCGGAGATGACATGGTTGATTGCATCAGGATGAGATTTGAGGTACTCAATCGTACTTAACTCTTGCATATGATAAGGGATGTCTGCAATATCGTCAGCACTGTACTTTGTCATTACTGGATGCTCTAGTGGGAGTTGAGAGAGCTCTTCTAGATGGTCTTCATCATTGATAAAGTGAAAGACAAAATCACCGAGATCAGGATGACTGGTGTACTCACCATTAGAGACAAATCCAAGCTCTTGAACCTCCTCTGCTGCATCTCTAATATCGTCAGTCAGTATTGCAAGTTCGATTTCTGATACGATTTGATTTTGTCTGAGTAGATCACCTATGAAGTGGACACTCTCGATAGTCTCTGACTCCATAAGGATCTCGATGCATTGTGTTGCTGCTTCTTCCGCAATGGCATAGAGCATACTCTCTTCTGTAGCAAGGTAGTACTCGAGTTGGTCGATGAGCTTCTCTTGAGTCTTTGCTCCAAATCCCTTCAACTCCACCAGTCTATTTTCTTGACAAGCGTAGAGTAGCTCTCCTGGAGAGGTTACTTCCAATTCTCTCCAGACGGCAGATATCTTCTTTACTCCAATGCCTTTTACCCCGAGTAACTTGACGATACCAGGAGGCGTCTGCTCGAGCATCTTGTCCAGTGTCGTGATCGTACCAGTATCTCTGAGTTGGTGTATCTTGTCAGCGATTGCTTTGCCTATTCCTTTGACACTCTCTAACTGTTCGATGGATTGGTCGATGACAGGCTCAGGTTGAGCTCTGATCACTCGATAAGCATTATGGTACGACCGATATTTGAATGGATTCTCTTGGAGCAATTCCATCAGATCACCTAACAGTTTAAACTTATTGGCCACTTGCTTATTCGTCATAGATTGTGCTTTCAATTATTGGCTTGTGTATGTATATTTGTATCTCATATCAGTCAACCATTAACAGTCAACAAAACAATGTCAATTATGAAGCTAAAATTACCTCTTTTTTTACTTTTAGGAATTGCATTACTCACTTTTGCATGTAATTCTGGATCAAATGGAGTCTCATCTGTAGATACACAATTTGATACTACAGGATACACTACTACAGACTTGGGGGCTGGAATCACCCACCTAATCAAGAAAGATGGAGGTGGCAATCCTATCGAAGAAGGATATCTGCAGTATGGAGTCAAAAGTGGAGTGTGGACTACTTATCATCCAGATGGAATCCAAATCAAATCACTTACATCTTATCTCGATGGACGATTGACTGGACCTAGCATAGTACTTGACACAAGGTCACAGATGGAAAGCTTGAAGACTTATGGCAATAATCAACTCAATGGCCTATCTGCAACATTCAAATATGGAAAAGTCGTCACTGAACTCCCATATAATAAGGGCCAGATCGATGGCGTATTCAAAGAATATCTCAATGGTAAACTCCAACGAAAAATAGACTATGTCAACGGTAAGAAAAACGGCCTACTGACATACTATGATGAAAATGGAAACAAGACAGTTGAGTATCAATATAAAAACGATGAAAAAGTCGGTGGAGGGATGATCGAGTAATCTCTCCGCAGCTTGACAGCGTACACTCGATACAACAATTGTACGAGGATGACAGAGCATTAATCAACTCTGATACTCATCAATCACACTCTAATCATAGTCTAGATTGGGTAAGAGTTACGATGTGACTCTTAGAACTCCCTATAACCTTGGATCTTCAGTCCATAACCCTCCAGAGCAATTTGCTTTTTGGGGTTGGATGTAATCACTGTGATATTTTCTAATCCCAACTCACGAAGAATCTGAGCCCCGATACCGAAGTCTCTTTGGATCTCGGATATTTGAGGATCATTGTCGACATTATTATCCATCAGTTTGAGTTGATTCAAGATATTATGCGACTGTTCGTCTTGTTGTAGGAGTACGACTACGCCTCTTCCTTCTGACTTGATCATCTTGAGAGCATTGCCGATCCGATCTACATAATTATCGAGTAAGAAGCCAAGAGCTCCGCCAGTCCTTGACAGAGAGTGCATCCTTACCAGAGCAGAATCCCCTTGCACAAGGTCGCCAGTATGCAATACGAGGTGGATCGCATCACTCTTGCTTTCGCTAAATGCTGAGACATCGAAAGTCCCATATTGTGTATCTACTTGTGTCTCGTAGACTTTGGTCACAAGAGTCTCGGTTTCTAGTCGATATTTGACGAGATCTTTGATTGAGATCAACTTCAGATCATGTTGCTTAGCGATGATTTTCAGGTCAGGTAATCTAGCCATAGAACCATCTTCGTTAAGGATCTCTACAAGTACACCTGCTGGGGCATGCCCGGCTAATCTCGCTAAGTCTACGGCTGCTTCTGTATGACCTGTACGTCTGAGGACTCCTCCATCTTTAGCGATCAAAGGGAAGATATGACCAGGTCTTGCATAGTCAGATGCTTTAGTCGCAGGATCTACGATTGCCCTTATACCAGTCGATCGATCGTACGCTGAGATCCCAGTCGTACATCCTTCGAGTACGTAATCGATAGATACTGTAAATGCAGTCTCATGCAGTGCAGTATTATCACTTACCATCTTATGAAGTTCCAATTCTCTTGCTCGTTGCTCAGTCACAGGTGTACAGATAAGACCACGGCCATACGTAGCCATAAAGTTGATCTTCTCTTTGGTAATAAGCTCTGCGCTGCCGATGAAGTCTCCTTCGTTTTCTCTGTCCTCATCATCAACGACAATGATCAGTTTACCTTCCTTGATATCTTGGATTGCTTCTGAGATGGAGCTAAATCCAGGATCGGTCTCTATGCTAGGTCCTGTAATAGTTTCGTCAGTGGCTCTGTTTGTTGACTCCATGTATATTTATCACTTATTGAGGTTAAGGCATTTTGCTTAAGCAAAGATAGATCAATTCTTTGTTCTAACACTGTATTTATGTACAATACAAACTCTTCAACGTCTTGTGCTATCAAGAGTTGTTGACCATGTTGTGCATCGAACGGTGCAGCGACATCTTGAGAGACTACACATGGGATTTGGCAGGCTATCGCCTCCATGACTTTATTCTGTTGGCCCATCCCATGAAAGATCGGAGCCACAAAGACACTCCCTTGATTATATGCGAGATTAATGTCTTCCACCCATCCGACCACACTTACTGTCTGACTCTGGAGATTCTTGACTCTAGCACTAGGTCTAGCTCCTATAATACCCACACTGAGAGAGACTCCATAGACTGATTCGTAATGGGGCAATATCTTGTCCACGATATAGATAGCCGCTTCGACATTGGGGGCATAGCCCATATTCCCTACGAATACGACATCATACAGCTGCTGAGTATCCACTGGCTTGAATCTGTCTAACTCGACACCATTGGGTACCACACTTATACGACTTGCGTCTAAATGAGGGAGCCTTACCATATCTTGTACCGAGATAATAGTCTGACCATCATACTCTGAGATTGCCTTCTCTTCGTAGGCTCTGAGTAGTCTGCTTTCCTGTCTATAGATATAGCGCATCAGGCGATTACTAGAGAGAGCTCTCTGAGACATCCCATAGCTAAATGCATCCATGATATCTATTACTTTGGGTTCAGCTCGATTGATCGTATATGGTGCTGTCCTAATCAACTGATTGTAGATGACTGCCGGTTGGATCTGATCCAGTAACTGATCTATCTTCCTCTTCGCTCGCTTTGATGTGAAGTAACTGACTTGTATCGGCAACCTCTTGATCAGTGTCCCTATCAATAGTCTTATGGGTAGCAGCCATTTGGAGATCCTGATGATATGGATATCCTTACAGTATGGTCTGAGTGCTGCAAGTTGGAGATTAGAGATTGGCTGGTCGTGGATACAGATCAGGTGAATCTCAAAATTGAGAGAGAGAGTCTTTATCTGATAATAAGCCCTAAGTTTATCACCTTTCTCTAGGGGATAAGGAAACCGAGACAGCACAACTACTAACCTTGCAAGTGACTGCATTTATGCTCGAGATGTGATGAGTAAAGACTTTTGCTTTTTGACCTGAGCTGAGAGAGATTCATAGAGTTTACATCCCACAGAATTATGCTCAAAGTTTTCTTCGACAAACTGCTTTGCAGACTGTCCGATCTGAGTATAATTAATCGAGTTATCTGAGATGATCTTGAGATACTCTCTGGCATCATTGGCAATCATCACATGCTGATTGTGCTTCGCATTTATCCCTTCTAGACCAATCTGAGTTGTAATGACTGGTCGTTGCATCGCCATTGCTTCGAGGATTTTGACCCTGATCCCTGATCCACTATAGAGAGGTACGATGAGTACTCCATGCTCTCTGATAAAGTCAGTGGCACTCTCCACCTGACCATGAAATGTTACTCCATCGATCTGGTTGAAATTACAATCAACTGGAGCATTCTTGCCAGCGATATGAAATCTGAGATTGTTATTCTTCGCATAAGCAACTGGCCAGACTTCATTGAGAAACCATTGAAGACCTTGAAGGTTAGGCATCCAATCCAGTGACCCAATGAAGCAAAACTGATCTTTGTGTTGGTATGTATCAGACTGATAGTTGTTACTATCAAGACCGACAGGTGTCACTGAGATCTCTCCACTATAGCCTAACTCTCTAAATGTCTTAGCATCTCTCTCAGTGATCGAAGCAATCAGAGCATAATCACCAAAGTGTGTTGATTCAAACTTCTTCAACCTAGATGCACACAGTTTGAGGTACCAAGCCTTGGCTAGATTAGACTCCTCTGTACTGCATCTACGCCAGATCTCATACTCTATATTATGTGCTCGCAGGCAAATGGCAGCTGACGTATACTTTTTGATTACTGGGAGATAGAGAGACATATAGATAGTCTCTAACATGATGGCGTCGTAATTCTCACTTTGGAGCTTGACCTTGAGGGCTTCTTCAAACTTAGGTGACCGTAGTCGTTGTACATGGTATGACTCAGAGGTAAATAAGTTAGCTAATGCGCCAGAGTACTTGATGTCATTATTGTGAAAAACTGCCGAGGTACTATTGTAGTAGTTGAGCTCCTGATCTATTGACCTCAGATCAGTAAAGTGCTTGGATGTATTGAGAGAAAGCAGATCCACAGTAGCACCACAATTGACCAAACCAGTAGTAAGATTGTGAATCGCTATAGATTCACCATCATTCAAAGGGTATGGAAATTTTTTGGTCAGTTGAAGGATTCGCATTCTTATCTTTTCCTTATCAGCACACTATCGTTACTTATCTCTAATACTCTTACGAGTAAAACCAATGAGTAGCTTTGGGCTGATTGTGTATATTTTGTATAATTAACATCTCAGAGAACAATAACTCCAAGAACTTAACACAAAAGTAGTCCGTAATATTGGCAAAGGTAATTAGAAAATAAACAGAATTATATACTGTCATAATCTCGCTTTTCTTTCATCTTTGTACAAAATCTCTTCTATGATCTTTTGCAACTCAGAAATCGGACGACTCAAGTCCCTAATCATCCATACACCAGATGAAGGGATAGATAGGATATCACCTAAGCATGCAGAAGAATTGCTCTTCGACGATATCGTCTACTATCCGTTGATGCTCAAGGAGTACAATATCTATGAGAGAGTACTACAGATCTGCCTTGGCAAGGAGAATGTCCATCAAGTCAAGCATTTACTAGAAGAAAGCCTGAGAATAGAGTCAGATGACAAATCAGAACTCCTCACTAAAATCTTGGTAGAGGAAGAACTGCCACTCTCTGAAAAGGCATACCTCGAAAAATTACCGAGTGATACCCTTGCTCACATCTTAGTCACTGGTTACGACGAAGCAAGAGATATCATCTTGTTTGATCCGATACCTAACTTTATGTTTACTCGAGATATCGCAGTCACTGTCAATGATGGTATCATAGTCACTAAGGCTGCGAAGTCAGCAAGATGGAGAGAAAACCTCTTGACTCGAATGGTCATCGCGACTCATCCAATCTTTGACAAGAGCCGTAAAGCAGGCAAAGTGATCAACCTCAATAAGCCTGACCTCTTCCCACCATCTAAATATGGCGAACGTGTCTCAGTCGAAGGAGGAGACATCATGATGATCCATGAAGATTATATCCTCATAGGTGTCAGTGAGAGGAGCACTCAGCATGGGTTCAATCTACTCAGAGACAGATTGATCGATATAGGTCTCGTCAGTAATGTAGTCAAAATCAATATTCCCAAAGATCGATCATGCATGCATATTGACACCATATTTACGCAAGTGGATAAGACCGATATCGTCTGCTTCAAGCCGATCGTATACGATGGTCTTGGCAGCAATGTCGAAGTCTATAATGCCGACGGATCTCTTCGGATCTACGGTAGCGTCAAAGACTTTTTCCGCAAGGAGATAGATGCTGAGATGAACTTCATCTTCGCTGGAGGGGGATACTCCCCTCATCAAGACAGAGAGCAATGGACTGATGGTTGCAACCTCCTCACGATCAAGCCTGGCGTTGCTATCAGCTATGACCGTAACCAACTCACTGGAAAGGAGTTTGAGAAGGCCGGATATACTGTCGTCGATGCAGAAGACTTCATCGCCAAGTACCAATCTATAGAGAATCCTCTCGACTCTATAGAAAAAATGATTATCGCTTTGCCATCATCTGAACTCTCTAGAGCAAGAGGAGGATCTCACTGCATGAGTATGCCTCTCGTCAGAGAATCAATGTCTTAACACCACAAAGCTCAGAGCAGATGTACCAACACAAGTTCGACAAGAGAGTCAGATATGCTGAGACCGATAAGATGGGCTATCTCTACTATGGTCACTATCCCAAGTATTATGAAATCGGCAGAGTCGAACTCATCAGGTCTCTTGGATTCAGGTATAGAGACTTTGAGGACCAGCTTGGAGTCATGCTCCCAGTCGTCGGTATGGAGGTGAGATATCTCCAGCCAGCCTACTATGATGACTTACTTACGATCGAATCTACTCTTACTGAGTTGCCGACCAAGTTGATCAAGTTTGACTTTAGGATCATAAACGAAGCTGATCAGGTGATCAATACAGCAACAGTGAAGCTGTTTTTCATCGATATGAAAGCCAATAAGAGAGTATCTTGTCCAGTAGAATTTCGCAACGTACTTAATCAGCACTTTGAAACTGTATAAAAGGTTTTATCGATCACTCATCTTACCGATCTTTGCTCTTTTGCGTAAGGTCTCTCTTCCTGGATTTAGAGGTGTCTCAGTCTACCATGTATTGAGATTTATCTATAAAGAAGTCCAGAAAGATGCAATCATTACTCGAGCTAATTCTATTGCTTTTACATTCTTTTTATCACTCTTTCCAGCAATTATTTTTGTGTTTACTTTGATCCCTCTGCTCCCTATTCGCTTTGACTTCATGGAAGCAATCGGCAGTCTTGAACAGAAGGCACTCCCAAGTGATGCATTTTCATATTTGCTAGAGATCGTAGAGAGTGTAATTTCTATCAAGCGAGGAGGACTCTTATCATTAGGTTTTTTTCTTGCTCTATTCTTCTCGAGTAATGGGATGGTGACATTGATGTCTGGCTTTGACAAGTCATATGATCTGACATTCAAGAAGAGGTCAGCAATTAAGAATAGAGGCGTAGCGATTGGATTGACGATTATCATCACATTCATCTTTCTACTCTCATTCGTATTGATTGTCTTCGGTGATCAGCTCTTCACTTCATTGTTTATGCGGATTGATATTGGCTCGGCTAGCTTGATTGTGATTCAACTATTTAGATGGTTTGTGGTACTCTTACTCATCTATACATCTATCAGTCTCATCTACCGCTATGGGCCGAGTATGTATCGTAAGGTTCGATTTTTCAATGTTGGAGCTTGGCTTGCGACTGGTCTCTCGATTTTTTCCTCCTTAGGGTTCGCTTACTTTATCAATAACTTTGGACAGTACAATGAATTGTACGGATCTATAGGAGCCTTGATCGTACTCCTCTTATGGCTTGACATCAATGCTATCATCTTACTTATAGGATTTGAACTCAATGCAAGTATCGCTGTAGAGACTGACAAATATGTCTCTCAAAAAAACAAAAAATCATCCCTCAAAAGCGTCTAAGCACTGCTTATAAGTTGCTAGACATCTCTCTCTTGCTTCCTTATGATCTACGATATAGTCGGTGTAGGCGTCAGTCCCATACTCAGGGACATATTGATTGACGTATTGACGTCCTTTGTCAAACTTATCTAACTGTGTATGTGGATTGAAGATGCGAAAGTAAGGCGCAGCGTCAGTTCCACATCCTGCTGCCCACTGCCAACCACCATTGTTACTTGCGAGATCAAAGTCTAGGAGCTTGTCAGCAAAATATTGCTCTCCCCATCTCCAATCAATCAAGAGGTGCTTAGTCAGAAAACTGGCAGTAATCATCCTCACTCTATTGTGCATAAACCCTGTGGTATTCAACTCTCGCATCCCTGCATCTACGATCGGGTAACCAGTCTGACCTTGACACCACAGATCAAATTCCTTTTCATTGTTTCTCCATGCGATCCCTTCGTACTTTGGTCTGAATGCCTTATCTGCCACGTGGGGGAAGTGATATAAAATCTGACTATAAAAATCTCTCCAAATCAACTCGGACAAGTAGGTAGCACTCAGCTTCGCTGCTTTCCTTGCTTTGTCCCGGATACTAATAGTACCAAAACGAAAGTGAATACCTAGCTTAGATGTTCCATTGAGTGCTGGAAAATTTCGCTTCTCTTCGTAGTCTCTGATCAGTGATTGGCTGACCTGAGTCCCAGGTATCTCGATGTCTGTTGGATGGAATCCCATTGCATCTAGCGAGACCAAGTCTTGATGACTCGTATGCTGACTCAATTGATGATAATACTGAGTACACTCATATGGAGCCAAGTACTGAGATGCTGCATAGTCCTCTCCAGCCTCAAGAGCCTTGAGCCACTTCCGCTTATACGGAGTGAATACCGTATAGGGTAACCCGTCATCCTTGGTCACTTCATCTTGCTCGAAGATGACATGATCTTTATAAGAGAGGACACTCCCACCCGACTGGTCAAAAATCTCTGTGATCGTCGTATCTCTTGCTAGTGCCGATGGCTCATAGTCACGATTATAATAGAGTTTGCTCTCTGGATATTGCGAAAGTAAGTCAGTCCATACAGTCTCAGGCTTACCATAATAGACCCATAGATCGCTGCCAAGGCCTATCAATTGTCTCTTAAGACTCTCGATAGTTGTGTGTAAAAACTCTACTCTAGCGTCAACCTTGGATGGTAATTTGCCAAGGATATACTTATCAAAGATAAAGACACACTGCACATCGCTATTCTCCATGAGAGCAGAGTGAAGCGCTGCATTATCTTCTAATCTGAGATCCCGTCTTAACCACAAAAATGTCTTTGCCATGATAGTGTATTGAATTAGTATACTCCATCAAGTACAATGGTCAAGGGTGGAAGATTGTTTTGAAGAATCAGTAAGAGCAATTGATGGGGCTCTCTGTAGGCAATAACTAATAATTGTAGGCTTCAATGATCACATTGGCTACCCACCGTTGGTACTCTTCAGACTTATAATTGACCCAGTGACTATTGAGCTCAATATCACCTGATACTGCCATGAGGAAGTTTCGCATAGGATTCTTTCTATTAAGAGCATTGGAGAGTTGCTTTGCTTCAGACCGATCAGAGAGCTCATCTAGGAACTCCTTCATGATGATTAATATCTCCTTCTCATCTGGGGCACCAATCTTGACATAATTATCACTTTTCCTCTCAATTAGCTCAAGACTCTTTTGTTGTTTGGCAATTGCCTTATCATCCTCTATAGTCGGATCTATGATTGTAACCTTTGACGTCCTTCGATTCATGTAGCAAGTATTACCCTTGGCGATCTCTTTAGCTAATTGATTGATGACTGCTTGCTTTACTATTGACATTAGGTGATAATTTTCGTTAGAATAGTATTGACGAATAAGAAGGATGTTGAACTATTTACAGAACGCATCAAAATACAGATTGGCTTTTATAAACTCTGCCTATACAACAAATATAGTTGTATCTGTATTTTACATCTCAAATTGTTGTAATGTAACATTTAGAATTACTGATGGCAATTTTTTATGTGAAATTCAAATTCTAAAAGTCAGGAAAATTCTCAACCGAGATTGTTTCAACGGGAGTATCACCCACCCAACACTGCCTTAAAGATCTTCTCTGACCTCTGCATCAATAAGATCTCATCACTGCCAACCAGCTTTGCCTCCATATCTGCATTGGTATTGATGATAGTAATCAGTCTTACATCTCGTTTGGTTGTGACATCAAAGTTTTCACGTAAGTGATCGATAAGAGTATTGAGAGAGTAATCATAGCGGACACAGAGTACGTACTTCAGAGCATTTTTTTGGAAGTAATTAATATCCCAATTTTCTCGCTTGAAGAGATCAATCACTTTGTCAATAGACCACTCTATGTCAAACTGGGAAGGAGAGAGAGAAATCAACAATTGATCATGCTTGCAGACGACTGATGGAAGATCTAGGTTATCAGCCTGTCGTGCAACGTAAGTACCCCTATCACTTGGCACATTGAACGATTTGACATGGAGAGGGATATCAGCATTCTTTAGTGGTAGTATCGTCTTGGGATGAATAACTTTAGCTCCAGCGTCAGCGAGTGTATAGAGGCTATCATATGTCAGTGAGGGAAGCATCTGTGCAAAGTCAAATTGCTTGGGATCAGCAGAGAGTATCCCAGGTACATCCTTCCATACGGTTACAGACTCAGCGCCTAGGCACTTACCGAAGATGGATGCCGTATAATCAGAGCCTTCTCGACCAAGTGTTGTGGTATTATTCTCATCATCAACACCTATGTAACCTTGAGTGACGATATAGTCGTGTAATTCAAATTTTGGCTTGACCACTGCATGTATCCGCTGATGAGTTAGCTCCCAATCGACGACTGCATCTCTATAGGTCTGATCAGTAGAGAGGCAGTCTCTGACATCGAGGTAAGCTACATTTTGTGATAACCTGAGGTATTGAGAGAGGATGAGTGTGGAGAGCAACTCTCCGATACCCACTACCTGATCGTATACATAATCATAGTTAGTATTCTCTTCGTCAGCGATCCAATCGATCTCTGCTAGGATATCATTGATGCCATCGAGTACTTCCATGGGAGACTCGAATAGGTCATTGACAATGGCTGTATGCTCTGCTCTCACACTATCGACAAGCGAGAGATAATCTCCTTTAGAGTAGATCGCTTGAGTTACTAGCTCCAGCTTATTTGTAGTCTTACCAATGGCTGAGACTACAATGAGACTTTTGGGTGTAATGTGATTGGCAACTATCTCTGATGCATTGCGAATCAAATCAGCAGTACTCACAGATGCTCCTCCGAATTTGTGGACAAAGTAATTCATTCCACAAAGATGTCAAATAATCCTTATTTGATATTGTAATTATGCTCTGGATCGCTAGCTAAGATGATATTTTCATTCTTAACATCAGACTCTAGGAGTCCATCTCTCAATCTGACTATCCGATGTGCATGCTCTGCAATGTCTGGTTCATGAGTTACAAGGATTACTGTATTCCCTGCATCATGGATCTTTTCGAATATACTCATAATCTCTACTGAGGTCTTAGTATCGAGGTTACCTGTAGGCTCATCTGCAAGTATGATGCTTGGGTTACCTACTAATGCTCTAGCAATAGCGACACGTTGGCGTTGTCCTCCAGATAGCTCATTGGGCTTGTGATCTACCCTATCACCGAGACCAACGAGCCCGAGGACTTCTCTTGCTCTCTGATTCCGCTCTCTAGCTGACCAGCCTCCATAGACGAGTGGTAGAGCTACATTGTCAAGTGATGAGATGCGAGGCAGTAAGTTGAATGTCTGAAAGACGAACCCTATCTCCTTATTTCGAATCTTGGCAAGTTCGCTATCATTCATTTGACTGACGACTTCACCGTTGAGCACATACTCACCACTGGTAGGAGTATCGAGACATCCAAGCAAATTCATGAGAGTAGATTTGCCACTCCCACTTGGGCCCATCAGTGCAACATACTCATTGACATTAATGGAAAGAGACAAATCCTTCAAGGCGTGAATTTCTTCTGATCCCATGACATATGTCTTCCGAAGTGCTTTGGTAGTAATGATCTTGTTATCTCCCATAACTGCAATATTAGATTAATCAAATCACTCTAACAGTATAAATTCGATGATGGACGGTATTTCATCGGTAAAATTCAAAATATATAAAACGAGTGTGGTAGTTTTAAAGGGATTATTCCATACTTTTGTTTGAAGCGAAAAAACAAGCCATCAATAAACAGATCCGACACATCGCAATCTCCGGCAATATTGGAGCCGGCAAAACAACTCTCACTGAGAAGCTCTCAGAGCATTATAACTGGGATGTTCACTTTGAAGACACACTCAACAATCCTTATCTCAGCGACTTCTACGAAGATATGCAGCGATGGAGTTTCAATCTCCAAATATACTTTCTCAATAGTAGATTCAACCAAATCTTAAAAATAAGGGATGGAGATAAGGTAGTCATCCAAGATCGGACTATCTATGAAGATGCAAGGATATTTGCTCCCAACCTCCATGAGATGGGACTGATGGAAAAGAGGGACTTCGATAATTATCAATCCCTTTTCCAATTGATGACTTCACAAGTCAAGTCTCCAGATCTTCTCATCTATTTGCAAGCTAGCATCCCTACACTTGTGGATCATATCCAGCTCAGAGGTCGTGATTACGAAGGAAGTATCTCACTTGACTATCTCAAACGACTCAATACTAAATACGAAGATTGGATCGCCTCATATAAAGAAGGACCACTCCTCATAATAAATATCGATAACTACGACTTCATTAAGAACAAGGAGGATTTTGGAGAGATTGTTTCCAAGATAGATAGTGAACTCTTTGGGCTATTTTGATTAGATCGGGTGACACACTCTGTGAGTATACATCCATAAATACTTGCTCCATCTTACAGATTGGTACACGATGACAAGCAACGTCATGAAGTATTGTATGATATTAATCTGATACAGTTCTATACTCCATCACAAGGTAATGCATTTACGTAAGTGGGACTATTAACTCTACTTATGCTTCTCTCTTATTGATTTCGTCACGAATCAAAGCTGCTTTCTCGTAGTTTTCTTCGCTGAGTACTTCTTCTAAGAGTTTGTTGAGAGCTTTAGTCGTATAGGAGCTATATGGTTTATCTTCCTCTTTCTTTTGGGCTTTCTGAGAGGTAGGTTTCTTGATTTCACCACCAGATTTATCATCATCCAATATGACACCTGCCTGATCTAAGATAAACTCATAGGTATATACTGGTGCACCAAATCTCACTGCTAACGCAATAGCATCACTCGTCCTAGAATCAATAGTAACATCTTCTCCTGTAATACCTTGGCAGACTAATTGTGCATAGAATATTCCGTCAATCAAGTTATTTATGATGATTTCTTTGACTTCGATATTGAATGCCTCTAGACTATTTTTGAAAAGATCATGCGTGAGAGGTCTGTTAGGTGACATTGATTCCAGGGCTACAGCAATTGCTTGTGCCTCGAATCCTCCAATTACAATTGGCAATCTCCGATCTCCGTGCTTCTCTCCAAGGACCACAGCATAGTTATGTGACTTGGTGACACTATGTGAGAGGGCGACTATTTTTAATTCTACTTTATTCATAATTAGAATGACCTACTGGACTCTTCGATATGCAATATTAGTTCTCTTTAAATTTACGAAGAGCAGCCGTAAGTTTTGGTACTACATCGAATAAATCAGCACAGACTCCATAATCAGCAGCCTTAAAGAAGGGTGCTTCTGGATCTTTATTAATTACTACAATCGTCTTAGAGCTATTGACACCTGCGAGATGCTGGATAGCTCCAGAGATCCCTATTGCGATATAGAGATTAGGTCTGATCGCTACACCTGTCTGACCGACATGCTCATGGTGTGGTCTCCACCCAATGTCAGCTACGGGCCTACTACAGGCGGTAGTGGCACCGAGGACTTCTGCGAGTTCGTCTATGATTGGCCAGTTGTCTGGAGCTTTCATTCCTCTTCCAGCTGATACGACGAGTTCAGCTTCTGGGAGTGGTACTGTACCATCTTCTCGTCTAGTCTCTATGACCTTGATTGTGCCATCTGCGATTTGGATATCAGAGTTATTGATAGTTACATTTTCTACTTCGCTTGATTCTGGTTTTACTGAATTACCCATAAGTGATATCACTTTTACGGGAGTATGCATCTCATATGTGGCAATCGCCTTACCAGAAAATACTGTCTTGGAGATTGTAAATCCATTGTCTGTGCTTGGTAGCGAATTGACACCACTTAATGTACCAGCAGAGAGCTTCACAGCAACACTTGGGAGTAGAGATTTCCCTATACTATTATGTCCAAATATCACTAGACTTGCTGACTTTGCCTGTGCTACTCCTGCTACTGCAGCTGCAATCGTCATATTGTCACCATTTGCATTAGGGGCAAGTTGCTCTACTTGAGTCAAGCCGTATTGGCCAAGGTCTTGGATGTCTGCACAGTCACCAACAACTACACCACAACAATCAAGGCCAAGAATGGCTGCAGATTTGACTGCATAATAGGCTAACTCATGTGATGCCTTTCTTAATTTACCATTCTGTGCCTCTATATATACTAATACACTCATTGTATTTTATTTATTTTTTTTTAATGATCTGCTTCAATTACATTTTCACTCTAGGTAAATGCCTACAGCACTTTTGCTTCCTCATTGAGGAGTCTGACTAACTCATCCATATCGTCAGGTCCGAGCATTTTGACTCCTTGTTTTCCTTGTGGTAGACTGTACTTGATGATGGTCGTTGTAGGATCGGTTGAGACAGCTTCGATGACATCAATTGGCTTACGTTTGGACATCATGATGTCCTTCATTTTTGGGATTCTCTGCTCAGCGAGACCTTTGGATGCAGAGATTACAATTGGACCATTCACTTTTGAGACCTCTACTCCACCTTCGATATCTCTTGTCAATGTAAACTCACTGCCCGATACTTCGAGGTGACTGACAAAGCTTACATATGGCAGAGTCAACTCAGCTGCAATCAAGCCACCAATTATAGCTCCATTATAATCTATCGTCTCTTTTCCACAAAGGATCAAATCATAATTCTCTGTAGCTGCATGACTTGCGATTTGCTTAGCTACCATCTCTGCACTAAGCGGATCTGCATCGATCCTGACGGCTCTATGAGCTCCTACTGCTAGTCCTTTGCGGATAATGCTGTCATTGGCAGCAGGACCTACATGACCCAATACTACCTCTCCACCATTAGCTTCTACTAGCTCTAAGGCTCTAACCAATGCGTACCATTCATCATATGGGTTGAGGATATATTGTACACCATCTTCATTGAATTTTGTATCACCATCTGTAAAAGTAATCTTTGCAGTAGTTTCAGGCGTCTTGCTTATGCAAACTAATATTTTCATTAATCTTGAGTTTAAAGTAATTGATTCTGTAAATGCTCTGCGTCATAGTAGACGGTACATTTGATAGACTTGTGAGTCGATTCAGACTTAAAATGCAATAGATCACCTTCAATCCCGACTTTTAACACAGTCTGAAGATAAAACAACTATTTTTGCCTAATTGTTATCACAAATATTGAAAAGATCCAAGCCTCGACAAAGATAGGATTATTCTACATATCTAGAAAAAGTGTATAAGATATTATGACTCCCAGAATGAAACAGTTACTCGCCTTTGAAGAGAAGGATCCAAAGGATCCATTTATTCAGTTTGCAATAGCAAAAGAGTATGAAAAATCTGACCAAAAGTATGATGCTCTCGCTAAATATCTGAGTCTCTACGAGGAACATCCCGATTACATAGGACTCTACTATCATCTCGCCAAACTCTATGAAGAGTTGAATGAAAAAGAAAAGGCGATAAACGTCTATCAACAAGGCTTAGATCTCGCTAAGCGTATCAAAGACTTCCATGCTGCTTCGGAGCTCAATAATGCAAAAATGAATCTCGAAATGGATATTTGATCACAGATCTTAATTGCTAACGCTTATGATAGTCACTTAAGCATAATCTCCTTTATCACTAAATTATGCAAAGAGACTCTCGACAAATGCTTCTGAATTGAAGAGTTGTAGGTGTTCGATGCCCTCTCCTACACCAATATACTTAATTGGAATTTTAAATTGGTCTGAGATACCCAAAACTACTCCACCTTTGGCAGAACCATCTAGCTTAGTCAAGGCAAGTGCTGTGACATCAGTAGCTTCTGTGAAGTGCCTTGCTTGCTCGATTGCATTCTGACCAGTCGTAGCATCCAATACTAACATGACTTCATGAGGTGCTCCTGGCATTTTTTTATCTATTGATTTCTTGATCTTAGTAAGCTCATCCATCAAGTGAGTCTTAGTATGTAATCTGCCAGCTGTATCTATGATTACAAGATCAGCGCCGTGATTCTGTGCATATTGGACAGTCTCGTATGCGACCGCTGCAGGGTCAGTATTCATTCCTTTAGAGTAGAATAGACAATCATTCCGTTCTGCCCAGATTTTGAGTTGATCTACAGCTGCCGCTCTGAATGTGTCGGCAGCACCCAAGACCACAGATTTTCCTTGTTGTCTGAATTGATGAGCTAACTTACCGATAGTAGTAGTCTTACCTACACCATTGACCCCGACCACTAACATGATAGCAGGCCAATCCTCCGTTGGTATGTCATACGATACGACATTTTCAGTTTTATTTTCTTGAAGTATCAGTGACACTTCATTGCGGAGTATTGTATTGAGTTCAGTAGTATTGAAATATTTGTCTTTAGCAACTCTCTCTTCTAGACGATCAATAATCTTGACAGTAGTATCCAATCCTACGTCAGCAGAGATTAAGATTTGTTCGAGTTCATCGAGGAAGTCGATATCTACTTTAGACTTGCCTGCGACAGCCTTGGCTATCTGCCCAAAGAGATTAGACTTTGTTTTTTCAAGCCCTTTGTCTAAGTCTTCCTTTTTTTCTTTGGTGAAGAAGCTCTTAAAAATACTCATATGTAATCAATTTATAGAAACGAGCAAAGGCTTCCCGAAATTCATCGCGGAAGCCTTCTAGTGTTTTTTTACAGAAAATAGCTAGGACAGAGTAAGAGGTATCTCTTACTTGTTCTCGGCAAAATATTCTTTTACTTTCTCTTTGTGGATCATTACCTCCTTGTAAGTGTACTTACCTGTAGCAGGGTCTTTTACAGACCTGATCACTTTGACGAAATCTCTACCAGAACCAGCATTAGCAGCTCTTTGTCCTACTCTTGCATTCTTTGATACTTTAGCCATTGTATATTATTTAATTTCTTTATGAATTGTATACTTCTTCAAGATAGGATTGTACTTTTTCAATTCTAATCTATCTGGAGTGTTTTTTCTATTCTTCTGTGTAACGTAACGTGATGTTCCTGACATGCCTGTTGCTTTGTGCTCAGTACATTCAAGTATTACCTGTATTCTATTACCTTTTGATTTCTTTGCCATCTCTTAAAAATATTCTTTAGTCTTAATGTAAGGGTTACTCTAGAGCTCAATGCCGTGATCGTAACCTTTCTTTTCTAACTTTTGGAGGTATGCATAGATACCCAATTTATTTATTGACCTTAGTGCAGACGTTGAGATTTTCAAAGTCACCCACTTATCCTTTTCAGGAATATAAAACTTCTTTTTGACCAAATTTGGCAAAAACCTTCTTCGTGTCTTCGCTTTTGAATGCGATACATGGTTACCAGTAATTGGCCTCTTTCCAGTAAGTTGGCAGATTCTAGACATGTCTAGTGATATTTAATATAATAAAATAGTATGGTTTCTAAGTTAGTGACCTCGGAAGGATTCGAACCCTCAACCTTCTGATCCGTAGTCAGATGCTCTATCCAGTTAAGCTACGAAGCCATTGTTCGTCAATCAGTTCTGTAGGATTAAGGCTACATATAATAGTCTCAGGGTATAATTATTGATCACCTAAAACTTCCATTCGAAATCTGTGCTTTCACTCATTATCTCGAAATGGATTGCAAATGTACTACATAATTTTGAAATTATCGCCTTTTTCTTACGATGCTTCATGAGTAATCTCATCCTAGTCAATGAGAAATATCTCTTTTTTTTAGACGTTTCCAAACAAATAAGGTTAATGAGTGACAAAGATAGAAGAATACTTGTAATATTATAAAAATCTTAATATGTTATTTCTAAAGAACATTTGTCATCTAAGACAAAGGTTGACTTGATCCTGTAAATTGAAATAATTGTATCTTAGATCTAACAAAACTCTAAACTTATGACTCAATTAAAAACACCAATAACATTCATGGTGATAGCGATTATCGGTCTTCTTTGGAACCTCATGGGTGTTGGAGCCTTCGTGTACGATATGATGCTAGACCCATCTACTGTCACACCAGAGGTCCAAGATCTTCTCAGTCGCTACCCTACTTGGACTAAGATCCCTTATGCTATAGCAGTATTTGGTGGAGCAATCGGTGCTCTACTCCTGTTAATGAAGAATAAACTTGCTATTCCATTCTTCACAGCATCATTAATCGGCATTTGCATTCAGATGGGACACTCTATCTTTGTCGCAAAAGCAATGGATGTGTATGGACCAAGTGGATTGGTAATGCCCTTACTTGTCCTCATGATTGGTATATTTCTATTCTTCTATTCTAAGTCATCAAGAGCCAAAGGCTGGTTGAATTAGACCACATTTAGTAGGAGTTGATAAATAAAAAAGGCCTGTCTTACTCATTAGCAAGACAGGCGACTCCCATTTACGAATAAAAATACTTCTTTGACTCTTTGCTACTCACGGAGTAGTTGGAGCATTTCTAATTTATCTAAGATCTTACCGTTCGTTGGCAAGTTCAATTCATTATCTTCTCCTAGATTATTGATTTCTAGGTTTACAAGTCCATACTCTTGCTCGTTGTATGCCGAGATCAGATAGAGATGGTAATCTGTATGATCAAGTCCACTCTTCCAATCATCACAGAACTGTTCCATGATAGTTGAGTAGCTCACTTGCACTGCTGAGTTATTTACTGTATTTACGAGATACACTCTCGTATCAGTATAATCATATGCAGATTCTATACAGAGTTGCTGACTTTTGACATTTGGTAGACTGTTTTCCGCCGTTACGGTGTACCACATCTCAGGCATTGCATCAAATGTGTATCCAAAACCGCTCCAAACGGTTGCTTCACTATTGTAAATTTCAAATTCTCCTATCCTGAGGCCTGATCTCCCTGACGCATCTGTCCAAATATCTGACTGTTTTTTGGAATAAATATTTACCACTGCTGAATCATCAAACTCACCAGGTACGTAGCACTTGACTGCATTGGGAGAGACGCTTAATTGGCGACCTTGATCGTCTGTGATCGTATAATTTAGGGTTACTACTGGACTGAATAGATATCCGTTTACTTCTGAACTGAGCTGATTATGGAATAATTCTCTCGCTGAATCAAGTATCTGCACTGTGAGAGTCTGCTGTCCCATGTATTGGTTACCTTCTGCATCTTTTATCCCATCTAACTGTATGGTAATACCGATCTGCTCTTCGGTGATGAAGTTTACACTAGTGTTATCTCCATAATAAGTGAATGTTTGACCTGGCACTTCCAACTCCTCAAAGAGTTGATCGATATATTTCTGATTTGATTGCTCTATAAATATGTCACTATCCTGACCGCAACTGCATATCAATATAAAAATGAAACTAAGGGTGTAAAGTCTAATCATCTATGTAAATTAATTATGAAAGTAATCACTTACACCTATAAGACCAAAAAAAAAGTAAAAACGATGCCTGATGTGTTAAAAATAATATCTCAACCCTGCACCAAGGATTGGTGAAGTAAACCTCTGATTGAGATTGTATGAGTCTAGAGTGACAGATTGAGGAGTAAAGCGTATATCAGCATTGACATATAGGTCTAGCTCTGGCGAAAAGTGATACCTTATCTGAGACCCTAATAGAAATTGAGTGCTTAATCGATTTTTATACACATCTACACTACTCCCCTCTTCATGGAGGATATCACGGACCACCATATCAGAGTCCAATATTCTGCCTTCACTCTCTTTGAAGAGATTGAATATAGTCCCTACCTTACCCCCTATAGAGATTGATGACCCAATATACTTGTCAAAACCTATAACTAAAGGAATGCTGACTGTCCGATGTGAATTATAGTTTATCACTTCACGGCTACCAGGTATCTGTACAATTGTGGTGTCTGCAGTGACCTCTAACATCCCGCCATTGTTGATAGAATCTATTGTTATGACTGTTTGTGTCTTGATACTTTCTGGGTCTATGTAGCTGAGTTTTTCTCTATAATATGCAATCTGGAATCCTGACTCCAAAAAATATCCATTTTTGGACTTGAATCCTATTCCAAATCCTAACTCTGGAGAGAGAAGGACTTTTTCCGTTGACTTTCTTATTGTTGCATAATCTTCTGCATCGACCGACTTGGCAGTATGGCTAGAGATTGGTGCAAAACCTGAGAGTTGTGTCCATGCATATGACTTGATAGGACTCGCTTCGAGCAAGTTGCACCCTTCTTTGACAAAGAGTGCCTGTAATGATCTCTTAGACTTGATCATACTCAAATCGCTAAGATTAGCGATAGATTGAACTGGCCGTATATCATCTCGCTTCTCAAGTATTGTAGAGTTACCCTGTTGAGAATACTCCGAATCAGATGGACGAAGCTCTGCATGTACATCTCTCTGAGAGATGTATATCACCTTGGAAGATGTATCGAGTGATCTTAAATCTTTATATACTAATCCTGCAGTCTGGGGATTATCCAATCGTGGAGCAATCACCACTGGGGATGATGACTCTAATTGACTCTGATAAGAAGATTGATGGAGTGCTGCTATACCTGACCTCTCAATGGATGCCTGAGTTGATTCATTGTTCACTTCATCTATTTGGCTCACAACATGGTGTTGAGTGATCTTTGATAGTCCTGATTCGGTATGGATCATCGGATTCTCAATGCCATCGCTAGAGTGCATACTTGTTATGTGCTCTGCATCATTATTGAAACTGAAGTAACCCGCAGCTACTGTGACAAGAAGAGTTGCTGTGGTTCCGAATAAGAGTAATTTTCGTCTTCTCTTTTTTTGTCTTTTCTGCTCAAGGTGGTCTGAGATACCCTCCCAAACTTTCTCAGAAAATCTTGATTCGTAATTATCTAATTTACTGAATTGATCCATCATATCGCATATTTTTGATATTCAGGAATAGATTTTTTGAGTAGCTTTTTGGCTTTCGCCAATTGAGATCGAGATGTACTTTCAGTAATTTCTAGTAGTTCTCCGATTTCCTTGTGGCTGTATCCTTCTAGTTCGTAGAGGTTGAAGACTGATCGATAGCCAAGTGGCAGTGCATTGATGATTGTCATCAAGTCTTCTGCTAGGAGGTTGTGATGGATACTCGGCATGTTCCCATGGACTTGGATATCCATGATGTCTTCGCTTACGATTTTGTTATACTTTTTTTGAAGCACCTTGATGGAAGTATTGACTGTTACACTCTTCAACCATCCGTAGAGAGAACCCGATCCTTGATAACTCTCTAGCTTAGAGAAGATCTTAATAAAAGCCTCTTGGAGCATATCTTCGGCCTCTTCTTGCGATCTACTATACCGTCTACATACTGACATCAGCCTACCCGCGAAGAGATCAAATAGCATCCGATGGGCCTTTTTGTCTCCCTTGATACAGAGAGCAACTAGGTCTTTTTCGGTTATGCTATTTTTATAAAACGGTGACAAATTTCAGTGATTTGCTTTTAAATATACGAGAATTTTATTTAAATCTTATGAGTCAGACTCATCTAATATTGCATCATCTATGATTTCATCTCCATCGTTGTCGATATCATCAAACCCTGCAGCTTTGGCAATAGTATCTTTTCCAGCCTCATAATTGTCATTGGTACCGATGTCTATCCTCCCTTCTGCAGCAGCAGAGTAATCGCCATCAGCGAACTTATCAGCCTTACTGAAGAAGTCATCAGTACCTTCTAGAAAACTTCCTCCTGCATCAAAATCTTCTTTTGGGAAACCTGCTTGATACTTATCTGCTTGCTCTGCTTCCCATTTTTCAGCGTTGGCTACAGTTTCGTCAAGTTTTTGTTTCATGTTGTTCGTGACCTCTCCGGCTTTCTCAACGATCGAATCTTTAGCTGCAGCGACTCTATCACCATACTTGTCAGTGAGTTCATCTTTCTTGTTGAGTAATTTCTCTCCTACATTCTCTGAGAGTTCACCAAACTTGTCGACCAACTTACCTCCAGTCTCAGCTGCCTTATCACCAAACTCTTTTGCCTTATTAGATGCAGTATTCACTACATCATTGTCTAAGATGTCATTCGCTGTATCAAAGTACTCAGTAGTTGACTGGACGATATCATTTGACTTATCTAGGACTGTATCTTTGAGGCTTGACGCTTTGTCAAGTACAGTCCCTCCTATATTCTCTGCGAGATCTTTTCCTTTCTCTAAGATATCATCAGCATTCTCTGACAGATACTCTCCTGTCTTTTCTCCTGCAGACTTTGCTACTGATGATGATGCAAAAAATATCGCCTTTAAATCGTTTAAAATACCCATATTATCTTTTTTATCAAATATACTATAAATGTGCTGCTTAGAGATGGTTAAATATTAAAAAATGTTCAATATCTTAAGTCAAATGAAGCAGTCCTTCGATTAATACATCAATATCATTACTTTTATTGTCAATTGACACGATAAAATCTCTTCTAGATATGCATAATCTTGATTCAATACTCCCACTCCTCAAGGAGAAAATAGAACACTACACTACATTAAAGAAAATCGAAGACCACCTCATAAGTATTGACGAACAGCTCAAAGCTATCTACATCAAAAGAGATCAGCTCTTAGTCAAGCTAAACAAAGAGGAGAAAGATGTTGAGCAGCTCGAAGGGAAGGGTGTCAAGACCCTCTTCTATAAGGTACTTGGGAGTAAAGAACAGCAACTCGAAAAAGAAAGACAAGAGTACTTAGCAGCGAGTCTAGATTACAACAACTGTCAAGAAAGTATTGAGCTCCTCGAATTCGAACGAAAAATACTCAAGGAAAAAGTAGCAAATATTCAAGTCATCGCCGAAGTCGTCCAATCTCTAAAGAAAAAAAGAGAGAAGGAAATCTTGCAATCTCAATCTGAACCAGCAATCAAGACTGCACTCTCAAGGAATCTCCTAGCAACCGATAATCTGATCGCCGAAAGACAAGAATATCTAGAAGCATTAGGAGGAGGTAAGGATGCTCTCCAAGAGGTAAATGTCATCTATAGTCACCTACAGAAAGCTCAAAATTGGGGACAATGGACTAACCAACACAATTCCTCGCGAATGAAATTCCATGCCATAGATAGAGCAGCTAGACATTTGCCTAGAGCACAGATGAATCTCAATAACTTCAAACGGGAACTCCTTGATGTCGGTATCAATGACAATAGACTTATCTTGACTCTCAATGAATTCTCAGGGTTCAATATGGTGTTTTTTGATAATATCATTACCGATTGGATCCTCCAACAAAAACTCATGAAATCCATCCATGCCGTCAAACAGACATTGACGGTCATTGATAGCTTATTGACACATATAGACTCCAAGCTTAGAGGACTCGATCAGAGCTATAGGGATCTCATCATGGAAAAAGACGAAATCCTATTGCAAGGTGAGTAACAGACCTAAGACGATACTCCCTACAGCCTATTGGCCTCCAGTGGGATACCTATACCTACTCTACTCTCAATCTGATACCATGTTAGAAGCATGTGAAAATTATCAGAAAAAAAGTATCCGTAACAAGTGTACTATCATCACAGGCAATGGAGTGAAGACTCTCAGTGTACCCCTGGTCAAAGGCAAACATAGCAAGACAAAAATCCGAGAGGTCAAGATAGCTTACCATGACGATTGGCAACAGAAACATCTAGAGACTCTCAATGCTGCATATAGCAATGCTCCATACTACACCTATTACATAGACTCTATCCAATCTCTGATCGGGAATGAAGAAACTTACCTCTATGACCTCAATACCAAAATTCTCAATTGGATCACTCAGACTTTCGTAAATGACAAACTGGGTAAGATCCACCTTACACAAAGATTTGAAGCTGTGAATACCCACAAATTTAGCTCGACTGCACACTACTGCCAAGTCTATGAGGATAGGCACGGATTCATCAGGGAGAATGTGAGCATTTTGGATTTAATCTTCAATGTTGGGTACGAAATTCCACTTTACTTTGACAATTGGAGTAATTTTGAGCAGTAAATCCTGCGAGTGACAATTCACTTAGGCAGAAGTCTAAATATCCTATGAAGTTACAGTTTAATCAAAATATTGACAGACAAAAAGAAGCGATTGACAATACGCTGTCCACACTCCTTGCAATCACTGACAAGATAGGTCATGACGAACTCCATCGGACAGTAAGTGACATCAAAAATCGGATCAATGACCCGTACATGTTTGTAATCGTAGGTGAGGTCAAGGCTGGCAAGAGTAGCTTCATCAATGCACTCTTGGAGACAGACAAAGAGATCTGCAAAGTGGCTCCGAGCCCGATGACAGATACGATCCAACAGATCGTCTATGGTGAGACAGAATCCATCCAAGAAATCACACCACATCTCAAGCGAATTACTCACCCAGTAGAGATCCTCAAAGAGGTCGCTATCGTAGATACTCCAGGGACCAATACGATCGTAGACTACCACCAAGATATCACTGAGAGCTTCATCCCAGCATCAGATCTGATAGTATTCGTATTCGAAAGCAAAAATCCATATCGAGAGTCCGCATGGAAGTTTTTTGATTACATCAAAGAAGAATGGAGAAAGAAGATCGTATTTGTACTCCAACAAAAGGACCTCATGGAGCCAGATGATCTCAGAGTGAATATTGATGGAGTCAGACAACATGCCCAATCCAAAGGCATAGATGTCCCGGTAATCTTCGCAGTATCAGCCAAAGAAGAACTCAACAATAAGAAGGAGGTGAGTGGATTCGTCGGAGTCAGAGCATACATCAACAAACATATCACTGGTGGCAAAGCTCCATACCTCAAACTCCTCAATAATGCTCAAGCTAGCCTTACGATCAATGATAAGATCTATACAGGACTTGATCTGAGAAAGTTACAATTCGAGAAGGATCAACAATTCAGAGAGGACATCAAAAAAACTTTGATTACTCAAGATGGTAAAACAAAAAAACAAATCAATCTCCTCGTAGAAAATGTCATCGCCAAGTATGACAAGATCACCCTCAAATACGAACGAGAACTTGATGAAGGATTTGGATTGACTCGGATGCTCAAAAGATCATTCAGATCAATCTTTAAAAATGAAAAAAGTGTCAAGCAATGGCTCAATGGAATCTTCTCTGACTTAGAAAAGGAGCTCAACACTAGTCTCAGGGATAAAGTCAATGAAGGAGTCATCGATATCGCAGATAATATCCAAGATATGGCCAAGTTAGTTGATGCTAAGCTCAAAACGAGTGAGACAATCCTAAAAGATAGTCACGAAATCTATGCAGATATCGCCGAACGAAGAGCCAATGTCCTCAAAGAACTCCAACAGACATTCCATGACTTCATGAACAAAACCGAAAACTTCTACTCCGATGATATGCACTCCGAGGGTAACAAAGTCATCCCAAATATCGCTGCTGGAAGTAGTGCTGCGGTAGTAGGCATCATCATTACAGCCGTGACTAATGGGGCGATACTCGATGTGACAGGTGGAATATTGACAGCCGTCGGCCTTGCATTTGCCGGTGTAAGTGTCGGGATGAACAAGCGGAAAGTACTCAGACAATTCCGTGAGGAAATCGATAGAGGTCGCAATCAAATCCGCAGCGAGGTCACAGAAAAACTAGAAGACTATACCAATCGTATCAAAGTGAAAATCGATAACAACTTCTACAACTTTGATCAGATGCTACAAGAAGAGGCGAACACGATCCAATTTTTAGAAGATAAGCACATTGAGGTTAGAGATGAGATCGCAACAGTGATCACTACACTAGATAACAACCTCAAACAACTCTCGTAAGATGCTGAAGACTTTCGTCAAAAATTTGATTAAAAGAATACCTTTTGCCTTGAGCAAAAATCATGGCTATGATCTCTACACCAAACGGATCATCAAACAAGTCTGCAAGGCTGACTCAGCTTGCATCGATGTAGGGTGTCACAAAGGCGAAATCCTAGATCTCATGCTCGCAGCAGCACCAAAGGGCACTCACTATGCATTCGAACCACTCCCAGAACTCTATCGCCAATTAGTCATCAAATATGCAGATAGACCAAATGTAACTCTCTCTCAGAAGGCACTCTCAGACAAAAATGGAATGACGGAGTATAATCATGTCATCACAAATCCAGCATACAGCGGAATCAAAAAGAGAAGCTACGATAACTCTAGCGAACAAGATGAACAACTGACCGTAGAGATGAATACGCTGGACAGCTACCTGCCCATCCATATCGAGATAGACTTGATCAAAATAGACATAGAAGGTGGCGAATATGACATGCTCTTGGGAGCTAAAGAGACTCTAAGACGGTGTCAACCAGTCATCATATTTGAACATGGACTTGGTGCATCTGATGCATATGGTGCCCAACCAAAAGCTCTCTATGATTACCTCTCCGAGATCGGATACCAAATCAATCTCTTGGACAGATATCTGAGGCATGATCCTGCATTGACCGAATCAGAGTTCCTCAATCAATACTACCAACAAATCAACTACTACTTCATCGCAAGTATCAAACCTTGATAAGAAGATCAGCGAAACCATCGGGACTCTAAATCACTAAATTGATAGATCAGGAATCAAGTACCATGACTCCTTAGAGATGTTAGCCCTAATCTCTTGGATAAACAATTTGAGGTTGACGTCATCACATGGAAACTTAAATCCAACTCTCGTGTAATATCCATACTTCTCAGTATAGACTTCATAACCCATCATCCTTATCTTTGAGGACATCTCATCCATATTTTGCTGATCAAGATACGACCCTGTGATGATGATACACTCACTTGGTTGGATGACTTTTCGCTTAGCACTCTCACTCTTTTGCTGAGTCGAAGTTGCTTGACCTTGATCGGTATGAGTATCCTCTGTGTTGGTATTATCGGAGTCAATCTGTTGACTCATCTGATCAGTATCTGATCGATCATCATCTACAGTCACTTCGGTCTTCTCCGACTCGGTAGAAGCAGCTGATATTATCTTCTTCATCCCCCATGTCAGAGCAGCCAATAATAATGCAAGCAATATCCAAGGTAAATATTTAGAGAAAAATCCTTCATCATCTTCATAGGTTGGAGGAATCATCTCTGACTTGGCTGCTGTAATCTTCTTATCTGGTGACGGCTGTTCCTTATGAGTCTGAGGAGCTACTGGATGAGTATCTTGGACTTTGGTCTTTGGCACAACAGTCTCTTTGACGATTGGCTGAGCAGGTGTCTGTGGTGGTGGAGTATGAGATCGTACGGGCTGAGTACTCTGTGTGACAGGCTCCATTGTAGGAGACTTGAGTGAAGATTGAGTAGATTGAGCCTTTGTAGATTTGATGCGATCTGCTTCCATACGAGCCTTAGCTCTTTGTACTGCATCTTCGTGTTCTTGTTTAGCAAGGGATGCTTTGGCAGCTTGGGCCTCTTGCTGATCTTGCTGTGCTGCAGTGACCTTTGCAGCTAAGAATGGCTTGAGGTCTACGTCAGGCTGTGATGCATCTATGATTTGTTGCAGTGTGGCACTCGAGGTAAATTGGAGACCACTCTTTTCTTTGTCGTTTTTGAGTTGTCCGAGATTGCTGAGCTCTACTTGATCAAAATTAATCAGAGCATTAACGACCTTATTGGCAAAGAGGGAAACGACTTTTTGAGCTTTGTCCCTACTGAAGGGATAGACTTTGAGTAACTCATCTTCCAATCTGATCTCTTCATGGACTTGATCCTCGAATGTAATGTTGGATTTAGGGACAGTTATTAGTTGCTCATCTTGATCAATTATTGGCTGCTGTTTATTTAGAATGAATGTACCTAAGCCATCAATCGAGCACTTGCCATTTGCTAACAAGCTATCTATAATTATATTTACAACATTAATCTGCATACGTAGGTTAATAATGAGGTGATTTGAAACAAATTATCTATTTGCTTCAATGAGTCATACCATGCGAAGATACAGAAATTGAAGAAATATATTACTCAAAATCATTAACTGTTATCCAATGAGTGTGTTACGCTTAGAGGACAACATCAAAGACACTATGCAACATACAACGTCAAAACTCAAAAGAACTCAATCCGATGCTTTATTTAATGAGGCCAAGACTTACTTTCCTGGAGGTGTAAACTCCCCCGTAAGAGCATTCAAATCAGTTGAAGGAAGTCCTCTTTTCATCAAAAATGGGAACGGATGTATGATTATTGATGAGGACGGGAATCAATTTATAGACTTTTGCTGCTCGTGGGGGCCACTTATCCTTGGTCACAACAATCCTGAAGTAAAGCAAGCAATCATAAGCACTGTAGAGAATGGCACCACATTTGGCACGCCGACCGCAGTTGGCAATACGATTGGCAAGTTGATACTCGACAATCACAGATATATCGATAAACTTAGGTTTGTCAGTTCAGGGACTGAGGCAGTGATGTCAGCACTCAGACTGGCTAGAGGCTATACGTCCAAATCAAAAATCGTAAAATTTGAAGGGTGTTATCATGGACATGTGGACTCACTCTTGGTAAAGGCTGGATCAGGGTTAGCAACTTTTGGTGTATCGACCTCAGCTGGTGTGCCTGAGTCGTTTGCCAAAGATACTCTAGTACTGCCTCTCAATGATCTGCAAGGGGTCAGAGAGCTGCTCCAGTCTAAGAGTGATGAAATAGCCGCAGTCATTATAGAACCAGTACCAGCTAATAATGGTCTCCTCCTTCAGGACAAAGATTATCTCATTGGATTGAGAGACCTGTGTACTGAATACGGCGTACTACTCATCTTTGACGAGGTAATCTCAGGATTTAGAGTAGGATTTGAAGGAGCAGCTGGCTACTATGGGATACAGCCGGATATCATCACATTTGGCAAGATCATAGGCGGTGGCATGCCTGTAGGTGCTTATGGTGGTAGAGCAGATATCATGGCTCATATAGCACCTGACGGGCCAGTCTATCAAGCAGGTACTCTGAGTGCTAATCCAGTCACTCTTGCTGCAGGTATCGCTACACTCACTCAACTCCTTGACCCTAACTTCTATCCGAGTCTCCGACAGAAAACAGAGCACTTCGTCCAGAGTATCAAGTCCCATATCACATCCAAGGGCTATGAGATGCAAATCGTTACTATTGGTTCTATTTTTTGGTTTGCATTTGGCCATGACCGTATCATACGGAGTGATCAGATCGATCCAGCATCTATGGAAAAATTTAAGCGTATGCACGGTGAGTTACTCAATAATGGTGTCTATCTTGGACCATCGGGATATGAAGTTGGTTTTATTTCCTCTGCCCAAACTTATAAGACTCTAGATCAAGCAAGTAAGATCATCTGCAAGGCTATCGATAATATATTTTAAGAAAAAAATCCTGAGTTGAATGCTCAAAACAGAGAAGTCAATCAAAATAATTGCAATCGCAGTGACTGGATATATGCTGGTCGCTTTGATTTGGTGGGCCATTCTGCTACAGAATCAAAATAAAAAAATCAATGAACTTGTCTCAGCTATGGATGACTCCTATGACTTTGATGCGAAGTCGATGATGATCTATGGAGAGGCTACAGTATTTGGCTTAGCACTGATCATCGGGATGTGGCTAATCTATCGCAGCTACAAATCACAGATGGAAACCGAAAGAAACAAATCAAACTTCTTACTCTCAGTGACTCACGAACTTCGCAGCCCGATCACAGGAATCTCACTCAATCTAGAGACTCTAAAGAAGACTTCACAGCTCAGCGGTATATCAGTCAAAAGCCTCGAATATGCTCAGATCGAAACAGAACGACTCAAAGTACTCATCAATAACCTACTCAATACAAGTAACTACAGATTCAATAAAGAAAAAGCAAGATCAGAAAAACAACCCCTAAACCTCAGTCATCTCTTAGACCAAGTAAATAATTCACAATACCCAAGTACTCATCTGACAGTTGATGTCAATGGAAGACCACAAGAGCTCATTGCAAGCAGAGACTCCATTATTACGATCTATAGGAATATGATTGAAAATGCGATCAAATACTCTCTTGATGTAGAGAAAATCAAGATAAAAGTTGATTATAAGCAAGATTTCGTGCTAGTATCAATCAGAGATTCGGCACCAAAAATCCCACCAAAAGACTTTCAAAATATCTTTAAAATGTTTCATAGGTTAGATGACGAAAATGTGAGGGAATCAAAGGGGCTTGGACTTGGTCTCTACTTGGTTGATCAAGAGATCAAAACACAAAATGGAACGATAGAGGTCTCTCACCACTCTTATGGCAATTGTTTTACACTTAAGCTCCCTTATCAATCATGATCAAGATCTTAGTCGTAGAAGATGAAGTGAGTATCCGGATGCCAGTGGTTATCAACTTAGAATTAGAGGGATACACAGTTGACACCGCTGATGATGGAAGACAAGCCTTGGATCTGATAGAGGTCAATGATTATGATTTAGTCATCTTGGACTTGATGATGCCATACATCTCAGGCGAAGAAGTCATCAAGACACTCCAGAACCAAAATAATGCACTACCAACCATAATCATGTCTGCTAAGGATAGTCCTCGGGATAGAATCAATGGATTGCAATCAGGAGCCATAGACTATATCACTAAGCCATTTATCGTCGAAGAGTTACTGATCAGAGTCCGTAACTTGGTCAATTCCCAACTCGTCGTGCATGATCACACCTATCACTTGGGCAGATTTCGACTCGATCTCAAGTCTTATAAGGCGACAAGTAATATCGGAGATATTCTATTGACCTCTAAGGAAGTCAAATTACTCCAACTCTTCATATCTCGACCCAATGAAGCACTCTCACGAGAGACTATCATATCCATGGTATGGAATCAAGGAGAGAACCCAAGTACTCGATCAGTTGACAATCACATCACGCATCTACGCAAGTACTTCGAAGAGGATCAAAAAAACCCTAAGCACTTCCTGTCGGTAAGAAGTGTTGGATATCTATTTTCTGATAAATTTCTTGTCCAAAACACGGGATAAAATATCTTTGCATTTTTAGCCTAATTCTATTACTTTGCACTTATGAAAAATCCTATCAACTTATTCATCCTCTGTATCTCTGTCTTGTTGCTTGTCCAATGTAAGCCTGAATCAGGGACTGTAGATCCTAATGCTGCTAAGACGATACCAAGTAAGGTCATCAACCCTCAAGAGAGTAAAGCAGCATATGATGCCAATCCAAATGCATCAACTGCATCAAAGTACGTGACAGATGTCATCAAGACTGCTCTTAACAAGGATACTCCTGTAAAAGAAAAAAAAGTTCTCCTCGAATCAGGATTAGACGTAGCCAACACATTGAAGGAAACATCGATGCAAGCAAGTCTACTCAACACCTACCTCAAGACGGTCGGACCTAATGCTGATCCAAATAAAGCATTAGCATTAGCTAAAGTCCTCAAATCTGCAAATAAAAATGGGGCAGCTGATGTCCTCCTCTACGGATACAATAGACTAGATGTCACTCCAGAGCAAAAGAATGAAGCCTCAGCTCTCATCAGTAGTCCCATTGATGATATCCAAGCTTACATCACAAATCTCAGAAATAAAATCAGTGAAAATCCCACGAGATATAGTCTCAACGAAGAGAATGCAAGAGACTATGTAGATGCTTGTGAAGCGTATGCTATGGTCATGCCCGATAACCCTGAGACACCTACACACCTCTTCAATGCTGGCGAAGTTGCTAAAAGTTTGAAGAGCTTCAATAAGTCGTTTGCTCTCTTTGACTGGTTGATAGACAAATATCCTACCCATGCAAAGGCACCAACTGCCTTATTCCTCAAAGGATTTATCTTAGAGAATGAACTCAATAATGACAATGGAGCTAAGGTCTTCTACGAAGAGTTTCTGAAGAAATATCCAAGCCATGACCTTGCTGATGATGTAGAATTCCTTATCGGAAATCTCGGAAAATCAAATGAGGAAATCCTGAAAATGATAGAAAGCAAGCAGCAATAAAAAATCATGTCCTCACCAGAGTGTCACACCTAAAGTAGATATGCCATGAATGAAAATAGAATCTTAATCAGTGTCTCGCAACTCAAGATCATGTCAGCTAAGCATATCCTACAAGAAGCTGGTATCGAAGCTGTCTCAGTTAACAAAATGGACTCTGCTCATGCTGGGCTCTTCGGTAATATCCAACTCTATGTCTCTAAAGAAAGAGCAGAAGAGGCAATACAGTTACTAACGGATGAGGGAATATTAGATTAAAAGTTTCAGATCATCGTTATGAATATCTGATTCCGTACTTGACAAGAGAATATGATTCTCTAACGTATCCCTGTTGCTAAACATCTACTACTTGCTAATTCTCTTGTAAACCTCTCCTACCTCTAACTCTAGACGCAGTATATAGAGTACCAATGAGCTGTATACACACTAATGGATATTATTTTAGCATTAAGGTATAGAGTCTCATACCTCTATCATGCAGTCAAGTCATCTCAGACTATCATTGCTAATGAGAGTAGGATGTGATCCACTGAATAAAAATACTCTATAGAATCTCATATTACAATTAGGGTAAATCCTTATCTGTATGAGAGTGAGTGGGTAATATCACTGAAATATCACTCATCTAAAAAATACACCTGACATATCTCAGTTAATGTTATTTAAACGGGTGTCTAGCACAGCTTTTGGCACACCTATAAGGTATGGAGTCTTATTTTACTCCGTATTATCCATAATACATCGGTATTTTTTGATAATACAGAGTGCTACTCAAGAGTAATCTTAAGTGTGATATCCACTCCGATTGTTTATTTGATATTTAAGTAATTATGACTAATAAATTACAACTCATTGCCTTCTGTCTTGGTATTGCAGTGCTATTGCTCTCATTCTCTAGTAATCCTCCAAATGGAAAAACTGGAGCACCTGGAGAAAATACTTGTAACCAATGCCATACTGGTAGTAATCAAGCTCTAGATGGAGAATTGACCATCACTGGTCTTCCTACATCCGTGGATGCTAACACTACTTATCCGATTACAATTACACTGACCAATCCCAATGGTGCCGCCTCCCGTGGTGGATTCCAGTGGGTAGCCATAGATGACAACAATGCCAATGCAGGAGACCTAGCCAATGCATCAACAGGGTCCACGTTTATGACCTCAAGTGGCAGAGAATATCATGAGCATAGTGGGATGAATCCGTTCAATGGAGCACCGCTTACTTGGACTGCTGATTGGACAGCACCTAACCTCCCTCAAGGAACTGAAGTGACAATGCATGCCGCAGGTGTGATTGGCAATGGGTCGGGCAGCGGCAATGATAGAGTAAGGGTCATCAGCGAATCTACAACTATCAATGCAAGTAACGTGACTTTGGAGGCTACAATAGCAAGTCAAATAGATCCAAGTTGCTACCAAGGACAGGATGGAGAAGTAACATTAAATGTTACAGGTGGGACACCACCCTACTTCTATGATTGGGAGAATGGAGAAAATACGAACCCTGCTGTTGAATTAGAAGCAGGTGAAACTACGGTAGAAATTACTGATAGTAATGACAATACAACAACTCTGGCTGTGATACTTGAAGAGCCGACAGAAATCCAAATCGATGAAATCTCAAATAATTCTCCACTCTGTCTCAATGGGTTAAACGGCGAAGTAGAATTAGAGGCAAGTGGAGGCAATCCACCTTATCAATACAGTTGGTCAGATGGACAAGTAGGACCATTAGCTATCAACCTGATAGCTGGATTGTACAATGTCCAAGTCATGGATAATAATGGATGTATTGCTAACACACTCGTAACAGTCTCCGAAGAAGGACTCCCCGTGACTATTGAAGGGGATACCGAATATTGTGAAGGGACGAGTACTCAGCTTGTTGCAACAGGAGGGTATGCAACCTACTCTTGGAGTACTGGCGACTTGACAGATACGATCACCGTCGACAGTCCTAATAACTATAACGTAGTAGTATCCGATGCGGCTGGCTGTACAGGTATAGCTTATATTGATATCGTAGAGTTACAAGTGACACCATTTAGCATCAGCGGTCCTTCAGTAATCTGTCCTGGCAATCCAGTGCAACTTAGCCTTACTGAAGAGTACGACACATATGAGTGGAGCGATGGGAGCACCCTCTCTACATTAATGATCGATACTTGTGCTACATATACGGTAATGGTTACTGATAGTCTAGGCTGCATGCAGGTAGACTCTATCACAGTGAACTGTTCTGAAGACCTCGAGATCATACTTATAGAGAATACTCCTGTAAGTTGTATTGGGGATTGTGATGGAATCTTAGAGGCCGGACTAGCGAATAATACTAATGTCACAGGATCATGGTCTACAGGTACGACTGCTAGTAGATTGACTGATCTATGTCCAGGATTATATACCTATACTGTTATCGATGCGACTGGCTGTAGTGCTGCTCAGACTTATGAGATTGTAGAGCCGCTAGCGATTGATTTGACGATAGATACATTGGTGCCGCCGATCTGCTATGATGATACTACAAGTTTGGTAGCAGTACATGCCACTGGTGGAGTGAGTCCATACTTTTATTTCTGGCCAGAGGACCTGGTAGGAGATACGATCACTGACTTAGTCTCTGGACAGTATCAGGTGACAGTCGTTGATAGCAAGAGTTGTGTCGATAGCTTTCTGGTGACAATACCGGATGTACTCCCACTTATCATCGTTGTAGAGGATGTAACAGACGTAGATTGCTATGGAGATGCTACTGGAGAGATTGTCACATCAGCCATAGGCGGTCATGGTGGTTATGTATTCCAATGGAATACTGGGAGTACAGCTCAAGATATTGATGGGTTGACCGCTGATACATATGCACTTACTGTTACAGATACTCTTGGGTGTTCTGTGACAAGATTGATTCCTGTCATGCAAAATGAATTGCTCTCTTACACTTCAGTCGTGACTCCAGAGTCAGAGACAGGCATCAATGATGGGTCTATTGCTCTCACTACACAAGGAGGCAGCGGGAGTTACTCTTATCTCTGGAGTAATGGAGATACTCTAGCAACTCTTACTGGTCTGTCACCTGGAAACTATACATGCTTGATCACTGACGACCTTGGTTGTCAACTCACTATTGCCGAGAATGTCAATGCTGGTGGATGTCTCATAGAGATCAATACTGTAGTCACTCATGTCAATTGTAATGGAGACGATGATGGAAGTGTGAGTATCGAAGTTATCAATGGTATTCCCCCATTTGACATCACTGTACTCAATGAAGATAATATCCCTCAAGAGGCTAATCAATTGAGAGCTGGCAGTTATACAGTGACAGCTACTGACTCTGCCAATTGTGTTACACAACAATCAATCACTATCACAGAACCAAGTGCCTTGACGATCGATATCCAAGTCAATTCAATACCGACGTGTACCGATACACAAGATGGTCTGGCTACTGCGATCGTCATGGGAGGATCACCACCATATCTGTATGTCTGGGAAGGCGGTAGTAACTCTCCTGATACTGATCTTGGATCAGAGTTCACGTCAATCACGGTCACTGATCAGAACGGGTGTCAGGTCAGTGCAGGTATTACGACTGGATATGAAGATGACATCAAGCCAATAGTCGATCTCCAACCATTAACAATTGAGATCTCAGAGACAGGTGGAATCATCCTTCCTGATCCAATTGCTTATAACCTTGCATCGAGTGATAATTGTACGAGCTTGACATTTACCTACGAGTACGAACCCGTAGTACTCTGTGGCACTGCAACATATCAAGTAGACATCCGAGTTGCAGACGAATCTGGCAACTTTGCGATCGGCACCACTACCCTCACCGTCGATGATGTATCACCGCCTATCATCAACTGTCCATCTGATCTCACGGTCGCATACTGCCAAGAAGTAATCTACACTCTCACAGCAGAGGATAACTGCGGAGAGTCTGTAACCCTCACCCTCACCGAAGGACAAGAGAGTCAAGCACCCTTTGAGGTGGGCACGACAGTTGTAAGTTATATGGGGACTGATAATAGTAACAACTCCACTCTCTGTTCGTTCTCAGTAACTCGACTTGCAGAAGTCCCGCTCTCAGCAACAGTGATCTCAGTCAGCTGCTTTGGCGGCAGTGATGGTGAGATTATCATTGATGATAATGGTGTTGTCTATACCGAGGTCAGTGCCAATGGAGGAAGCTTAGATCAGCTCTCAGCCGGTGAGTATGATGTAGTAGCAATAGATCAAGACGGATGTCTGACAAGTACTACTGTTGTCATCGAAGAACCATCAATCATAGCACTAAGTGTAAATGCAATCGTGGATGAGCTCACAGTAGATGGTAATGATGGAAGTATCTCTACAAGTATTACCGGTGGTGTCCTCCCATATCAGATCGATTGGTACTTAGATGGTGTGCTGACAGACTATAACACTACTGATCTGACTGATCTCATGCCAGGTGAATATCAGGCAATAATTATTGATAATAATGGCTGCGAATTGGTATCAGATCCAATTATGATAGAAGAAAAAGTGAGTTCACAGGTCCAAGATATCGACGAACAAAAGTTCAAGTTAGTCGCTAGCCCTAATCCAGCTAGCTCTACGATAGATTTTAGCTTAGATGGTCATAGCCAAAATGAAATAAACTCAATTGAGATCTACTCTCTCCAAGGACAGAGACTAACGATAGAAAATAATCCAAAAGATCTCAGAATAGATATCAGCCAATATCAACCAGGAGTATATCTCACCAGAATCTCTATAGACAACAAAAGCTATAGTGTAAGATGGAGTAAACTGTAATCCTTATATGGGGGATAATAGTTAAGAATGATGTGATCTCTGAGTCGTCATGTCAGAACCCAACACGGTAAATAAGGTATAAAAAAAAAGTAGCCCGAGATTGGGGATCTCGGGCAATACTCAATTTAATAACCAAAACTCATATTCGATATAGTATGACCAAATACTATGCCAAAATATAAAACTTTGTGTATATGTAATTAGCTGTAAATCGCTACTTTATCTTATTAACATTATATAACTCACTTATTATCAACACTATACTCTATCAAGAATGAGGTATGCTTCCATAGATTGAGGAGAAATGAAATGGGTACAAATAAAAAATGCTCGTGACATTTCACGAGCAAAAACGAATTTTTAGTTTAATAACCTAAACTTACACAATTCAAATATATCATATATTAAGTATTTTAGCAATATTTAATCATCACTTTAACAGTTAAGTACACTTTATGGAATTATTTAATATGATAGTTTTAGTCGTTGTTAATAATTTGCTAGCCAGTCTGCGTGAAGATTGACATGTTGGTTTGTCTTTGAGATGTGAGTGAGTAAATACTCGATACTTCTGATATCTTCTTTAGAGAGTCCCCGTGTACTTTGATTGACATAGAGATCTATATGCTTCTTCATGATCTCTACATCCATATCTTGAGCATACCGCTTGACATAATCTCTGATCAAGTCAAAATCTCTATCAGCTAAGGCTATACTCTCTTGCAGGTCTCTACAGATTGCCTGCTTGGTGCCATCAGGTAATGATCGTTTCACTGCTATCCCTCCAAGTGGAATGGGTAGCTTGGTTTCAGTCTCCCAATACTGGCCTAGATCTTGGATACAATGATACCCTCTCTCCTGGTAGGTAAATCTATTTTCATGGATGATTACCCCAGCGTCTACCTCACCATTAGAGATTGCAGCTTCTATCTCTGAGAATATCATCACTTCCTTCTCGAATAAATTACTCCCATAGGCAAAGTCTAACAACATATTAGCTGTAGTGAATTTACCTGGAATAGCAACTCTATGTATCTTCCCAACATCTACCATCTCTTGTTGATCGGCAATCAATAATGGCCCAACTCCGAATCCTAGCGCCGAGCCGAATGGCAACATTTGGTATTCATCAGTTAGATAAGCCCACGCATGATAGCTCATCTTGATGACATCAAAAGACGACTGAGTACCTAAGGAGTTGAGTAATCCTACATCACCAAGTGTAATATCATAGTGAAGTTGATCTGAGACCAACCCCAATGCTATCCCACCAAAAATATACGTATCGTTAGGGCATGGACTATAGGCTAGACTTATCTTTCTCTTCATTTTACAAAGTTGCAATTAATCTCTTACGCATAATTGAAAAGCAGAATATCTCTGAATTGTTGTACATATTCCAGTTAAATTTGAGCTGATTATGAATAAACAACAGACAGATCATCCAAGTGTAAGTCTCTATCAGACAGCAGATGGGTCTCATACATTGGAATCGCAAGCTTACGGAGCTACTTACCATAGTATCTTTGGGGCGATAGATGAGTCAATACATGTCTTTATCATGGCTGGGTTGGACTATCAGAGGGTACAGCACCATAGAGAGCATATCAATATCTTAGAAATTGGAATGGGTACTGGGCTGAATGTATGGCTAGCAGCTCTTTGGGCTGACAAACATCACATAAATATCACAATCCATACGATAGAAAAGCATCCTCTAGATCCAACGACCACAGACAAGCTGAACTTCAATTCAATGCTTCCTCATCTTAATGATTCACAGAAGCGACTATTGTCCGAGATACACTCCTCTGATTGGAATACAGAAGTCAAGCTCAACTCTTACACTTCACTGACTAAGTATCACTGCGACGTGCTGACGCATCCATATCCCCCTGACTTATATGATGTAATATTCTTTGATGCATTTGCTCCCAACACACAACCTGAACTCTGGACTCCAGAGTACCATACCCTACTCTATCAATCAATGCAGAAGAATGGTGCTCTTACCACTTACTGTGCTAAAGGGGTGGTCAAGCGGATGTTCAAAGGGATAGGATACCAGCTCGATCAACTCCCCGGCCCTAATCGCAAACATGAAATGACCCGAGCTATAAAGGCGTAAGGTCACCACCACATCTCATACTATACCAATTACACAACCACGGCGGGTAACGAATAAGATTCTCTCTTCATCATTTGATTACCAATAGATCTTATGCACAGTATTAGATCGATTATCATGGTTTCGCTATTAGGGGTTAGTCCTTATCAATCCAACTACACCATGCATTATTCTATGTCCCCACAATCGTAAATCAGTGGACTCAACTAAGCTATCACAAAACAAAAACGGCAACACTCAATTAAGAATGTTGCCGCTATTTTACGATTACTCTCTCCTCAGAGAGAGTACTATTCTGCTGCTGCTGTTTCTGCTTCTATATCTTCGGCAGTCTGATATTCTTTATCATTCCTGTCGACATAGACATTTCTAAAGTCTTTGATTCCTGTTCCCGCAGGGATATTTTTACCTGCTATGACATTCTCTTTCAGACCGAGTAAGACATCTCTCTTCGCTCCAATCGCTGCAGTACTGAGTACCTTAGTTGTCTCTTGGAATGATGCTGCTGATATCCAACTTACTGTACCGAGAGATGATCGAGTGATACCTTGCAGGATAGGCTTAGATGTTGCTGGTACGGCATCTCTAGCATTTACTTGCTTCTGATCATTTCTCTTAAGGAAACTATTTTCCTCTCTCAACTGTCTCAGAGTGATCGTTTGACCAGCTTTGAGCTTAGTACTATCTCCAGCATCTAAGACGATCTTCTTATCGTAGATAAAGTCATTTTGCTCTAAGAAGTTGATTTTCTCCACAGCTTCACCTTCGAGGAAGATCGTATCTCCTGCGTCTTCGATTTCTACTCTTCTCATCATTTGCTTGACGATCACCTCGATATGCTTATCGTTAATCTTGATACCTTGAGATCTATAGACCTCTTGTACTCCATTGACCAAGTGTTGCTGTACAGCGAATGGTCCTGAGATATTGAGGATATCAAATGGTGAAGTAGCACCATCAGAAAGCTTAGTTCCTGATCTTACAAAGTCACCATCTTGCACGAGCATCAAGAGACCTTTTCCAATCATGTATTTACGCTTCTGATTAGTCTTCTCATCTTCGACGAATACTTCTCTATTTCCTCTTTTGAGCTTACCGAATGTTACGATACCATCTATCTCCGCGACTACAGCAGGATTAGATGGATTACGTGCCTCGAAGAGTTCTGTTACTCTTGGGAGACCACCGGTAATATCCTGAATCTTACCTAGCTTTCGAGGTATCTTAGCGATACGTAGTCCTGGCTTCACTTCATCACCATTATCGATAGCGAGATAAGCACCCACTGGCATCGTATATGCTTTGATGACTTCGCCAGATGGAGACATGATATTGATTTGCGGAATCAACTTCTTATTTCTAGACTCTATTATGATCTTTTCTGTAAATCCTGTCTGATCATCTCTCTCAGATCTGAACGTCACACCTTCTTCTATCCCGTCGAATTCGATGATACCACCAAACTCTGAAATAATTGCAGAGTTAAAGGCATCCCATTCACAGATAATATCACCTTTAGCAATCTTAGCATTATCCTTTACCTTGAGTATACTCGCGTACGGGATAAATGCTGTTGTTAAGATTTTATTAGTCTTTGGTTCCAAGATTCTTACTTCACCAGATCTTGAGAGTACGATATTCTCTTTCTGGCCATTCTCGTTAAACTCTACAACTTTGATATTATCAAAGTCAAGGACTCCATCAAATTTGGAAACAATTTGATTCTCTGTCTTACTGACTGATGCGATACCACCCACGTGGAATGTACGTAGAGTCAACTGTGTACCTGGCTCACCGATAGATTGTGCTGCTATAATACCTACTGCATCACCTCTTTCTGAGATTCTGTTAGTAGCAAGGTTCTTACCATAGCACTTAGTACAGACACCAGACTTAGCATCACATGTTAATACTGATCTGATCACTACTGCTTCTACTCCTGCCTCTTCGATTGTTTTAGCAATCTTAGCATCTATATATTGAGCCTCTGACACTAGAATTTCTTCTGTCTCTGGATGCTCCACATCTTGGAGTGAGTATCTTCCTTCTATTCTGTCAGAAAGTGGTTCAATGATCTTATCATTTTCGATAAGAGCTTTTGTCATGATCCCTCTGAGTGTATTACAATCTTCTTGTCTTACTACAACATCTTGAGACACATCTACCAATCTTCTTGTCAGATAACCGGCATCGGCTGTCTTCAAGGCTGTATCGGCAAGACCCTTACGAGCACCGTGAGTAGAGATAAAGTAATCTTGAATCGAAAGACCTTCCAGGAAGTTAGAGAGTATCGGATTTTCGATAACTGCTCCACCTGTATCACCAGACTTTCGAGGCTTAGCCATCAACCCTCTCAATCCACATAACTGCTTGATTTGTTGCTTAGATCCCCTTGCTCCAGAGTCAAGCATCATATATACTGAGTTGAAGCCATCTTTGTGCTCAGCTAACTCTTTCATCAAGTTTTCTGTAATCTTGTTATCAGCGTAAGTCCACTTATCGATTACTTGATTGTATCGTTCGTTGTTAGTGATGAGACCCATATTATAGTTTTCCCACACTTCATCCACTTCATCCTTTGCGGATATCAACGTACTTTCTTTGACAGATGGATTGATCAGATCTCCCAAGTTGAACGAAAGTCCTCCTTTGAATGACCAATAGAATCCCATCTCCTTAATCTTATCTAAAAATTCTGCCGCGACAGTAAAACTTGTCTTCTGGATGAGTGTATTCACAACCTTCTTCAAGTTCCTTTTTGTCAATACTACATTGATAAAAGGATATCCGTCTGGCTTAGCGTCATTGAATAGGATCCTACCAACAGTAGTATCACTCAATTTCCACTCTATCGCTCCTTCTTCATTTTCTACTTCTATTTTAGCCTTGACTGGAGCATGGAGGTCTACTTTCCCTTCGTTATAAGCGATTTCTGCTTCTTCGGAAGAGTAGAAAATCATCCCTGATCCTTTAGATTTTTCTGCAGGCTTTTCTTTTGATAGGTAGTACAAACCAAGTACCATATCCTGTGAAGGAAGTGTAATCGGAGTACCATTCTGTGGGTTGAGCATGTTATGAGCAGAAAGCATCAGTACTTGTGCTTCTAAGATCGCTGCATGACTCAGTGGCACGTGGACAGCCATCTGATCACCATCAAAATCGGCGTTAAATGCACCACAAACGAGTGGGTGTAATTGGATCGCTTTTCCTTCTACTAATTTAGGCTGGAATGACTGAATTGACAACCTGTGAAGAGTTGGTGCTCTGTTGAGCATGATAGGGTGACCTTTAAGTATATTCTCTAGGATATCCCAGATCACTGGATCTTTTCTATCTACTAATTTCTTAGCTGACTTTACCGTCTTCACGATACCTCTTTCTATGAGTTTCCTGATGACAAATGGCTTGAACAACTCTGAGGCCATACCCTTAGGTAATCCACACTCGTGGAGCTTAAGATTTGGCCCAACAACGATCACTGATCTTCCTGAGTAATCTACCCTCTTACCGAGTAGATTCTGTCTGAATCTTCCTTGCTTACCTTTGAGTACATCACTTAATGACTTCAAGGCTCTACCACCTTCTGCTTTGACGGCATTAGATTTTCTACTATTATCAAAGAGTGAATCTACAGCCTCTTGAAGCATTCTTTTCTCATTTCTGAGTATCACTTCAGGAGCTTTGATTTCAATCAGACGCTTGAGTCTATTATTCCGTATAATTACTCTTCGGTAAAGATCATTCAAATCTGAACTTGCAAATCGACCACCATCTAGAGGTACCAATGGTCTTAACTCCGGTGGAATGACTGGCAAGTAATCAATAATAGTCCATTCAGGTCTATTGTCAATACGAGTCTGTCCGTCTCTGAAGGCCTCTACTACTCTCAATCGCTTTAACGCTTCTGACTTTCTTTGTCTTGAAGTCTCAGTAGCTGCTTGGTGTCTGAGATCCAATGCTAACTGATCAAGATCTAACCTCATGAGGAGCTCTCGGATCCCGTCTGCACCCATCTTTGCGATGAATTTATTAGGATCACTATCATCTAGTAACTGATTATCAGCTGGCAGGGAATCTAATACTTCGAAGTATTCCTCTTCTGTCAAGAGATCTTTAACTTCAATCTCTCCTTCTTTGACACCTGGTTGGATGACTGCGTATCTTTCATAATATACAATTGTCTCCAACTTTTTAGATGCGATACCGAGTAGGTAACCAATCTTGTTTGGCAGTGACTTGAAGAACCAAATGTGAACAACTGGAACTACCAATTTGATGTGTCCCATTCTCTCCCTTCTGACTTTCTTCTCAGTCACTTCTACACCACATCTATCACATACGATACCTTTGTATCTGATTCTTTTATACTTTCCACAGTAACATTCATAATCCTTGACAGGTCCGAATATCCTTTCGCAGAATAGTCCGTCTCTTTCCGGTTTGTATGTTCTGTAGTTTATAGTTTCTGGCTTGAGTACTTCACCATAAGACCTTTCCAGTATTTGATCTGGAGATGTCAAGCTTATCGTGATTGCATCAAAGCTTTTTTGCTGAGTAAAATTTTTCTTGAATGACATATATTATCTATTCTAAAATTTTCTAAAAAAGGGTTAATCAAATTTCACATCAAGGGCTAACCCTCTCAGCTCATGCACGAGTACGTTAAATGACTCTGGGATACCAGGCTCTGGCAATCGATCTCCTTTGACGATTGCTTCGTACGTCTTTGCTCGACCATGGATATCATCTGACTTAATGGTCAGGAGCTCTCTCAGTATATTAGAAGCACCGAATGCCTCCAATGCCCATACCTCCATCTCACCAAATCGTTGTCCACCAAACTGTGCTTTACCACCGAGTGGTTGTTGTGTGATCAATGAGTAAGGTCCTATAGATCTTGCATGCATCTTATCATCAACCATGTGGGAGAGTTTGAGCATGTAGATTATACCTACGGTAGCTTCCTGGTGGAATCTATCGCCAGTCTCTCCGTCGTATAAGAATGTCTGACCGAGTGAAGGCAATTCAGCTTTCTGGATATATGTCTCTATCTCATCCATGCTAGCTCCATCAAAGATCGGAGTAGAGAATTTGATTCCGAGTTTCTTACCAGCCCATCCAAGTACAGTCTCAAAGATCTGCCCTAAGTTCATCCTTGATGGTACACCAAGTGGATTCAATACAATATCTACGGGTGTTCCATCCTCAAGGAAAGGCATATCTTCTAGCTTTACGATACTAGAAACAATTCCCTTATTTCCATGTCGACCAGCTAACTTATCACCAACTTTAAGCTTACGCTTTTTGGCCATATAGACCTTTGCTAACTTGAGTACACCTGCTGGTAACTCATCACCGATACTAATATTGAATTTCTCTCTCTTGTACCGTCCGATTTCTTCATTGACTTTGATCGTATAATTATGGAGCAGTCTAGCAATAAGCTTATTATTACCTTCATCATGACTCCAACCTGAATAATCAATCTGGCTAAAATCTACATCCTTGAGAGCTTTCATTGTGAACTTAGAGCCTTTAGGAATGATCTCTTCTCTGTAGATTGACTTGACGCCTGCAGACACCTTACCACCGACGAGTTTCATCAGCTTATCAACGAGCACCGTTTTGAGCTCATTTAGCGTGACTGCATGACTATCATCTAACTTAGCAAGTAAGTCTTTCTCTTGTACCTTCTGGAATTTATCTTTTTTTGCTCTTGCAAAAAGCTGCTTAGAAATCACAACACCCTTAGTGGATGGTGGAGCCTTAAGTGAAGCATCTTTGACATCACCAGCCTTATCACCAAAGATTGCTCGGAGGAGTTTCTCTTCCGGTGTAGGGTCTGATTCACCTTTTGGTGTGATCTTACCGATAATTATGTCACCTTCTTTAAGCCATGCACCTACTCTGATTACTCCGTTTTCATCTAAGTCCTTAGTTGCTTCTTCACTGACATTTGGGATATCATTCGTCAGCTCTTCTTCACCAAGCTTAGTATCCCTCACCTCTAGCTCAAAGCTCTCTATATGTAACGAAGTGAATACGTCTTCTCTAACCACACGTTCACTAAGGACAATTGCATCTTCAAAGTTGTAACCTTTCCAAGGCATAAATGCTACTAAGAGGTTTTGACCAAGAGCCAATTCTCCTTTTTGAGTGGCATATCCTTCACAGAGAAGTGATCCTTTCTGTACCCTATCACCTTTCCTGACGATTGGTTTCAGATTGATACATGTCCCCTGATTCGTTCTTCTAAACTTAGTCAACTTATAAGTGACTACATTATCTTCAAACGAGACTAATTGGTCTATTTCAGATCTATCGTATTTGATGACCACTTCATTAGCATCGACATATTCTACGATTCCTTCTCCAGATGCATTGATTAGCATCCTTGAATCTTGAGCAACTTTGGCTTCGATTCCAGTCCCCACGATCGGAGAGTTAGGGATGAGGCATGGTACTGCTTGACGCTGCATGTTAGATCCCATGAGGGCTCTATTGGCATCATCATTCTCTAAGAATGGAATCAAAGAGGCACTCACTCCCACAATCTGATTAGGAGCAACATCCATATACTCGAGCTCGTCTGGAGCTAGTACTGGGAAGTCACCGTGATCTCTCGACTTGATTCTATCGACAAGGAAAGCACCTTTTTCATTGATCGGTGCATTGGCTTGGGCTATCTTTTTGTAATCTTCTCCTTCTGCACTCAGATATACTGGTTCAGAGTTGATATTAACTTTTCCCTTCTTTACTTCCCTGTACGGAGTCTCCAAGAATCCCATCTTGTTGACCTTGGCATGTACACAGAGAGTAGAGATAAGTCCAATGTTAGGACCTTCTGGAGTCTCAATCGTACAGAGTCTACCATAGTGAGAGTAGTGAACATCTCTCACCTCAAAACCTGCTCGTTCTCTAGAGAGACCACCTGGCCCTAAGGCAGATATTCTCCTCTTATGTGTAATCTCAGAGAGTGGATTAGTCTGATCTAGAAATTGAGAAAGTTGGGAAGTTCCAAAGAATGAGTTGATTACTGAGGATAAAGTCCGAGCATTTATCAAATCTACTGGCGTAAATACTTCATTATCTCTGACATTCATTCTCTCTCTAATCGTACGAGCCATTCTTGCAAGTCCGACACCGAATTGTCCATAGAGTTGCTCTCCAACAGTCTTGACTCTTCTGTTACTTAAGTGATCGATATCGTCAAGCTCAGCATTTTGATTGATAAGTGCAACCAGATACTTCACGATTTCAATGATATCCTCCTTCGTCAATACGAGTACATCGTCACTTGTTTCAGTACCGAGTTTTCTATTGATTTTGTATCTTCCTACCTCACCTAGGTTATACCTTTTATCGGAGAAGAATAATTTATCAATAATACCTCTTGCCGTCTCTTCATCAGGTGGATCTGTACCTCTTAACTGTCGATAGATCTGTGCAACTGCTTCTAATTCTGAGTTAGAAGCATCTTTATTGAGTGTATTATAGATGATTGTGTAATCATCTTGGTTTTCATCTTCTCTCTGAAGTATAATTGTATCGACGTTAGCGTCTTCGATGAGTTCAATATTAGATTCATCTAGTATTGCATTTCTCTCGAGTAATACTTCGTTACGTTCGATAGTTACTACTTCACCCGTATCCTCATCTACAAAGTCTTCCGACCACTTACGTAAAACTCTTGCTGCCAACTTTCTTCCGACGGCCTTCTTGAGTGCTTTTTTATCAGCTTTGATTTCTTCTGAAAGACCAAAGATTTCCAATATATCTTTATCCGAATCAAACCCTATCGCTCTGAGTAATGTAGTTACAGGGAATTTCTTCTTACGATCGATATATGCATACATCACCATGTTGATATCAGAGGCAAATTCCATCCATGCTCCTTTGAAAGGAATGATCCTTGCAGAGTAGATTTTTGTTCCATTAGGGTGGAATGTCTGACTGAAGAATACACCTGGAGACCTATGAAGCTGTGACACGATTACTCGTTCTGCTCCATTTACTACAAATGTACCTTTAGGCGTCATGTAAGGAATATTCCCAAGGAAGACATCTTGGACGATAGTCTGGAAGTCAACATGCTCTTCATCGTTACACGATAATCTCAATTTAGCCTTGAGTGGCACTGCATAAGTAAGTCCACGCTGCATACACTCTTCGATTGTATATCTCGGAGGATCTATGAAGTAATCGAGGAACTCTAATACAAAGATATTACGAGCATCAGTAATTGGAAAATTCTCTTGAAAAACTCTGAAGAGTCCTTCATTTCCTCTGTTTTCAGGTGTTGTTTCTAGTTGAAAGAACTCTTGAAAAGACTTGAGTTGAATTTCTAATAAATCTGGAGTGTTTTCAGGAAGCTTTATTGTTCCAAAGTCAACCCTCTGGAGTGACGGATTTTTTGTCATAATTAATTTTACTCTTCAGATGAACGAATAATTACTACGTTAATAGAACAAAACATGGCCTAGCACTCGTATTGAGCACTAAGCCTGTTTGATTCTTACGTATTTAGCTTTTTACTTCTGCCATTAGCAAGATAGAACGAAATTACTTCAATTCTACCTCAGCACCAGCTTCAGTAAGAGCAGCTGAAATACTTTCAGCTTCAGCTTTAGGTACACCTGCCTTGATAACGCCAGGAGCTCCGTCAACTAAATCTTTTGCGTCTTTCAGTCCAACGCCTAAGAGAGTTTTCACTGCCTTGACAACTGCTAACTTAGCTGCACCAGCAGAGTTAAGCACTACGTCGAATTCAGTTTTCTCTTCTGCGGCTGCACCGCCACCTGCACCTCCACCTGCTGCTACAGCTACTGCTGCTGCTGCTGGTTCGATACCGTACTCATCCTTAAGGATGTCAGCTAACTCACTTACCTCCTTTACAGTAAGGTTTACTAATGATTCAGCTAATGTTTTTAAATCTGCCATGTATAATTAAATTTTTAAATGCTTATTAAGAAATATATAATAATGCGTTTAAGCTTGGAAGCCTTAACTAGTGTGTCTAAGCTCTTTCTTGGAGAGCTTTGACGAGACCTGCAATCGTATTACCACCTGAATTGAGTGATCCAATAACAGTCTTGATCGGAGATTGTAATAATACAATAACCTCTCCGAGTAAATCTTCTTTGGATTTCATGTCAGCCAATACAGCTAAACTTTCATCTCCCATAAAGATATCAGAGTCAATGTAAGCAGCCTTTATGACTGGCTTATCATGAGACTTTCTAAATTCCTTGATTACTTTAGCTGGTGCATTAGCTACATTGCTAAACATCAATGCAGTTGGACCTGAAAGTACTTCGTATAGTCCTTCGTAACCTTTATCAGCTGCTGTTTCTTCAAGAGCTTTTTTTACAAGTGTATTTTTGACAACTTGCATTTCTATGTCATTCTCAAAACACTTTTGTCTAAGATCATTTACCTGACCTACATTAAGTGCTGAAGAATCTGTGATATAGAAGAAAGATGAACTTGCAAATTTCTCCTTTAGTGTTTCTATTGCTTGCGCTTTTTGTTCGCGATTCATGCTATCGATATTTTAATATAGGTGGAGGTTATAATTTAATTTCCTTCGGATCTATCTTGACTCCAGGACTCATCGTACTAGCGACTGAGACTGACTTCATATAGACTCCTTTCGCTGAAGAAGGCTTCATCTTTGCAATCGTTGTGAGCAATTCATTTGCATTTTCATACAACTTATCTGCTGTAAACGATACTCTACCTACTGGTGAATGTATGATACCATACTTATCCACTCTGAAAGCAATCTTACCACCTTTAACATCTGATACCGCACTCGCAACATCCTGTGTCACTGTACCAGTCTTAGGGTTAGGCATGAGACCTCTAGGTCCTAATATCCTACCGATCTTACCAACTTGAGCCATGACATTAGGCGTTGCGATTACAACATCTATGTCTGTCCACCCACCTTGTACTTTCTGTACATACTCATCGAGTCCAGCATAGTCTGCTCCAGCATCCAATGCTTCCTTCTCCTTATCTGGAGTACATAAGACGAGTACTTTTTTTGATTTTCCAGTTCCGTTAGGAAGAACTACCGTTCCTCTTATTGCCTGATCAGCTTTACGAGGATCCACGCCTAGTCTGATATGCAAGTCTACAGAAGCATCGAACTTAGCACAGTTCACTTCTTTGACTAGAGCCATTGCATCAGACAAACCATAAAGTTTGTCTTGGTCAACTTTTGCTAGGGCTTCTTTTCTTTTCTTAGAAATTTTTGCCATTGTATTATAAAATTTAAAGGTCCACGCTAAGCATTTAACTTAGCTCCCTATAATGAAAATATTGTGTCTTCAAAGTTTCTGAGTGGCTTACGCCTCCCAAGGTGCAACACCACTTACTGTTACTCCCATCGATCTTGCAGTACCTGCGATCATTCTCATTGCAGACTCTACTTTGTATGCATTGAGATCTTCCATTTTGTTCTCTGCTATTTCCTTTAGCTGATCCCAAGATATCGATCCTACCTTATCACGATTGGGTACTGATGATCCACTTTTGAGTTTGATTGCTTCAAGAATCTGTGCAGAAGCTGGTACAGTCTTAATTACGAACTCAAAGGACTTGTCTTTGAATACAGTAATTACAACTGGTAATAACTTACCTCTGCTTTCTTCTGTTTTTGCATTAAATCGTTTGCAAAATTCCATGATATTTACACCCTTAGCACCTAATGCAGGTCCTACTGGTGGAGCAGGATTAGCAGACCCTCCTCTTACTTGTAACTTGATAAAGCCATCGACTTCTTTAGCCATTCTCTAACTATTTTGAAAAATATTAAAATCTATGTTTTTTCTACTTGCATAAAGTTTAGCTCGACTTCGGTACCTCTACCAAAGATTTTCACTATGACTTTAAGCTTTTTCTTCTCTTCATTTACTTCAAGTACATCTCCGACGAATTCGTTAAATGGTCCATCAACGACTTTAACGGTCTCACCAACTATGTACGGCTCAATCATTGCCTCTGAGACTTCTTGACTTTCGTCTACCTTACCCAACATTCTGTTAGCTTCAGCTTGTCTCATCGGAATTGGATTATTCTTTCCGAGGAAGTGTATCACATTTGGCATTCCTGATATTGTAGTTATCATCTCTCCGCTAAACTTCCCTGGTACTGCCTCTATGAGTATGTACCCTGGCAGAATGTTTCGTTCTAGGATAACTTTCTTCCCTTTTCTAATCTTGTACACCTTCTCTGAAGGAACAAGAATCTGAGGAATGAAATCAGACCACTTATTACGAGTGATTTCTAATTCTATTCTCTCTTTGATCTTTTTTTCTTTACCAGAGATCACTCTGAGTGAATACCACCTTGTTACTTCGCCAGTTAAATTTTCTTCAGACATACTGTTCTAGGTAAGTGCTGGATTAAATTCCAAGGTTATAAATACCTGTAGTGAAGGTCTTTGCTATAAAATCCATTATGAATATGATCGCAGCTATTAGAATTGTAGCAACAATTACAATTCTTGAGTTTCTTAACAAATCTGACCATGTAGGCCAAGTTACGTTATGCAGAAGCTCATTGTAGCTCTCTTTCACGTATAATACTATGTCATTCATAATCTACTATTTCTTTCTATTTGCAGGGGAGACAGGATTCGAACCCGCGGCCTATGGTTTTGGAGACCACCGCTCTACCAACTGAGCTACTCCCCTATGATATTAGCTTTCGCATTGGACTCTTTGATATTGATTACAACAATAAGAAAACCTCTTCCCTTATATGAGAAAATTAAGCACCCAAAAAAGGGTGCTTAATAATCTACATGTTGTATTTCAACGAGCTACTATAACCTCTCTTATTAGGAGAAATTACAAGCACGAATTAATCTAAAATTTCAGTAACCTGACCTGCTCCTACTGTTCTACCACCTTCTCTAATTGCAAATCTGAGTCCTTTCTCCATTGCAATTTTATTAAGAAGCTTCACTTCAATAGTGACATTATCACCAGGCATTACCATCTCAACTCCTCCAGGCAATGTTACATCACCTGTAACATCAGTTGTTCTGAAGTAGAATTGTGGTCTATATCCGTTAAAGAATGGAGTGTGTCTACCACCTTCATCCTTACTCAATACATAGATTTCACACTTGAAATGTGAGTGAGGATTCACAGAAGCTGGCTTACAAATTACCATACCTCTCTTGATGTCTGACTTATCAATACCTCTAAGAAGGATACCAGCATTATCACCAGCCTCACCTCTTTCGAGAATCTTTCTAAACATCTCAACACCTGTAACTGTAGATTCGATTGGCTTCTCATCATCCTTCATCATTCCTACAATCTGTACAGGATCACCTGTATTGATTACACCTCTTTCGATTCTACCAGTTGCAACAGTACCTCTACCTGTAATAGTAAATACATCTTCAATTGGCATCAAGAATGGCTTATCCACATCTCTTTGTGGCTCAGGAATCTGTGCATCTACTGCTGCCATCAATTCCATGATTTTAGCTACTGCATCAGCATCACCTTCGAGTGCCTTAAGAGCAGACCCCATAACGATAGCAGATCCATCACCATCGAATTCGTACTGATCCAATAGTTCTCTTACTTCCATTTCTACTAATTCCAACATCTCTTCATCATCTACAAGGTCTACCTTGTTCATGAATACTACGATTGAAGGAACACCTACCTGACGACAGAGTAAGATATGCTCTCTAGTCTGTGGCATAGGTCCATCAGTAGCGGCTACAACTAATATTGCACCATCCATTTGAGCAGCACCCGTAACCATGTTTTTTACATAATCGGCGTGACCTGGACAATCTACATGGGCATAATGCCTGTTAGCTGTCTCATACTCAACGTGAGCAGTGTTAATTGTAATACCTCTTTCTCTTTCTTCAGGAGCCGCATCGATAGAAGAATAATCTTTTTTCTCAGCAAGTCCTTGGTCTGCTAATACATTAGTAATAGCCGCTGTAAGCGTTGTTTTTCCGTGATCGACGTGACCAATAGTTCCGATATTCACGTGTGGTTTGCTACGATCGAACGTTTCCTTTGCCATCAGATAAATTTTTAAATGTTAATATTCAATTCTGTTAAATCCTTAATACAATACTATTTATAACTTATATCTAGAGCTACTTGCCCAACACTTCATTCCATAGAAGCAAACTCAATTGAGTGATATTAGTTATTTAATTAGATAAACCTAATAAAAAAAAGCGGGTGATGAGACTCGAACCCACGACCCTCAGCTTGGAAGGCTGATGCTCTACCAACTGAGCTACACCCGCATCTTCTCCTTTATAATGTGGGGATGATAGGATTCGAACCTATTCAGCCTAAACAACAGATTTACAGTCTGTCCCGACTCTCCAACTTCGGCGCATCCCCTACACCTGTTAATCTTATCAAAAAAAAGAGCCGATGGAGGGATTCGAACCCCCGACCCGCTGATTACAAATCAGCTGCTCTGGCCAACTGAGCTACATCGGCAAACTTTCATTAAAGCGAATGCAAAAGTAAGTGTAATTTTTGATTTATGAAATAAAAATTATCTAAAAAACAGATAAATTTTACTTACCACGTATAAATATCTGACTGTTAATAATTTACGATCTTGGATGTGCTTTGCTGTAAGCATTTTGTAATGCTCTTATGGAAGAATGTGTGTAGATCTGTGTTGCAGCAAGGCTGCTGTGACCAAGTAAGTCTTTGATTGCGGTTATCTGAGCACCATTATCGGAGAGTAATGTAGCAAATGTATGGCGCAGTACGTGTGGAGATTTCTTTGTTAGAGCACTGACACTCTGTATTTGCGATTTCACGAGATTATAAAGAAACTTTGGATATAGTGGTTTTGCCGAGTTGGTGATAAAGATAAAATCATGTGTTGGGTTTTGCTCTTCTCGTCTTAGCAAATAATTTTGATATCGCTTGATGTATCCTTGTGAGAGTGGCAGTTTCCTTTCTTTATCACCCTTACCTAGTACAGTCAGCGTACTTCTCAATAGGTCAACGTGGGCCATTTTCATGCCAATGACCTCAGAACGTCGCAAGCCTAATACGAGCAAGGTTATCATCAATAGATTATTTCTTGTCGATTCAAATGAGGTATAATCCACAATCTGATCTAGTAATTGCTCCACTTCTGTTGGCTTAAGATATGAGGGTAATCTCTTGGGAATCTTCGGAGCTACTATCTGTGCCGTCGGGTTAGTGTCAACATATCCCCTATTGAGTAGATATTTATAAAATGATCGAATGGAGGACAGTTTACGATTTATTGTTTTCTCAGTGATCCCCTCACGCATGAGTGTAACTACGTAAGATCTGACTTGATGATAGTTCACAACGGACCAATCATCAATCTCATATTGTTCTGTCAGGTAACTTTGCAAAAGTTGAATATCTTTACGATAAGCAATAACTGTATGATTAGAGTATCTCTTCTGCTGACTGATATATTGGATGAATTCGTTCAAATACATATGGCAAATATATTTAATATGTTTGTGATATGCAATCTTTTGTCATTTTCGATTATTGGTCATAGCCAAACGTCGACTCACTTTGTCCAAGTTGCACAGAGCATCGGAGTAAACCACTATAATAAGCATAGCAACTTTAATGGTGGTGGTTGTGCATTCTTTGACTCTGACAATGATGGAGATGACGATATCTATCTGATCAGTGGGACCAATAAAGATCAGTTATTGATTAACAATGATGGACAATTTGAAGAGGCAGGCTTTTTTTCTGGATTAGGGCTTACAGCAAATTACTATACAACAGGTGTCGTAACGGGGGACCTTAACAATGATGGAAGGGAGGACATCTTTGTCACAACTATAGGATCTGGAGAGATTCTGAGTAAAAATATTTTATTTTTCAATAAAGGAAATAACGAATACGAAGATGTCTGGTTGCAATTCAATACCATAGAAAAATCGTCTGGTGCGGTGCTGGTAGACTTTGACAATGATGGCTTGTTGGACATCTACGTACTCAATTATGTAGACGAACCCGGTTTTATCCGAGATGAAGATAATGTGATCATTGCTTATGATCATTTGTGCTACCCCAATTCACTTTATCACAATCTAGGTAATTTCCAATTTCAGGATGTCACTGACCTCTATCTGAGCACCGACGAAGATCAAGGTTGCACCTTATCAGCTATGGCAACCGACTTTGATAGAGACAGGGACATTGACTTACTTGTTTGCAATGACTTTGGCAATGATGTCGTGCCAAATAGGATGCTAATGAACATAAACGGTACTTTCTTTAGTCAAACTAAAGATTATGGATTCAATGATGGAATCTATTCGATGGGGATGGCTGCGGCAGATCTTGACCATGATCTTGATATGGATTATTATATCACTAACTTTGGAAGCAACATTTTACTCGAAAACAAGTCAGATACCTTACATACAATTGTTGATCCTGTAGCATCGAGTGCAAATAATAGTGAGAACCCAGGTGAGCTCAGTATCAGTTGGGGAGCAGCTTTTCTAGATTACAACAACGATGGGTATGAAGACCTTTATGTAGCTAATGGATACGTTCCTGCTCCACCCTTTCTCCCTTCAAGCTTTAATGATAGAGATCGTTTCTATGAAAATTTGGGTGGTTTTCAATTCAGTGAGCAGACGATAGATGTCTCAGGATTAGACAATATCCACTCGGGTCGTGGTGTAGCAATAAGTGACTATGATAATGATGGAGATCAAGATATCCTTGTCAATGTGATGAGGATACCCATCAATGGCGAAATGACGTCACAGATCTACCAAAACCAATCCAACACAACCATAGCTGACTCCATGCATTGGGTACAAGTCAAGCTAGAGGGGCTTGTTGCAAACAAAAGTGCCTGCGGTGCAAATGTAGAGCTGTATCATCAAGACGATCAGATACTCAAAGAAGTCTCTTGCGGTAATAGCCATGGTTCATCTAGTAGTAAAACTTTGCATTTTGGCGTCGGAACTACGAAGACTATCGATAGCTTGGTTATCTACTGGCCAAATACAGCACAAACTGTCGACACTTACTCCAATCTTGTGGTAGACAGTCTCTATTACATAAAGGAGGACACCACTTATCTTACGATCAATGAAGAAACCGATGTGGACACAACTGCAATGGTAGATGATGGTGGATTCTTTGAACTTGTAAGCCCTAAGAAGTATATTGGTAATGTAATCTATCGCTCTGTTGATAAAGATCTAGCAAAAGAGTTTGCATCAATCCGAATCTACCCTAATCCAACTCTTCCAAAGTCGACGATCAATCTCGAATGTGATACTATTCCTATAAGTTATGAACTGTTAGACATGACAGGTCGATCAATAACAGAAACTAGATTATTTCCCTCTGATCTAAAAAAATCAGAAGATGGTCGATATAGAACTCAAGTAAAAGTAGACGATCTCAATGCAGGACTGTACTTGATTCAAGTAACCACCAAGAATGAACAATATACTCTCAAGTTGATCGTCAATTAAAGCTTTGCAAATTTCAATAACTCTCCTTGCAATCGCAACAGATAGATACCTGCTTCAAGAGTACTTACATCTATAGTGAGATCGTGGTCAAAAACACCTCTTAATAAGGGTGATCCACTCAGAGTATATATTTCGTATCCTGTATCAAAATAATCAACTGAATCTTTCACAGCAACTCTCAGCACCTCATCTAATATTGGATTTGGCTGAATAGTGGCTATCTGATCATGATTTTTAAAATTCGAATTGCTAGATATTTGATCACAGTAGCTTGGTAAAGAACCCACCTCAATAGTCGTCGTACTATCTGTAATAAACTCATCAGAGTAGCTGATCGGATATTTATGAGCTTGAAAAGTGAAGTTATCGCTCAAACTCAATTCAAAACCTTGGTCTATTGGAATACCGGCTTTTAGAGGTACTAAGTATTCCCAGACTAAGTTGCCTTCCATGGTGATCTCGAAGATGCGTCCTTGCCTAGCTGCACACATGAGAATGTTACCATTTGGTAATTTCTGAATGGACGAAGCAGCAGTAGAAAATGTTTTCTCTTGTTGAGGATGACTATAAGTCTCTATCGGATGTAAAGGAAGGTACTCTGTAGAATCTTGGGCAAGCTGATATGTTTGGGATTCGGCATCAAATACAGGGAGTATTAATTGACCTTCGGATCGCTCTTCATCTAAAAAGTTATTGAAAAACAAAATGCCTTGTTCACCATTATCTGTCAATACCCAATCTGGATCATGCTGCCAAAAGCTTCTTCTTTGCACATCAAAAGAATCTTCTTGGTAGGTATTACTATCTCCCCATCTATAGAGTAGTTCTCCACCTTTGCCAGACACACCACCTTCACTTGTAGCTGCCTCCTCAATGGTTGTTGAATGATCAATGATCCAGATTTCATTGAAATTACGAACAGAAAGAACAATTTGGTCTCTCTCTTCTAAATAACTAATTCCATTGCTATGTAACCAGTCTTGTCTACCAAATGAATAATCTTGATAATTGAGATCTATGCGACCCAATGATTGTGAAACGTCTCCGTAATTTGATGAGTTTTCGTCATAGTCTTGTACAATATGGTCCCAAGAGTTCCACTGCCAGACGATCTGATCTAATAGTGGGTCATACTCTAAGACCGAGTCAGACCATATTTCTCTTTGAGGGTGAGTTACTGTATCAAAACCCATTGAAACTATCTCATCCAAAAAGTGCCTCTGCCACACAATGTATAGAATATTACCATTAGGGAGTATTTCAAAATCATGGTGTTGTCTTTGTAATGAATCAGCTGCTATATGTCGCCAAATTAAAGTATTATTTCTATCGTACTTTTCAATGACACCACCGGCTCCTCCCGCACCAAAAGATGATTGATTGACTAAAGTACTGTTAGCACTAGCTACAAACAGATTAGCATGAGAGTCCATCTTTGCTACAGCTCCAGCAAAGCTTCCTTCGGACAGTTTCCATTCATTGATGAGTGCTCCACAATTGTCTATTAAATATACAGATGATTGGTTGTTAGGATAGAATAGAGTATGTCCATCTTGCACAAGCAAGCTATCGAGATAAAGTGTCCCAACCGTAAATTGTGAGTTTAAATAACTAAATGAAAAAATTAATATTATTGAAAAACAAAGTCTCATAACTCTAAATACAAAAATGGGAAAGTCATTACGACTTTCCCATTATCTTCTTTTTTAGATTGACAATATCCTTCCTAATTTGAAAGGTCTGCTGGCCAATCTACACCATCTTGTCTAGTAAGTTGAATTGCAGCTCCTTCGCCATAATCGTTGGTCCAGTTAAATGTCAATACTGTGCCATCTACTACAACATCAGTCACAGCATAAACTTCACCCCATTGAGATGCTCCTGTAATTGCCAGTACACCATCTGTATCAGTGACTCTAAGATCACCATTTGGCAGGTTAGCTTGTGCATCTGTTCCATAACAGCTATAGTAAGCACCATGTGATGCGTCTTCAAATACCTCAGTAGTTGGAGCTGTAGTCAATACTCTGTAAATTCCATCATCTTCAGGAAGAGTATGTTGTCTTTCCCATTCAACTAATCCAGTCCATTCGTTACCTGCACAATCATCCCAACCAATACCAGCTGCTTGATTAGTAGATGTAACTACCGCGTCGAACACTCCTGCTAGTGCCGATTTGAATACTTCTACTACGTCAATTCTAAATCCAGCACCCGTTGCAAATAGTCCAGAATCAGTAGTTACATTATCAAAACTCACTGTGAAAAAATCTCCTGCTACCAAATCATCAGGATTAATCCCACAAGCTTGTGCTGCTTGAACAATATCTATACTTCCTTCCGAAGGAAAGCTTTCAAAATCCGTTAAGCTGTTTACATTACCTCCATTATATGAGATAAAAGAGTTAAGGCTAGAAACATCCTCACCTGTAGTCGTTACTGAATAAGTAACTGGAACATTATCTTGACCAGTTAAATAGTCAGTTAAGTTGAATTCGTTTCCTGAAGCTGTAGCTGCAACAGTTGCACCTCCTTCTTCAAAGAGTGTATCTTCAGCTTTGTCAATAATTGGGTCATCTTGACACCCTACTGCTAACAGTAGCATGAAAATCATCATTACTGAAAAAATGTTATTTATTTTCATTTTATAAATTTTTAAAATTGTTATTTAAAATTGCAAGAATTGATTCTTCATCATCAAAACTTACATTGCCTTTTTTCAAGGCTTGTTGTAGAGCAGTGTTATTAAACTTTTTAAATGTTTTATTTCTTGGCTTCCTTAGCTCAATGAAAGTACTCTTGTCCATCAGAGCTAAAGTTTCTTTTTTGACATAAGTCTTCTTGTGAGTGCCTACATCAATTGCTGGATTGTAATTGGGTGCTATTATCTTCACATCAAATAATTTGATAAGAGATATGTCCCCTTGCTTTCCAAGCAATTCATAATAGATCACACTATTAGAAGTAGACATGCTGTAGTATGTCGTTGAGGTTTGCGACCCGTCTTCATCAGGTCCCAATTGGAACCTCTTGACTACACCATTAGGGAGTAAGAAGATTTCATCATTGAGTTGGATAAAGAACTCTTGATCTTCAACGTCAAACAACATTGGACACTTAATCTCTTTGTCATCAAATAAAACAAGCGTACCATCATACCACTTATCACCATAGTATGGCGAACCATCTGGTGTGAAATCCCTTAAGTCAAACGTATTCAAGCCGTAAGTAGACATTGCTTGATAATTGACCAAGTCATCAGGATTTTGCTTCAACACTGTAGAGTTGACTTCAGTAAATTGACCTTGAGTGTTATAACTCAGGCAAAAGACTAAACCTGTAATAAGTGATATGATTCTGAACATTAACATATAAAAAGTTACAATCTATTATTCAAATGCCCACACGTCAATATTGAGTAGAGCTCCAGATTGCGCAGCTTGTGCAGCTTCTAGATTTGCTGAGTTAGTTGCTGATTCAGAATCTGCATAGAGGAATCTTCTAGGTACTTGTCCACCTGGATTCAATCCATTTGCTTCATTATTCTGTGGCGTAATTGCTGGATATCCCGTTCTTCTATAATTGGACCATGTCCCATGGAAATTGAATCCGTAATACGCCTTATAAGCCTCAGTCATAATCTTCTCAATAGCCTCATCAGATGACATGCCAGACAGACTGCTATTAGCCGCAGCATATCCGCCGTCTTCTACTCCTACCATTGCCATAGATGCCAATATAGCTTCTTCAAGCATAGCACTTGCATCGCCACCGTTTGCTGCTGTAATTTCAGCTTCCATCATCTTGAGTTCGACATAAGAGATGAGTGGTAGAGTTGCATTGTTTTGTGCCCACACAAGGTTGTCAAATCCCCAATATTGGTAAGAGATCATAGACTCTACTGTATCTGGTAAGAAGTAAGAACTCCCTCTAGGATCGTCAGTAAGCATTGCTGCAAAGTCAGGATGGAATCCTAATGTTCCAGGTCTTTCAGTTCCAAATTTTGCAAGAGCATGATTACCAATCTGAGAATCATCGAATGTAAGATTGGGTTGTGCACTAGCATCTGCAAATGCATTACCTATTGAGGCAAGTGCATCAGACATGCCTGTAGCACTTCTCTTAGATACTTGAAGATAATATCTTGCTTTGAAAGCATGAGCTGTTGCTATCCAATTAGCAGCATCTCCACCGAATACAAGGTCACCACCAGCATAGCCTTCAGCAGAAGCTAGATCGGCAATCCCCTCATCTAACATAGACTGTACTCCAGCATATACTGACTCTTGAGAATCATAAGAAGGTTGCAAAAACTCGATTCCTCTTAACGCCTCAGTCATCGGAATATCACCAAACATTGATGTTGCTATTCCGTATTGATTTGCCATTAATATTTTGGCAACTCCAGCATAGAATGAAGAAGATCCAACTTCTTCGGACTTCTCTATGATCGCTTGACAGGCTCTAAGTGATCCTGCATACAATCCAAAATTCCAGTAGTTATCCATCGCATTGGCAGCAATGTTATAATTACCATAATCTATCTGCTGAGCATCAAGACCTTCGAATTGCTTCATGATAAGACCAGCTACTCTAGCTTGATTACCTCCTTCATTGAAGAATGATTGAGCAATTGCCTCTGGTAACATCAATCGCAGATCAACTTCTGTTAATCTTGAAGGATCTGTATTGATTTCAGTGAGGGTATCAGTACAAGCACTAAAGCTCAATAACCCTATGACTAATAATATTATATATTTTGTTTGTTTCATTTCTTTATAAGTTTTGTAGTAATTAGAATGAAAGTTTCACAGTAGCAGAATAGCTACGTGTATTTGGGTTATTGAAGTAATCGAGACCGTATCCATTAGAGTCACCAGATAAGTTAGTCTCTGGGTCAATTCCAGGATATTCAGTTTTCAACCAAAGGTTTCTACCTGAAAGAGAAACATCTACTGCTTCGATTCCAGTTAACTTCTCACTTGGCACACTGAATCCTACAGTCAACTCTCTCAATCTTACCCATGATGCATCAAATACATTCATCTCAGCGATACCACCGAAACCATATCTTACTCTATAGTAATCGTTTTGACCATTTGCACTTGTAGGATCAGCCAATGCAACAGGTGTATTGTTGTCAACATAGACTGGTTCGTCAGCTGTACCTGTATTCACTACTCCATTAAAGATAACGACATCATCTCTCTCTTCCGCAGACTGAGCAGAAGTACCAAAATAGTCAATGATACCACAAGTACCACACCATACTGATCCACCTTGTCTAATGTCTAACAATCCTGAAACAGTCACTCCTTTAAATGTAAATGAGTTTCTCCAACCAGCTGTCCAATCTGGATTAGGGTCAGCGATAGCCTTAGGTGTAGCATCTACAAGTGGCCACCCATCTGCACCAACAATCACTTGTCCATCATCATTTCTTTGGAATCCAATTCCGTAGATTGTTGAGAATGGCTGACCTGCTACTGCTCTAGCTGATGTACTTGTAAATCCAGCTAAGAAATCAGTTTCTAGATCTTCAGCAAGACTTTCAACAGTATTTTCCATTGCTGTAAAGTTAACTTCTGTATCCCATCTGAATCCTTCTCTTTGGATAGGGTTAGCATATCCAGTAATTTCCCATCCTTCATTTGTAATAACTGCTGCATTTTGTACTGCATTGGTATAACCAGTTGTTGGTGATACTTCCACTGCAATGATTACATCACTTGACTCCGCATTGAAGTAGTTAACATCAACACCTAATCTATCTCTGAGGAATTTGAACTCTCCACCGATTTCAAATGATATTGTCGACTCTGGAACGATCGCATTGTTAGCTAATTGCACGTCTCTCTCAAAAGAACTTGTACCAAGAGCTGGGAAATCAAGCGTTGTGATAAATCCATCACCACCGATTGATGCCTGATTAAACACATTATTTGTTACAAATGTATTGGCATCAAGTCCAACCTTTCCTGCTGAGAGTCTCAACTTACCATAATTCAAAAAGTTTGAATTTAAGTTTAGCAACTCAGTAAATGCAAATCCGAGACTCGCTGAGTATGACTGATATGAGTTATTTGCTGCCGGAAGCGTTGAAGACCAGTCATTCCGTCCTGTTAAGTTCAAGAATAAGAACTCGCCAAAGTTAAAATCAGTAGTCGCATAGAGTCCTAGTATTCTCTTTCTATCTATAATCTCTTCTGCTTGGATGTCTGCAGCGTTACTGATATGGTAGAAGTTAGGTGATGCAAGCGTTGTTCCTCTAGAAGTTCTTCTTGCATAGTTATTATCAAAAAGATTGAATCCACCTAATGCAGAAAATCCAAAATTGTCTGAGACTTGATTATTATATGCTAATGTCAAATCAGAGTTAATATCTCTGTTAGAGATGTCATGCTGAGCAACAGCTCCAGCTCCCCAAGGAGTAGTACTTCCTTGTCTTGGCACAATATCCTCAGCATCTAATCTTCCATCGCTGTAAGTATCCAGACCCAACTTATATCCTAGTCTCAATTGAGGTGCTAACTGGTATCCGAAGTTTACGTTTCCAATCACTCTATTTACGTCATCTAATGACTGATTCTTATTGACCACCCAATATGGATTATCATAGATACCAGCTCTATAAGATCTCTGAGTACCATCAGGCAACTCATATGAACCTACATTATCTGCTGCAGCTTGACCTGTCAATCCATCACCTATATCAAATGTTGGTGTATTTCTCAGTAGTCCTAGCATTACACCTCTCAAGTTAGATCCTCTTTGTAGTCTAGTTCCACCAGAGTTTACATAATTCATATCTACACCAACATCAAGCTTGTCAGTTATCTGAGAGTTAGTATTTACTCTAAATGAATTTCTAGCAAATTCTGAATTTGGAATGATACCAGTCTGAGAGAGTCTACCAAATGACATGAAGTACTTGAATGCATCTGATCCGCCTGATACACTGGCATTGAGATCATAAGTACTTCCTCTTACGAAGAAATCATATGGAGTATAAGCTTCAGCTGCTACTCCATTGCCTTCACCCATAGGTACTAGTCTACCTCTTGAATCATAAGGGTAATCAGCATCACCATCAAACTCTAAGCTTGAGATTTCTGGACCCCATGAAAATCCTTCAAGTGTCTCAGGACCTCTCCAAGTCGGCACTCCGCCTAATGGTCTACCTTGAGCATATGTAAACTGTCTTTGTGGAAGCTTATTTACATCATCGACTCCGTATGTAGCGCTTAATGTAACTCTTGGCTTGCCAGCTTCTCCTCTCTTAGTCGTAACAACAATAGCTCCATTGGCAGCTCTTACACCGTAAAGTGCAGTCGCAGCAGCACCTTTGAGTACAGTCAATGTTTCTATGTCATTGGGATTTAAGTCAATTGCTCTATTGGAGAAATCAACACCTGACACTGCAGAAGATCCTGGATCAGCACCTGTACCTACTGAAGAGTTGTCGATAGGTACACCATCTACAACAAATAATGGACTGTTAGATCCATTAATAGAGATAGATCCTCTAATCCTGATATTAGATGATGCCCCTGGAGATCCAGAGCTACTTACAACAGATACACCAGCAACCTTGGAGTTAAGTGCATCTACAAAATTGACCTCCTTAGAAGATAAGATATCTTCAGGATCTACATTTTGCACTGCATAACCAAGTGTTCTTTTGTTCTTCTCAAGACCAGCCGCAGTAACTACGATCTCATCTAATACTGCACCTTCTGCAAGAGTTACCGAAACCTTGTTCAACCCATTAGAAATATCAATTTCCTGAGTAGCAAATCCTGTGTAACTCACAACGAGCATCTCAGCTGCATCAGATACATTTAATGAAAATGATCCGTCAAGATCAGTAATCGTACCGTTAGTGGTACCTTTCTCAATGACATTAACTCCAATGAGAGCTTCGCCAGTGTCATCAGCTATTACACCTGATACAGTCCGCTGAGAGAGTCCCAGCGTAACACAGAATGCAAGCAATAACATCAATAGTGATAGTTTTTTCATACAAATAAAATAATTTAGTTAACTAATGAATATTTCGTTACAATTTGGCAAATAGAGTGATTAAGTCTATTCATTGTCTAGCCAAATATAGAACATTAACTCTAAGTTAAGAAAATATTAAATATTTAAATGAAAAGTTAATAGTGACAGATCGTCAGCTAGCCTACATTGTTACAAATTAGATTGAGCTATTTACACTTCTGTAAATACATCATTATCGTATTCTGCAGTCCATAATAGAGAGAGTCTGTAATCAATGCATGCCCAATAGAGACTTCTAGTAATCCAGGTACCTGTTGACAATAGTAAGCTAGATTATCTAGATTAAGATCGTGTCCTGCATTGAGACCAAGTCCTAGAAGGTTAGCTTCTCTGCCTGCTCCCACATGCTCAGCGACGGCTAACTCTCTGTCATCATGGTAGTTATCAGCATATCGACCCGTGTACAGCTCTACTCTATCTGCTCCGACTTCTTTAGCGTAGCTCATCTGCTTAGCGTCAGGTTCCATGAATAAAGATACTCTGATCCCATCATCTTGGAGTGAGGCAATTACTCTACTTAACAACTCCTTATGTCTAAGTACATCCCAACCTTCTGAGCTTGTCAATACTCCAGGGGGGTCAGGCACCAATGTACATTGATGTGGTTTAACTGTTTTAACATGATTTAAGAATTGTTCGCTTGGATAACCTTCAATATTGAACTCTGTGGTATTGCACTCTTTCAATACTGGAAGATCGCTATATCTGACATGTCTTTCGTCAGGTCTCGGATGGACTGTAATACCATCAGCGCCAAATTCTTCGCAATCAATGGCCACTTGTTTGAGGTTTGGGAGGTTGCCCCCTCTAGAGTTACGAATAAGAGCAACTTTGTTAATATTTACGCTTAATTTTACAGCCATATGAGTGAGATCGATTGGATAAGTTATGTCAATAAAGTTACAAAGCTACATCAAGATAAGACATCATGCAGTTAAAAAACCTTCCAAATAGTAGCTTGAGAGTCATTAGTGGGTTGCTCATCGGTATTGGGTGTATTTTGGTATCGATTTCACCGTCTGCATTCATCATGATATTTTTAGCTTTACTCTTGTTACTGTGTAGCTATGAGTTATCTACGTTCTTTGCTCAAGCATCTCGAATATCGCGACAATCTGTATTTGTTCTTTCTTTGATTGGTGGTGTCATAGGATTCTTCAATCCAATCGGAGATTGGTTGTCCTATTTGGTCGTTATTCAATGTATCGCATATGTTGTATTTCTCTATTTTCCACGATTGACACTATCTAATACTCAACTAATCTTTGGTTCATTGATCTACCCTGGGATGTGTCTTGGTATCCTAGCAAATTATATGGTAGATGTAACAGAATCATATCCTGTACTCTTATTATACTTTACACTGATCTGGTCAAGTGATGTTGGAGCTTATTACTTTGGGAAAAACTTTGGGAAACGAAAACTCTTAGAAAATGTCTCTCCAAAAAAGACAATTGAAGGGTTGCTAGGTGGAGGATTAGTGGCACTAGTCTGCTCACTCATTTGGGCTTACTCTTGTATCGACATTGATACCTTTGGTGTAATCTTATTGGGGATAATCACATGGCTTGCCTGCTCGTATGGTGATCTGGTCCAATCTAAAATCAAGCGTACATTTGGCGTAAAAGACTCGAGCAACTTGATCCCTGGTCATGGTGGATACTTTGATCGATTTGATGGATTTATCTTTGCAGGACCTTTTTTTGTAATAACTCACTATCTTGCGGTCTAATTCAATACAATGATCCACAAAACTGGGTACCCTACCATCATATTAGTATTTCTTATTCTTTCTTGCATCGTTGGGTTAAGCGTGGCGTATTTACCGACGAGTGTCACTTCACTGATTGCTCTAGTAGCACTTGGATTTTTTATTTTCATCCTATCATTTTTCAGAAACCCAAATCGGGATATTCCGAAAGTGGACGATACTCTCCTCTATGCTCCAGCAGATGGCAAAGTAGTAGTCATCGAGAAGATTATGGAGAAGGAATATTTTAAAGAAGAAAGACTTCAGATTTCAATCTTCATGTCACCGCTCAATGTCCATGTCAATAGAGCCCCAGTATCAAGTAAGGTAAAGCAAGTAACCCATTACAATGGTAAATATATGCCAGCTTGGAATCCAAAATCGAGTACTGAAAATGAAAGGTGCTACACAGTATTAGAAAGTAAGACTGGTGCAATCATTATGCTTAAGCAAATTGCAGGTGCTCTGGCGAGAAGAATCGTTACTACCGTCAAAGAGGGAGACCAACTGAATCAAGGAGATGAATATGGCTTCATCAAATTTGGGTCTCGTGTGGATCTTATCATCCCTGTAGACTCTGAGATCTTAGTGGAACTGGATCAAGTGGTCCGAGGAAATACCGATCCTATTGCTAGGCTAAAATAGCTCGCTGTAGTACCATTTCTTTGATAGATTGGATCCAAAGATCATTATCATTTAGACTCTCTACCAAGTCTAGTGCTTCTCCCCCTGCTTCGTCGAACTCTTCTTTATACTCATAACCAATCTCTATAGTCGTCTCAAGGCAGTCTGCTACGAATGCTGGCGAAAACACCAATACTCTCTTATTGCCACTCTCGACCAAGTGCTCGAGTACATCACTTGTGTACGGCTGAGTCCAATCTTCAAACCCTAATCGTGATTGAAAGCAGACAGTATACTTTTCTTTAGGAAGGTTGAGCTGATCGACAATAGCATAAGCCGTCTGATGACACTGCGCAGAATAACAAAATTGGTTGGCATCGACGAGTTCATTGCAACAGTTCTCTACTTTGAGACAGTGATCATTATGGCAGGCCTTAGTAAGTTGGCGCTGTGGAATTCCATGAAAACTGAAAACAAAATGGTCGTACGAATCTATATCATACTTCTTCGCATTATCGACAAAAGCTTGGATAATATACTTATCATTGGCATAAGAGTTAGCAAAACTAATCTCTGGGATCCCCTGCCACTTAGAGACTAACTCCATCACTCTTTGATGGACAGATCCAGTAGTCGCAGATGCATACTGTGGAAACATCGGAATGACTATAATCTGAGAGACATTGAGTTTTTTGAGATTATCAAGAGCATGGGGCAAGTCAGGAGTCTGATATCTCATCGCTAACTCCACATGATACTGCTCACCAAGACTCTCTTGCAACTTATCTCTTACGACAAATCCATATTGCTTGAGGGGTGATCCTTCGGGAGTCCAGAGTCTCTTGTATAACTTAGCACTACTGCCTGATCGGAAAGGGGCAATAATCCCTCTCACGAGGAGATTACGAGGCAACCAAGGATAATCAATGACACGACCATCTGTCAGGAACTCCTTGAGATAACGATATACAGCACCTCTATCTGGACCGTCAGGTGTCCCTAAATTGACTAATAGTACTCCAATTTTTTTCATACCTATTGTTTCTGTAACTCTCTGATAAATTGTAAGATGTAAGAGTAAACCATAAAGGACGACAAAGGTTATAAGAAAGAAATAGAAATCTAAAATTTGATCATAAATATTTTTAGAACAACAGGAAGTGATAACTTCCTACAATGTCGCTTAAACTACTCTCTGTGAATTGTTATTCACCTATATTTGCTAGCAGATAGAGAGGAGTCTAACTCACTCACTCTCATCACAGGAATACACACTTATCAATTAAAGTAAAAAATCACAATGAGATTATTATCTATCATCATCATCTTTACCTTGAGTAGTACACTCTATGGACAATTCCATAAATGCACAACCGACCATGGACCATTAATCAAGCGAATAGAGGCTAACAAAGCGAGTATTGCAGCTAATACAGTCGAAACTAGAGCTGGAGATCCGCTATATACCCCAATAAAGTTTCACCGAGTAGGCAGGACAGATGGGACGTCTTACATGGCGATCACATCTATACTCGACAATATGTGTAAGCTTGGTAAAGATTACGGTAAATTCTCTGATATCGTCCCTTACATCAATGGAGACTTTGCAACATTAAATAGTAGCGCAGCATTTAGCCAACCTTGGAGTAATGGTGCCGAAGCTGCAATGAATAATGCTGCAGATGATGAAAGTGTCAATGTATTTATTGTTGGGAATGTCGATCAAGCTGGTGGCGTAGGGACTACGCTTGGATACTATGACCCCAATTTTGACTTCTTAGTAATGAGACAACTAGAGGTGTTAGATAGTACAAGTACATTGAGTCACGAGTTGGGTCACTATTTTAGTCTGATGCATCCATTCTTTGGATGGGAACCATCACCATATAGTGTAAACGAGCATGGCAATCCTCTTCAATTCTCAGTAGTACCTGGCACAAATAGAGAAATTGAAATGGTAGATAGAGCTAGAAATTGTGAGTTCACTGGCGATAGATTATGTGATACGCCAGCATCGTATCTTTTTGGGTTCTCGAGTGACAATAGCACATCTATCGCTAACTGCAATCTGACTCCTAATATTTTTGATCTATTCGGAGATCAATTAGTACCAATGGAAAACAATATGATGGACTATTTCCCAGATTGTGGTGAGTACGCATTCACAGAGCAACAAGCTGAAGTAATGCATGCTGACTTCAACTCTCCATCAAGGTCACAGATCAGAAGCACATACATACCTAATACCAACGAAATCACATCAGCACCAACTCAACTCTTCCCAGCAACTGGGGATTTTGTGGATGCATATAACTCAGTATACTTTGAATGGGAAGCAATAGAGCATGCCGATCGATACCTCGTAGAAATCCAAGATGTATTTATCGGGACTAAGATTGAGTATATCACAGACAGTCCAAATCTCTGGGTGACTGATCTCGAAGCAAACAAAAAATATGCATGGTTTGTACATCCATTTAATGAAACATCAGCTTGTTACAAATCTTCAAAAGTCATCTTTGATACTGGAAGTGCGGTCACATCTGTAGAGGAGATAGCAGGCATCTCTTCATTTGACATCTACCCTAATCCTGTGGCAGGGTCTACAGATATTACTCTTGCAATCTCATCTGACAACTTACAATCGTTAAATATCACACTCAAAACTGTAACAGGTAAGCTCATCGAGTCTCAATTCCAAACATTACATGCTGGAGCAAATGCATTGCAATTACAATTACCAAATACACCAGGAATCTATCTCGTGCAGCTCCAAAGTGAAAATGGATTGTTAACTCAAAGAGTGGTTAAGCAATAACTTTATTACATTTGCATCAGATATTATAAATCATAATCTCATTATCAAGTACAAACAAACCATATGAATTTACACGAGTATCAAGGAAAACAGCTCCTAGCAAAATATGGAGTAACCATACAACGAGGAGAAGTAGCGAATAATGCTGAAGAAGCAAGCAGTGGTTATGATAAGCTCAGAGCAGATACTGGCACTGAATATGTCGTCGTAAAAGCTCAGATCCACGCTGGAGGACGAGGCAAAGGAGGCGGAGTGAAATTAGCAAAAAACAAAGAAGAATTCACTCAAGTCTCTAATGACATCTTGGGGATGATGCTCAAGACACCACAGACCGCTGGTGGACTAGACGGACCAGGTAAGTTAGTCAGAAAAATCCTCATTGCTGAGGATGTATATGCTCCTGACTTCGATGCATGTAAAGAATACTATATCTCAATCCTCATGGATAGAGAGAAGAAACAAAATGTCATCATCTACTCCACTGAAGGTGGAATGGATATCGAAGAAGTCGCAGAAAAAACACCAGATCTTGTACTCAAAGAATACATAGATCCAAACCAAGGGTTGCTTGGCTTCCAAACAAGAAAAATAGCCTTCAACCTAGGTCTATCGGGGACGGCATTCAAAGGTATGACTAAGTTCATTGCCAATCTCTATGCAGCTTTCCTAGGATCAGATGCAAGTATGTTTGAGATCAATCCATGTCTGAAGACTGGAGATGACAGGATCATAGCTGTAGATTGCAAGGTCAGTCTAGATGAGAATGCACTCTTCAGACATCCTGAACTCGCCGAGCAAAGAGATGAAGACGAAGAAGATCCGACAGAAGTAGAAGCTAAAAAGCACTCTCTCAACTATGTCAACCTAGATGGTAATGTCGGGTGTATGGTCAACGGTGCAGGATTAGCTATGGCAACGATGGATATCATCAAACTCTCTGGAGGGTCGCCAGCAAACTTCCTAGATGTCGGTGGTACAGCGAATGCTGCAAGAGTCGAGCAAGCATTTAGAATCATCTTGAAAGATCCAGAAGTAAAAGCAATCTTGATCAATATCTTCGGAGGGATCGTAAGATGCGATAGAGTAGCACAAGGTGTCGTAGATGCATACAAAAACATCGGAAATATCAATGTCCCTATTATCGTAAGACTACAAGGAACAAATGCAGATATCGCTAAAACTATCATAGACGAAAGTGGACTAGAAGTACACTCTGCGATCTTACTCAAAGAAGCAGCTGCTATAGTAGAGAAAGTGCTTGCATAAAACTCTGAGATAACACCAACATAATAAAATAGCGACTTTGTCTTCTAAGATAGAGTCGCTATTTTTATTTGGGCTAGTTATATGTAATCTGAGGGGAATTGATTACCTTACTGATACTTATCCACAGTTTAAACTTACTTGATATGCAGTATAGGTACATATTCCTGTCCATGGTAATTCTTCATCTCACTTTGGGCAATATACTTACTAGTCAAAGCATCGGCGTTGATTCTAGAGTGACCACTGAGGCTCTCTTTTTTGCTCAGTATAGTTCGGAGCTCGGTCTGACTGACGCAGATGAGATGCAACCCCTCAGATCATTTGTTGACAATTATGGGTGGACAAGATCTAAGTATCAACAATACCACAATGACCACCTAGTCAAAGGCGCAGTGTATACCTTACATAGCAAGAGTGGCCTACTCAAGAAAGGCACTGGTGTAATTGTTCCACATTTGGCAGCGACCACTCAGGTAAATGTTACAGATGATCAAATCAAATCTATCGCAAATGATCGCTATACCGAAGCAGTGAGACTCACTCCCTCAGATACTGTCATCATGAGTAGAGCCTATCCTGATCAAGGTGGAGGTTATCGGACAGCTCTTGCAATAGAAGTGAACAATGACAACCTACAAGTACCAATCCGAGAGATACTCTACATCGATGCTCAGACAGCACATCTGATCTATGTAGAAAATAAAATATTGCACCAATCTACCCCAGCTAATGCTCAGACAAAGTACTATGGTGAACAGTCAATCATCACTCAGCAGACAGCTCAGGGGAAGTATATTCTGCGAGATACGACAAGGGGGGCTGGTATAGTCACCATCAATGGGCAAGAGAGAGACAATGACTATGACTACGGATATGGAGAATTTGAAAACGACTCAACAGAATGGGAATGGGATGGTAATTGGCAGACTGAGGTAAGTACAGATGCCCACTACTGTGCAAGTAGATACTATGACTGGATGGATGAGATGTTTGGATGGGAAGGAGTAGATGGTATCGGTGGTGAGCTTATCTGTATCAACAATATTGCAGGGAAGTTTTTTGTCAATGCTTATTGGAATGGAATAGCTACTCACTATGGTAATGGTGATTGTGCTAATTATGATCCACTCACTACCTTAGACGTAGTAGGTCATGAGTTTGCACATGGTTTTACGGAGTTCAGCTCTGGTCTTATCTACCGCAACCAATCAGGAGCTCTCAATGAAGCAATTAGTGACATTATAGGGAAGTCATTGGAGTTTGCATTTGACTTTGACAATTTTGATTGGTTTATCGGCAATAGATTTAGGATCAATGAGAATGCTGGGATCTTCAGATCTATGAGTGACCCAAATGAAAGAAATGATCCAAAATTCTATGATGGAGATTTTTGGTTTTACAGTGCTGGAGATAATGGTGGGGTTCATAGCAATAGTGGACTTTTGAATTATTGGTTCTATACACTGGTGGAGGGTCAGACTGGAATCAATGAAGTAGATTACTCCTTCAATATCCCAGAGTTGGGGTTTGAAAAGACTCTAGACGTCGTCTATGGGATGCAGATAGGCTATCTGACGGAGAATAGTACATATATCGAAGCCATGTATAGTTCCCTTGAGGTAGCCAAAGACTATTGGGGTGAAACGAGTGCCGAGTATCTTGCTATAGTCGAAGCATGGTTAGCAGTAGGACTCTACCCTACCATAGATGACTATGACCTCAGTCTCGAAGTGACAGAAGATGTAATCTATCTCTGCCCAGGCGAAGAGCAGACGACAACTCTAATAGTACGTAATGTAGGTAGACTGAATTATGACAAGTCTAATGTCGAAATCATACTCACATCTGGCGGCATCCTCAACACCTTAGATGTCTTATTGCCTTTAGAGTTTGCTCCAGGTGACTCTCTACTCTTAGATATTCCATTGGACTTCCCAATGGAGTCTGGGGTCGGAATCAATATAGATTTGGAATATGGTCATATAGAGGGAAACAATCTCAACAATAGAGAGGGGATCTCCGCTATCATGTACGATAGATCCGGTAGTGATCTCTTACTCAGAGAAGTCCTCTGGCGACTAGATGATGAATGCGATATCGAGAGTGTCGAAGGTCTCAGAGTTAATATCTTGAACAATGGCTGTGAGGTAATACCACAAAACGAATCCATCGGAATAAACCTCGAAACACCATTCGAAACAGTACAAATCGAGATTAATGTCCCATTTGACCTAGCGCCTGGACGGTCTAGGATATCTACCATTTTCGTCAATGAAGATCAGATCGACCTGTTAGAGGTGAATGCAGTATCTCTCACATATGAGAATGACATAGATGACACTAATGATAGGATACTGACTCCCGATATCATCAGTCCATCTACGATCACCGACGGCTATCTAGATGACTTAGAAGAGAGTGCTATCCCACAATTCTACATTACAGGATCTACATTTGCCACAACAGACTCAGTACTTACATACCAAAACAATACAGTACTTGCGATCGCAGGTAGATCGGGTGCAAGTAGCTTCATTAACTGTCCTGACCTTCAAGACTTCTATGATAGCAATTATCAGAAGAAAAACATCCAATTCTGCACCAATACAATAGGCATGGAAGAGCCAGAGTTTCGATTCGAAATGCTGTCAAAGACTCGTCTTGTGGAACAGAATCAAGATGTCCCATATCATCATATGGTCTCCATAGATATCCCTGGAATGGAACCATACTTAATCCGTACGAGTAGCGACGATGTCTGGGAGACTCACAAAATCTCTCTACCTGTCGGCTTCAATGACATCCTTACCGTTACAGCATTTGCTCTGTCTGGCTCGGCAAGTTTCACTCTTCCTGATCTCGAAGATTCTGACTATATGCTCTTTGATAACTTCCGACTGCTGGAAGAGGCTATCTCAGACGTAGAAGATATCAGTCATGATCGAGAGATTCATATCTACCCCAATCCGACTCAAGACTGGATACAGATCTCTGGTCAAGCCAAAAATAGCAGGCTTATCATCACTGACTTCACTGGTCGGACACTGATCAATCAACTCATCGACCCAGTCAGTACGAACATTGATCTTGCTTCGTTAAGCGCTGGCATCTATCTGTCAAGTATCTTTGAGGATGGAAGACTCATCGATAGCCAAAAAATAATAAAAACAGAATAATCTCGAACTATAAAAAAACCTTGAGTGTATTAGGACATATATACCACTCTGATACGGACATTAGACAGCGTGACGATTGGATCAAACTCTCTCCGAAGCTAATCTAATACACGTAATCGGAGAAAGGCTACAAATAGAAGACTCAACAACCAGCACGATGGAAAACAAAGACTACCGGATACTTATCGTAGATGATGAAGAAGACATCTTAGAGTTACTGAGCTACAATCTCAAAAGTGAAGGATACCACGTAGAGACTTGCTTGAGTGGACCAATAGCTCTCGAGAGGTATCCAGAGTTTAAGCCAGATCTGATCGTACTAGATATCATGATGCCAGGGATGGATGGAATCGAAGTCTGCCAGACCATCAGAGCTGCCAATAATGGGCAAGATATACTCATCACATTCTTGACAGCTCGGGTTGAATCATTTACCCAAGTAGCAGCCCTTGACGCTGGTGGTGATGATTATATCACTAAGCCGATCAAGCCCAATGTATTTAAGAGTAAGATAAGATCTATACTCAGAAGACATCCTAAAAATGTTGCTACAGACGAAAAAGAAGATATCGTGTTTGATACATTTAAAGTGAATATGAGCAAGTACTCGATCACAATAGATGACAAAGAGATCAACCTACCGAAAAAAGAGTTTGACCTCTTAGCTCTACTGGTATCAGATACAGGTAGAGTATTCAAACGACAAGAAATACTCAATAAAGTCTGGGGTACTGATGTCATGGTTGGAGATCGTACAATAGATGTACACATTAGAAAACTTAGGGAAAAAATCGGAAGTAAGTATATCTATACTCTCAAAGGTGTTGGTTACAAATTTAGCAATGACTAATGGCATCATCACAATACGGAATTAGAGAAGTTGCATTCAGTATCTCTGTAGTACTGACAGCTGTAAATATCGCAATACTTGGAGTCATCTCATACTATTCCCAATCAGTAGATATCTCAGTGGCTACCTATCTAGTGATTGCGCTATTGACATTTGTGCTCGCCTACATTATCTTGTACTTTTTCTTGGAGAGATATATTTACAAGAGGATCAAGGTCATCTACAAGGTCATCAACTCCTCTAAGCTTGGCGGCAATCCTAACTTATCGGACAAAGACTTCTATAAATCTAACTCACTTGATGAGGTCAATAAGCAAGTCGTCAACTGGGCAAAGACAACGGCAGAAGAGCTCGAAACATTCAAAAGCTTGGAGAATTACAGAAAAACCTATCTCGGCAATATATCGCATGAACTCAAGACTCCACTCTTTAGCATCCAAGGATATATCTTGACACTACTAGAGGGAGGTATGTATGATGAGAAGGTACTCCAAAAGTATCTTCAAAAAGCAGCAAACAATGCAGAAAGACTGAACAATATCATCAATGACCTCGACTATATCACATCACTCGAGACTGATGGTCCTCCGCTCAAATTCAAGTCATTTAACATCAAAGACTTGATAGATAGTGTCATCGATGATCTGACTCTCCAAGCAGAAGAGAAAGGAATCAAATTTAGATACAAAACGGAGGAACTCTTAGACCAAATGGTCTATGGTGATAATAATTCGATAGGGCAAGTCCTTACTAATCTTATCATCAACTCGATCAAATATGGAATACAGAATGGAACTACCAGCGTAGGTCTGTACGATATGGATGATACTATCCTCATAGAGATTTCGGATGACGGGATAGGTGTAGAAGAGAAGTATCACAAGCATCTCTTCGATCGCTTCTTTAGAGTTGACAAGAGTAGGAATCGAGAAGTTGGAGGAAGTGGCCTCGGTCTAAGTATCGTGAAGCATATCTTAGAAGCACATAATCAGACGATCTCAGTGAGAAGTACAGTAGGTGTAGGTAGCACATTTGGATTTACCTTGAGTAAGGCATCAGCCAGTAATCAGGTGTAAAATATCTCATATCTTTGACTTGTCACATCAAGATTAGACAACCAAAATAATAAGTAATACTCATTGAAGACCTATCAAGCGACCATAGACTACCTCTATCAGCAACTCCCGATGTTTCAGCGGGTAGGCCCCAAAGCACTAAAATATAATCTGGACAATATCACCCGACTAATGCAAGCTTGCGGCAATCCCCAGAAGGATCTGACTTGTATCCATATCGCAGGCACTAATGGTAAAGGTACGGTCTCACATATCATAGCATCGGTACTCCAAGAAGCTGGCTATGTTGTAGGTCTGTTCACTTCTCCTCATTATAAGGACTATAGAGAACGGATAAGGCTCAATGGCATAATGATCCCAAAGTCTTATGTCATCAAGTTTATCAACTCACTGAGACACAATGCTACGATTCAAGCTATCAACCCTTCATTTTTTGAAATAGGAGTAGCCATGGCCTTTCAGTATTTTGCTGACAAGCAGGCACAGATCTGTATCATTGAGACTGGATTGGGTGGTCGACTAGACAGTACTAATATCATCACTCCCCTCTTATCTATCATCACCAATATCGGTTATGATCATCAAGCCACACTCGGTGAGACACTCCCTGAGATCGCTAACGAAAAAGCAGGAATCATCAAAGAAAAAGTCCCTGTCATCATCGGAGAATATCAAGAAGAAGTCCAACAGGTATTCACACTCAAAGCTCAATCTCTTGATGCTGAAATAAATTGGGCATCAACATACCTCTCAGATCACAATACACTTATCTCATCAGATGAGCAGTCACTGCTCAATGATCTACTCCAGGTAAAATATCTCCAACACAATCTTACGACAAGTCTTGCCAGTCTGACTTATCTCCATCGTAATGATCACATCAGTATAACATCGACGAATATTATCAATGGGATAAAAAATCTATATAGTAACACTCAGTATATGGGACGTTGGCAACGCCTCTCTGACTCACCTCTCATCTATGCAGATGCAGCACATAATGTCCAAGGGGTCACTCAGATCGTCCAACACCTCAAATCTATACAATACAATAGACTCCATATCATACTCGGAATGGTTGGAGATAAGCCGCTTGATCAAGTACTCTCATTACTCCCGACTGAAGCGAAGTACTACTTCAGCAAAGCTGATATCCCTCGAGGAATGCCCGCAGATCAACTCAAAGAAGTAGCTTCCAAGTATCAACTAAATGGAAAAACTTATTCATCATTGAGAAAAGCTCTTGCATCTGCAAAACTTTCTGCCAGTCAGAATGATTTAATACTCGTAACGGGGAGCATCTTCACTGTTGCAGAAGTCGTATAACTTATGAAGCAACCGCATAAAAAAATTGTAATCGGAATCGGTGGGTCGAGTGGAAGTATCTATGCTAAATTACTGCTAGACACCCTCAGCCAACATCCAAGTAATCCAACTGTGGGTATTGTCATGAGTGAAAATGCTGTTCTGAATTGGAAACTAGAATGCGGCAATACCGAAATCAAAGAGAGGTATCCTGACTTTACATTCTATGACAAATCAGACTTCTTTGCTCCGTTTGCTTCAGGGTCAGCTCGCTATACTGCGATGGTAGTATGTCCCGCAAGCATGGGGATCGTAAGTCGCATCGCTACAGGTACCAGTAATGATCTCATGACTAGAGCTGCAGATGTAATACTCAAAGAGAGGCGTACGCTTATCATAGTACCTCGAGAGACCCCACTCTCACTGATCCATCTCCGCAACTTGACAACAATTGCTGAGGCTGGAGGGACAATCATACCAGCCATCCCTTCCTTCTACTCTCAACCTCAGACTCTCAATGATGCAGCCATGACAGTTGTCGATCGTATCATTGATCACTTGGGCATAGAGATAGATACTTATCGATGGGGAGATCAAGCATAGCATCGACTAATGACTCTCTACTCAGCTCCCTGGTCTTAGACTGATACAAGACTCATTTGCATGAGAATAGCTATCTTCGTAATCAATACTATTCCTTACCAATCACACATCAGATATGAGTAACCACTTAGGACATACCTTCGATTATGGTATAGTGGGTGGTGGTATCGCTGGTATGCAGTTAGCCTTAGCACTGATAAGCGATCCATTCTTTGCTGAGAAGACGATCCTCATCATTGATCAAGACTCTAAGGAGTCCAATGACAAGACGCTATGTTATTGGGAGCAAGGTGACGGTCTATGGGATGAGCTAATCACACATCGGTGGAATAGAGGAAAGTTTGTCAACTCACAAGGCGATATCAATGAACTCAACCTTGACAGCTATACATACAAGCTATTGCCTTCGATCAACTTTTATAATCATACCAAATCAGTACTTACAGCTGCCGGGCAGGTCACTTGGATCCAATCAAGAGTCTCCGATGTCCAACTGTCTCAAGAGAGCAAAGCAGTAATCAAGACTCACACTGATACATATGCTGTGCATCACTGCTTTGACAGTAGGGTTACTCAAGATTATGAAGAGATCATCCAACACTCTGCAATGGTCTATCAACCATTTATAGGAATAGATGTGGAGTTTCAGGAAGACGTATTTGACCCAAGCTCTTTTACCATGATGGACTTCCAATATCGCAAGGAGGAGAATACAGCATTCTTTTACATCTTGCCTATGAGTACTCGCAGAGCCTTCGTAGAGTACACACTCTTCACTCCACAACTCCCTCTGGATATGAATCAATATATCCCACATATCCACTCATACATCAGCGATACTATAAGTAAAGATCCATACCAAGTACATCATACCGAGCAAGGGATGATCCCGATGAGCAACTTTCCATTCCATCAGGACAACTCAGCAACCTTGACTAAGATAGGTACGGCTGGGTCTTGGGTACGTCCTAGCAGTGGATATGCCTTCAAGTATATCGAGTACTATGTGAGTAAGGTCATTGCCAATCTTAAAGCTCACAGAGTGCCGAGTTACAAACTCTTCAATAAGCGTCATAGGATGATGGATACTCTCCTCCTTGATCTCCTCCAAGTCGAAAACAAGATCGGTCCATGGATATTCGATACGATGTATCGCAAGGTCGAGACACCATTGATCTTAAAGTTTCTCGACGGTAATACGACATTGTTAGAGGATATTAAGATTATGAATTCCTTTAAATGGGCACCATTCTTCAGAGCTATCGGTAGACAGATAGTGTAACGCTTAGCAATATTGATCTTGGGTGGACCCATCTTGGCTATACTGCTACTCTGTGAGTCAATGGTAATGCTCCTGGATTACTAGCTCAAGAGGCAGTAAATAAAGATCTACACAAATAGCAAAATACAGCAAGCTCCGTGTGAGATACAAGATACTCATCAGATTGGAACCACACTCCCCTACTCTGATAGTATCACCCTCTGATTACGCCACATCCTACAGTGACAATAATTCGATCATATCGAGCAGATCTGTGTTGAGTTCTTTGGTCTTGTAGATGGCATCATTGAAGGGAGTTTTTTGGAGTTTGTCGTTGACAATACCGAGAGCCACCCCTTGATCTCCTTGGAGTAAGCAGTTGACTGCTTGATATCCGAGTCTACTCGCAAGTACTCGATCTTGGCAAGTTGGAGATCCACCTCTCTGTAAGTGTCCGATGACAGTGACTCTTACATCTCTCTCAAACCCTGAGTCTTTTACTTTCTGGGCGATATCATTGGCATTGCCATTTTTGTTTCCTTCGGCGACGATGACAATATTGAAGAGTTTCTTTCTCTTTTTGTTGAGGGCTGATACCCAATTGGGGATATGAGTGTCTGTCTCTGGTAAGAATACTGAGTAAGCACCACTCCCAATCGCTGTATGTAAGGCGATATATCCTGCATGACGACCCATGACTTCTACGAAGAAGAGTCGACTATGACTATCAGCGGTATCTCTGATCTTATCTATTGCATCTATTGCTGTATTGATAGAGGTGTCAAATCCAATCGTATAATCCGTTCCATACAGATCATTATCTATCGTACCCGGCAGACCTATGATAGGGATACCATGCTCTTGACCCAACTTCATTGCTCCGGTATACGTTCCATTTCCGCCGATAGCGACCAGAGCATCGATATTTCGATTTTTGAGTTGTTCATACGCTTTGGCTCTCCCTTCGGGATCCATAAATTCCTTACTTCTAGCAGTCTTGAGTATAGTCCCTCCACGCTGCATGATATTGGCGATTTTACCTCTCAGGTTAGTCTCAAACTTCCCTTCCATCATCCCTTCATACCCGTTATATATCCCTACACACTCTAACTTATGACCATAAGCCGTCCTTGCTACTGCCCTGATGGCAGCATTCATCCCGGGAGCATCTCCACCCGATGTAAATACACCTATTTTTTTTATCTCTGTCATAGTCTTTAAAAGTTAGCCTTGATATAAGAGTATATTGTATCGATTCTTTCAAACGGACTTTTGATAATCTTATTGATCTTAATCCCTTGTTTTTTTGCCTCTTGTCTGAGCTCTTTTTCGTACACCGCTGCGATACTTCCCACGAAGTTGTATGGTAGTTTTTCGCTGCCTTTGATCTGTTTACCCGCATTCCTAAAGAACTTATAGAACTCTCTGCTCAATATCTTTTTCCTTGTTTTGGGTTTGAGTACATTGACAAATTTGCTAAACGATGCAACGAATCTCTTGTGATTATCAGAAGCGTAGATTGCCTTTACGACTTCGAGTTTGTCATAGCCGTATTCTTTGCGAAATTTCTTCTCTTCTGCCTGGCTGAATTGGTTTTCGATATAGTATTGGAGGACTTTCTTTCCGATCTTGAAGCCACTTCCTTGATCACCTATGATATATCCTCCTGCAATGATATTTTTCTTCATTTTGCCGGATTTGGCAAGGGCCGCATTGGAGCCAGTTCCGAGGATACCTACCATACACTCCGATTGATCTGAGAATGCGAGGGCTACGATTTCTAGATCATTATTGACATAGACGGACTTGTGATTGGGAAACGATCGCTTGACTAAGGCTATGAGCTCAGAGTTATCGTCAGTCTCTCTGATCCCTGCACCGAATAGATAGATATTCTCTATTGATTTCTTCTCTTTGATTCCACTGAAACTGACACTCTCCAATCCATGCATGAAGTTAGCTCCAACTGACTCATCTTCCCTATAGAGTTTTCCCTTCTTATAGATTGCATACTTATAGGTAGATGCTCCTCCATCAATGATCAGATCCATGAGACTATTTTTAGTTTGGACAAATGTAATATGCTTCTAAGGGTAATGGTAACTTATTTTCACTTAATTTTGAAGCTGAAGATTTCAACTTAAAATACTAAAGTTGCAGTGCAAAGTAACACCGATAATACATGAAAAATATAACAGTAATAGGAGCAGGGACGATGGGCAATGGGATAGCACATGTCTTTGCGATGAATGGCTACTCAGTGAATCTCTGTGACATCGATGAAGGTGCCCTAGACAAAGCACTAGAGACGATCAAGTCAAATCTGTGGAGAATGGTCGCCAAAGAAAAGATCACTGAAGATGACGGCAATAACTCAATGAAAAACATCACAACATCGACCAATATCGCAGAAGCAGTAGCTAATGCCGATCTCGTCATCGAGGCTGCTAGCGAGTCAGAAGCGACTAAGTTGAAGATCTTTGAGATCTTAGATGAGCATGCCCCTGAGGATTGTATCTTGGCATCTAATACGAGCTCTATCTCCATCACTAAGATAGCATCAGCGACTCAGAGACCTGACAAGGTCATAGGCATGCACTTCATGAATCCCGTACCTGTCATGAAGCTAGTAGAGGTCATCAATGGATACAAAACTACCCCAACCACTCGAGATACGATCATAGGTCTAACACAAAATCTAGGCAAAGTACCAGTACAAGTCAATGATTACCCTGGATTCATCGCCAATAGGATACTGATGCCTATGATCAATGAAGCGATCTATGCACTCTACCAAGGTGTGGCAGGCGTCAAAGAGATCGATAGCATCATGAAGCTAGGTATGGCTCATCCAATGGGTCCACTTGAGCTTGCTGACTTCATCGGGTTGGACGTGTGTAAGGCGATATTAGATGTCCTCCATGATGGATTCAAGGAGGCGAAGTATGCTCCTTGCCCACTCTTGGTAAATATGGTGCTCGCCGGTGACAATGGGAAGAAATCTGGTAAAGGATTCTATGACTACTCAGGTAATCGAAGAGCTGAGGTGGTATCTAGCAATTTTGCATAATTTGGCATTTGCATGCAAATGCGACTACTCCCATCAATAAGTCTACTCTGATCAATTAGCATCACCTAGACGTATCACATGCGTCAATAACGCATAAAAAAAAGAAGGGCAACATGTCATGTTGCTCTTCTTTTTTTCTTCTACTGATTAGCAGTCTTTAGATCAGCTTTCCCTACTTTTTGACGAAAGTCTGAGAGTAACTCTGTGTTGCAGTCTGTAACTTGATCATGTAATATCCTGCTGTCAAGTCTGCTACTGATATCTGCGAGAGATTACCGTCAGCAATGATGACTTGCTGTCCCATTTGATTGAGTACTGAGAGAGACTCTACGCGATCCACAGACTCTAACTCCCAGCCCAATATCGCATCTACAGGATTTGGATATACCTTAAGGTCAGCATTGAGTGTTTGTTGGGTATCCTGTGTACGAGTGAGATTGTCGATATCTCCAAAATATCGAGGCAGCAATTGGTATCCATCCAAGAAATCAGGACCAGAATTGTCAAACTGTCCACCGATTCCAATAATTTGATACTCTAAGTCCTCGACCAAAAAATTCTCTTGACTTGTAAAGAAATCTGTATCGTTATCGATCCTTACAGTGATCGCATTCCCGTTATTATCACTAAAATCTACATTGAACCCCGACCCTTGACCCGGTGTCCATTGAGTTACATCTACAGGGATCATCCCCTCAAGTACTACAAGCGATGACTCTGTACTCTCATCAAGAGTCGTTACTAATCTCGGCTGTACTGGAGTGTCTGCACCATTAGCTGTAATGGACACTGGACTGATCTGAGTCAATCCATTGAACTGACCGATGTTCCCTTCGACTGTGATATTATCTCCTTCCAATACTGAATAGCCAAATGTCTCAGAGCCACTGAACAGACCAATGCCCTCATTATTGGAGTTGATTATCGTAAACTGTAATCCAGCGGCATTAAGATTGACTCCATGCACGATACCAGTCAATCTCACAGATTGACCATCCATCACTGCTACCCCATTGCTATCAAGCTCAGTAGCGTCCTCTATCGATACGTCCATAAATGTTACTTCCATACACTCTACTGTATTCGCTGCCCCTGGAGTACCTAGGTATGACTTACCATCAGCTGTAGCTCCAGTATCTGAGGTTGCTGCTCTCCAGTTGTTGCCGTCACTATTGTCACTTGTGATATCACAGAGCTCTATACTGGCACCAGCGCCATCAGTCCCATTCGCTGAGGATGGCCACGTCCCACTATCTGAGTAAGGCACATTATCTATCACATTACCCGCAGCATCTGAGATCTCTATCTCTTCTCCTCCATTGGTGAGTGCCCCTTCAAACTCTCCCGCTGTGACACCCAGTACTGACTGGATTGCCGCTGCATTGACAGCTACTACGATATACTGTCCGGCGTCAAGGATGCCATCAAATGTATATTCTACTCCTTTGGTAAATGTGTATCCTGTCACATCAAGTTGACTCCCCGAAGTGTTGAGTACTTCTATATACTCCAGGCTATCAGTGTTAGACTCTGGTGGATTGTAACTAATCTCAGTGATCGTCAACTGTGCAGACGCTAATCCTGAGATAAATAGAATAATGCAAAACGTGTAAAGTGATTTCATAATTGGACTTGAGTTAAATACATAATTATTTATTACGAATATAAAGATAGCAAATATGACTAGAAATCTTGACCATTAACATCCTATCTCTGTGACGTACTTAGTGGAATATCTCAGCCATCATACACCTCACACTCCCTCCACCGATCGTCTCTATTGTCCCTATATCAGGCGCTAGTATTCTTGTGTACTTCTCTAATGTTTGGATTTGGTCAGGGGTCAGTGATTGGTATGCTCGACTTGACATGATCAAGAGTGGATTGCCATCTCCATCCAAGACTTCTAGCATGTTACCTGCAAAGTTATTCATCTGATCTAAGGTGATCTCCACGACGACTTTATTCGTTTCGGCAAAGGCATTGAGGAGATTTTCTCTCTCGGTTGGACTCTTGACTGACTCCATACAGACGACGACATATTGTTGGCCAAGTGCCATCATGACATTGGTATGATAGACTAGTCCATCGTTGCTATCCACTGAGGTAAATGCTTCTGGTCGATAGCCAAAGTGCTGGCACCAATCGAAGAATAGCTGTTGGTCTGTCCGTTCGCTAATACAAGCATAAGCAATCATGTGGTCTCTATCTAAGATCATGGATCCTGTGCCTTCGAGCATCTTACCTTGGTCTTCGTTGTGAGTATAACTCTGGATGCAGCCATAGCCATACTCGGAGATGAGATGATCAAGGATATCTCCTCTCCTCTCTACTCTTCGGCTCTCGGCATACATCGGATATAAGACCACTCTCCCTGGGTGTGTACTGAACCAATTATTGGGGAATACTGCATCTGGTTTTTGTGGTTGAGCGGTGTCTTCGATGACGATCACATTGACTCCATGTTGATCTAAGAGATCTACCATTGCATCAAATTCGGAGACTGCTTTCTCTTTGATTATTGATTTGGAGATATCCAGCTTTGACTGAAATGCGTTGTTCTCTGCTGTCTCTGCATTGTACCCAAACTGTGCTGGACGGACCATTAGTATTGTATTGGTAAAGCTTGCTGATGCCATAAGTTCTTATTGATTATTGACTAAGTGTCTGATCTTGCAGACTTGATCACGAAGTTACGATTTACCCGCGAGTAATTTGAGTCTAGTAGCTGCTTCATCACCGAGATATCTGTCAATGACTGCATGTGCCACATAGAGGACTGGAGTAAGTGCTACGGCGACGACAAACTTGTATGTATAATTGACACAGCCAATCGCCAATACTCGCCAGAGATCCCAATCTGACCCAATATAAAAAGCAACAATCAACACAACAAAACTATCGACAAACTGTGAGACCAATGTTGAACCAGTAGCTCGGAGCCAGATTTTTGATTCGCCTGTCAGACGCTTGAGACGATGGAAGACTGTGACATCTAAGATCTGACCGACTAAGAACGCTACCATGCTCCCGATGATGATCCATAATCCTTGCCCAAAGACAGAATTATAAGCCAAATCCATATTGTCAATTCCTCTTACCTGTCCGCTGACATCCTTCCACCAGCCATTTGGCTCGAGCCAGATACTGAGGTATATCATCGCAAAACTATATAAGACCAATCCTATCGCCATCCCAGATAACAACTTGACACCTCGCTTACCGTAATACTCATTGATAATGTCCGTCATCACAAATACTACAGGCCAAAGTAAGACACCTGCAGTGAGATTGAAGCCAAGTCCAGTAACGCCAAATACTGTCCAATCATATGGAATAAATCCCAGCGTAGCTTCAAGAGAAAATATCTTCACCCCTATGAACTCTGCCAGAAGAGTATTTGCAATAAAAAATCCACCTAGGATAATAAACAATCGTGTAGCTTTGTCCATTCTCATAAGAGCTAAGATAGCTAATAGTTAAGATAGTAGTAGTATGGCAAAAATTCCAATTAACCTCTCCACAGGTACGATCGATACAGCTCCCTCACAAGAGGAGTCAGTCATCGTCGGTATCGACCTAGGCACGACCAATAGCTTAGTAGCATACATTAAGGATGGTCAGCCATATATCCTTACGGAAAATGGAAAACGAGGACTCGTACCCTCAGTCGTACACTTTGCAGAAGATGGACAAGTCATCATCGGAACAGAAGCAAAACAAAAACTCTCCACAGCTCCACAAAGAACTATCTACTCCGCTAAGCGATTAATGGGTAAGTCCATAGACGATCTCGAAGCCTACACCAATAACCTTGGCTATCGTATCGTAGGCAATGTCGAAGATGAAGGCAAGCTCCTCCAAGTCAAAGTGGGAGATACTTACTACAATCCTATCCAGCTATCGAGTAAGCTCCTTGCAGAACTCAAAAGTAAGGCCGAAAGACTGCTCGGCAAGAGTGTCAATAAGGCTGTAGTCACTGTCCCTGCTTACTTCAATGATGCACAGCGACAAGCGACTCGAGATGCAGGGAAGCTAGCAGGACTAGATATCCTCCGAATCATCAACGAACCCACCGCAGCTAGTCTTGCGTATGGCAATGGCCTCGATATGGAAGAGTCACAGCATGTCGTAGTCTATGACCTTGGAGGTGGGACATTTGATGTCTCTATTCTCTACATAGATAAGGGAATCTTCGAAGTACTCAGTACACATGGTGATACCTTCCTCGGTGGTGACGATATCGATGATCTCATCGTAAGGCATTGGAAGGAAGTCTATCAGATGGACAGTACTGACAACTATCTCCTCAAGCCACTCGCAGAGCAAGCCAAGAGAGACTTGACAGAGAGTGATATCGCTGTCGCTAAATATGGAGAGAAAGACCTAGAACTGACGCTTAATCAATTCAACGAACTCATCCAACCACTCATAGATAAGACTCTAGATTCCTGTCAGACAGCACTGACTGACTCTAAACTCGAAAAATCCGCAATTGACAAAGTCATCTTCGTCGGTGGATCTTCGCGGATACCGAGGATCAAAGCTAAGGTCGGAGATTATTTTGGCCAGGCAATCTATGATCAGATCAATCCAGATGAAGTAGTGGCTCTTGGTGCCGCCATCCAAGCAGACATCCTTGCAGGCAATAGGAAGGATCTCTTGCTCTTAGATATTACTCCTCTCTCATTAGGGATAGAGACAGTGGGAGGGCTCATGGATACCATCATCTCTCGTAATAGTAAGGTGCCTACTCGAGTAGGTCGCAATTACACCACATCAGTGGATGGCCAGACCAAGCTCAGAGTGACAGTCTATCAAGGCGAACGAGATATGGTGATGCACAATCGGAAGCTCGGTGAGGTCATCTTGACGGATATCCCACCGATGGCTGCAGGGATACCTAAGATAGAAATCCAGTTTCTACTAGATGCCAATGGTGTACTCACAGTGAAAGCTACCGAAGAACGATCAAAGACACAGACCTCTATCCAAATCCAATCACAATATGGAATCTCAGATGAAGAAATGGGTAGAATGCTATTAGAATCAATACAGAATGCAGAATCTGATCTCCAACTCAGAAGCACTCAAGAAGCAATGACCGAAGGACGTATGGTCTACAACTCCAATATCAAATTCGTCAAGCAAAATAAGTCATGGCTCTCTGCTGAGCAGATCGCTAAACTCCAAGAACTCAATGCACTCCTCGATGAGGCAATCAACTCCAAAGACAAGGATGTAATCAACCAAAGGCTCGAAGACCTCAACCACTATAGCCGTCCTCTCGCCGAGATAGCACTTGACAAAGTCGTAGAAGATAAGCTCTCAGGGACATCACTCAATGACTAAGACTTGCTGCCTCCATTGTCTATAGCCTACTACCGAAAACACAAAATAGACCAACATCAGTGGACCATATATCATCAAACCTCTCTGAAAGTAAATGACTGCTGTAGCAAAATTCAATATAATCCAAAATATCCATGCAGACAGATAACGATGTGCTTCTAAGTAGGTCGCTATCAGACCGAATACACTCGTAGCAGCATCTATATACGGGATCGCAGCATCCTTGAGAAATGTCTTAGAGAGATACCCAACTCCGAGTGACATTGGTAAGCCCAATGCAATAAAGAAGAGTAATCGCCTCCCCTTGATTGGTGTAATGATATTGTCTGATGAGGTATTGTCATTTTTGGCCCAGACCATCCAACCGTATACCCCAAAGATGGCATAGAAGCTATAGAGGACACACTCACTATAGAGATGAATCGTATAGAACAGGATGGCACTCAAGATCGATGAGACGATACCAAATACCCAACACCAGATATTCTGTCTGATGAGAAGTATCAAAAAAATCAAAGAAAATACAACTGAAAAAATCTCTAGCAAACTCATGCTCTCTCTCTATTAGATACTGGCACAAGGTAATAAGAAATATCTCATCGCATGGCCGCATTGATCAGAGTGATGCCATACTGCATCTCTAAGCAAAGATGCCGACCCGATGGTACTTTACAATGACGAGAAAGGACAACACCATGGCAGCCTTCAGTAACGTAATGAATTGATTGCTGCTCTCTTAGTCTATGACTATAATGACTTTGGTCAGTACAGTACCCGAGTCTAGGTGTACTCTAGCACAGATAGGACCATGACTAGATCGAGGGACTTGCAGTCTGGCTTGTTTTGCATTTACGTCAGTGGTACTCAGTATCTGTCCAAGTTGACTGATGAGTGTCACATGCTTGATCACATCTGATGATTCGACAGCGATGTATGACTTGGTAGGGTTAGGGAATATTGTGAGTTCTGGTTTGCGAACTATAGGATCTAGACTACTGAAGATCTCTCCCGATGCCGCGTCTATTGTCGTATTATAGATCGCCAATCCACCTCTTTCATTACCGATTACCATCTCCAGATAGCCATCGGAGTCAATATCAGCCACATCGACGACACTGTTTTTACCTTCATAGATATTGCCCAAGTTGAGGTTGAGGGTGTCATATGACTGGTAGGGGTTATTGATATTACCTCCATAGACCTGGATATTGCCACCTCTCGTACCTACGAATAGTAGAGTGCCTTCATCGGTCGTGTAGAATGCTGGTGCTGCACTAGCGCTGGACTCACCTGAGGTCTGCCCGTTGACATTGCCGAGTGTAGGTGTATTCTCGCCAGCATGCACATCATCATCGAACAGTGGATTGCCTACACTTCCAATATTGTGATAGTAATTCAGTGAACCTATCTGTCCTGTGAAGATATTGGTATTAGTTTTTCTATCACCGACGATGATATCATTGAGTCCATCATTGTCAATATCAAAGATAGCCGGTCTGACACCCGAATTACTTGGACTGATCTCCATATACTGACCCACAGCATTGCTCAATTGCATCGGATTATCAGGACCAGCAGTGTTCTCCAAGTAGTAAAGGCTACCACTGCCCTCTCCGACTAGGAGATCAATATCGCCGTCACTATCCAAGTCCCCAAATGCTGGATGATATTCAATCGATGAAATCGAAAACTGATTGAGCTTGCCAAAGTCTGAGTCTACGAGCTCATACGCTGGAAACTCCGATGTACCGATATTTTGAAAGTAGAGTAAGCTCGCTTGATCATTATTGTTATTGTTATATCCACCTCTCGATCCACACACGATATCCAACAATCCATCAGCATTGACATCTGCAAACTTGGGTGAGCTATAATTACCAAAGTCCAAGGTCGCATCCTTGAGGAAATCCTCTTGTGCCAATGTCAGGTCAAATCTCTCTGTACTAGAGTTGAGATATAACCAAGTGTTGCTAATATTCTCAGCTCTGCTCAAGTCATTGGGAGCAACGATCAGATCCTGTGTACCATTATGATCTACATCTATGACAAAGGCCGACAACCATACTGGCATATCTGTGGGCTGATCATAGGATGGGAATGTATCATCTACCTTAGTCATCCAAGCAGCTGTAGGACTACCATCATTGTATAACCTTACGAGAGATCTAGAGAGCAGATCGCCAATCAACAGTTCCATATCACCATCTCCATCCTCATCAAATGCGGTGACCGTAGACCCGGCATGACGGAAGTCTACTTCACTATCGGTGAGCTGTGTGGTATAGCAATCCTCTGGAGTATCACTCAGTAAGATGGCAGAGCTAGTAGCACTCTCTATGAACTTACCAAAGCATTCGTCTGTCAATCTATAGTAATGATCATCGTAATCTCTCCCTTCTTCTATTGTCATATTTTGATAGTATCTCACTGAGATTCCACTATCATCAAATGCTAAGATATCGAGATCACCATCACCATCGATATCTGCAATCTCCGATTTGTCTACGAACGAGCTATACACCTCTCTGAATTGGCCATTCTGCTCATAATAGAGATTGGGAAATATCTCGACATCGTGCTGGATGATTTCCCATTGATATTGTCCATCGACGATCGAGCCTTTGTAGACTGACATGTAATTGGAATTGTTGAATAAGTCACCGGTATACAAGTCAGCTACCCCATCCATATTGTAATCTCTGACGTATAGAATGTTTCTCAACTCTGGGAATATCTCTCTATACTCAGGTCTATACTCATAGTCTCCACTCTCAGTGTCAAACAGATATGTTGTCAAGACCAGCCCTCTGCGATCATAGAGCACAAGATCCATCACACCATCGAGATTGAGGTCTATCTCATTGTACTGTGCAGCTAGAGTACCACCTGTGAAGGGATCGGCAATCACCTGACCATTGACTGTAAATGGAATATCTGCTAGACCAGTGGTCTGACTCTGACCCCGATAAGGATACAGACTCGTACAAAGTATCACGAATAAAATTAGAGTCTGATATAAATATGTTTTACATTGTTTCATAAATAATCTCCTACGCATTATGAATAAGGTGTTACTAATCTTAATCCTATCTGTTGGCCAACTCCTCTCGGCACAAATAGACACATTAGCCTTAGACAAAGGTAACGCAGAAACTACTCAAATAGATTACAAAAAAATAAAAGTAACTCAATATCTGAGTCTAGAAGACGACAAATGGACGATTGAATTAGACTCAAAACTCAGTGGCATCTTAGAGATCTCCGTGAATGGCAAGTCGACTCCAATCACCGTCACTCAAGGTAAAGGTAACGTGCCCATCAATCAAGATGGCCTCAACTTCGTCAAAGCTGGACGTAGTCTGTCACTCATCCATCTGCATCCCAGATCTCATCAGCTCAAGTCTATCCCCCTCTGGACCTCTCTGATCCCTCCTCTCTTGACTATAGTCATCGCCTTACTGATCAAAGAAGTATTGGTCTCCCTCTTCATCGGAATCTGGTCAGGAGTGATGCTCATCCAAGGCGGCAACTTCCTGAGCATCAAGAGTTGGGTATCATCGTTGATGACTGCGGTAGACACCTATATCATCAATGCACTCTCTGATACGAGCCACCTCTCGGTGATTATCTTCTCATTGATGATAGGTGCTATGGTCGCCTTGATCTCCAAGAATGGAGGTATGCTCGGAGTGGTCAACAAGCTTGGAAGATTTGCAAAGACTCGTAAGTCCACACAAAAAACAACTTGGCTCCTTGGCATCTTGATCTTCTTTGATGACTATGCTAATACGCTAATCGTGGGCAATACGATGCGAAGCGTGACTGACAAATTTAGAATCAGTAGGGAGAAGCTCGCTTATATCGTCGATAGCACTGCAGCACCTGTTGCCGCAATAGCATTTATCACTACTTGGATCGGCGCAGAGCTTGGATATATTGGTGATAGTATGGCGCTGTTGGGATTGGCTGAGACTCAGACTCCATATGCACTATTCTTTGCTTCACTGAAGTACTCATACTATCCGATATTGACATTAGTATTTATCTATTTCATTATCTCTCAGGACAAGGATTACGGACCGATGCATCAGGCTGAGGTCAGAGCAGTGACTACAGGTCAAGTCTCACCAGCAGCCACTCAGAGCGAAGACGAACCAAATATGGAAGATCTCTCGCCAGTAACGGGAGCACAACCAATCTGGTGGTATGCAGCACTCCCCATCTTTACTGTGATCTCCGTCACTATTGTGGGTCTGTTAGTTACAGGATTTGAATCTGCGGGATCTGTTTACGAGGTTGAAGGTAATTGGTCGGCAATCTGGCAATCTCTGGATGGGAATAATGCCTTCAGTAAGCTAGGTACTTTGATCGGTATGTCAGACTCTTATGCAGCGCTTATATGGGCATCTTTTTCTGGGCTTGCGTTGGCACTGGTCATTACTGTAGTGAGTCGTACACTTCCTCTGCTTGATTCAGTCCATTGGTTGATCATAGGATTCAAGACGATGCTACCAGCGATACTTGTATTGGTCTTGGCGTGGTCATTGGCTGGTGTCACTGAGGCATTACACACGTCTGATTACTTGAGCAATCTGTTCAGCGATAGGATCAATCCTTACCTCTTACCTGGTCTCATCTTCATCTTAGCTGCCTTCATAGCATTCGCGACTGGGAGCAGCTGGAGTACGATGGCTATCCTCTACCCGATCGCTATCCCTACTGCCTATGCAGTGTGTCAGAGTGCTGGATTGGACCCTGCACTGAGTCATGAGATATTACTGTGTATCATCGCTACTGTCCTTGCTGCTTCTGTGCTTGGTGATCATTGTTCTCCGATCTCAGATACGACGATACTGAGTAGTCTTGCAACGGACTGCAATCATCTAGACCATGTCAAGACACAACTCCCTTATGCCCTCACCGTGGGACTTGTCAGTCTCATCGGGATTACACTCTCTATCGTGCTCGGTGGTGGATGGATAGTCTCTGGGATATGTCTGGCCGCATGCCTAGGTGTACTCTACGCATGGATTAGTTACTTCGGCAAGGCTATTCCTCATCTTGATCACTCATCAGCTGAGCTCTAAGTCTCTCTTTGGCAACCTTGACAGAGTCGAGGAACTCAGTATAAGCTTTGTCATTAGACTTCACTTGAAGGAGATAAGTATTGAAGTCTTGGATTGATCTACCGTGTATCTGTTCGACCTGATCTAATATGGTATCCATAGTAAGATCTCTCTGGGAGTACAATACCTTACTCTGTATCTTATTGGCTATCGTCAAGTCGACCATCATGTCTACATAGACCTGATCATGCGTATAAGCCTGTATGGGTTGCTCACTACTCTGACACTGAACCATGAGCAGAGAGATCAAGATCACACCTAAATTCAAAATATGTAGTCGATTATCCATAGAAGTCGTAAAGATAAGGCTATATTTATGAGTTGTGACTAGCGTACTCCTACAAAAACTGCATTTCATCGAAAGTATCTTCGACGAATTTGACTTTCTTAACGGAGAGGAACTCGTCGACGCCTCAACAGGAATACCTCCAATCAAAAAATCTCGATCAACGTATACTGTGAGTATTCCAGATCGTCAGATTACCATCAAACTCAAAAAAGGAGAACTCTCATTTGAATCCGATCCACCTTTACCAAAAGGGAAATCCAAAGGAGAATATGTCTATGCTGGAATCATGCTCCGCAAGCATCTCACCATCCTAGAAGAGAAAGCCAAGCAGGCTACTCCTCGACGGACTAAGGCTGTCAATAGCCCAGTAGCAAGTCTACTCAGAGAGATCCCACATCAGCAGCTCATCTTATTTATCCAGAGTTACAGCAAAAAAGATCCACACTTTTCAGCTCGACTGCAAGCTAACTTCATCTCTAAGTATGGGAGTCATGATGAGAAGTACCACGAGTTGCTCTCTAAAGTGATCAAACCAAAATCTGAAAAATCTCCCAAACTAGCTCAAAAAGACTTACAAACTGCTCTAGCAATCTTGGACAATTTCAATGCTCAAGCAGAAGACCTCTACTCACTCGGAAAGTATCAAGAACTCTCCAAGATATTAGTCGCATCACTCAAGAAGATCGCCTATATCCGCAATGCATACGACATTACCAATAAGCGCATAGACTCGTTAAACTCTAATCTGGTAGATCTCTTAAGAAGGACATGTAAGCAAAACTTGGCACCAGAGTTTTCGGAAAAACTCCTCAGTCAGATCATCAATATCGCCGAGCTCTCTTACTACCTCCCAGGACAAGAGCAACTCAATCTGTCACTGTACGAGATCATCTCTAATCATACACTTACCACGCCTGATCAAGTCACTCTCATCGTCGATGATCTCAAGCAGAAATCCAAAAGAGTAGATCGCTATCTCAAACCACAAATACTCTGTACAGCACTCTTAGTCGGCTCACGATATCCCGAATCTCTAAAAAGAGTACACAGCCAATGGGAAAGCACTGAGATAGTACCAAGTATCAATATGCTACTCAACGAAAAATTCTTCGATGCCGTAGATGTCAACCTCGAACTCCTCAGGGATAATGAAGACCTCCACAAAGAGATCGCCTTACTCCAAGCAGAGAGATATCTCAATAGTAAAGATGATAAGAAAGCAATCAAGCATTACCTCATCTGGACGACACATCAGCCTAAGGTCTTTGAGCTGGTCAAGCGGATGCAAAGACTCGATCCCGAAGTAACATATAAACATAGCTCAAAACTCAAAAAAGCAATAAAAGATTATCCGATCTCCGATCAGCTCTACATCTATCATGGTCTAGATCTGACAGACTTGCTCATCGACTGCCTCGAAGAAAATCAAAATATGGACTACATGCAACAGTACGATAGAGATCTCGTCGAAGAAGACAGTGACTTCGTACAAGCATTCTATACTAAGTGGGTAGAGACCTATCTCGATCAGCACTTCGGCACTAAGTCTATCGAGACAGTAGAGAACTACCTCAACCATCTCAATTCTATCGGATTGAAGAAATTTTCCCAATCTTTGCGAAAAACTGTAAAATCACTTTTCAACTCAAGAAAATCTGTTAGCGAACATATCTAATCGCATCGGGTACGTATCTCCTCTCACACCCATGCCTATCCTATGAGCTCATAGGATACAGAGGATGATCAACTCATCTATCATACACCGCAATATCTTCAAAAATCTCTATGTCAATGTTGTCTATCACTCAACCCTCCAAGTCTATCTTACTCATCCTCACACTTATCCTAGCCTTGCATGCATGCCAGTCAGATCATGCTCATAACACTCAAGGTAAAATAGCAACCAGTGTCAGTAAGGCACCCGAAGAGAAGTCTCAATCCAAACGAGGGAAAGTCACGATTAATGAAGAACCTACAGCTCCAGAGATACCAACACTACTGGGCCACTATCCCGCTTATGCTAAAAATGCTAACCTCTACGAAGTAAACCTAAGTAATTACACTCCAGAGGGTACATTCGCAGCATTCATAGAGCACCTTCCTAGACTGAAAAACATGGGGGTGGATGTACTCATCTTCCTGCCAATCTACAATAACTCTAATCTCATCAATGTCAACCCAGAGTTGGGAACAATCGCAGACTTCAGATTGCTAGTCAGAGCAATCCACAAAGCTCGGATGAAGATCGTGATGTCATTCGCTGACTTACAATTCCTAGACTTAGACAATCAACAGAAGAGAAAAGAGGTCATGGATGCAATGAAATACTGGACAAATAGTCAAGATATAGATGGATACTATATCACTGACGCGGATCAAATCTCCGAGTCATTTTGGTCAGAAGTCCACACAGCACTTATCAATACGAAGCAAGATATACTCATGCTAGCTGGAAGCCAAGTACAGAGCCTCAAAGAAAAAAATTACTTCCATGCAGATACTGGAGATGAACTCTACTCACTACTCTTAGACATCGCTACACGGAAAAAAAGACCAAAAGATATCGTCAATTGGCAGAGTCAAAACAGGAGAGGAAAGAACAAAGGATTTCAAATCCAATATACATCTAAGAGTGATGTCAACAACTCTAAAGGGCCAACTAATAAAACGATGGGGCCAGCTCACAATGCCTTAGCAGCACTCTCCTACACTCTTGGAGACATCCCTATGATGTATGGTGGACAAGAAGAACCAGTGACAAGAAAAATAGGACTGGACAAAGGCACCCCAATAGGATTTGATAAGTACCTCATGGAAGATTGGTATCAGATCATCTTCAAGACGAAACACATGAATCAAGCACTCTGGAACGGTGACTTTGGCGGGGAAGTAGAGTGGATGCAAGTAGACGATCAGATACTCTCATATAAGCGAGAGAAAAACGGTCAAGTAGCTTACTGTATCTTCAATCTCTCCAACACTCCAGCAACTTTCCAATCAGAGATAGAAGTCAAGCGACTGATGGATGTATTTAATCTCAGGGTAGTAGATCTCTATCAAGGAACCAAAATATTACTCGAACCATGGACGTATAAGGTGTATAGTAATATTTAGGAAAATATTTGTCAAAGGAGTTTACATTTAAGAAAATACTTCTATTTTTGCACTCCAGT
>CALLAW010000039.1 GCA_938001865.1 uncultured Saprospiraceae bacterium | reverse complement strand
CCAGATTGCATACAACCATTGGCATCTATGACATCTAAGGTGTACACTGTACTCTGAGTAGGAACTACTGTAGGGTCCTCCACATCAAATGTACCGTCATCCCAATCATAAATAAAGGGAGCTTGTCCACCTTCTATAGTTGCATCAATCATGACAGGACTACCTGGACATGTATAATGAGTCCCTCCTGTTACTACCATTGGAGCACCAAAATCGTCTACTTGAATATGTGTAATCGAACTTGTAGATAATATCGTACCCCCGCAACACTCCGATAGTGTAGTCAGTCGACGATAATAAGTATCAGTAGTTGTAGGAGGTGGTGTATACATTGATTGCTGTGCAAGTGGTCCAGGAATATCTGTCCAAGGATCACCACCTGAAGTGCTTATTTGCCACTGATAAAGGAGTGAGACATCTGGCTGCTGAGATAACACTCCATCTATATATATCTCAGGGAACTGCATCCCATCAACGACTTGATCTACGCCTTCTATTGTCTCAACGATACCGTTAGCACATACTGTCAATGTCTCAAAAGATAAGGTGTCCACTGCGAGAGTTTCAGGCACTGGGCATAACACATATTTGTTAATAACAAAGTCCTCATCACCATAGCCTCCATACTGCGTAGCATCAGTAGATATTGCTGCTGGTGTCTGACCAAAAGAAGAAGAAACAACATAGATCGTATCGCCAATGACCTCTGGTCTGATTGTGTGATTCCTAAAACGATCAGAAGCAGTAACATAATTAGAACTGCATAAGGTACCGTCAGGGTTAAGTTTAGCTAAGTAAAGTCCAGTTGATGTTATCTCTTGGTTATCTATTGGTATATTTTCTCTTGACGGTACCAATATGTAAGCAAAACCCATAGCATCTACAAATATACCAGAAGGGGTATCCTCTCTTGCTGGCCCGTATGTTGTAGAATATATTATCCCGCCAGTGTCATCTAACTTTAAAATAAATTTGCCATTTGCCAGACTACTCCCTACAGTAATAGGAAAGTCTGTACCACCAAGATTACCCTTTACATATAATTCTCCATTCACTAATACAAGATCATCAAGTTCGTCCCTTCCTGTCGATCCTTGTAATGTAGAATATAGGAGATTACCTTGGAGGTCGTATTTGCGGATAAATACATCAGTGGTTCCTCCTGCATACGTTGTACCATCGGTAGTGATGAAGTCTGTACTTTGAGTTGGAGCAGCAATATATATTCCCGTAGCATCTGCTTCAATCTGAAGTTCTGCTGATGCAAATTCAACACCATTACCACTGAAAACTGTACTCCACACAAGCGTACCTGTTGGGTCGTATTTTGCCATTACAAAATCTGGAGCAGTCTGTACTGTTGTCCCATCTGTGGAGGGAAAATCTAGAGAGTTAGTAGTACCAGAAACTATTGCACAACCATTCACTATTTCTATTGCTCCTGGAACTTCAATTTCAGAACCTCCCAGCACTGTAGCATATTGGAGTACTCCGTTAGCATCATACTTTGTCAGATAAAGATCACTACTTGTAGCAGTTGTACCATCTGTCGTAGGGAATCCTGATGCGCCTGTTCTACCCAAAACATATACATCACCCCCGTCGCTGATTACTTTCCCTCTTGTATCTAGAGATCCGTCACCATATACTGTAGCATACAGCAAGGTACCATCCTGAGCATATTTATGCAGTAAGTAGTCCCCACCGTTTGTTGTAGTCCCATCTGTAGTAACTGTTGGTCCTTCTGCAATGGCTAATACATAGGCATCACCATTAGGATCTACATCTAGACTCAATGGCTCTGAACCATTCTCTACTTCTAAATATGTTCCCTTAATCTGATTACAGTTAGGATCAAAAATGGCAAAATAAGTCTCGAAAGCAAAATCTGCGTTAATTGTGGAAGTTCCATTAATAACTGGAAATCTCTGAAATCCTGCATCACCATATGAAGTAGTTACTAATAAATAGGTGTAACCATCTTGTATTATAGCCTCTGTCTGAGTAAATGCACCAAAATCTTCATCTGCAATAATTGTAGCACAGTCGATGTAACCTTGTAAGTTAAATGGATAACTCTCAAGTGTAATTGGATTTAATGTCTTTCCAATCTCTAAGTCCCAATCACCCTCAGCACCAGTAATATCATCAGATGCCGCAACAGAAACTCCTAATGCCGTCTCTAAGTAAGAGACAGCAGATTTACCTATTTTGCCTTGAGCAAAATTACAAGCGTAGATATTAATGTGAGTTTTGCTTTTGAGGTAGTCTGAACCCCTTAACCAATCAGCTATCTGGCTTGGATTGAGCCACTTGTCTTCAATGAGCAAGTACCCTGGTTTTCCATGTGAAAACAACTGAAATACTTGCTGATCTGAATTGGCTATCTCAACATCTATATAAGCCATAACGTCTGAAACGTTTTCGTCAATATAGGATGTAGTAAGCACAGTGTCGCAACTCATGCAACTCATTGCAGTCGATAGAACAAGACTTAATGTAAAGACTGCTTGTTGGAATCTCTTCGAATTAGAGAGCTGAGCAAAAAGGTTAAACTGATCCATGAGTAATATTAAATTTAGATTGAAAATTAGATCCAAAGCCTTCCCGATTGGAAGGGTTATTATTTTTAAAATTGATTGAGAATTTTCTGTCTTGCATATGCACTTTAGAGCAAAGACATAGATTTGAAAATGCTCTAATCAAATGGTATTCATCTAAGAATGAAAAGACTCTAGAGTAGAGGTCAGCATAAACTACTGATGACGAAGGAGTGTATCGCTGTGACTGAAATCTATTGAGTATTAATAGGAATGGAAGTTGTAAAATCTGAAAATTATTGATTGCAAAGACGCTGTGGAGAATTGAATTACCCAATTGCTCTATGCAAGACGAACGCTTGATAGCAAATGAATGACTTAATAAATCGAATTGAAAATATCGAAACATCTTTTTAAAACCTGTTGATAATAGTACAATCAATAAAGTACTCCCTCACAACACGTGAGGAATAGGTTCTAAAAGAAATCTGGTAGGTCTACAAGGTAGTTTTACCTTAATAGTAATGCAAATGTAGCAATAACATATTAAATAAAAAAATAATATGTTATAAAACTTTGTGTCGAAGCTATAAATCTATGGTTGCCACATATTATGCACTCCGATAGATGAATAACTATTTACATTTTATGATAAATTTCAACATTAAAAATTATTGGCTTTGGTCACTTATTAGTTATCACCTGATAGCTCAGTTTAATACTTATCTACAAATTAATACACAACGAAACTGTATCCTTATGGTTACACGTAGAATCATTTGAGTCTTCAGCATAAGCAAATAAATCTTTCTCGATGTTGCGTGATTACATTTACAAGAGTGCCCCTAAGCTGTCGATGGCCTCTTGCAGCTTGGATAGATCACTCCCTCCAGCTGTCGCAAAATTTGCTTGACCACCACCGCCTCCTTTGATTATTTGGGCTAAGGTCTTCACGATATTCCCAGCATGATATCCTTTGGAAGAGGCGATGCCTTCGGTGACATGACACAGGATCTGAGGCTTGCCATTGGCTATGATTCCTAACAGGATAACTGACTCACCCAGTTTTTTAGCTAGACTATAGATAAGATTTTTTGCAATTTTGGAGTCATCTATCTCTATTACTCGATGGAGCAATTGATAACCATCCGCTTGGATAGCAGCGCTACTGAGTGACTCTATCAAGCTATTTGCATTCTTTTGCTTAAGCTCTTCAATTTGCTTTTGCAAAGTTTTATTCTCTTCTATGAGTTTAGAGACTGAATCGTCAATGGGGGACTTGCTCTTGAACTGCGAGGTGACATTGTCGAGAAGAGTCAGCCTCTCATTGATATAATCCATGGCATGCAGTCCTGATACTGCTTCTATCCTCCTTACGCCAGCAGCTACTCCAGACTCTGAGAGTATCTTGAATACTCCTATCTTACCTGTTGCTGAGACATGACATCCTCCACAGAGCTCTACGGAATATTGTGAGTCGAAGGTGATCATCCTGACTGTATCACCATATTTCTCACCAAAGAGCATCATCGCTCCGGCTTGTTTAGCTGCATTGATGTCTATACTTCTGTCTTCTTTAAGCGGGATATTTTGTTGGATTCGTTGATTGACTATGGCTTCTACTTGTGCTATCTCTTGGGCTGTCATCTTCTGCATGTGACTGAAGTCAAATCTGAGGTATTCATCTTTGACGAGTGATCCTTTCTGATTGACATGCTCGCCTAGCACTTGCTTGAGGGCAGCATGGAGTAAGTGAGTTGCTGTGTGATTATTTTCGATCGCTAGGCGTCTCTCTTTGATCACTTGAGCATCCCATGTCGTATCAGGATTATCTGGAAGAGCATTGACATGATGTATGATCAAGTCATTTTCTTTGGTTGTATTATAGACTTGGAGTATTTGATCCTTAGACTTCAATGTGCCTTTATCTCCGACTTGCCCTCCTCCCTCAGGGTAAAATGGTGTCTCATTGAGCAATATCTGATAGGATTCTTTGCCTTTAGTCTCAACTGTCCGATACTTAGTAATCTGTGTACCATTTACCGATAGAGTGTCATATCCTCTGAATTGTGCTTTGGCAAATGTCGATACATCTATCCAATCTCCGATACTCTTCTCTGCATCTGCTCGAGATCTAGCCTTCTGCTCAGCCAGAGCTTGACCAAATCCTACTTCATCCAACTCCCAACCATTGTCTTCGCAGATGAGATTGGTCAGATCTATCGGAAATCCATATGTATCATAGAGCTCAAATGCTGTCTGCCCATCAAGGATGGAATCATCTAGATGGAGTGAGGCTATCCGCTTCAATCCACCTTCGAGAGTCCTCAGGAAGCCTTTTTCTTCTTCCAGTATCACCTTGGATACGAACTCTTGTTGGGACTTCAACTCTGGGAATACTTGTGCAAAGTTATCTGCCAACATCGGCAGCAAGGTATAGAGATATGGTTCTTTGATATCAAGGATCGAATAATAGTATCTCACTGCTCTCCTGAGGATACGTCTGATGACATATCCTGCACCTGAGTTATCTGGCAACTGTCCATCAGCGATCGTAAATGCTACAGCTCTGATATGATCTGCAAGTACTCGCATAGCGATATCACTTTTAGAGCTATCATCATACTTCCCTGTATATGTGATCCCACTATCAGCTGAGATCTTGTCAATAAATGGAGAAAAGACGTCAGTGTCGTAGTTAGACTTTTTGCCTTGGATAGCCATGACGACTCTCTCGAGTCCCATCCCTGTATCGATATGTTTTTCTGGTAATGGGATTAGACTTCCGTTTGCCATCCGATTATATTGGATGAAGACGAGATTCCATATTTCGATTACTTCAGGATCATCAAGATTGACTAATGTAGCTCCATCTACCTTGGACCTATCTGCATCACTTCTGAGATCGACATGGATCTCAGAGCATGGACCACATGGTCCTGAATCTCCCATCTCCCAGAAGTTATCTTTCTTATCAAAGAACAAAATTCTACTGTCTGGCACATGGGCTTTCCAAAGATCTACAGCTTCCATATCAGGGTCTAAGCCTTCAGACTCCTCACCCTTGAACACTGTGATATAGAGTCTATCCTTATCCAACCCATAGACATCCGTTAGTAGCTCCCAAGCCCAATCTATTGCTTCTTTCTTAAAGTAATCACCAAATGACCAATTGCCTACCATCTCAAACATGGTATGGTGATAAGAGTCTCTCCCTACTTCCTCTAGATCATTATGCTTACCTGATACTCTCAGACACTTCTGAGTATCAGCTATCCTCCTGACTTGAGGCACTTTGTTACCAAGGAAGTAATCTTTGAATTGATTCATCCCTGCATTGGTAAACATGAGTGTCGGATCATCCTTGACTACGATAGGAGCTGATGCTACAATTTTATGTTTTTTACCCTCAAAAAAGTCTAGAAATTTTTGTCTTATTTCACTAGATGTCATAATCGAAATCGCTAAAAATGGTTGGTAGATTGCTCTACATTATTAAAATTAAATATTACAATAAGCAGCCAAAAGCTAGGAAAATACGTATAACTAACTGACAACAAATACTTTACATTTGAGATAATTCACTATACAAAATTAACATATATCTACTTGGATATTTTGTAGTGTCAACATGTTAAATTACTTTTGTCAGACATACACCCGAAGGCATTCTCAGCCGCAAGGCTAAGGTACAAACTTATAACAACCAAGATAGATGAATAAGGACCTATATGTTTACAATGAGCAAACATTAAGTTACGAGAAAGTCAAAAATCCGAGAAAGGTTAGACTCCTCAAAATGAGCTCAATGATACTCACGGCTGTAATTGCAATTACTACAGGATATCTGATCTTTGACGGTCATATCCAATCTCCAAAAGAAAAATTTCTCAATACTGAGCTTGTGCAAATGGAGAGACATTATGCCTCTCTGTCTACACAATTTGACTATTTGTCAACAGAGCTCCAAGACCTCCACCAAAAAGATGGCGAGGTGCATAGAATGATCTTTGGCATGAGCCCGATAGACTCATCTATGTGGGAAGGTGGAATCGGTGGACATGACAAATACAAGCATATCACTAAGTACACAAGTAGTACAGAGATCATCGAAACTTCTCTTGACAAGGTTGACAAACTCAAAAGGCAACTAGACTTACAAAAAAAGTCTCTAGACACACTCCTCGTAAAGGCAATAGAAAGAGAATCAAAGTTAGCTGCCATACCATCTATCAAACCAGTGCAAGAGGATAAGCTCAAAAGAAAACTTGGTCACTGCTCAGGATATGGATTCAGAATACACCCTGTGCATAAGGTAAAGAAATTTCACCATGGAATAGACTTTACTTGTCAGACGGGTACTGCAATCCAAGCAACTGGTAATGGATATGTAAAGAAGGTAGAAAAGAGAAAATCTGGATACGGTAAAAATGTCACAATCGACCATGGATTTGGATTCGAAACTCTCTATGCTCACATGAATGAAATCAGCGTGAAAGTTGGCGACAAGGTAGAAAAAGGAGAAAAAATAGGTACTGTTGGAAGCACGGGTACATCTACTGCACCGCACCTACACTATGAAGTAAGAGTTAATGGTAAGTCAGTCAATCCGATAGACTACTGTATGGATGGTCTGACGAGTGAGGAGTATCGAGTCTTAGTAGAAAAAACTTCGGTTGAAAATCAATCCTTCGATTAGAAGTTGGACTGATCACTCAGAGAGATCAAAGACACTCAAAAAAATAAAAAAGGGGGAGAACACGGTAAGTTGTTCTCCCCTTTTTTCAAAAAAGTAGTTTACTGAGACCTTTCAAGTATTAGTTAGTAAGAATCATCTTCTTAGTAGCTGTGTACCCGTTAGTACTCAATTGGTAGTAGAATACTCCAGATTCATTTTGCAATGTACCTGAGTCTACAGTAACTTCATTTAACCCTTTAGCATAGACACCGCTGAATGTCTCAAGCAATCTTCCACTCATATCGTATATTGTGAGAGTTGCTTCTTGGCTAGTTGGTAATGAGAATGCGATCGTAGAGACTTCACTGAATGGGTTAGGTGTATTTTGGTAGAGAGAGTATCCCTCAGTTGCCAATTCGCCACCGTTACCATTGATGAGATCAATACCTATCACATTCAATTGATTATCGTAAGCTTCGTCAGATGTGATACTATTATCGATAGTAATCTGGTCTGTAGAACCATCTGTCAATGCTGTGTATACAAGTGTAAATAGAACATCGTCAAGGTCGGCAGTTATCGCTGCCGTCGTGTTCCAACTTACTGTAATTTTTCCTTCGTCTGCAGAGTTAAATCCTGCAAATTCTTCACTCATGTTGACGATTCCCGCTTCGAATCTGTCAAATGTAAGACTTGAGTCATAACCAAGCGTAAACTGCATACCGAGGATGTCTTCAAAGTTATCTGAAGTCACTTCTAATCTCACCTCCTCACCTGCTGTATACTGAGTAGTAGGGATACTGAGTCTAAGTGGTACTCCTCTCGTCTCGCTAAGAGATGATCCGTCAAATGCTGGACTTGCATCATTACTCACATCACCAATCTTGACTGCTACAAAATCTTGACCTGAAAGATCTCCATTTAATGTAAATGCAATCTCCTCATCATATGGGAATGGTGAAGTTGGGTCATTGAATTCAGCACTCGCATCTACAAATCTCCAAGACTCTTGACCATTTGTAAATTCACTCGTCTTCTCAAGGATGACATTTCTGATTGCAACCATATCTGCAGCCGATACATACTCTGAATTATTCGCATCAGCAGCAATATATTGATATGGATTGGTAAATGATGTCAAGCTCAGTAAGTGTCTCTGTATCAATAAAATATCTAATGTAGATACACCATTGAGTACTGCAGTATTCTTACCAGTCTCTATTTGGTATGAGTTACCTACTGGTAATTCAGTGAATGTATAATCTCCATCTGTACCAGTCGTATAAGACTTAGGGAACTCAGGTTGATTACTGCTAATCACGACTACTGATTCATTGATCGTCCTATTGTCATACATGTGGATGTTACCTCTAGATGATCCTTCACCTTCACCACCAGTGATATCAGGACAGATTTCGCTTTCGTTATCTTGTAAGATCAGCTCTACTGTACAGAAGTCTGCATCAAATCCAGGAGCACCATTAGGGTCAACTACCCAGACATCGAGGCTAATAGTAGCTTCTTGTCCATTAGGGATGTCATCACATGATAACTCTAGTACTGGTACATAATTGCCATTGTCATCTAAGAAGTAATACTCAAGAGGAGCAGTACCTGCATCAGGACATGCAGTACAGTTATTGATCGCTGCGAAGTCATCAAAACTTCCAAGCTCAAAATCATTAGCCCAAATCTCAGTCGTAAGATTAGATGGTAATGTCACTGTAACTATCTCGCCTAAGCAATAAGGTGTCGGTGCTTTACAATCTGGGATCGTAATAGTATATACTCCCGTAGTCTCATTGCCACAGACATCAGTAACTGTAGCAGTCACCTCGATAGAACCATGAGTATAGAATCCACTAATATCAGGAGAATTGAACGTCTGAGTACCGAATAGACCGCCACACTCTACAACTGATACACTCCAATCTAACTCGTCACAATCATCAGTCGCATCAAGTACAATCTTGACGAAAGGCTGACACTCGTTCTCAGCTGAATTATAAAGTACATCTGTAGCACAGTTAACTGGACTTGGTGCAAAGATTACAGGTGCATTGCTATCAGCAAATGTGATGACCTGTGATGATGTAAATACACCAGCAGTACTATTAGAGTTAGGATCAAATGTACACCAGTCAATCACAGTCCATGTTCTGACAATTTTCATACATAACCCATCGTCATTGACATTAGGGAAGTATTGATCTTCATATGAAGAAGCCATAGAGTTACATGCTGGATCGTTGGCATTTGGAAATACTAATCCAAAACCAACTTGAGCTTGTATCTGCTCTGGAGTCAATGGATTATCAGGTCCAAACTCTGGACATCCAAAAAATTCGATATTACTCCCATTGAATGGGAACTGTACATTACTCACAGGACTCGCATCTCCGAATGTAATAGTTGCAGAGTGTGAGTCAGAGTTACCGCACCCATCTTCTACACTCCAAGAGATCGTCCTTGATCCTCCTCCACACTCATTACCTGATATCGGGAATGATACACCGTTCATCGTAGGTGATACATTGGAGCAGTTATCTGAGACCTCGAGAGATGACATATCGATAAAGTTAGCTAGATCTGCTGCAGACTCGATCACAACATCACAAGCTACTGTTACATTACTTGGTCCATTTAAGAATACTGGAGCAATCTTATCTTGGAACTCTACCTCTACCATACAGACACTGTACTGTACACCATCTGGCACATTAGAGAAGTTGCTGTTGATCACAAGATCACCTAAGTCTGCGTCGAATACAACAAACTCAACCATCTCTACTGACTCGCATGTGTATCCTGAACTACAACAGAACTCTACCTTGTCAGTAAAACTTGCATTAGAGTTCATAATCCTAGCTCTGAAATCTACAGTACCACAGTTGTCAAATGATCCATTGTCAAATGATTCTGCTCTTACTTTGGCACATCCTGTCTCACCGATAGCTGCTACTGTATGCTCTAGGCAAACGGCATTAGGTGCTGACTGATCTTCAACTAATATCTCGAAGAATGATTCAGCAGTATTGCCACACTCATCTTCTACTGTGTATCTTACCCATACTGGGCCTGCCTGTATCTCTGGGATTAACCACTCACCATTACCTAGTGATGTTGCTGATTGATAAGAGCTTCCTTGGACTGGTTGATCTGTACCTAGCTCAGCCTCGAGAAATCCTACAGTTACATCGAAGTCATTACAATTCTCTATGACAGCTTGGAACTGGAATCCATAGCCATTAGGTCCTTGACCTAGAGGATCGACAAAGATATCAGCTGTACAATCATGTTGGTTATCTGTACCTACGACCTGGAGATCTATCGGTGCAGTAGCAGCGATAAAGTTATCTTCTACCTTGATCACTTGGTTGTGTCCATCTATCTCACCCGTACACCAGTCTGTGACGAGGTACTGTCTGATCAACTTGAATGAGGTCCCACAAGTCTGTAAGACTACGTCTGTTGTAGCCACGTTGAAATTGTCACATAGAGCACCAAACTCTAGGCTTGGATATCCAACTACACCAGTTACTGGATCTAAGAGATCAGATGTATTAGATGGATTGAAATAATCTGCGCAATCTACTGTCGGCATATCGATACCATCAAAGTTAGGTGGATAGATGACATCACCTATTCCAAACTTATTGAAGTAGATTGTCTGCTCACAACTAGATGAAGCACTCAATCCACTCGTTGCTGTAAATGTCCACTCTCTTGTAAATCCACTGAGATACTCATCAGTACACTCAAATGGTAAGTCAGCATCATCATAGCTTGCAATGATATCACTACATGCATTACCAGGGAAGCTCACTTCAAACTCTCTAGTCCCTATCTGTACCCATATTGGATTGATCAGATTACCATCCTCATCAAATTTTTCTATTTGAGGTCTACATATCTGACTTGTCTGCTCAGTATACGTAAGCTGTGCTGAACCTCCAGCTACTTGAGAAGACTCACTGAAGTTACAGATAGCTAGAGTCCATACTCCGTCAATCTGTGTACCTATAAATGAAGATAAACCTAAGCCAAATGATTTGTAATCACCGCAATATGCTTCTGTTGAACACTGTCCACACTCTTCCAATACTAGATCTGAGTGATCTTCGAAGGCGCCATCGTCAACAGTAATGTCTATATTGGGTTGTGTACATCCTGCTGCTCCAGTCATATCTAATATCTTGACTGTATCTCTTGTCATCACTGTTGCCCCTGTTGGGTTTCCATCCTGATCTACCTCAGGGACTGGATCACCATTGGCATCTGTAACTTCTCTGAGAGGCGACATGAGTTTAACCATAATAGATCCTGGATCGTTTGTCTCTAATTCTAAATCTAATTTGAGATCCATGATCGTATTTCCTTCATTCGCTGCCGCAAATGTAAAATCAATTTCTGATGTTGAAGGTTGTGAAGGATCATCATCAGTCGCAGGTGTTGCTTGAGCAATCGTACCTACATTGAGGGGATCACCTACTGGTACATCTCCTAAGATACTTGCAAGTGGTGATAGATCTGATTGATAACATGGTACTACGATCTC
>CALLAW010000038.1 GCA_938001865.1 uncultured Saprospiraceae bacterium | reverse complement strand
AATGGGGATTCAATCATACTCTCTTGAAAACTCTCCCCAAAGTCACAACAGAGTTCTCAATCATACTCCTCTGCTACAATCTGAGGAGAGTGATGTCCATACTAGGTCCAGATGGTCTCAAAACAGCACTAAAAAGTGCTTATTTCGCCATTTTCAACACCTTAGACTCCACACAGCCTCTTGTCACCACTTTTTATAACCAACACTCACAGCTCTCACCAAGCTTGTCATAATTAGTCGTACTTTTAATCAGTGGTTATTTCACGGACTGCTGTTACCTATAATACATATATGAAATTTAGACCAAATCTCCAAAGACCTTATTGTGGTGAAAGTTCAAGATTGGTTAAAGTCAACTACAAGTATGACTACACTAAAATCTATTGAGTATTACCTTGATGAAATTTGTGATACAGGATATTCTTATTCTTTAACATGCAACAATATTGCATTTAATCATCGACCTTTTACCAGATAATATTTAGACATTTATGAATAATAAGTTTTTCTACATCATGATAGCTTCCATAATGCTATTGTCCTGTAATCGGAAGGTTGTAGTAGAAGACTTGCCACATCCTCCGAAGTATCTTCCAAGTCAAGAGGTAGATATAGAGGTTGAAAAGGATGTCATTATTAGTGGTACTCTAGAATATGTATCATCAAAACACCTTGTAGTTATTATTGCTGGTTCTGGTCCAACTGATAGAGATTGTAATAGTAGTCTAGGCATAAAGACTAATGCCTATAAAATGCTTGCTAATACTCTATCGCAACACGGCATCTCATCTTATCGATACGATAAACGCGGAATAGGGAAGAGCACACTCCCGATAGAATCAGACTTGGTCATTAGCACCTATGTGAATGATGTTATTTCAATTCTAAAGCACTTGAGTTCTGATTTTGAAGAAATTATTTTACTTGGACACAGTGAAGGAGCTTTGATTGGTAGCATAGCAAGTTTAGATGAGAACGTTCATTCGTTTATAGCAGTCTGTGGTGTTAGTGAGAGTGTAGATAAGATAATAATTGATCAACTCAAGTCTATTCCTAACTTGGCCATGAGTGCAAAAAAACATATTAATGAAATCATGAATGATGAACCTCTCTCTGAAGTCGTTCCTGAGTTACAATCAGCGTTTAGACCATCAGTAGCTCCCTATCTCAAGTCTCTCTTTGAGATTGATCCTATAGTAGCTATGAGTAAAGTCGAAAAGCCTACTCTCATTATTGGAGGGGGATGTGATGTTCAAGTCCCTACTGACCACGCAAAGGAGTTGGACAATGCTGCTTCAGATTCAAAGTTGTTAATTATCAATAATATGGGACATGTCCTAAAGAACCTAGAAGATGATTGTGGTAATTCAAGAAGTGCTTATGGTGATCCTAGTATTGATTTAAATCTAGAATTTGCCAAAGCAATTTTGAGTTTTATTGGATGTGAAGAGTGTCCTTAATTCATTCTCATTTTTGTATTTTTAGATTCTATACATTTTTTACAAGAATAGAACCCCACAATCTTAACCAGATGAGATTAATCACTCTTTTTATCTTTACCTTGAGTACGAGTTTGAGTCTCCAAGCACAAGATCGCATCACCGGGAGCCAATTTGCAACACGATCAGAAGTCATTGCTCAGAATGGAATGGTGGCTACTTCCCAACCCTTATGCACTAATGTCGGACTTGATATCTTGAAGAATGGTGGCAATGCTATCGATGCAGCCATCGCTTGCAACGCCTGTCTTGGTCTTATGGAGCCAACAGGATGCGGCATTGGTGGTGATCTCTTTGCAATCGTCTGGGATGCGAAATCACAAAAACTCTATGGGCTCAATGGTTCGGGGAGATCGCCGAAGAGTCTGACACGAGAGTGGCTTATCGAGAATGGTCATGAGTCGATTCCATCCCATGGTGCCTTACCTATCTCAGTTCCAGGAGCTGTCAAAGGATGGTATGATCTTCATGATCGATTCGGTGAGATGCCGATGTCCGAGATACTTCAACCAGCTATCAACTATGCCAGATCGGGATTTCCTGTATCAGAGTTAATCGCTTACTATATGGGTCGGAGTGGACCATTTCTCTCGAAGTACCCCAACTTTGCAGAGACCTATCTGCCTTCCGGCAAAATGCCAGAGAAGGGAGACATCTTTAAGAATCCTTACTTAGCAAATACGTATGAGAAGATAGCAAAAGGAGGTGCAGATGCTTTCTACAAGGGTCAAATGGCAAAGACTATTGCTGGCCACGTCCAAGACCAAGGTGGATTTCTCTCCGAAGAAGATCTTGCAAGTCATAAGTCAGAATGGATAGAACCAGTCTCTACTAATTACAGAGGATATGATGTGTGGGAGTTACCTCCAAATGGGCAAGGAATTGCAGCTTTACAAATATTGAACATCTTAGAGGGTTATGACATTGCTGCACTCGGATTTGACTCACCAGAATACCTCCATCTCTTTACAGAAGCAAAGAAGCTTGCCTTTGAAGATCGTGCTAAGTACTATGCTGACCCTGACTTCAATGAGATTCCAGTAGAAGACTTGATCTCAAAAGCCTATGCTGATCAACGTCGAACATTAATCGATGAGAATCGAGCAGCACGACGCTATGACCCAGGAGACCTCGAGCATGGAGAGACGATCTATCTCACTACTGCTGATAAGGATGGTAATATGGTGTCACTGATCCAATCCAACTTCAGAGGGATGGGCAGTGGGATCACACCACCCCAATTAGGCTTTGTACTCCAAGATAGAGGAGAGCTCTTTACTCTTGAAGAAGGGCACTACAATATGTATGAGCCAGCAAAGAGACCCTTCCATACAATCATCCCAGCATTTATCACCAAAGATGGTAAACCTTGGGTCAGTTTTGGACTCATGGGTGGGGCGATGCAACCTCAAGGTCATGCTCAGATTGTGATCAACCTGATAGACTTCGGTATGAATCTCCAAGCGGCAGGTGATGCTCCTCGGCTCTCTCATGGTGGCTCATCCCAACCTACAGGTGAGCAGATGAGTGATGGAGGGTGGTTGAGTCTTGAGTCAGGATTTGACTATGAGACGATTCGTGGATTGATGGAGATGAGACATCGAGTGAGATACAGCAGAGGGATCTATGGTGGTTATCAAGCAATCATGTGGGATGCTGAGAGAGGCGTCTACTTTGGTGCCTCTGAGTCAAGGAAGGATGGTCAAGCCAGTGGTTATTAGGGATGTGTTAGAGATCTTATACATACTATCTCTTTGTACTTTATAGTCTATAATTGGAGAATTGCTTTGTTATTAGACGACATTTCTCTGATTGCTGCGTCGGGGAGTTGACACACTGCGATTATCTACTTACGGCAAGGCAACATTGCAGTGTAGTATTTCATTTTGATTAGAGTGAGTCGTTTTCAATTCATATTATCGGTGTTAGTCCTCATGGGAGGCATACAGTGTCTGTATGGGCAGACTTGTTGTACTGCGGGAGCACCGATCAGTAATTTTTTGGAAGTAGATGGCAGAGGGGATAAGTCACTCACTGTACATACACTCTATGAGTATAAGAGCATTAACTGGCTTGTCGATCAGAATCAAAGACTTACAAATGATCCGAGGAGTCGGTCAGGCCAAAATCTCGGTGTCAAACTCGATTACTCAATCAATCAAAAGTGGGCAATCTCTACGATCTTACCAATGGTCTATCAGCGGAGGACTACACTCTCGTCAGCTGAGTCTAGTCTTGGGGTTGGTGATCTTACTGTATTAGCTCAGTATCAACCAATCATCCAGAATCTCATCAAGGTATCAGTCACTGCTGGAGTCAAACTCCCCACTGGTATCACTCATCATCGGTCTGCAAGTGGGATATTGCTCTCTCCTGATATGCAGAGTGGTACTGGATCTGTTGATTACTTACTCAGATCTGCAATCACTATAGACCAGGTGTTACTCCCTCTATTATCTGCGAGTCTCTCTGGAGTCTACAGATTCAATGGTGAGAATGCTAACTTCGGTGCAACAGATACATTTGATGGAAGACGATTCCAGTTTGGCAATGTAGCGACATTTATAGGAGGATTGCGCTATCTCTTCGTAAGAGAGATTGGGTTTTTGATCCCTGATCTAAATCTTAAGATACGGACTGCAGGACACAATACAGAGCAAAGCAGTCCATCGCCTAACAGTGGAGGGAGATGGTGGAGTATGCCATTTGGCTTGACCTATCAACCGTCCCAATCTCTATCAATCAGAGCATATGGGGAGATTCCGATAAGTCAACGATTACAGGGATTACAGATCACGACCAACTACACTATTGGTATCCAGTTGGGCTATCTGCTCTAGAATAATGTGTAAAGAAAAAATATAACTTAGTTATGAGACAAACAGTAATCTTATTCTTAATTCTATTAGCATTGGGCTGTTCTAGGAATGGTGACACTCAAGGAGAATGGTCAATACCATCAGATGAAGTATTAGATGGTGGACCGGGGAAGGATGGAATCCCAAGTATTGATAATCCTAACTTCATCAGTATCTCAGAGGTAGACTTTCTGAGTGATGATGACTTGGTCATAGGGATGGTTATAGATGGTCAGGCTAAAGCTTATCCGCATCCAATCCTAGATTGGCATGAGATCATCAACGACGAACTCGGAAGCCACAAGGTAGCCATGACTTACTGCCCACTCACAGGTACAGGAGTCCCTTGGGATAGAGTAGTCAATGGAGCTGAGACTACATTTGGCGTAAGCGGCAAACTGTACAATACTAACCTCCTGCCCTTTGATCGAGAGACTGAGAGTTATTGGTCTCAGATAAGACTCGACTGTGTCAACGGAGCATTGAGAGGGGAGACTGCGGAGGTGTTTGCCAGTATTGAGACGACATGGGCAACTTGGAAGCAAGCCTATCCTCAGTCATTGGTGGTCAGTACTGACACAGGATTCAGTAGGAATTATCAAAATTATCCATACGGCGACTATCGGACTAATGACAACAATATCATCTTTCCAGTGAGTATTACTGATGAGAGATTGCCAGCAAAAGAAAGGGTGCTAGGCTTACTTACCCCTTCCGAAAACAAAGTCTATAGCATCGAATTATTTGAAGAGGACCGTGTGATTTATGATCGCGTAGGTGGTGCAGATTATGCGATTATCGGATCAAAGGATCACAATTATATCGTAGCCATTGCGAATAGTAGTGGTGCTGTATGGAGTGCTGTCAATGGTCAACTACCTGTCATAGCAGAAGATAACGAAGGGAATAGATTGACGCTATCGGGACTCATAGACTCTGGTCCGCAAGAAGGAGTGCAACTGGAGCAACCGACTGCATTTATTGGATATTTCTTCTCCTTTGGTGCATTCTACGAAGGGATAGGCATCTATGAGTGATAGAGCATAAGATGATCCCGATGCTGTGATTCCAGTAGCTGTCGAACCATCTTCAAAAGTTAGGGTGATTGATTGATTTCCAATTCCATTGATTTGCTTTAAACTTTTACCTAAGTGTAACTTATCTGTGGTATTTATTCAGTTGTCTGTATAGAGAATGAAAGTAATTCCCGATATATAGAAAAGCTAATTTTACTAGAGTAGTTGTTCACATTTGGCCATATTGTTAATTCTTATCTAACTGAATAGGGGTTATCGCGGTCATGAAGTGATTCCATCAAGTCTGTTTCTGGAATTATAAACAACGAGAGTTTTTCACAAGAATTATTTAATAGAATCTGAATTTTGATTTTCAATTATTATTCAGAATGTCACTTTGGATCCATGAACAATGTTTAAGAGTTAAGTCTGAATAAAATTTTGTAATTTGATGGAGAGAAATAATGTCCCGCATCAAACAATCAAATTATGAAACATCTTTTTACTCTTACTCTTCTAGTTTTTAGTTCAGCTGTTCTGCATGGTCAATTTTATCATTTAGAAAAAGGTGAAATCCTTTTGAAAGAGTGTTCCAATGACGAAAATCTCGAAATCTACACCTATGCTAATTACGAGATTTATCAGACCGAAGACAATACAGCGAGTGGCCCAAGATTGGCTAATTGTATCACTGTTGATCCTGGCAATGAAGATGTAGATTTGGCATCTGTTGATAAGTCTTATGCATTGTTTGTAAAATATCTACCACCAGAGCCAATAGAGCTACCTGCAGATATGTTGTACCACATCAATAATATTGCAGCTGGTACCAATAGCAACACCGTGGAGCATTTTGAACTTGATTGTGATGATGGATTTTGCTCAGGTGCAAGTATGACTTGGCTGCATGGAGATGAATCTTTGGACTCTTCTTATCAGACCTTAGCCTTGTATCCTTTTACAACAACCAACCAGTGTCTTATCAATACAGAATGCACCGCTACTGAGAAAACAAACTCAAATCAATTAGTTGATTTTATAATTAAGGTGACTTTTTCTGCTGACAATGATGGGACATTATTCAGTTTCTCACAACCTGACATCAGTACAGCTTATCAAACTACAATATTGCCACATGAATTGAGTTTTTCAGAATCCTTTTGGGATGGAAACACCTATAAATTACAAATAGGGGATTTACTTAATTCTTGGCCAGAGCATAGCTACTTGGTTAAACATTATGAAGATGGGATTCCTTCTTCGACTAATGTGAGTATCTCAGAATTGATACCTCCGATAGAGAGTGGTGAGCCAAAGCCAATCTCATTGGATGTGGGATATGGCACACTACGTTACCAATCGAATACTCAGTTGCGAGGCAGTCTAGTCGAGGGGAGTGACTCACTCCGCCATCCACTCACAATCATTGATGACTTTGGGAATATCTGTTGGAACTCGATAGAGTTAATTATTGAGGATGAAGTAGAATTACGAGTTGGATCTGGTGTTTACTTTGATAATATGACAGGATGCCTCCAAGTAAGAAATAAAGGAAATCTGACTTTTAGAGGAAATCGTGTTCACCAATTTGGTAGTAGCGGTCTAGGGAATCTTTATCTAAGGACTGGAGCTGATGTTAACATAGAACAGGGTGGTCATCTCTATTTCGATGGACATTTGATACTCTCCCAGTATGCAGCAGGAGGGCAAAGTTCGGATTCTATTAGTATCCATATTAATTCAGGAACTGCGATGACATTTACACGTGATGTAACTATTGATAGCAAAGATGGAAGCAAGCTTTATCTTATGATGAATGGTGGTCAAGTAGATCTGTCAGATATGTCGACAGATCAGAAGCAACACATTGTACTCGTTCACCCCAATGAGACTATCCATGATAATGCAAGTGTAATTAATCTTTATCCTAATCCTACAAGTGGATTGACTTATATCCAATCAATAGATGGAGTGGGGATACAAGAGATTGAGCTGCATCACATTTCTGGAAAGCAAATCAAGTTAGATAAAGATCATTTGACGCAGTTAGATATGTCTCTATACCCTATAGGGACTTATGTTGTAAATATTCAACTCGTCGATGGGAATAAGGAGTATAAGTTACTCAGAGTAGAGTAGAACTATTAACTCTCTCTCTTTCTCCGATAATGACTCTGAACCAACTGATCGAGGTAGACACTAGTAGTCACATGGTCCCATGCTAGTCTATTTTCTAAAGTTCCAAAGAGAGACGAGCCACCACCCAATAGGATTGGTAATGTCGTAATCCTGAGTTCATCGATGAGGTCTTCTGCAAGAAATGATTGGATCGTCTTCCCACCATCGATATAGAGACCCTGGTATCCTTTTTTGGATAATGTACTCAGGATAAAATCAAGTTTGCCATTTAGGAGAAAGACTTTACTTGATAGATGTTCTGGGACAGTTTTTAATTTGCTAGAGAGTACGTAGACTGGGATCTGATATGGCCAATCAATATCAAAGGCTAAGACTGTCTCGTATGTGCCTCTACCCATAATGATAGCGTCGACATCTTGCATCAGTACATCATATCCCATCATGTCTCCATTGGGATTGGGGATAGCCTCTAACCAATCTATGTTGCCGTCAGAGTCGGCGATGTAGCCATCAAGGCTCTGGGCTATGTAGACTATTGTATGAGGTTTCATTCCTTCCATTTGATATAAACTAAAGATCATGAAAATTATTGACAACTGACACTTTGATGATGGCTAAATCTTAATTCTCAATAGTATTTTGGAGTGTCTGTTTGATAGTATGATTGGTGTTTGCTATTTTGGGGTGATATCGTATTGAAGATCTTCACTATTTCATTCTTGTCAAATTCTGATTTATTCAGCAATAAATATGGACTTACAGAGTACTCATCCAATCTACCGATGGAAGCAGAGAGCAGAGCTTACTTATGGTTGAGGAGTTGGATGCAATACTCAACTTTGGCTGGATGATGCAAGTGTTTTGTCTAAGGCTTGGATCTGTCGTTTGATTACTCTCTTACGTTTTTGTTCATGTGGATCCATCGTTGCGATCTCATCAAGAAGGCAAGTTGTGAGTTGCTTGGCTCGGTACACTTCGTTGCACTCTTTGAGGAAGTAGGCATACTCAAGTCGATGAGGATAATTGCAATAGACATTGTCAGATTCTGCAAATTGGATATGGGCCTCTTGTAATTTACCTAAGTGGTAGAGTGACCATGCATAAGCAGTCTGTTGCTCACTGTGTTTGAATACTTTGCTCCCTTGAAGCTTTGCTCCATAATCTACTACAGCTGCGTAATCATCTTGCAGGTAGCAGCACTTGATAAGTTGCATTAAGAGATCTGGATAATCTTTGTAGTTGCCAGTATTGGATGATGTATAGAGCTCCCTTGCATCAGTCAGTCGATTGATATTGAGGTACTCATCTGCTAGAGCTATTTTATTAGCAAATGAGTCATTTCTTCTGACGTCTGCTTCGAGTTTTTGGATTGCATAATTGCTATTCAGAGTGCTCTTGATGCCTTCTTGGATATCCACGACTGACCGACGGACATAGACATTTTCATAAAGATAGATCAGACTCCCGATGAATGGGAGGAACAGAATGATCCAATACCATTTCTGATCAGCTGTATGGCGATAGGCATGATAGATACAGTAGGCTTGCAGGAGACCTAGGAGTGGTATTAACCGCAATAGCATAGAGACATGGGTTGATCGCGAAGTAATCTGACTAAGATACTAAATCTGATTCAACTCTCTGAGTGTCATCAGATCTTATCTTACCTTAGAGTACTTTATCAGATTGTATTATTTGAATCGAGTGACTACATACCCTCTCATCTCAGTCTTAATCCCTGTCCTCAATGGTGCTGTGTACTTGTCTGATTGCTTAGATTCTATCCTGTCACAGACCATCCAATCATGGGAGTGTATCGTCGTCGATGATCACTCTACAGATCAGACATGGGAGATCTTGCAAGAGTATCAAGACTGTGATCCTCGGATCAAGTGCTACCGATCCGAAGGAAGAGGGATCACTCCAGCCTTACGTACAGCTTATCAGATGAGTAGAGGAGATTACTTGACTCGGATGGATGCTGATGATCTTATGCTTCCGCAAAAACTCTCTATTCTTCTCGAGGGATGCTTGAGATCTGGACCTGGCTACTTGGCAATAGGTGGAGTTCAATATTTCTCGGAGAGTGGGGTAGGAGACGGCTATAAGGGGTATGCTGAGTGGCTCAATGGATTGACTCGATCGGGAAATAACTGGGCTGACCTCTACAAGGAATGCGTCATCCCAAGTCCTTCTTGGATGTTAGTGAGAGCTGATATGGATAGATGTGGGGCATTTGACAGCGATCGTTATCCAGAGGACTATGACCTCGCATTCAGGATGTATGCCGCAGGGCTCAAAGTGATCGCTTGTCAGCAAATTTTACATAAGTGGAGAGACTACCCTCAGCGTACTTCTAGGAATGATCCTAACTATGCAGACAATCGATTCCTTGAGCTGAAGTTACATTGGTTTACTCAGTTAGAGTCTGTTGAAGGGACTCATATAGTCCTCTGGGGAGCAGGAAAAAAGGGAAAGCAAATCGCTACTCATCTGATCGATACTCATGTAGATCTAACTTGGGTGACAGACAATCCAAAGAAGGTGGGCAAAGACATCTATGGACATCTCCTGACATTACCTAGACACGTAGATTACACTCAACAGGTAAAGGTGATCGTCTCTGTTGCTAATCCTATCGAGCAACAAGAGATCGTAAGCATATTAGAATCTCATGGCCTTGTAAGAGGTCAGCAGTACTATCTATTTTGCTAACTCCTCTTATCGCTCGTTGGCAAAATAAGAATCAGTAACGAACACTGTAACGTGTAATCGAGGAGCAGAGGCAAGTACAACGACTCTGAGTAGTAGAGCCAGATCAGAGAAGAGTTGCAATCGATGACAGCAGATATAAGAGAGTAATCTCCTCACTGATGAGATTACTCTATGCTCTATCAGTACCTCCAAGAATACTTGAATCCAGATCAGATAATCTAGCTAATTAGTCCCATCTTTGTAGGTATGGCAAAGCACCTTAAGTATTTTCTATTGTTCAGTATGTTGCTAGTCTTAGCGTCTAGTACTCTCTATCTAGGTAATCTCGATAACTATAGTGATCAAGTGATCCCCGACTATATCACATTGGATAATACTACGGACAATGCAATTACTGATGCTGGAGCTACCCTGGGTCGAGTACTCTTCTATGATAAGCAGCTCTCTACCGACAAGACTATCGCATGTGCTTCTTGTCACCACCAGGAGTTTGCGTTTAGCGATACGAGTTTTGTCAGTCAAGGAGTCAATGGTGTGACTGGCAGACACTCGATGAGATTAGTCAATGCGAGATTTAGCAGTGAAGAGAAGTTCTTCTGGGATGAGAGGGCATCTACACTCGAGGAGCAGACGACGATGCCCATACAGGATCATGCAGAGATGGGATATAGTGGCGAGGACGGAAGTCCAAGCATAGACGACTTGATACTAGAGCTGTCAGAGCTGGACTATTATCAGCAATTGTTTGATTTTGTCTATGGAGACTCTGAGATTACGGAGGAGAGGATACAGATAGCTTTGGCTCAGTTCATCAGGAGTATCCAATCATTCGACTCCAAGTATGATGTTGGTAGGGCTGAGGTTGATGGTGAGTTGATGCAGTTCCCTAACTTTACTCCATCAGAGAATCGTGGGAAGCGACTCTTCAATCAAGCCCCAATATTTGATGCCACAGGCAATCGGATAGATGGTGGTCTTGGCTGTGCTTCATGCCATGTGCCACCAGAGTTCTCTATAGATCCTGAGTCTCGGAACAATGGAGTAGTCACAGAGATTAATGGTGGTGCTAACTTCCAGATAAATAGAGCTCCGACACTGAGAGATATGTTCAATCCCATCACTGGCGAGCTCAATGGGCCACTGATGCACAATGGAAGGTTTGATCGCATCCAAGGAGCTATCCAGCACTACAATAGGATAGGAGACCTACCACCATTTGTCATCGAACTGCTCGATCCAAGACTCCGATCCCTCAACAATGGACAACAACTCAACCTCACAGATGACGAAACCAACGATTTGATTAACTTCCTCCATACATTGACTGGGAGTAATGTCTACACTGATCCAAGGTGGTCTGATCCCTTTGATGAGAATGGTGACATAGAAGTAAATGATGGAGTGACATCAACTCATGATTATTCTCAATCTGGGTTCACAATGTCACCTAATCCGGCAAGTATGATGGTTGATATCAGAGTGCAAGGCACATCTGACGCAGTAGAGATTTACTCTCAGTCAGGAGAGCTAGTACAGAGATTCTCTACTAGCGGTACTACGGTAAGTCTTAGAGATGTCAGTCACCTACTCAGCGGTGTCTATTATGTAAGGGTAATAGACGGAAGTAAATCAACTGTCGAGAAATTGATTATTCAAAGGTGAGAGTAAGTACCTTAGAGAGTAAGGGACTATGATGTAAATCCATAGCGAGACAGTACTTGTTTGCTGTTATTGGTGAGATTTAAGACAAAGGAGTCAGCAGTACCCCATCATGATCTAGCTTGAAAAAATATCCTTCTTTTGACCAGTATTTCGAGGAGGTATCATTTTTACAAATAAAATACTATCTTTGCGCCGTTAATTTCCCGAGGGTCGCTGTTCGACGTGGCGGGTATGGACTTATAACCATTTAAATTTTAATTATGCCAGTAAAGATAAGACTAGCAAGAAGAGGCCGTAAAAAGCAACCATTTTACCACATTGTAGTAGCGGATAGCCGTTCACCAAGAGATGGTAAATTCATCGAACAAATTGGATCTTATAATCCAATGACAGTTCCTGCAACTATCGATATCGATAGAGATAAGGCTTTCGATTGGCTCAATAAAGGAGCACAACCAACGAATACTACAGCTGCAATCCTTAGATTCAAAGGAGTAATGTACCGTAAGCACCTTGCAAGAGGAGTGAAGAAGGGTGCAATGACTCAAGAGGCTGCTGATAAACTCTACGAAGACTTTATCAATAATAAAGAAGAGAAAGTCGCTAAGAGAAGAGAAGCTGCTCTTGCAGCAAAGCTCAACTTCTGGAAGCAAGTATCTGGTGAAGTAAAGATCGTAGCTAAGGCTGCTCCAGCTGCGATGGCAGAAGAGTTCAGAGAGCCAGATGCAACTGCAGAGGCACCCGCAACAGAAGAGGCTGTAGCTGAAGCTCCAGTAGCAGAAGCGCCTGCAGCAGAAGAGGCAGTAGCAGAAGCTCCAGTAGTTGCTGAAGATGCACCAGCAGGAGGAGAAGATGCTCCAGCAAAGGCTGCAGCAGAAGAAGAGTAAAACAAAATCGCTACAGCTGCGTTACATACGCATAACACGTAATACATAGAGTTAGAAGATTTGCCTGAATACAGGAGACAACTGACTCACTTTGGTCAAGATAAAGAAACCTGGTAAGAGCTAAAATTCTTACCGGGTTTCTATTTTTTAGATTGAAGCCACCCTTTTTTTGACTTAACGAATTTAATATCGCATTATGCAGGCATTAGACCCACAATACCAAGAACACTTAGATAAGCTCCAAACTGCCATTCAAGATTCAGAGCTACTTGCTAACTACCTTGATGAAGAAGGAGACGAAGAGTACAAGCTCTTGGTAGATACATTCGAACCACACATCCACCAACTCCACGAGTCGGTGACATTTCATAATCCACTCCAACTATTGGCCTTAGAGAAGGCATTATTAGTTGATGGATTCGAAGGCCTTTATATCCCGAGATTGCTTGGGTATACAGTACTCAGAGGTTATGTAGGAGAAGATGGTAGATTCTCCAAGCCACAAGATCACTTCAAGGATATCATCCTCTACTCTGTAGGGTCAGCGAACTTTGAGCAGATACAGAAGAGAATTGGTCAAGCGATACAGATCGGATTTGCATTGAGTAGTGATATCTGGATAGCGAATATCATCAATCAAGTCGAAAACAAAAAAGTCAGATCTTATCTCGAAGGACAGAAGCTCTACAAGTATCAAGATATCAAGCAAAGGATGAGTGGTCTGTTTAAGTACAAGAAGCAGTTCCAGAGTCTCAGGTTTATGACGGCAACCTTCCCAGAGACTAAGCAAGATTTGATCTTGGACTTTGAAGTAATTAGACACTTCTTGAAGTTGAGAATTGACCAACAATTTGACAATACAAGCGTACTCCCTACACTCAACAAGTTCATAGCCAACGAAGACCTTCACGACACGAGAGAGTTCGTAGAGTTGATGATTCGTATTGGTCTCTATTATGAGCTTGATGCTGCTGGACAGAAGCAATACACTGAGGTCTTCAATAAATTGAGGAAAAACTTCCCAGAGTTCGAAAAGATCTACATGAACTTGATCAATGAACATTGGTTAGAAGTCAAAGAAATTCCCCTCGAAAGCGAAAAAAGAATGTGTGCATTGATTGGAAGAGCAAGTGCTGATAAGATCACTGGATACTACAATACACTTGATACTGTATACAAGCTCGGTTATGTGCATGATGATGCGATCGAGGCTGTCTCGACTTACTACTACAGCAACGAGGGACGATCAATCGAGAATAGCAACATGAGGTCTGCTATATTCTCTCAGATCTCAAGAGTCGTCAACAATCTCGAAGTAGATGCTTACACAGACTGGTTTGATTTGCAGAAGGTGGTAACAAGGTATATAGAGATATTCACTAATCAGCAATTTAATCAGGATATCAAAATGCTCTATCTCGGATATATCAAAAAGCTCTTAAAAGTGTATATCGATAAGAGAGGAAGAGACTACCAAGATATCAAGAAATTCGTCAAGACGACTTTCCTTGATCTAGGTCTGATGACAGAGAAGCAACTCGTAGAACTGTTCAAGACAAAACGAAAGAAGAAAGAAGTTACTGAAAAGTAATCAACCTTATCATCAATGAAAGGAATCATCGAAGGGATAACTATGTACCTCAAGGCTTTGCCAGTATTGGCAAAGCCTAAGTACTTTAAGTACGTAATCTATTCGGGATTATTAAGTGTAGTTTTTTATTGTCTCGCCTTTGTGCTCTTTTGGTATGGGAGTGACGCCGCAACTGATCTCCTCACTCATCGGATCAGTACAGATTGGTTGAGAGGGACGTTAGATATTGTCAGCAATATCATCGTATTCGTTGGACTTGGAGCATTACTCTTGCTACTCTATAAGCACATCGTATTGATTATCTGTGGTCCGATCATTGGCAAGCTATCCGAAGCCATCGAGAAGCAAGAGACGAGCAGTAATGATCCAGACTCGATTGGACATCTAGGTACTGCATATAGTACCTATCGAGGCATCAGGATCGTACTGCGCAATATAGTGAGAGAGATTGGCATCACGAGCCTATTACTTATCTTGACCTTCACTCCATTGGCATTTTTGTCAGTACCACTCATCTTTATAGTACAGGCATACTATGCTGGTTTTGGTAACTTAGATATCTATCTTGGGAGACACCTCAGGATCAATGAGACGATCTCATATGTCAGATCTCATAGACTCTTCACTACAGTAAATGGATCTGTGTTTTTGCTCATACTTTTGATTCCAATTGTTGGAGCTTTTTTGGCGCCTGCGTGGAGTGCTACAGCAGCGACATTGAGATTGATGAATGATGAGGTCAGGAATGTCAGCAGTAACTGACCATCCCAGTAGAGTTAGACTCGACTAATCCCTTAGCACACTGACTCGACTCAGTACGATACCTTGGTCAGTCAATACCCTACAGAGATATATCCCATCATCTAAGTCACTGACATCTATCCAGTCTTGATCGACTGATTGGACCAGTTGACCACTCAGATTATAGAGCATGAGAGATCTGATCGTTGCCTGAGATGATACATTGATTACTGAGCTGGCTGGATTGGGATAGAAGGATACCATGTGAGGAGTGAGAGATTGCTGAGTACTCCTAGAGATGAGATCTATGGTGATCGTATCAGTAATCATACAAGAGTTGTCATCCATGAGAGTGATGAGATAGTCACCTGCTAAGAGATCGTATGGCATTTCCGAGAGGGATATCTCGATGCCGTCTATCGTAAGTGTATAAGGCTGGGCACCACCTGTAGGAGTAGCGAGGTAAGTCCCCGGTATACTTCCATTCTGCGCAACAGTCTGATGGTTGAATCGAAGTGTATCTGGAGCATTGATTGTGATCGGATTACTCTCGACGATACAGCCATTATCATCTACAATCGTAACACTATAGTGATCGGGTAGTAACTCTGTAAGAGTATTGACAGTGTCACCATTGCTCCAGTTGAGAGTCAATGGACTAGTCCCTCCAGTGACATTGAGAGTAATCGTGCCATCTTGAGTATTATGGCAGGTCAGATTGCCTACATTCAGGACACTGTAGGTCAGAGGGGTTGGATCATCAAGTGTGATGCTGTTGCTCTCGCTTGTACAGCCGATAGCATCAGTAATCGTTACTGTATAAGTGCCTGCACCTATCGATGTGAGTTGATCACTATTGATATCAGTCTCGTGGATGATGCCATTACTCCAATTATAATTATAAGGTGCCACACCATCTGTCAGTGAGATCGCTAAGATACCAGTAGAGTCTCCTGTACAGGCAATTGGATGAGTGATATTGAGGTCTGATTGGAGTACAATACCATCAGATGGTACAGGGATATTTCTAAGTGTACTCTTGCAGCCTATCTCATCTACGACTGTGACAGAGTAGAGACCAGTCTGGAGACTTTCAATCGTAGTGTCAGTATTGTTATCTGGAGTATTCCAGAGGTATGCGAGCTGTCCAGTGCCGCCTGTAGCGGAGATACTTATCAGCCCATCATTACTCCCAATACAAGTGGTATTGTGGATGTCTAGTACTTGGATATTGATCTCTGAGGGTTCTGGGATAGAGACAGTCTCGGTGATGATACCACACCCTTTACTATCAGTGATCGATGCTCGATAGTCACCAGATCCCAACTGAAAGATATCATCTGTAAATGCATTGGTATTCCAATTATAGGAGTAGGGTTGTGTGCCGCCAGATACACTGATCTGGATAGATGCATTCTGATCGTCTGGACAGAGATTATTTCTCACATCGTCAAAGACATATGTAATCGGATCAGGTTGGAGGACTTCGATGTCAGAGATGATTTGACTGCAGCCACTGCTTGGATCTGTGACAGTGAGTTGGTAGACACCTGCACCTATATCGGTGAGAGAAGGTCCTTGCTGTCCAGTTGACCATTGATAGTTGAGTGGAGAGCCGCTGATAGAGCTTACTCTGATCCGACCATCTTGACCATCGTGGCAAGTGACTGGCCTCAAGAGTTGAATCCCAGCAAGTGGTGAGAGGGCATAGTCTAGATGGATGGTGTCGGTCACTGTCAGACACCCTTGATTATTGATGATGGCATAGTAATCTCCGGCATGGAGGTCAGTTAGAGTACTTCCTGTCTGACCATTGGACCAAGTGATGCTGCAGTCTGATTCACAGTTAGTCAAGAGGGTGATCTGCCCATCTGGGACCTCACTACACTCAGGGTGGACTACTTGGCTTACAGAGTATGCGACTTCTTCGATATTGGGCAGTGTGATTGGCTCAGTCATCTTGATACAGCCAAGATTGTCAGTTAGCGTTGCAGTATAGATGCCAGCAGGGATCTCGGTAAGATTCTGACCGGTATCACCAGTAGACCACGAGATCTGATATGGTGCATTACCGCCAGTGGGTTGGAGGGTGATGCTTCCATTAGATTGACCTCCGCAGAGAGATGGTTGCATGTCTGAGATGAGATAGTCAAGTGTAGAGACAGTCAAGTCGTCGGTATTGCCATTACAATTTTCATCGACACCATTACATGGTATCTCTACAGCAAGAGGGTTTATATCAGCGTCTTCATCATTGCAGTCTCCTCCTACTTGCGTAAATCCCAAGGACTCAAGATTACAGCCATAAGCGACTTGATTACTATTGCCATAACCATCCATGTCACTATCCGCATAGTAGACCAAGCTCGGGTGGAAAGGGTCTAGCCCGATAAATGAAATGTGATCAAGACCGATATCACCAAAGACTGTGGCACTTGTCATCGCAGTGAAATGCAAATTGACTACTTGTCCTTGGTATGCACTGAGATTGATTCCTGTATAATTCCATTGATTAGAGTGTTCGCCATCTACCATCCAGATAACTTCCTCTATACCATTGAGAGGGACTACAGAGAGTTGAAGACTTGTGACATCTTGACCATATAAGTGATAGGCAAACTCTAGATCACAATCATCCAAAGTTTCCTCGGTATCTTCATTGACATAGAGACATGTTGACTCTAAGGTCGCCTGTGCATCGGATTGGCAGATCTCTGGTTGATTCTCTAGGTAGAGATAGCTTCCTATCGTGTGGACATCGCTATCTGGTCCTGTAAATTCGGTAGGGGTCTTCCCACTCCGCGGTATCCACTCTGCACCTTCATCCTTACTGTTGCTCCAGAGCATGCTAGAGAGTTGGCACTCGGTCTGGCATAATATTGCACAGGTATCTTGACTGTCAAATGATTCTGTGATGATTGGCAGAGCACAAGTAGTCTTGAATGGATAACTACAACTGAAGGGAGAGAGTAGATTCTCTTGGCACTCCGTTGCGATGTAGAGATCGTACTCTGTATCTGGATCTAAGTCTAACAGTGTGAATTGGTCTTCTATGCAATCTACGTAGATCAGTGTGCCATTATTGACGGGGAATCCTTTAGGGCCGATATTAAGGACGATACGATTACAGAGTGTTGGCATCTGCCATCCTACATCTATAGAGGTGTCGGTGATCCCCGACATTTGCGTAAGCGTAGGTACTTGGCATGGACTCTCGATAAATGAGAGATAAACTCCCTTCAAGATACCGACATCTCCAGAGGCTCTATCACAGATACTGAGTAGCCATGTCCCATTGTTCTCAGTGCTTACCTCACTGAGAGGAGTGAGTGGTCTGAAACTACTCTTGAGATCCGCAACCCCATTCTCTAGTGTAGAGCAAGCTAAGTCCGAGAATTGTGTTGGATTGCGACAGTCATCAGCTGTAGGAGTGCCGAAGTCTTGGGTGAATGTCCCTTTGTGTTGGACGAGGGGTATCTCTCTGCCACTAGGTGAGACGAGAATGATACTCAGGTCAGCTGGCCATGGATGCTCTATCGTCAAGTCTACGGAGACCAGTAATTGACTTGGATTGATACCAGACACACTGATTGGAAATCTGGTTCTGCTTGGACATCCATTATCCTTGATTGCTAAGTTGAGACCACATGATTGACTGTTGTCTATCCCTGTACTGAACCGATATGGTCCATTCCATTCGCTAGATTGTGCTAGGCAGATAGCTCTGATATAGAGCTCATAGTCTTGCCCAGCTGTAAGGTCGGTGAGTGTTGTAGACTTGGTGGTGATCCCTTGGAGTGTAACCTCATCTGTATCTAAGAGGATTCGATAGCGTATCTCATATGATTCCGCGTCAGTCGTCGAGTTAGTATCGAGCCATTTGACTTCGACAGCATCACTTCCTACTTGGACGAAACTATTGACTATAGGTGGCGAACACTCCTGTGCAGAAGTATCCTCTTGCATAAGCATCGCGAGGAGACAGATGATTAAGAGGTGCCACTTCATTGTTTCATATTACGGTTTTACGACGAAGTTGATCATACGGTTAGGTACTACTATTGTTTTTACGATATTGCCTTGGCTAAGATACTTGTCTATCGCTGGCAAGGCTTGAGCTAGGGCAATTAGGTCATCTTTGCTTGTCGTCGGTGTCGTCGCCAGATCTGCTCTCTTCTTACCATTGATACAGACAGGATAGGTGATATTATCTGAGACCAGATAAGACTCATCGAATACTGGATATTCACTCTGATGGATACTTCCTGACATTCCGCATGACATCCAGAGCTGCTCTGTGATAAATGGGGCAAATGGAGCCAAGAGTTGAACGAGTGGGAGGAGTACTTTCTTGCTTTTGGCTTCTGATTTTTTGAGCTCATTGACCGCTACCATGAATGCACTGATACAGGTATTGAATGAGAACTGCTCAATGTCTTTTCTGACCTTCTTGATCGTCTTATGGAGGATAGCGTATTGGTCTTTGGTTGGTTCGCTATCATCTGTCAGTGCTACATCTTCGTGATAGAAGAGGCTCCAGAGTTTCTTGATGAACTTAGAGACACCTTCGATGCCATTGATATCCCAAGGCTTAGACTGCTCTATCGGCCCGAGGAACATCTCATACATCCTGAAGCAGTCAGCCCCGTACTTGCTGATGATATCGTCTGGGTTGATGACATTGAACTTGGACTTGGACATCTTACCTACTTCACTCTGAGTGAAGAGCTGTGTATCTGTCCCATCATCCTTAGGTGTGAATAGTCCTTTAGAGAATGTGCCATTGCCACACTCAAAGATTGCATCCTTATATTCTGGTCTCCAGTCCAAGAAGTGTTTGATCCCTTCGCTTGAGACATAGGAATTGTCACTTCCATAATCTTGGACAAAATCGATATGAATAGGCATTGCTGTATAGTTGTCTATACCATGCTTTTCGGCAAGGTGTGAGCAGACAAATTTGTTTTGGCCGTTTACTTTTTCTTTCTGGAGATAGATAGACTCTATCACCCCTTGGATCATCCCCTGGTTGATGAGTTTTTTGAATGGCTCTCTCGTAGGCACGTAACCGAGATCAAATAATAACTTGTGCCAGAATCTTGAGTACATCAAGTGACCGACTGCATGCTCCGTGCCTCCGATATAGAGGTCTACATCTTGCCAATAATTGATTGCTTCTTGACTTGCAAAGTTGTCAGCATTCTTACTGTCCATATATCTGAGGAAGTACCAACTAGACCCTGCAAATCCAGGCATGGTATCTGTCTCTCTCATCCCTTGATCGGTCTGTACCCAGTCTGCGACTCTTGCGAGTGGTGACTTCCCTTCGGCTGTTGGCTTGTAATCATCGAGAGGTGGGAGAGTTACTGGTAGCTCGTCGAGTGGTACAGTCTGAGGGATACCGTCATTGTCATAGATGATTGGGAATGGCTCTCCCCAGTATCTCTGTCTACTGTAGTTGGCATCTCTGAGTTTGTAATTGAGCTTACGAGCTCCGATTCCTTTGTCATAGAGGGCACTGACTGATTGCTTGATGGCATCCTTGATCCTCATGCCATTGAGGAAGTCAGAGTTGATGAGTGTACCTACTTTGTCTCCGATCTGAGCATCTGGATGAGATGACTTATCTAGTATCTCAGTAATCTCAAGATCAAAGTGTCGAGCAAATCTATTGTCTCTACTATCCTCTGCTGGTACTGCCATGATGGCTCCTGTACCGTAGTCCTTGAGTACATAATCACTGATCCAGATAGGGAGTGACTCGCCGGTAAATGGGTGGATGGCGTATGCTCCAGTAAATGCACCTGAGACATCTTTTTCATTGGACATTCTATCGATGTCTGATTTAGCGGCAGCGAGCTTTTGATATTTAGCGACAGCTTCGGCCTGGTCAGGAGTGACGATCTGATCTATATAATCATGCTCCGGAGCTAATACCATATAGGTCACGCCAAATAGGGTGTCAGGTCGTGTCGTGAATACCTCTAGTGGCTGGGCAAAGTCTTTAATGGCAAAGAAGACTTGTGCTCCGGTAGATTTGCCAATCCAATTGCGTTGAATAGTCTTAAGAGATTCACTCCATTCGAGAGTATTGAGTCCTTCGAGGAGACGTTCGGCATATGCTGTGATCCTGAGAGACCACTGGAGCATTGGTCTCTTGGTCACTGGATGCCCTCCACGTTCTGATCGACCATCTTTGACCTCATCATTAGCGAGGACGGTACCAAGCGCTTCACACCAATTGACGAATGACTTCTTACGATATGCGAGACGATAAGCCATGAGGACCTCTGATTGCTCGAGTGGAGTCATCACCGCCCACTCATCATTGTCAAAGATCTGCTCCTCTACGCAGAATGCTGTAGCGTTATGCGATCCTTCTGACTCAAAGAGCTTGACGAGATCAGAGATCGGCTTTGCCTTCTTGTCTGTGGTACAATAGTAATGATCAAAGAGCAAGGTGAATATCCACTGTGTCCACTTGTAGTATGTCGGATCACAAGTCTCTACCTTGCGTGACCAATCATAGTCAAATCCGATATTGTCAAGTTGGGTGCGGTACTTGGCGATATTGGTCGCAGTAGAGTCAGCGGGGTGGACACCAGTCTGGATAGCATATTGCTCAGCAGGAAGCCCAAATGCATCGTAACCCATGGGGTGGAGCACATTGAATCCATTCTGCCTTTTGTATCTGCTATAGATGTCAGAGGCAATATAGCCAAGCGGATGACCTACATGGAGTCCAGCACCTGATGGATAGGGAAACATGTCAAGCACGTAGTACTTGGGCTTGGACTTATCTATCTCAGTTGTATAGAGATTTATCTTACTCCAGTAGTCTTTGACTGATTGCTCAGCTGATTGATGGTTGTATTGCATCTTGTGATTCTAGTCTGTGGTAAATGTTCTGTATTTGACTTGGATTGGCTTATCATTTTGGAATCCCCAACTCTCTGTCCATCGGTTATCTTTGTCTTTTTTGGTAATTGTGTAGTTGATGATATAGAGGACTTTGCCATTGCCATCTTTGACAGTGAGTTGAGTTTCGTTGCCATATTCATCAAATCCAAAATGATAGACTTTGTCCACATCTGAGGCTGCTGTCTTGATCGTCCGAGTGATTCTATTACCAGCATCATCATAGTCAAATTCTTCAATCCTTAGGATCTCTTCTTGGGCACCTTGCATTGCGACTGATCTCCGCTTGAGATTGTTGTCATTGGTCAAGAGATATGTGCTGAGCAGTGAATCACTCGTGTCATAGTACTCTGATTTGGTAGGTAAGTCCTCGTCTGTATAGAGGTATTTTTCTTGTCCTTTGGGTTGTCCTTGATTATCGTAGAATTGTCTCCATACTGGCTTATTTTTTCCTTTATATCGTGTAGATTCTTTGTACATCAGTTTACCTTGACCAGCGCCTGTTTCGTCTTCGACGACATTATAGATCTCGATCGCTTCTGTGATATCGGTATAATTATCTGAAGATTCCTGAGTACAGCTACAGATGACAAATAATGATAATATGTAAATTGCAGATTTTAAGTTCATTGTGTATTGTATTGGGTTGTGTAACGGATAACGTGCAAAATTACAGCAATCTCAGTAGATACACGAAGAATCCACTGCTTAATTTGGGAGGAAAAGATGTTGGTATCAGAGATGTGAAGGTAGGAGTGGTTGGTGCTGTATTGGATAGAGAGTAAGTGAGTCGGTTGCGGTTACACCAAATATGAATGAATGATGTAAAGGCAATATCAAAAATATTCCCTAGAGATCGCATCTACGAGATCCTCGAGTACTTCTTCTTTGAGGTCATCTTCAAAGTCGCAATTCACGTTAGAGAATTGATTGAGATATTGGCTTGGGATAGCTCTTTCGTCACCTGATGTCTGGATGATTTGGCAGGATTCGTCTTCTTCTTCACTGAAGCGTTGGGGGTAGAAGTCACAGTCACCATTTGGGCTCGACCACTGTACCGCTGCAGACCACTCGACGACTGTTGTTAGCGTATTGACTGACGCTGATCCTGTAACTGTCCTGTAGATGGGTACATTGATTGTATTGCCCGAAGTATCGACTTTAGTTGTATAGCCATCTTCTATCTCTTTGCTAAAGTTTTCGACATTACTTCTCTCGAATCTATTGAGGTCTAAGTCGTAGAGTTGGATCTCCATCACACAGTCAAAGTCTTCTGTATTAAGCGGCTTATAGTCAAATCGATACCAACCTCTATCGCGACGTGCTAGGTCATCGAATTCTCTATCGATGTCCCATTCGTTCCATCTTCCAAATCTCTCCGTTGCGTAGATGGCAACATTGATGATACTGCTCTGGTACATGGCGTCTATCAGCTGGTCAAGGTCTGGGTATTCTCCGCGATAGGACTTGACTTGTTGGAGATTGGCATAGGCCGACTGTGCTGCTGCCTTACGGCTAGACTCCTTATATAGTGTGATGTCCTCTTGAGCATATGTCCAGTATGACTCGGCTATGCTTACTCTGAGTTCCTCTTGTTCTGTTTGGAGAGTGGACATTTTTGACTCATAGTCATTTTTGAGCCATTGCTTTGCTTGGGTATAATGTTCATTGAGAGCTGAGATATTGTCATAGGCGATTATCGCATCATCAATATTTTGAAAGTCTCCGAGTTGTTCTTTGGAAGCAGATGTCTCCTTATGCATCTCATTGAATGCTTTGATGAGAATGTTTTTGTCTTCACGAGTTCCTTTCTCTTTCTGCAGACTGTTGAGAGCTTTTTGGAATGCTTTCTCATAATTCCCACTTTCGAGCAGCTTTCTAGGAGAGTTGCATGCGAGGAGGAGTATCGTTAATACAGCGAATGGTATGAGGAACTTCAATGTTGACGTATAGGTCATGGTAGATCTTACTGTTGGACTTCAAAGTTAATGATAATGTCATAAAGATGAAAATGATCCAGACCAATGTAGGATCAGGTGATGAGAGAGATTCGCTTGATCATCTCTACTTCCGTCAGGGGATTAGAGATGTAATCCACACTCTGTCTTTGGGTTATTGTTCCACCTCCCTGACCGATCATCACCTGGGACTGTACAGTGACTACACCCTATAGATGAGTATCCCTTAGACTTAAGCGGATGGAAGGGGAGGTGATGCCTTCTGATGAAATCATCTCTGCCGATAAAGTCAATGTCTAGGAGTGGGTAGAACTTAGTAATCTTCTCTCTTGGCTCAAAGAAGTCTAGAGTGTTCCTGAAGTCACTCTGCCATTTCATCAATCCTGAGACCCAGATTTTATACTCTTTCTTGATGAGATTGAGTGGTTGGACTTTGTTGATATGACAACAGCGATTGGGCTGCACCTTCCACATTTCTGTCTCTTGAGTCAATTGGTGAGGGCCTTCTGCTGCGGTGATTTCTTCGACATTGAGTTGATAGAGCTTTGTAAGATACTCTTTGTAAATAAGTGTCTCTTTGAAGTGATAACCAGTATCGATAAAATAGATTTTCTGGCTCTTATTGACATCTGAGAAGACCTTCAAGAGAAATGCTGACGTTGCCGCAAACGAAGATGTAAGCATGATATCTGCTTGATCAAAGTCCTTGTAGAGTTGCTCGACTCTTTGGTAGACAGACATCTTGCGATATTGGCTATTAAGTGTGGTGATATCTAATGTCGAAGTAGAATTGTCCATGGGTAACAGATCTCTGTGACTTTGTGTAGCTTGTAGAATCATTTTTACGCAAGTGCAAAGGTAAATAAGTTGATGTCAATCCATGTCGTCTCACGTCAATATGATTGGGTAATCCCTCTCGTCTCTCCAAAAAAAATGCTGTACCTTGTGGATCTAACATTGATATTGCTAATTTATGGATTTGACATTCGAAAAGAATAAGGACGAGTTGGGTCTCTTACTCGCCAAACTCAAGCGTGTAGAAGAAAAAATAGCTCTCGGTGGAGGGCAGAAGCGGATCGATAAGATGCATGCTCAAGGCAAAATGACGGCTCGGGAGAGGGTGTCATACTTGCTAGATGAAGGTAGCGAGCAAATCGAAATAGGAACTCTCGCTGGGTATGAAATGTATGAAGCACATGGTGGCTGTCCAGCAGGTGGAGTAGTAGTGGTGATAGGGTATGTCTCAGGTATCCAATGTATCGTAGTAGCCAATGATGCGACTGTCAAGGCAGGTGCATGGTTTCCGATTACAGGTAAGAAGAACTTAAGAGCTCAAGAGATCTCGATGGAAAATCGATTGCCTATCATCTACTTAGTCGATAGTGCAGGCGTATACTTGCCGATGCAAGATGAAATTTTTCCTGACAAGGAACACTTTGGTCGCATCTTTAGAAACAATGCTGTCATGTCTAGTATGGGAATCTCCCAAATAGCGGCAGTGATGGGGAGCTGTGTAGCTGGAGGAGCCTACCTTCCAATTATGTCAGATGAAGCCCTCATTGTAAAGGGGACTGGATCTATCTTTTTGGCTGGACCATACCTGGTCAAAGCTGCCATCGGAGAAGATGTAGATCAAGAGACTCTTGGTGGCGCCAGTACACATAGTGAGATCTCTGGAGTGACAGACTATCAACTAGAGAATGATCAAGAGTGCCTAGATAAGATCAAGGACATCATGGATAAGTTGTCCATCACTGACCCTGACCAATATATCAGGAAGGAATCAGTAGCACCCGCCATAGATCCGAGTGAAATCCTTGGTTATATGCCAGATAAGAGGACTGTACCATATGATACCTCGCAATTGCTGGAGTGTATCGTCGACAAGGATTCCCTCGTCTACTACAAGGAAGATTATGGTCGGACAATCCACTGTGCCTATGGTCGGATCGATGGTTGGCCAGTCGGTATCGTGATGAATAATCGAGAGATTATCAAGACGAGTAAGAGAGAGATGCAGATCGGTGGAGTCATCTACAGTGACTCGGCAGATAAGGCGACACGGTTTATCCTTAACTGTAACCAGAAGAAAGTGCCATTGGTATTCTTCCATGATGTGACTGGCTTCATGGTAGGTACACGATCAGAGCACGGTGGGATCATCAAGGACGGAGCTAAGATGGTCAATGCTGTTGCAAATAGCACAGTACCAAAGTTCTCCGTAGTGATGGGTAACTCATATGGTGCAGGTAACTATGCGATGTGTGGTAAGGCTTATGATCCAAGGCTCATCGTGGCTTGGCCGACGGCAAAGTTAGCGGTCATGGGAGGGACTCAGGCAGCTAAAGTCTTAGCACAGATCCAAGTGAGTAGTGCTAAGAAGAAAGGGGAAGTCTACAGTGAAGAAGATAAAGACAAACTCGTCAATACGATCAAAGAAAAGTATGATACTCAGACTACGCCTTACTATGCAGCAGCGAGACTCTGGGTAGATGCAGTCATCGACCCAAGAGAGACAAGAGCAGTATTATCAGAAGCACTCAAGATGTCATCAAAGGCACCAATAGCGAAGTTTAACCCTGGAGTAATCCAGACATAGAGAGTAGTGTAAAACTTATGAATTTAGTCGCAAAAACCTATGCAGGTCTCGAAGACCTCTTAGTTGCAGAATTAGAAGCTCTCGGAGCAAAAGATATCGTCAAGATTAGAAGAGGTGTGACCTTCACCGGTGATACTAAGCTACTCTACAAGTGCAATTACCTCCTCCGGTGTGCCACTAGAGTACTGATCAATATGAAGGTGAGTGAGATAGCAGATGAGCAGGCACTCTACGATACAGTCTATAAGATACCATGGGAGGAGTACTTCACTGTCAAGGAATCATTCTCTGTAGATGCGGTGGTAGTTTCTGACGTGTTTACCCACTCACAGTATGTGGCACTCAAGACCAAGGATGCTATCGTAGATCGCTTCAGAAGGAAATACCATAAGCGACCAAATGTCCAAAGAATCGAGCCAGATGTCAAGATTAATATCTATATCTTTCAGAATACACTGACCATCTCGCTGGATAGTAGCGGAGAGTCACTGCATAGACGTAACTATAAGATACATCAGGTCACTGCACCGCTGAGTGAGGTACTTGCAGCTGCGATGCTCCAGTTAGCCGGATATACAGGTGAGCAGGACTTACTAGATCCGATGTGTGGGAGTGGTACGCTAGGTACGGAGGCATTTATGCTCAAGCGTAACATCCCAGCTGCTTACTTCAGGACACATTTTTGCTTCAAGCAATGGATCCATTATAGACCAGAGATCTGGGAGCAAGTCGTCGAAGAAGCGCAGCAAGAAATCTTAGAACCTAATGGCGGAGTCATCATCTGTAGGGATAAGCAACTCAGTAGTATCCGCAAGACAGAGCAAAACTTCGAACCATTTGAGGAGTTTGGAGGACTGGATCAAGTGATCACTAAGCGTAAAGACTTCCTCAGGACTGAAGCGGATCAGCCATACTTGATTATTATCAATCCTCCATATGATGATAAGATAGAGGTCGATGATATCCTAGGATTTTATCAAGAGATAGGGACAAGACTCAAGCATAAGTATGTCGGGAGTACTGCATGGATGCTCTCTAGTCACTTCGATGCACTGAAGTTTGTAGGGCTAGCTACGAGTCAACGGATAGAGCTGTTCAATGGAGCACTACCAGTGAAGTATATGAAGTACGAACTCTACCAAGGCAGTAAGAAAGAAGACAAGCCTACCAATGAACTCTAAGCGTAAAACTGTCCTACTGCCACTGTTAGAGAGATTAAGATCATATCATCTCAAAACAGATCTCTCCAAAGATGCAAATGCAGGTCTCAGTATCGCAGTCCTCTTGATTCCACAGGGGTTAGCCTATGCATTGCTCGCTGGAGTACCGGCTATCTATGGCCTATATACTGCCATAGTACCACTCCTCATATATGCCATCTTTGGGACGTCAAGATATCTTGCAGTGGGGCCTGTTGCGATCTCTAGTATACTGGTATTCCAAGGGGTCAGCATGATCGCTGAGCCATTTAGTGCTGAGTATTTACAGTTGGTGATTACCTGTGGATTTTACGTCGGATGTTTACAATTACTACTTGGAGTATTTAAGTTTGGATCACTTGTCAACTTTATTTCTAACCCAGTGATCAAGGGATTTATCGCTGCTGCGTCTATTCTCATCGTGGTGAGTCAGCTCAAAAGTGCCTTAGGGATCAATCTCGATCGCGGTCCCTCACTGATCCACAATATCGGTGCGGTGATGAAGAATATTGGTGAGACAAATTTGGTTGCTTTTGCAATCTTTGCAGGATCAGTAGCATTACTCTCTCTACTCAAGCGGATCAATAAGAAGATACCTAGAGCATTTATCACCGTAGTCATAGCGATACTCATGACCAAGATACTCCGATTAGACAGTTATGGAGTCAGTATACTGGGGAGTGTCGGTGAGGGCTTGCCACAGTTGTCATTCCCTACACTCGAGGTAAATGCATTCAAAGCCTTACTTCCAACTATCCTCACACTTACTGTAGTCAATCTCGTAGAGTGTGTCAGCATTGCCAAAGCACTCGAGGATAAGACACATACCATCAGACCCAATCAGGAGTTTATTGCTCTTGGGCTATCTAAGATAGGTGGAGCATTGACCAGTGCATTTCCGACATCTGGTAGTTTCAGTAGATCGGCTGTATCCAAGGACGTCATGGCAAGTAGCCAACTCTCAGGGATCATTGCTGCAGGTACGGTATTGTTGACCTTATTAGTATTGACACCACTGATCCATTATCTGCCCAAGCCGACATTAGCAGCCATCATTATTGTATCTGTATTGAAGTTGTTTGATGTGCAGACATTCAGACAATTATATCAGACCCACCGAAGGGATTTTGTCGTGATGGTCGTGACATTTGTCGCTTCATTGCTCCTGAGTATAGAGTATGGGATATTGATAGGAGTAGTGTTGTCACTCATCCTAGTATTGCAGCAGAGTAGTAGACCTAGAGTAGCAGTCTTAGGACATGTGCCAGGTACTACTAACTATAGAAATGTCAACGTCCTCAACAATCTCAAGCAATATGATGGAGTGTTGATCGTCAGACTCGAAGACCAGCTCTTCTTTGGTAATAATGAATACTTTGACGAGCAGATCAGAGCCTTAGTGGAGTCCAAGAGTGGCAATCTCCATGCTCTTTTCCTAGATGCTAAGAGTATCTTTCAGATCGATAGTAGTGGGATAGATACACTCTGCAATATCTTGGAGTACCTCAAGGATAAAGAGATAGAGTTGCATATCTGTAGTGGGATGGCACGGTTTCGCCATCAATTATCCAAGTCAGGATTTACCAAAAGACTAGGTACGGATCGTATCCATATCTCTGTACACAAAGCGATTACTCAATATCAATCATCCCTGTAATGTCACGTAGATTTCTTTTTATCGGTATACAGATCTTTGCATTTATCTTATGGTTTATTACTGTGCCATTGTCGTTATTTGATCTATTCAGTAGTAGGGTGGAGGTAAGTCTCAATCTTGTCATCACAGAGTACAATCACACTTCAGATTGGGAGTTTTTTGATTACTTGGGCTCGATTTCGGATCTGTATAATTCTGGTAATGTAGGAGTCTCTATACTATTAGTACTCTTTGTCTTGGTTGGGCCATTGCTGAAATATTGCTATTACTTCTTTGGACAGAGGTTGAAAAATCCGAAAGTGACCAAGGCACTTAGAATGTTGTCAAGGATGGCTTTCGTAGATGTCTTCTTGATTAGCATCCTTCTGTTGTTAGCGTATAAGACTGAGTACTTAGTGATACGACCGCATCTTGGATTGTATCTATTAGCTGCCTCAGTAGTCCTAAGCTTTGTTGGCGAGTTGATTAAGGATTGGGGAGCAGAGTAGATGTGATAGGTTTGGATACTCTCAATCAAGTTATCCAATCAATCACTTCCGTTAAAATACTTCCTATAAATACGCTTCCTTGGATAGAAACTTAAGAACAAGGGCAGGTAGATCAACATATCAACGAGCTTGTAACCTGATGAGAAGGTGATGTCGTCAATGATGTAGGAAGAGTTCTCATCGATTTTTTCGACTATATGTTTGTGCTTCCAATCCTTGAGTGGGAAGGGGAGGACTCTCCCTACATCGACAAAGTAGGCATGTGATTCGTCGCGGTGATGGTGTGTAATATCACTAATCCAACTCGCCTTAATTGGCCAAACAAATTTGATCTCAACAATATCCCCTGTCTCCGATCCAGTAAACTGTACAACTTCCATCTTGGCACCTACTGGCTTCAATGCGTCGAAGAGGTCGAGGTCAAATCTGTCCATGACCTCAAGATAATTACCATCTACTTGAGTCTTAAGTTTGAAGTTCATCACTGTGTTTTCAACTAAACAGAATAAAGAGTGATTGGTTGTTTGAGACTTAGGTTGAAAGATGTGACGCCTCTGAATTTGCTCATCTGTATTTTCTCTTTTCTTCAATTCTAGATGAAATTACTTTTAGCGTCAAGCGTCTAATCTAGTCGAAATCTGAGCTGCTTCCCTAGGGCAATCTGGTTAAATAGTGAGAGAGCATCGAGAGTCAAATAAGCAATCCTAGGATAGCCACCTGTAGTCTGTCCATCTTGGAGGAGGATGATGAGTTGTCCACTTGGCAAGAGCTGGATGAATCCTGGCAGCACTGGGACACTTTTGTCTAGTTTCTGGTTTGTGGTCAATGTTGGTCCTATCAGTCTAGCACCCATTCTATTGCTTTGGGGAGAGATGGTAAAGGGTGATGTGGTCAGAGAGTCTAGTGCAGCTTGATCAAGAAGTCCGTACTCTGGTCCTTTGTGGATAGTGATGATTTCTGACTCTTCATGTTGTATTGCACTTGGTTGCTTAGGAGTCTGAGTGTTGAGTTTGTTGAATGTTATGATTTGACCCTTGCGAAGCAATTGTCCATGGTTGGCACCAAAGCGAGCAGATGAGTATGATGAAGTAGAACCATAGTGCTGAGTTACTTCCATGTGATGACTGAATCCAATATACCCTCTGAACTTTGATTTTGCAAAACCACCTTTGAGAATATCACCTTTGTTGACAGTGATTAATGTATTGATTGGTAGTGGATGACCATTTACGTCCCAGTGCATCTCTGCACCACTTACGACGATCTGCAGTGTAGTATGAAATAGGAGAGTTGGAGCTTGGAGAGTACATTCTATAACTGAGATATTCTCTTGAGTCTGTAAGATCGACTGAATCAGAGTGTAAGACCTGTGATCCATCACTCCTGACCTTGGAATAGCATAATAGGCATACCCCAGTCTGCCACTATCTTGGATGCTAGAGCTGATTCCTGGGTGTAATATTTCTATTGACTTTTTCACAAGATTACAATTTGTTAATAGGTAACTGCTGTGAAACGATGGAGGTGTATGCCGAGTGACTCACCCGAGAGAATCGAAACCGATCATTGTAGCCAATCAGCAATGGTGGATCTTGTCGACTGTCGAATATATGGCAAACAATCTGACCAATGGCATTCCAACCTCCTGGGCTTGGAAGACTATAGATGCCAAGATATCGTCCTCCTATCGCAAGTGTATTAGGAAGCATCTGTATGGAGGGTGTTGACTTTCTTGGGATCTGCATCTGCTCTGGTAGTCCATCTAGATAGACGAAGCCTGGAAGAAAACCAAACATTGCAACAGAGAATTCTAACTCCAATAATTGATGGATGAAGGCTTCTTTTGATAGTTGACTGTGGTTGACAATGGATGTCCAATCTTCTGAATCAGAAAACCAAACAGGGATCGAGTGCAATTTACCTTGAGTGGAAAGAGCCAAATCTATCTTCTCTAGTTCTTTAAGATCTTGAGCTTGGAAGTGTGAGTTTAGCTTCAAGCAAATTTCGGACTCAGTTGCGATCACTTCTTCTATAAAGTGTAGTCGTTGTTGATAGATTGCTTCTCCGATTGGAAAGATGCTCTCTTCCTCCCGACTGCTCAATAAGATGAACTCACTATTGAATTGTCTGAGGTCTAAGACTGTGTTACATAGCTTGATAGAGTTTGACATCTGAGGCGGAGATAGAGTGGTGAATATGTTGAGCTAGTTGAGCAGCACCTGGAGTATCACTATGGAGGCAGATCGTATCTACAGTTATCGGATGTCGTTGACCATCATCTGTTACTATCTGCTGTGACAGTAATAACTTGACTTGGTTGATCACGTCATTCGTATCGGTCAGCACTGAGCCTTCAATTGATCTTGGTATTAATCGGGTAGGCATATCGTATGCTCGGTCAGAGAATGCCTCTGCATAAAACGTGAGATTGACATTTGCAGCAGCAGTCATCATCTGAGATCCAGAGAGTCCATAGATAATGAGATTAGAATCTATCTTTTTGATTCTTTCTAATATTTGTGTTGCAAGATCTAAGTGATTTGCCATATCATGATATAAGGCACCATGTGGCTTGACATGGTGGAGTTGACCTCCTTTTGCTTCGACGATCCTTTTGACGGTTGACACTTGCGAAGCGATTTGCTCTTTGAGTACATCCACTGGTACATCCAAAGATCTTCTGCCAAAGTACTCCCAATCATCGTATGATGGATGAGCACCGATGGCTACATTGTGCTTCAGTGCTAGGTCTACAGTCTGAGAGATCTGTGCTTCACTGCCAGCATGATATCCACATGCAATATTACATGAAGTGATGTATGGCATAATCTCAGCATCCCAATTATTGCTCAGTGAAGGATGCGTCTCGCCTAGGTCGCAGTTGAGGTCTATCATCTGATTCATATCAGTCCAAAGATTGCATTAAGAGATCTCAACGAAAGTAAGATGGTAATCACGATAATGATGATGGCAATCAGATTGGTAGCCATGCTATTGGTATACTTGCCTAGGAGTTGCTTAGAGTTAGAGAGATAAATGAGAAACGTAGCAATGAGTGGTAGTAAGATTGCATTGGCAACTTGGGCAAACTTGATAATCAGAATTGGCTTAAGTCCAGACATCGCAATACCAACTCCAATCACTAATACAGCCATCCAGACGAATCGAAATGTTAGACTCTTCTCATCTAGATCAAACAACCCCTTAGCAGCATAGGCAGCTGCAATTGGTGCTGTCAATGTAGAGCTGAGTCCAGCTGCGAATAGTCCAATACCCATCAGAAAAGTCGCAGAACTCCCGAATAACGGTTCTAATTGTACTGCTAGATCCGCAGCATTGTTGATACCGGTCACTCCATCTGAGCTTGCCGCCGCAGTAATAATGATCAACATTGATATCAGTCCACCTAAGAGTATAGAGTTTCGATTTTCTGATCTGATGTCAGCGAGTGAAGACTCTTGATCCCACTTCTTAGTAATCGTGGATGCATGCAAAAATAGATTATACGGTACTACCGTCGTCCCAATAATACCTAAGATCAAATTGAGATTTTCAAATGATGCACGAGTAGGGATCAATCCTTTAGCGACAGCAGAGAGGTTTGGTTGGACAACTATTACTGTCATCAGATAGAAGAGACTCATCAAGATTACAAGACCTATCAAGATACTCTCTAAGAACTTGAATGACCCAAAGTAGAGAAGTACAAAGCAAATTGCCCCTAAGATGAGAGGTGTAAAACTCATCTCACCGATGATCAATTGTAGACCAAGCACTCCACCTGAAAGATTACCAGATTCATAAGCAGCATTTCCGATAAGGATTGCTCCAATCACTAAGCTGAATACTGCGATACGTACCAAAGGGGTAGTGAAGTATGACCTCAAAGCCTCACCTAGACCAGATCTCGTCACAAAACCCAGCCGAGCTGCCATCTCTTGGAGTACAATGGTAGCGATCACTGAGAAGACCATTGCCCAGAGTAAGGTATAGCCTGTCTCTACCCCTGCCAATGTACAAGTCGTTACCGTCCCAGGCCCAATAAAGGCTGCAGTTACAAGTGTACTTGGTCCAAATAGCTTATTTTTCTTCAAAGTAATGCTGATTCATTTCAGTTCAGTAATCTCTCGACTTGTCTATTGTGAAAGTAAAGAGAATTTAGCGAATCAGGAAGAGTATCCTGAAGTATGAGTCTATCGTGGTGTGGATCGTACTTTGCTAGCTCCAAAACCTCAACTAATGATCCTGATGAGCTATGGATGTCACCACTCACTCGGGATCTCACGATGATTTCTTTTTGATAAATATATTCACTCCGATTAAAATTAATATGACACCATTCATAACACCTCCAAAGAAGACGCTGCCGAAAGTAATGTAGTCGATCCCTAGAAGGTTGCAAGCATTGATGCAAAAATCTAGACCATAGAGGTAGAGTCTGAGTCCTATGTGTTCAATGTCAATCATTTGATAGAGTGTGTTAGAATTCTCCATAAGAGCAATCCACCGAATAATGGATAGATAAGAAAGAAGACAAATAAGTTGATTGCGCCATAGTTCATGTTGAGAGGATTGTTGTGTAGAGCATACACATACCAATCAAAAACTTGTTTGTTGAATTTCTTTATCGATGTTGGATCTCTATCATAGCTACTTTGCCAGTGTTGACATCCAACATTGTGACAGTTTCTTGTGCAACGTTCTTTGAGATACTTGTCTGTCTGTTTTGGATTATTAGGCACCTCATTGACAACAAGCATCGCCAAGAATGGTAGACTGCAGATTGAAAGAAAGATTACTAATCTTTTTGTCATTATTAGTTTTAGTGTTTTAATTACAAATCTCACATACTGCCACGCCAGTCTTTCACATATCTAATTGATGAAATGCTTGCCAATTCGGATGTCTCTTATGATGCTGTAGCAAGTTATCAATTTAGACAAGTACATATATATAATAAGCACCCTTTCAATCTTGGCCGATTTGAAGATTCACTGCTCTTAACTCACGGACTAATTATTAAAACTTGTTTCTGTTATTTTGTAAAGAGTGTTGCCATTCTGGATTCTCTCCACCACCTTTCTTCTTAGACTCGCAGGCTTCATGACTAGGAGAGTATCAGACATCGCAAAGAATTTTGTTACCAGTTCATAATTTACAATAAGGTCTAGCTCAAAGGTAGTAGAGTCCTTTGTCTCTTTGATTTTTCGTTGCGACTTATGAAATGGCTTAGTGTCAACATAGTATCGTTGCTTGCCAAACACTTTGATACGGATATTCTCAGTCTGTCCTCCTTGAGTCCGAGTGATACCTACAATGTCTTGTAAATATGTCTTGGCATCAAACGAGTCATCTTGGTGATAATCTAATATTGATTCACTGATCTTCTTGATTCTATCTAGTCCATAGTGTCTGATCATCCTCTTTTCATGGTCATAGCCGACTAAGTACCACCTATTATTATACTCTTTGATGATGTAAGGACTCATTGCTCGATCAAAGGCCTCCTCTTCGAATGGTTGGTATCTCACTCTGATTACTTGCTTTGCATTGATGTACGACTTAGCTAGAGATAGCCACTTGATTCCGATAGCATTTGTGCTATGCTCAAAGATGACTGTTGGCTTCTGATTTCTCCTTTTGTTGATCTTATAATTCTCCTCAAGTCTGAGGATGGTTTCATCTAGGTCAGCGAATTGATTTTGGTCGGCAAGTTGTTTTAAGATATTGAGTGCTTCGTTGAGTCGCTGTTTATCCGTCATAGAGATCTTTGCCCTGAATGCCTCAAATGAAGGATCGGTATAGTAGTAACCTTCTACTCTGTCATGGTCAATAGGCGCTGCAAAGCCAAAGGTATCGTCCTTCATAAATTTGAGATCATACATCAGTGATCTCCTGCTGACCTCTTTGTATACCTTATCCTTGCCTGACCTATGTTCTTCGTATTCGTGTACTGCATCTGAGCATGCCTTTATCAGATCTTTGAGGAAGTAGTTTTTTGACTGAGACTTGAGGCACCTGTCTATCGTCCTGTATCGGATGAGTGCATGGTTATTACTTGACATGATCTATAAATTTGCTAGGTGCAAATATAATGCACTCCTGTAAATATCTTTGAATCAAACAAAACTTAATCTGAATGACATTTACACTAGAGGAAATTATTTTTTATGTCTTTATTGTGTTTGCTTTGGGAGCAATTATAGCTTTTTTGATCATAAATCTCTGGAAGGTTGATAAGCGTACCTATGAAAAACTCAAGAGTGACTATGGCTTTGCAAAGAACGAATTAGATACCCATAAGGCCTTGGTCAATCAATTTAGTAGTGATAAGCAGTCCTTAGACGAACGACTTCGTAGCGAACAAACTCTAAATAAGGAACAAGAGAATCAGATTACTTCACTCCAGGTAAACCTCAAACATCTCACTGATCAGTATCAAGTAGAGAAACAGACTAATTTACAACAGCAGACAGCCTTAGATCGGCACAGAGAAAGTATCTCTCAGCTCAAAGAAGATCTTACTAGACAAGATGCTCAGAATAGTACTTTGATTGAAAAGTTAGACACTCAGAAGGATGAGATACTTCAGATGAGAAGGGAGTCAGAGCAGCATTTTGAAAATATCGCTAACCGCCTGCTAGAAGAAAAGACTAAGCGATTCTCTGAAACGAATCAAGAAAACATGAAGCAAATACTTGATCCGCTTAATCAGAAGATAAAGGAATTTGAAAATAGGGTAGAGTCAACGAACAAGGAATCCATAGACAGACACTCTGGACTCAAGGAGATGATTGCACACCTCAGTCAGCAAAGTGAGAAGGTCGCTACAGACGCCAATAATTTGGCAAAAGCCTTAAAGGGTGACTTCAAACAACAGGGAAACTGGGGAGAGCTAGTCTTACAATCTATCCTAGATCGGTCTGGATTAGTCAAGGGAGAGGAATATGACCTCCAAGTCTCTGAAAAGAATGAAGAGGGTAGACTCTTTAAACCAGACGTGGTGATCAAGTTGCCGGATAACAAGAAGATCATTATTGACTCTAAGGTCTCGCTTGTAGCCTATGATGCACTGGTAGCTGCGATAGATCAAGAAGAGGCACTCGGTCATGAGAAGAACCATTGTCTTGCAATCAAGAATCACATAAATGGTCTGTCAGCTAAGAACTATCACGACTTATATCAGATAGAGAGCCCTGACTTTGTCTTAATGTTTATTCCCATCGATACTGCATTTAGCTCGGCGCTAAGACATGATCCACAGCTCTATGACTACGCATTCTCTAAGAATGTCATCATTGTCACTGCATCGACCTTATTGGCAACTCTCAAGACAGTTGAGACGCTTTGGAAAAACGATAAGCAAAACCGTTTTGCTCAAGAGATCGCAGCAGAAGCGGGGAAGATGTATGACAAGTTTGTTGGCTTTATGGATGACATGGCAAAGATTGGTAACCAATTGAATACAGTGAAAGGGACATATGACACTTCTATGAAGAAGTTATCTATAGGAACTGGTAACCTCGTCAAGCGAGCTGAAAAGATCAAAGAGCTTGGGGCAAATGCGAATAAATCATTGCCAGGAAAATTGTTGAAATAACAGGCTCTCATTAACCAAGAATCAAACCAAGTACTTATATTATTTAATCCAAAATTATCTAGAAATTATGAAGAAGTTCATGTTGTTTTCAATGCTATTAAGTTTTACTTTTCTAATGAGTTCATTTACTCCGTATCCATCTAATTCTATTCCAGATCAAGTAATGCGTGTAGATGCCTTTTGTGATGGTTGGGAAGATGGTTATAAGGAAGGGTATTGTTATGGTAAAGGTTTTGGTTGCCTAGAGCCATTAGCACCGCTCTGTCCATTGCCTCGTCTCGGAGAAGATGGCTACAAAGATGGCTACAATCGAGGATTCTTAAAAGGTCAAGCTGACCAATAAATATTTTTTGGGGTTCTAAGGTGGGTGCCACTTTGGCACCTGCCTTTTTATAGTTCATATACATAGAGATGAGGTGGATGCAACGCAGACCATGAGGTAGGTGTAAGCATTTCAATCACTATTATTAGTGATGTTGACTGCATAACTTACAATTCATTGGAACAGTCCTGATTGTAATTTATTTTTTACCCACCAATGTAACTCCACCTATGAAGCTGACTACAGCCAGACCGATGAAGACGAACCCATTTGTCTTTTTTCCTGTGTCTTCTACACCAATTTCTATTCCCAATACTTCAGCTTCCGTCCCGCTGTTAGATATTGCTGTTGTGCCCTTGTAACCGAGTCCGATGGAAAGGAGTATAAGGGCTATTCCGATAATCTTTTTCATCAGTATTCATTTTATTTATATCAAAGGTTACCTGATTCCTCAATCAGATGTTCGGTATTCTATGAAATAAATTGTAGGATCCATCTCTCTGTGGTGCTATTCTTCACAAGTTTAATCTTACTATTAATTCTCATGCTTAGACCTAAGTATTGGGTGTCCTTTCTAATTTTTACTCATGTTTAGAGTCTTAATCCGTTAGCACAGTTGCATCACAATCAGGGATGATACAGATACCGACAATGATCAACTGTAGCATAAGCAGCTTTCAATACCACTAGATATGGGCATTGACTACTCACTCCTATGATTGTTCCCTAATTTTTAGAAATATTCTTTCGACAGCTTTACAGCATTCTATTTATATTCACATGATAACTCATTAATGATTACCTCTCATGCAGAATATAAATTACCATCTTCTTACCTGGAGCTTCCTTCTTCTCTTTTGTGTCACACTGGATGCTGATGCTCAAACTAACTTCAAATTTGCAGAAGCAATAGAATGGCGAGAGATAGGTCCATATCGAGGTGGTCGGTCATGTGCTGTGACAGGTGTACCAGGGAAGAGTAACCTCTATTACTTTGGCTCGACTGGAGGGGGCATATGGAAGACAACAGATGGAGGTCGATCATGGGAGAATATCTCAGATGGATACTTTGGAGGATCAATCGGTGCTATTGCGGTATCTCCCTCTGATCAGAATGTCATCTACGTAGGTGGTGGAGAAAAGACTGTAAGAGGAAATGTCTCATACGGATATGGAATCTGGAAGTCAGTAGATGGAGGTAAGACCTGGGAGCAAAAAGGACTCAAACTGTCAAGACATATCTCTAGACTCAGGATAGATCCAAACGATCACAATATCGTCTATGCCGCAGTGATGGGAGACCTTTATAAAGAGAGCCAAGAGAGAGGCATTTACAAAAGTGTAGATGGAGGAAATAGCTGGAAGAAGGTCCTCTATGCCAATGCAAAGAGTGGGGCAGTAGACCTCATCATCGACCCTAATAACCCAAGACTCCTCTATGCCTCTACATGGAATATCAGGCGGACACCTTATAGTCTATCATCCGGAGGAGAGGGTTCTGCTATCTGGAAGAGTACAGACTCTGGAGAGACATGGACTAACATCTCTGGTAATAAAGGATTACCAGAAGGAGTCTGGGGAATCTCTGGAATAACAGTCTCGCCAGTAGACTCTGATCGAGTATGGACGATTATAGAAAATGAAAAACAAGGAGGTGTCTACCGATCTGATGATGGTGGTGAAACCTGGAAAAAACTCAATGAAAGTAGATCACTCAGACAGAGAGCTTGGTACTATACTCGTATCTATGCTGATCCTCAAGATAGGGAGATCGTCTATGTGATGAATGTGTCTTATCACAAGTCGAAGGATGGTGGGAAGACATTTACCTCTAAGCGAGCTCCTCATGGAGATCACCACGATCTCTGGATAGCACCAGACAATCCAAGTCGAATGATCATCGGTGATGATGGTGGAGCCCAAGTGACATCTGACAATGGAGAGACATGGTCCACTTATCACAATCAACCTACAGCTCAGTTTTATAGAGTGACGACTGATGATCACTTCCCGTATCGGATCTATGCAGCGCAGCAAGATAATAGTACGATAAGGATAGCACACCGTACTGATGGTGGGAGTATAGGCGAAGGTGATTGGGAGCCTACAGCTGGTGGCGAATCTGCCCACATCGCTGTCGACCCCACTAACAATGAGATCGTCTATGGAGGGAGTTACGATGGGTATCTCACAAGGATAGATCACAGTACCGGGAGTCGACGTGCCATCAATGTCTGGCCTGATAATCCGATGGGACACGGTGCAGAAGAGATGAAGTATCGCTTCCAATGGAACTTCCCAATCTTCTTCTCCAAGCACGATCCTAAGAAATTGTACGCAGCATCTAACCACCTACATGTCTCTACAGATGAGGGTCAGAGTTGGAGTACGATCAGTGATGATCTTACGAGGAATGATCCGAGTAAACTCAAGTCATCAGGTGGTCCGATTACTCAGGATAATACAAGTGTCGAATACTATTGCACCATTTTTGCGGCAGCAGAATCACCCCAAGAAGAAGGAACGATCTGGGTAGGCTCAGATGATGGACTCGTACATCTCACCAGGGATGGAGGCGACTCGTGGGTAAATGTCACTCCTGCTAGTATCCCTAAGTGGCTCATGATCAACTGTATCGAACCAGATCCTCACGACCCCGCATCATGCTACCTCGCTGGTACTCTCTACAAGGGTGGTGACTATAGCCCATATCTCTACAAGACCGATAACTATGGTAAGTCATGGAAAAAGATCGTCAATGGGATCGAAGACGAACACTTCACAAGAGCAATCAGAGTAGATCCCAATGCCAAGGGGACACTCTATGCCGGTACTGAGTCAGGCATCTATCTCTCTACCAATGATGGCGGACAGTGGGAGCCTCTACAGCTCAACCTTCCAATCGTACCCATTACAGATATTACTCTCAAAAACGACAACTTGATTGTTGCTACTCAGGGACGTGGACTCTGGATGATTGATGATCTCTCTGTAGTGAGAGAGGCACTAGCCACTGATGTAAATGCGAAGTACAGCCTCTACACGCCTACCTCTAATTATCGCATGGCTGGATACCAAAACAAGGATGCTCAAGGGGTAGGAACTAACCACCCAGGTGGGATCACATCATACTACTATCTCGCAGATTATGATGAGAAAGAAGATACACTCAAGATATCTTACCTCACAGAAGCAGGGGATACGATTAGGACATACTCTAATCACTCTCAGGATGAAGATACTCAGCTCAAAGAGGTCCTAGCAGGAGCCAATTCACATCGATGGAATATGAAATCAGAGAGTGCTAAAGACTTCGATGGAATGATCCTCTGGTGGGGATCTACTCAAGGTGCTACGGTGGTCCCAGGACGCTATGAAGTCCACATGGATATCAATGGTCATCACTCCAAATCGAGCTTTGAAGTACTCGGAGATCCTAGGCTGAATGTCTCGGCAGCCGACTATAGACTCCAACAGCAATTCATCGATGCAGTGAATGCAAAGGTGTCACAAGCACATGAGGCTATCATAGAAATCAGAGCACTGAAGCAGCAAATGAAGGACTTCCAAGCGTCTCATCAAGACTCTCTCATTGCACAAAAGATCAATGACATAGACTCAGTCTTGACCTCAGTAGAAGAAGCACTCTATCAAACAAAGAATAAGAGCCGTCAAGATCCACTGAACTTCCCGATACGCTTGACGAATAAGTTGGCTCACCTGAATTCACTCGTGCAGATAGGTGATGGTGCACCACCCACACAGATGTACCAAGTCAGAGATGAACTCACTGCTAGGATAGATAAAGAGCTAGACCTCTATCAACAGATCAAAGAAGATGAGTTGCCAATATTGAACCAACTGATCAGAGACCAGGTGACTGACTTCATCAAGGTGAAGGATTAGTGAGGGGGAGTGAGAGCAAAGCCTTCTGACCCCAAAGCCTTGGGCTACACCTTGAAAGCGCTTGCAGCTTACTCTGTGACAAAGCATTGACTTGAGATAGAGATGGGTAATGATGTGAGTAAGGCAACTCAATTGCGGAGTCTGGGTGTGAATTGATTTTTCGTTTAGAGTTATCGTAAACTTGATTGTATAGTGATATCAGAGACATGATATCGGTTGTAGACTCACTGTGGACTTATCGTTCATTGATGGATAGTCTCTTGACTGATGTGCAGAGATGCAGACTTGATCAAATATGTAAGAGTACAAGTTGACAATTGCTTGTCAGCACTGCAATGAGTCCTGCTCACTCTGAGTATGTTGTATCGTAACCTTGATGTGCAGGTTAGCCGACCTCAGCTCTCTGATTAATCGTATCTATCAGAGAGATAATCTTGGTAGCTTCTCTATCATCGAAGACTCCTAGTAGTCCATCAGAATGTGCTTCATTGAATGGAGATTGGAAGAGGAGTTGCTTATCTATGATGCCATTCCGATTGAGATGTTGGACGATATTATCCACGAACTTCATCTGGTCTGCTGTCATGTTACCTGCTTGGAGGAAGTCACTGAAGAGCTCTTGTGCAACTTGGATATCAAGCCCGACGATACTCCTGATGAACTTACCTAGAGGTTGATCTCCGTAGACTTCTTGATAGGTGTCAAGGGTGCCTCGTTCGCCACCATCGAATAAGATGCGTTGGAGCTCATCTATCTCAGCCTCAGTGATTGGTGCATTGGTATTGAGCTTGGAGATTGTCACATGGTGCTTATTCTCTCTGATATATCTCTCTACTTGTCGCTTGTAGAGAGTATTAGATATGGGACTTACAGGGCTCTCTGCAGTGATAGATAGCTCTATGGAGTTGTCATCAATGTCCGTATAGATGATTGGTTTTGATCCTGTATCTAGGTATTGGATGAGTTCTCTGATCTCTTGCCTTATTTCTTCTATCTTTCTCTGTGAGAGTTTTTTGTAGAAGTCAGGGTCTTGCATAGTCTCTATCAATGCCTTTGATATCGCAACTTGCTTGATGGTATACTTCTTACTCAGCTCTGTTGCGATCTCTATCAAGTTGCTGACATATTGAGATTTTGAATTCATCAAGAGGTCTGATTGCATGTACTTGAGCATCATGAGGTCAAATCTTCTTGCCCTATCATTGATCGTCTCAGGTGATGGCAACGCAGAGAGAGATGTAGTGATGTCATGGACATGCTCAGGAGTGAGATTATTCCAGACTTGTCTTTGTTCGTATTGGTCAACGTGCTGTCGGTGCATCTGCACATCAAATCTCTCACGATTAAGGGATTTGATTTGTCCATGTAGGATATCTAATATCTCATTTGCTTGGAGCCTATGGTCCTCTTCTCCAGTCTCTAGTTGGAGTCTCGCTACTGATAACCTTGTCTCAAAGATCTGCTGAGTGATAGGTTTGATTATTGTACCTTCATGACCTTGTGGTTTTTCCTCGAAGAATTCAAAGTTGCCACAGACATCAAAGATGAGGAACTTATCTTTCGCTTGGCCAGGTCCGTAGACATCCGGACACAGCCTAGTCCCTCTACCGATCATCTGCCAGAACTTAGCATATGACCTGACTTGCTTGAAGAATACTAAGTTGAGTACTCTAGGTGCATCGATGCCAGTATCCATCATATCCACAGAGACTGCGATCTGAGGGATGAGTTCCTTATGGTGATCGCAGAATGCCTCGATGATACCCTGGGCATGTGAGACTTTATTGTGTACCATCTTGATGAATCCCGAAGGTAGGTCAGGATAGCGCTGTTCACAGCATTCTACGATGAATTTGGCATGATGCTGGTTAGCGGCAAAGATGATTGTCCTTCCCAACTTATCACCACCTTCTATCTTGAGTCCTTTTGTCATCAGACCATCTAAGATCTTGTACACTGTATCCTTATTGAATAGCCATCTATTGATTGCTGAGTTTCTGATATTTTCAGGAAACTGACCTGTACTCTCATCTCTAAATTTCTTCTCATACTCTGCCTTGTCTTTTGGCGAAAGCTCAGAGTACTTGATCCCTTCACTCATGAACTTGGTCGTGAGTATTTCATTTTTATAAGGGTTCAGATAGCCTGCTTTGACAGCATCATCGAGCTCGTAGGCAAATGTCGGATTACCATCACTACACTCAAAGAGTTCGTAGGTATTGAAGTCAACATGAGACTTAGGTGTAGCAGTGAGTCCTAGGAGGAGAGCATCGAAGTATTCGAAGATTACCCCATACTTATTGTAGACTGATCGGTGTGCTTCATCGACTACGATGAGATCAAAGTGTCCTACTCCGTAGAAGCGTTCTCCCTCGATCTTGGTGCTATCTATCTTATTGATGACAGACTGGTATGTGCTGAAGACTAATCGTGTGGTATTGTCTTCTTTCTCATTGGTAAGATTTACTGATGATAGCTCTGGCAAGTGTTCTGCAAAGGCTTTTTTCGCTTGCTTGACTAGGGCATTTCTATCGGCAAGAAAGAGTACTCTCTTGATCCAATTGTGTCTATAGAGGATGTCTACAATTGATGCTGCAGTCCGAGTCTTACCACTGCCTGTTGCCATGACGAGTAGGGCGGTTCTCTTGTGACCTCTCAGCCCATTGTCACCATCAGTGACTAAGGATTCACCGACACGTTGGATCGCTTCTATCTGATATGGCCTCCCCGATATCTCAGTATTGACCTTAGGATTTCTGATGTCTTTACGAGTCTTTCTTTTTTCTACTTCCCAGAGGAGTTCTTCTTTAGTGTAGAATCCATAGACTCTTCTCGGGGCACTGTAGAAGAGATCATCATAGAGGTAGGTCTCATATCCATTGGTATAGAAGATGAGTGGTCTGACGCCAAATTGCTTCTCAAGACAGTCGGCATAGAGAGTAGCTTGATGTCTTCCACTCTCTGATGCTACTGATGTCCGCTTAGCTTCTATGAGGGCAAGAGGGAGACCATTATCTCCCCAGAGTACATAGTCTACATAGCCATTGCCCTTAGGATTGTCACTTGTGATTGGCATTCCTGTGACATGGTACTCCGTATCTCTACCATCTACAAGGTTGCCCCATCCTGCTTCCTTGAGATCAATGTCTATAAGATGTGTTCTAGTCTCAGCTTCTGAGAATTCGGATGAGATTTTTGCAATCGTTGCTTCCTTCTTCTCTGCCAGTTTTGCTTGGATCTGAGCCTTCTCTTCTTGTAGGGCCTTCATCGCTTCTTCACTCGCTAGTGCTGCCTGCTGAGATGCTTCCATCTCCGCCATCATCTTGGCGAGTTGAGCTTTGAGCTTGTCGTTCTCTTGAGCCATCTCTTCTTTGATGGCGTTAAGTTTTCTTGCTTCACTGCCCACCTTGGGGACGAGACTTTTGTCAAATGCCGTGGGCAATTTACCTAGAGTGTCCGCATACATCTCAGCGAACCACTTGGCAAATCCAAAAAAGTACTGAAGACTGATCATCACCTCTCTCCCCTTGACCTTCTGTCCAAAGTGGCTACCAGCGTTTCCTGTCTTGCGGATGATCTTCAGGTGTTCACCGAATACTGATGGAATCAGATTTTCGTATTGGAGCTCTCTGATGAGATTGTCTAGACTCGTATTGTAGGGAAAGTCTAATCGATGCTCATCATACATCATGTGGATACAAGCCTCCAGTGATCGTCGGATATAACTAGCAGCTGAGATTGGCTCAGTAAACGTACGTTGCTCTGCAATCTTGATCTGATCAAAGATCGCAGGGAAGGTGGATTGGATGAAGGAGAAATTACTCATTGGGTTAACGATTTCATTTGCTCTATGAGCTTGAAGATACTCGTATCACTATAATATTTTGCATTTAATTGACCTCAGATTGCTTCAAACAGAAAAGATTCATCAATATAAAGCACCTTTAACATTCCTTAGAATGTTACAACAATATTGGTAGTCTCGTATTGGATAGTCTAATCATCGTTAGTGATCATTAATGTCATGATCTCTTCAATATTATGACTCTACCTCTATCCGGTCTACACCCCCTTTACGATGGAGTAATGCTTCATACTTAGTTAAGAGATGCTGTTTTATGAGAAGATAATTCACACTTACATTATCTATCTCCCTTGTCTCATAGATACACAATTCATGATTCATGAATATTAGCCAAAAAAACAACCGTGAGCATCAGTCTCAATAGCCTCTAGTACCTGCTTAAGAGTGCTGTACTCGAATGGCTCATAAGCGTGCCAGTTGCCATTGCCTCGCATCCAGTAGAGCTTCCAAATGGCTTGACTATTAGTATAGCGGATCTTAGCAATCGGTATCCTGATCTTATCTGTAATCTCTTGATTGAATGGAGGTCTGACCTCATAGATGACAAATATATTTCTCTCGTAGGTATAGTCATAGTCTATCTGTGCTCGCATCGCTTCATCCTGAGGTCTGATGCTCTCCAGGTAGCGATTGATGGTATCTTCGTGGATGTTTATCATGGTGAGTTTACTCTTTGTGATGTGATTTTATTAGGATACTAACTC
>CALLAW010000037.1 GCA_938001865.1 uncultured Saprospiraceae bacterium | reverse complement strand
GCTCGGATTACGAACCAAAACTTTCGCAGATAGCACTGAAGCTGTCTACCTTAAGAGAAGCCCCACCTACTAATCCTCCATCTACATCTGGCTTGGCAAATAGCTCTTTGGCATTGGCTGGTTTGACGCTTCCTCCATAGAGGATTGATGTCTGACTAGCTGTGTTAGGATCATATTTATCTTGAATGATAGATCTAATGTATGCATGGATCTCTTGAGCTTGATCTGGAGTTGCAGTCTTGCCAGTACCGATTGCCCAGATTGGTTCGTAGGCGACGATTACCTGTTGCATTTGGTCTGCTGAGAGATGGAAGAGATCGTCTTGCAATTGTGCTTTGACGTGAGCATTGTGTTGATTGGCTTCTCTGATGTCTAGCGGCTCACCTAGGCAATAGATGACCTTGAGACCGTGACTTAGCGCCTGATCAATCTTCTTAGAGAGGATACTAGAGTCCTCATTGAATAGTGTTCGTCGCTCTGAGTGTCCTACGAGGACATACTCAGCTCCTGTGTCTGCCAACATCCGAGCACTTATCTCTCCTGTATAAGCACCTGATTCTTCACTAGAGAGATTCTGCGCAGCGAGACTGATCATGCCTTGTCCATCCAATTCTGTGGCAACGGCTGAGAGATGTGTATAGGGGACACAGAGGATGACCTTATCACAAGATTTGGGATGGGTCTTCCTGAGTCCAGCTGCGAGTGCTGTACCTTCTGCGATTGTTGTATTCATTTTCCAATTTCCTGCTGCGATATTATCTCTCATGGTGATTATTTTTTTTACTACAATGATAGAGAATCTTTTGTAAACAGCAGAGAAGAAGGGTAGTCTGCCACCAAATAATTGAATGTTGGATTGGCGATTCAGACCACTTTGAAAGCGATATGGAGAGTTTTATGATTTTTCGTTCTCCTAGATCTCTCGTTTGCATTTCAGAAGTTTTGAATTTACACAAGTGCAACTCCCAATATGGTATCGATAATCTAGCAACACTCTTGTAAATGCAAAACGTTAATCCATTGGATAAATGTCCCTAAGTCAGCTGGTTACACCTAAATTTACAGAATGTACAGATATTTATCAATGATTACGCTACCGTTATTTGTGGCTCTTCTCATCTATGGCTGCAATGATACAGATGACAACATCTTGGATATCCCTCAGTGTCTGGTACCCATTGTTGAGCATTTTTCAAGTACCCAGGAAGACTGTGAAGGAGCTAAGGTAGTAGCATATAGCTTGCACGAAGAGGAAGTGTTTGCATTGGAGGAAGGGGCATGTATGATGGATCCGAGCACAAGTATCTATACTCAAGAGTGTGAATTGATCTGTACTCTCAATGCAGCGGCAGGATCTGTTGACTGTCAAGGAGTTGACTTCTTTGCAGAGGCTATCCAAGTGAGGATAATCTGGGAAGCAAAGTAGTCCCATATTTTTGAGATCCTGAAAGAAAAGTGATTCTCAATATTTAGAATTTACCATTGCTGAGTGATGGATATTCATGTGTAATATTTGGGCTCGTGACCCTAGACGAAATTAAGTATAGATATTTGTGGGTTTAGTGGTGTGTAATTCTTTCATTTTTCAGATATTTGCGGTCTCATAGAAAAATTATTTATCCAACCAATATATATAATCTAATATTCCAATGAAAATAGGCGTTCCTAAGGAAATCAAAACCAATGAAAATCGAGTAGCATTGACACCTGCAGGTGTGGTAGAGTTAGTAAAACGAGGTCACGAGGTCAAGGTACTCAAGACTGCTGGTATAGGATCAGGATATCAAGATCAAGAATACGTAGATGCTGGGGCCACTCTCGGTGATTCTGCCAAAGAAATCTTTGATTATGCTGAGATGATAGTCAAGGTCAAAGAACCAATAGAAGAGGAATATGGATTGATCAGAGATGACCAATTGGTATTCACATACTTTCACTTTGCGTCTTATGAGCCATTGACTCATGCGATGATTAAGAGTAACTCTGTCTGCTTAGCTTATGAGACTGTTACTGCTGCTGACCGTTCGTTGCCTCTATTGATTCCGATGTCAGAGGTAGCTGGTAGGATGTCTATCCAAGAGGGTGCTAAGTACCTAGAGAAGCCAATGGGAGGACGAGGAGTATTACTCGGTGGAATACCAGGAGTGCCACCTGCCAAGGTACTGATCCTCGGTGGTGGGATCGTAGGTACTCAAGCGGCTAAGATGGCTTGTGGTCTAGGTGCAGATGTCATCATTGCTGATATCAACTTGAAAAGACTAAGAGAATTGGAGGATATCATGCCTGCAAATGTCTCTACAATCTTCTCCAATGAATATAATATCCGCAAGCTCTTACCTGAGGTTGACCTCATCATAGGTGCAGTCTTGATCCCTGGAGCTAAGGCCCCAAGCTTGATCACAAGAGATATGCTCAAAGACATGAAGCCAGGCACTGTCCTCGTAGATGTAGCTGTAGATCAGGGTGGTTGCATCGAGACTTGTAAGCCTACCACGCATACTGATCCTACATTCGTCATAGATGAGATCGTACATTACTGTGTAGCTAATATGCCAGGTGCAGTCCCATATACATCTACGATCGGACTTACGAATGCGACATTGCCTTACATGATTCAGCTCGCTGGCAAAGGGTGGAAGAAAGCATGCCAAGAAAATCCTGAACTGGTACCTGGACTCAACATCGTCCATGGTAAAGTAGTCCACAAAGGTGTCTCTGATGCGTTTGGGATGGATTATATGCCTGTAGAGGATCTACTTGCGTAAAAAAAAACAAAGAGATAATACAAACACAATCTCAAATCAAGACCTTGGGTCGAGGCTCTACACTGACATGGTGTAGAGCTTTTTTTTTGTCCTCTACACTCGTAATGGAGCAATTGATTGAGTACGCTTAGGCTTTTTTTTGTTGGATGGGAGTTACCTAATTACAATACTTGTCAGATTTATCTCCAGCTTCTCTTGAGCTATTCAGAGTATAGATGATGTTTTTTCGTTGCACCTGTAATTGCTTCGCTGCGCAGGCTCAATCAACATGTAGAATGATGGAGATAAACTTATGCCCATAGATAGTACTCTCGAGTCAAGTCTAGATGGTCAGTTGTAAACACTCGGTCATGCTTGTAGAGTACTAAAGTATCAACATTGGTATCCTTCAAGATTTGCTTCTCTAAGGTGTAGACACATGCATATGGCTGTGAGTCAACATAGGACTTCAAGAGGGTCTTCTTTGTAAGGTGGAGTGAGGATTGATCGATGAGATTGTCTATCATCTCAGCCTTATTGGAGGGATATAAGAATTGGAATTTCCCTTGAGGGTTAAGGAGCACCTCTACGAGCTTGATTAAGCGTGGAAGGAATTGTGCATTGCTATGCTTAGCTTGTGAGAGATTGGACTGCTGAGGGAGTGTCCCTCCTTCGAAGTAGGGTGGATTACAGACGATGAGGTCATACTGATGCTCATAGGGATAGTCAAAGCAGTCAGCATTGATGATTGTGATCCTATCAGTGTATGGTGAGACTTCGCAATTATAGGTAGCTTGCTTTGCAGAAATTTCATTTACTTCAATTCCAGTTACAGTGACTGCATCATATTTTTGCGCAAGCATCAGACCGATCATCCCTGTCCCAGTCCCGATATCTAGTGCTGTCCTGCAATCGTGAAGATCAGCTAGACAACCTAGAAGTACACCATCAGTGTTTACCTTGAAGGTAGAGAGATGATGGTGTACTTCGAATTGTTTGAATTGGAATGGTTTAGGGTCGCGGTAATCCAAGTAGAGAACTACTTAACTAATAGATCATCGATACGGATAGAGTTGGTCAGACCACTTGGTCCACTCCCAGTATATCTAAATGCGATATGGCCAGTCCCACTGAATCCACTAATATCAGTATCTCCAGATTGTACCCAATCGTTTTCTGGTGAGTTTTCATCGGCAGTCACTGCATCAATCGCTTCCCAAGTTGCAGCATTTGGATCTCCTGAATAGTTATCAGAGTAGAGTATGTCTAACCCTCCGTGAGTATTAAATGCGATCGCTGACCTGAACGAAAGAGTAGTCACTTGATCAAAGTCAATCTCAGGTGTAACGAGGTAAGATTCCATATTGGGAGCATCATCATTAAATGCTGTGGCTTGAGCATAGTTATTATTGTCAAACTCTCTGACTAACCAAGTCCGTTCGCCTTGGGCAGCGATATTATCCCATCCCGTAATCGAGACTGGATCGAAGTTAACTCCGGATTCAAAATCTTCATCAATAGGACCTTCTGGATCACCACCACCGTCGCCACCATCAGTACCATCGCATCTCGTATCATTCATACTTACCTCATTTGGGTCTCTTAGATTGAGCTGGAAATTTCCTTGGAATGAACTGAAGATGCCTACAAATGTACCTTTGCCTTCGGGTACTGGTTCGGAGGTGTAATCACTAAAGCTACTTGTAAACACTAAGAGTTCATTCCCGTCACAATCTTGGAGGTTATGGAACCCATTATTTCCATCTGTGGCATAAGTACTTGGTATCTCTGAATCCAAGAATTGGACACCCTCTATCCGAACTAATGAACTGAGATCACTCTCCTGAAGGTCAGCGAGATCGAGTGTCACTGGACTAATAGTCCCTGTATTGCCAGTCGCTAGCAGGACTGAGCTTGCATTAGATACTACGTTGACTTGATCACCATCGTTGACTCCAAGTTGTGGGAGCCCGCTGAATTCTCCAATGGATAGATTACCTAAGATGACAAAGACTTCAGACCCAATTGGAAATGATGAGAATGCAGAATCATCATCAATACGGATTTCTATTCCTCCAGTTTGATCTTGGACGATGACTTTTCGGAAGAAATTTCCATTGCTATTATTAGCTACAATAGTCGCTTGGAGGAATTTGTCATCTGGTAATGCTGTAGCAGTGCCAGGTACGAGGATGTCCTTCACTGAGGCTATAGTCATGATGTCATTATCTGTGATATCATCTGGATCGATATCAGAACCTCCGCCACTGGAGCCATCACATCTGTCACCAGTGAAGTTGACATCACCAAGGTCTCTGATGAGGATCTGGTAAGCCTCTGAGCCTGTACCGAACTTACTCAAGATTCCATAGAGAGTACCGTTGCCACTTGGGACTTCAGTATTGGCAAAGTTGCTAAACCCACTACTTCTTAGATTGACACTGAATCCATCGCAATTGACAATTGATCTGTTTTCAGTCTGGAAGAGATTCTGTGCTGGAATCGCTGTAGCATATGTTTCTCCTAATTCGAATGAGGCAAACTCTACATTGTCTATTTGGATGAGAGTATTCAGTGCTGCGTCATTGAGCTGTCCGAGTAAGAGTGGAGTCGGAGTCACCGAGACATTATATGCAGCGGGTAACACTACATCTGGTAAGAGGGCAGCCGGGATACGAGAGACTTCTCCATCACTTGGTGCCATACCGAGCTGAGGGAGATTATTGAAGTCACCTAGGTAGAGATTATCAAGCTTGATATAGACCTCTCTCCCTACAAAGTAAGTGTCAAACAGATCAGTATCATCGATAATAATGGCGATCCCTGCAGTCTCATCTTGGATAATCAATGTCTTGAATATATTGCCACTCTTATCACTGCCGACGACTACACCTCTGAGATAACTACCTGCGTCAAGTGCTACAGGATTGCCTACTGAGAATTGCTCCATCATCTGATCTATGGTGATCACAGCTTCGTCTGGGACATCCACTGTGGGACCATCTAGTGGTGGTGAGTCAAACTCTTTGTCGATGCACTGTGTCAGTGAGAGTGTCACACCTAAGAGTAATAATATAAGTTTAAACCTTTTCATATTGTAATATATTGTAATGTATTTCTAATTATTTGAGAGTGGTTTAGTCGTAACTGATGCTCAGTGTGATGAAGTATGTGGTCCCATAAGCATAGTAGTATCTCGGTGGAAACAGATTAGTAAGTTGCAAGTTATTCGCCTCGTCAAACTCTTCTCTATAGCGTAGTCTTAACTGCTCAAATCCACCACTCCTGAAGATATTATTGGTGATATTATTGACACTCGCTAAGAGGGAAAAGTAAAATCTGTCAGTCTTATAAGTCTTCCTAAAGAACGCATCGAAAGTAAATGCTCTTGGGTATTGCTCTTGGCCATAGACGTCATTGTAGAGTCCTTGTGTGCCATCCGATCCGAAGAGGAATTGGTCCAATTGGTCTTGGGTCAGTGAGGTTGCGTCTATCGCATCTAATGCTCCGAGCTGAGGTCCGATGATCTGATCTACTCGAGATTGTAATCGTCTGACTGGACTCATACTGATGAAGCTCTTATCAAAGTAATTAGCGCCTAGTGAGAGTGACCAGAACTTGGGACTAGAGTAGGTGATCTCAGCAGTAGCAGCTGTCTGTGGTCCACCTGCAACGTAGCGCTTATTGTAGTAAGTAGTCCCTAGATCACGGATAGCGACATTATCATCAATGGCTACTTGTACGAATGGATTATTGAGATATCTGTGATCTCCTAGGGCTAGCCCTGCTTCTGCATTCCACGCCGAGCTAATCCTCATATCTGCACCTATCTCGATACCCATATGTCGAGTATCTATGTCTTTGACAATCATATTGCCAAATTCGTTGAGCTCATCGAAGTAGACATTCCTCGTCTCGAACTGATCAAGCATCTGTGTATAGTATGCAGTGGCCCTTGCCTTGAACCCTGGGAATCTAGCGACGTAGCCTATCTCACCTGATGTGATCTTACTTACTTCTAGTCCGTCTATGATAGTCTCTCTTGTCCGAGGTGTTACGTAACTGTTGCGAGAGTTAGGTGCTCGAGTAAGGTATGCTCCATTTGCATAAATGTAGTTCCGACCATTGATCTTATATGTCATTCCTGCTTTCACCTTACCAGTGAGATACTTCTTTGTTTCTCCTTTGCCAAGGCTATTGTCAGGGAATCGACCATTTTGGAAGAGACCTTCTCTGTAGAATGTCGTATAGTCAGCGCCACCGGCCACGAAGAAGTCAATCTTCTTGAGAGAAAACTCTGCTTGTGACCATGCTCCGAGATTGAGGTGATTTACGAGATAGTGATGACCAAATATATCACCCTCCGCTAAGAGATTATTTGGAGCTAATACATTGTTTTGTTTTGCGGGATCTACGAGCATGGTCTGATCGCCAGAGGCATCAGCGAAGTTGTCCCAGTCTACTGCAAAGTCAGCACCAAGTAAGTCGTCAACGACTCTAAAGTTGTCAATGGACTCTGTCGTGACATTGATGCCAGAGTTAGTCGTCAGTCTATCAGTCCATGCAGTATTCACTACGGTATTGAAAAAGAGCTTAGTAGGGTCATAGCGTTGCTCTTGGATCTTATATGCTGCGAGCTTACCAGTCACATCATTACCAGGGATACCATCTACACTTTGGATAGTTTCGATTCTATTATTATTGGACTCGTACATCCCTTCGAGATCGAGTTGGAGTCTATTGGGATCTTCTGATAGATAATCGGCGACTAAGTCTCTCACTTCTGGGACATCAGAGAAGCTTGGTAAGTTACGATAGTAATCTGGCCTCGGATCCGGAGCTTCATACCAATCGATCCCAGATCCTCCATCCTTACCAAAGTGTAACCCCACAGTAGAGGTAATCTTACTCTTGTTGATGATATTATCATATCTCAATATTGCAGTATGAAGGTTGTTTCGATATTGTCTTGGATTTTTGACTTCACCATTGAGCCATCCCCAATTGGGATTGTAGAAGTTATCGCCTACAAGATCATATGCCTCTTGAGTAGATGCGGAGCTCCTCCCTCTGATTGTATTGACTGAGAAGACAGAGAGTCCGATACTATGGTTGTCACTAAATTGCTTCTCGACTCCGAAGAATCCTGAGTATCCATCGTAGAATGTACCAGTGACATAGCCTTCTTGTCCCCATCTCTTAGAGAGGCTTGCGCCAAATGCCCAACCGTTGTCACTGACCCCAGTGGCATAGGTCAGCATTGTCCTATTGCGATAGCTAGCATTGGCAATACTATGCGATGCCTTGAGTCCTGCTCTGAACCTTGATGCTCTGATATCCAAGTTAGTTGCTCCACCTATCCCACCTATCGAAAACGATGCTGGAGCTAATCCTTGACTTTCGTCTCTGGCTCTGAACATATCATTGAGTCCTCCCCAAGCACCAAAAAACGCATTACCTCTATTCAGTGAGTTAAATGAAATGCCATTGACAAAGATTTCATTGTGAACATTCTCATATCCTCTAATCCTAAATCTCGCTGCCCGAAAGTTAAATGCGGCGACATTGTTGAATGGGTCTCTGCTCGCAGTGAGTAGGCTTGCTACCTCTAGATCATCACTATCTAAGAGCTCCAATTCCGTGATGATATCAAGTTCGTCAAGGTCTTCTGTGCCTATTACACTTACCTTCTTGAGTTTGATGTTAAATATTTGGTTGAAGTCTGCCGGTGTCACATTTACCTGCTGAGTGGCGTACTTCTCTGATGTGAGCTGTAGAGTGTAGTTACCAGCCTCAAGATCTTGTATCCTGAAGATACCAGTAGCATTAGTCTGTCCAGTCTGCTTATGACCTATGACCTCGACACCTACACCTACCGCTGGCTCTCCGGTGGTGGCAATCACTTTACCTTCGAGTTGACCAAGCAGTGATGTTATAGATATCAAAAATGTGAGACAGCAAAAAATTATTCTAATCTTCATAGTGTTTATACGAGTGGACTGCAAATTTAGGCTTTAATTTACGTCATATTTGTGGATTATTTATAAAATAAATTTTAATACGTTGTGAAGCTAGCGTTGACCTTGTACTCTCTGATTTTTACTTTATTACTCAGTATCGACCTTCATGGGCAAGACGATCAATATAAAATAGCCTCAATTGGATTTTATAATGTCGAAAATCTCTTTGACACAGTAGATAGTCCAGATGTGAGAGATTCGGAATTTACTCCAGATGGTAATAAGGGATGGAACTCTCAGAAGTATGAAGAGAAGTTAGCTAACCTCTGCTATGTGATCAATGATATGGGGACAGAGAAGGTGAGTTCAGGGCTTTCGATATTAGGTGTATCTGAGATAGAGAATATCACAGTATTGCAAGACCTAGTCAATCACCCCAATCTCAAGGAGAAGGACTATGGAATCGTACACTATGATAGCCCGGATGAGAGAGGGATCGATGTTGCTCTCCTCTACAGGAAAAAGCACTTCAAAGTGACGAATAGTAAACCATACTTCGTAGATATCAGCCCGCCTAATAAGACGAACTATACGAGAGATATCTTACTCGTCTCAGGCGAACTAGACGGAGATCCGATGCACTTCTTAGTCAACCACTGGCCGAGTAGGAGTGGTGGAGAGAAGAGATCAGAACCTGGAAGAGCTAAGGCCGCAGATGTCGCTAGGCACATCATCGACTCTCTCAACGTACTCGAGGTAAATCCCAAAATCATCCTCATGGGTGATCTCAATGACAATCCAACAAATAAAAGTCTCACAGAACATCTAGGAGCTAAGAATAAGCTCAGAGCTGTCAAGAAACAAGACATGTACAATCCAATGGCAGACCTCTTCAAGAAGGGGAATGGATCTAATGCTTGGAGAGATACTTGGTCACTCTTCGATCAAGTAATTGTCTCCGAAGGATTGATGGATAAGAAGGTGGAGGGATTTCAATACTACAAGGCTGGCATCCACAATAAACGATATCTCACTCAGTCAATCGGTCAGTACAAGGGCTATCCCTACCGAACATTTGTCGGCGATGCCTTCCAAGGTGGGTATAGTGATCACTTCCCAGTATATGTCTACTTGGTGAAGAAGATTTGAGAGAAGATACCTAGGTCAGACCACCTACAATGTTTGTTACTCTTTCGACCAGACACATCGGGATATTCAGTAAGTTATCAGAGAGACTTAAGTTTTGATTAGATACTCTGATTCTGAGGTGTGGGGCATATTTTTTCTGATATGTTGCTAGACTTTTTGCCTTGGTATTCAATCCTGATTTGACCTCAATCGGTATGACAAGTCCTGATTGCTCGATGAGGAAGTCTAGTTCTGCCTTGCCTGCAGACGTCCAATAGTAAGGACTACGACCATAGAGTCTTCGAAGCGTCTGACAGACAAAATTTTCGGCAAGTGCTCCCTTGAATTGCGTGAAGAACTTACTACCATCGGTAAAGGTAGATGGATCCAACCCAGCCAATCGCATAAGTAGTCCTGTCTCGAACACATACATCTTGAATGCTGTGACGTCCTCATACGCTTTGAGTGGTACTGAAGGTGTAGAGATGAGTGAAGTTTGATATAGGAGGCCAGCTTGTACCAACCACTGTATGGCTTCTTCGTACTCTCTTGCCTTGGCTCCAGTTCGTATCGCCTTATAGAGAAACTTCTTATTCTCCTTTGCGAGTTGAGAAGGGATGGCATTCCAGATGCGTTGGATCTTAGTCGATGTGGTCTTACTTGCATGCTTGACGAAGTCGAGTGCATAACTCATGAGTATCTGATCTTGAATCTCTTGTGCTGACTCGATATCTCGATGCTGTATGAAGTGACTCGCCACCTCTGGCATCCCTCCGAAGAGCAAATACTCCTTATGCACCCTATTGAGTGGAGAGAAAAATGCTTCTGGAATAGGATTTATCTCTTTCTGAGTACTGAAGTGCTCGTAAGCCTTATACAACTTCTGATCGCTGGCTCGCAAATATTCTTCAAAGGTCAATGGAAACATCTCTAGGAACTCTACCTTACCTACAGGAAATGAACGATCATTACCAATACTAAGGCCAAGCAATGATCCAGCAGCGACGATGTGGATATTTGGCAATTCTTCTTGAAAGTACTTGAGTGCAATGAGTGCATCGCGGCACTCTTGGATCTCATCGAGGATAATCAACGAACTCTCTTCTTTGAGGTCAGTCCCATGTATGAGACTGAGATTATCTAAGATTGGTTGTGGAGACTTGTTTCCTTCAAAAAATCTGTGTACTTCTTGATCTTTTTCAAAGTTGATATAGAGGACATCATCATAGGCTCGTTGGCCAAATGTTTGTAACAAAGTAGTCTTACCTATCTGACGGGCACCCATCAATAAGAGTGGCTTTCTGCCTACCTTGGTCTTCCAAGCTAATAATGATTCTAAACTGTCTCTTGAGAACTCCATAATTCTATCAGTAATTACGAAAGTATCACATTAATCGTTCCAAAAAGGTGTAAAAATACACATTATTCGTTCCTAAAAAGTGTAAAAATGCTCATTATTCGTTCCGAAAAGGTGTGAAAATTGTGTAAATGACTGAATATCAATGAGTCAAAGAACTTAGCTCTCTCTTGCATGCACTACTCCAATAAACCTTACACTTGAGTTTGTGGTCACTGTGATGGCGGATAGTGATTCTATTCTCAAAGAGCTAAGTACCTATTCGCTGTTGCTAAAAAGCACCATTGATTTGGAGCAAGGGTTAGGAATAAATGATTTGAATTTTTTGGTTCAATACAAGAGTAGTTATGTAAAGAGAATACAGACTCACTATCTTTGCAGTTGAATGTTACTCCAAAACAATCCAGTCACACTTAGTCAAGAGTTTCAAGACATCCTGCAGTATGTGGAGGAGAGTCGTGATTCCTTTCTGATCTCAGGTAAGGCAGGTACAGGTAAGTCGACCTTACTGTCAATCATGAGACGGACGACTCGTAAGCGGATGGCAGTTGTAGCACCGACGGGCATCGCTGCACTCAACGTAAAAGGGCAGACGGTCCATAGCTTCTTCAGGTTGCCGCCTAAGATGATTATGCCATCAGAGATCAAGATGTCCAAGAATCCCAAGCTCTATCGCAATATGGATATCTTAGTGATCGATGAGATCTCAATGGTCAGGGCTGACTTATTAGATAACATTGATCGCTTCCTTAGGATCAATCGGAAGAATGCTGAACCCTTTGGTGGCGTCCAAGTAATCTTCTTTGGTGATATGTTTCAGTTGCCGCCTGTGGTATCTTCAGCATTTGAGAAGCAGGTATTCAGAGATCGCTATGACTCGCCATACTTTTTTAGTGCCAACGTCATGAAAGAGCTAGAGATGCCTCTCATCGAGCTCAATAAGGTCTACCGCCAAACCGATAGAGGATTTGTGAGTCTCTTAGATAGAGTACGGACGAATACCCTTGATCAAGATGACCTCAACGTCCTCAATAGCAGGGTGGTCAAGCACCTCTCTGATGATGACCTCTTTATCACATTGACAAGTAGTAACTTCGCAGCTGAGGCTATCAATAAATCGGAGTTAGCTAAGTTGCCAGGAGATACATTTAAGTACATTGCCGATGTAGAAGGAGCATTCCAAGCGAGTCGATTCCCTGCGGACCAACTCCTCCAACTCAAAGAAGGAGCACAAGTCATCTTTGTCAAGAACGATCCAGAACGACGCTATGTCAATGGTACTCTAGGTAAAGTGACAGCAATCTCTAATGATGAGATCACGGTGGCTACCGAAGACGGTCAAGGTAGACAGTCGACCATAGTGCTCCATAGAGAAGAGTGGGAAATCCTCAAGTATAAAGTAGATAAGGATAATCCAAAAAAGTTTACTACCGAAGTGGTCGGTGCATTTAGACAATATCCGATCAAGCTTGCATGGGCTATTACGATTCACAAGAGCCAAGGGCAAACATTTGATAAGGTAAGGATCGATCTAGGACGAGGTGCATTTGAGTTCGGACAGACTTATGTAGCACTGAGTAGGTGTAGGACTTTGGAAGGAATCGAACTCTCAAAACCTCTTACTCCAAGAGACATAATGTCTGACGACCGTATCTCAGAGTATTATCAAAACAAGAGATTCTATTGGTAATTCCGAAGATATTTTATACTTTGTTCGCAAGAACTCATTAAAACTATGGCGAAGTCAAGAAAAAGACAAAGAGAAGAGGCTAAGAATAAGGCCCAAGAGAAGAAATTTTTCAGAATAGTAGGGATAATTACTGTTGTCCTACTTATCGTTATGTTCCTTTGGTATATGTCATAAGACCTGAGTACATCCTTATAACTCTTAGGTGCTCATAGACTATTCTATCAGTCTCTGATGACTCATAATCGACTAGAGTCTAGAGATGTCTGTACATCAATGTCTCAGATCTGGATTCGAAGATTAAGCTGTTGATTGACAGTCATTGGCGATTAGTCACTCCTTCTATCAATCATGCACTACACTTCCTCAATTAGCCCAAGCGGACACTCATTGTCTGAGGTGTAAGAGGTGGAGGTCAACTTACTTTGTGGTATTATTTTGTTTCCTATAAAAAATACCCAGATGAATATTCCATTTTTCAAACGACCTAATATCTCGATTCTCTTGAAGCTAGCATTCATCGGATTGCTTCTCTTGATTTTGATGATTCCTAATGGGATGATCAGAGGACTCATCTTTGAAAGGAGTGGATACGAAAGCGAGGTGAAGAGAGAGGTTGCAGCTACCTGGGGTAATCATCAAGTACTGTTGGGACCTATATTGACTCTACCTTGTACTGTCAGCAAAAGTCATATCGTGAATGGTGAGACTAAGACATATACGACGACCCAGTATTATCATACGACACCAACTCTCCTCAACATGTCTAGTGAGATGTCAACTACCTCTCTCAAGAAGAGTATCTATGAAGTCTGGCTCTATACGAGTGAGATGAGCATCGGTGGGAGTTTTACAGTAGATAAGATCGACCTCAATGGTCTAGAGACGGTACATTGGAATGCCGCTATCTTGACATTAGGTATGAGTGATGCTCACGGCATCGAAGGTAAGATCGATGCTACTCTCAATGGTAATCTGATAGAGTTTGAGCCAGGGAGCTTGGTCAAAAGCATATTACCTCGTGGGGTAAGTGCTACTGTTGACTTACGACAGGGGCAGCAGTTTGACTTTGAGATCAAGTGTACATTGAGAGGATCGGAGAGTCTCAAGTTTATCCCCGTGGCAGAAGAGTCGCGGGTAGAGATTAGTTCAGATTGGCATTCTCCAGGTTTTGTAGGAGTCTTGAGTCCTAGTCGGAGAGAGGTGTCAGATGATGGATTCAATGTGGTATGGGAGTCAGGCAAATTTTCAAAAGAGAACCCAGACAATTGGTACGATAATGCCTTTTCATTTATGGACTATCAACAAGGAAGTTTTGGAGTAGAGCTAGTAGAACCAGTCAATCACTATCAAAAGAATACAAGGTCTGCAAAGTATTCATTCTTGATTTTGAGTTTAACTTTTCTAATTTTCTTCTTTTTTGAGATTGGCAATGGGCTTAAGGTTCATCCGATACAGTATTTGCTTGTTGGATTGAGTTTGACAGTATTTTATCTCTTATTGCTTTCGTTGACAGAGCATATTGGATTTGATAAGTCATATGTCGTTGCTGCTGGAGCTACACTCTCATCATTGTTTATGTATACACGAGCATTTTTCAAGAGTAGGAAGCAGCATTTCATCTTTCTGCTCATTTTAATGTTGTTGTATGCCTATATCTTCGTTTTACTCCAGTTAGAGGATTTCGGATTGTTGGCAGGAGCAGTTGGAGTCTTTATCATCTTGTCAGTAATCATGTATTTGACGAGATCAATTGACTATTATCATGCAGGAGGTGAGGAAGAGATGAGACAGATTGATGGATAACCGATGGATATGATCTCGACTCTCGGAGAGACCACTCTTACTCTTGAAGGTAAGTCAAAGCGATGATTGTAAGATACAATAGTCAATAGAGTGTGGTGTGACACTCTCTAAGTATGGAGATTGTCAAACCGCAAATTCTTATAATTCAATAGACATTCTCATGGATTTTTTCTAGATTCGTGACGGAATCAGCATTGGTGCCATTGTGAAGAATATAGATTAAGAATGTCAAGTAAGTTGAAGACTGCCATAGCGTTTGTTAAGAACATCAGGACCACTGGTGCAATCTCTCAGACGAGTAAGAAAACAGAGCAAGAGATTACTGCTCAAATTACAGAAGAGACTAAGCTCGTCGTAGAGTTTGGGATGGGACATGGTAATATTACTCAAGTTATTCTATCTAAGCTCCCTCAAGATGCAAAGTTGTATGCCTTCGAAGTCAATGAGGACTTCTGTGCAGTCGTAAGGGAAGAGATCAGTGATCAGCGGTTAATCGTCGTGAATGACTCAGCTGAGAATCTTAAAGCGCATATTGGAGAACAATCAGTAGATGCCTTTGTATCTTCTATGCCTTTGACAATGTTTCCATCGGCACTCGTGCATACGATCATGGACATTGTGGTCCAGAGCTTGCCGACACATGGCACATTCAGTCAAATCCTCTATAATAAAAAGTCCCACAGTAAATTTGCAGACTACTTCGCTAGTTTAGAGGTCAATGGGAATATGTCATTGCCGCCTCAGTATATCTACCACTGCAGCCAACCCAAAAAGCAAAGTAAATAGTCTCTATACCTTGCTCTTAACTCCCGAGTTATCTGATGCCCTTAAGTATCCCAGAGCTCTGAATCTCTGCCTCTCTATTATGGGTGTTTCACTTGATAGACATCGTACTCATCTTACCTTGGTGAGCAGTACTTATCTGATCCACTGATTGAGTGTTGTGTAGCTACTCTCAACCTACTATACTGTCATATCCGACACTATAATCTGGAGATCATACGTCTCATCTTACTAGAATTGCAGAAAGAATGCCTATATTGAAGTATCAATCAACTTATGGAATTCCGATTAATACCCATCAAGGTCCTGATATTGGCTACTCTTATCTTGTGTACGCTGCAAGCGAAGGGACAAGATTATCACTTGAGTAACTATGGCAATATGCCTCTACTCATCAATCCAGCTCAAGCAGGTAGCTTCCTAGGTAATCAGAGAGTAGGTATGGTCTACCGTGATCAATGGTCACAGTTTACTACTGAACCGTTTATGACCGCTGGACTCTATACGGATCTGTCCTTAGATGTCGGATTGACTGAAGGTGATTGGCTAGCAGTGGCCGTACAAGTATATGCAGACCAATCAGGTGGACTTGGATATCAATATCATGCGGCAATCTCCAATCTATCCTATCATTATGCACTCAATGGGAATCACTCTAAATCTCTCAAAATAGGAGTGCAGTATGGAATGAGCCAACGCAAATTGGATCTGAGTAATGCAACGTTTGGAGATGAGCTCATCGGGAGTACTGCCAATAGCAATGATCGCAATCTCTTCAATAATTTCAATGAAATAGCTCAAGGTCTTGGAGTAGGATTGAGTTATAGTACGTCTAATAGAGGTGGCGATGCACTCCAGTTTGGCGCCTCCGTACAGAATCTCCTCCAGCCAAGATTTCAAAACAATCGAGTCACTCTGAGAATCAATGCAGAGACTCAGGCACTTATCCAAATCAAGTCAAATACTTGGTTGCAGTCAAGGGTCTATGCATCTGTAATAGATGAAGCATATGACATCACTATCCTATTGGCCATGCCATTCAGATTAGATAAAAAGTCACCGTTTATCTTCAGCCCAGGTATAGGATATAGAGTCGGAGATGCATTGATAACCTCTCTGGGTGTAGATTACGAACAGTGGTCAATCAACATTGCTTATGATATTACCGTGTCTTCTGCACGAGCTTACACAAGAGGAAGAGGTGGGATAGAATTTGGAATAGCTCGGATATTTTATCATTATAAAAAACCCGAAGTAACACCTGTGTTGCTTTGCCCAAGACTCTAGCATATGATGAAATTATTTAATATGTTGATTTTGTCCACGCTTGTTTTCCAGCTAGCTGATGCACAAGTCGTCTACTATAGCAATACGAATCTTGAGTGTGAACCGAGGGACTTTAGTGTCTCAGTTCATATGGTACTAGACTCGGAAGAAAACCCTAACCTCACACTGGAGGAGATTGATAACCGTCTAGCGGAAGTGAGCCAATACTTTGAGCCTCTCTGCTGGACATTTACAGCTTGTAAGGTGGACTCCATCCGTAACTACTCTTATGATACTCTCAATATGCAGAGATATATCAAGCTGCAAGAGCATTTCAATGATGATCACATGATTAACCTTTATTTTGTTGGTCAGAGCATTATTGAAAATTTTTGTCACATAGCGAATCAAGATGGGATGCTAGAGCCTGACCAAGCATCTGCAGTCGCCTTGAGAGATTGTAGTGCCCAAGATCTCGTACATAAGTTATGTCATCTCTTTGGGCTACATGACACTTGGAATGAGCTAGAGACTGAGCTTGTAGATGGCTCTAACTGTACTACCACAGGCGATTACCTCTGTAGTACTCCTGCTGATCCATATCTCCCGGGCTCTCTTACTGAGTATGTTGATAATAATTGCAACTTCAGCGTGGGGATACAGGACGATAATGGCGATTACTTCGATCCAGAAGTCGGCAATATCATGTCAGCATATCATCGATGTCGTAATGGTCTGACACTAGAGCAGTATGAGACGATGAGAGCCCTCTACGAATCACTAGACTATGCACCATGGTAAGATTATTAGCCGTCATCATATTACTCTCAATCTGCATTGATATCTCGGGTCAGACAGCTGATATTACGCAAGGGTGTGTCCCATTGACTGTGCAATTTGATTCTGAGATGCTTACGGAGTACTTTTGGGATTTTGATGATGGGACGAGTAGCAATGTACAATCGCCAGAGCATATCTACACATCTCCTGGGACTTATACTGTATCGCTGAGGCAGGGTGCTCAAGGCCAAAGTATCGGGAGTATAGTCATCCAAGTCTATGCTGATCCAGTAATCGAGATCTCGTATGACCAACCCGATGGTTGTATCCCATCCGAGGTCACATTTACCCCGAATATCACCCTAGATCCAGATGTAACGATTACAGAGTATCAGTGGATATTAGGTGATGGCAACGTCTCGAGTGAGTTGAATCCAACTCATACGTATACAGAGAGAGGCACATATACCGTCTCACTCAGTATCAAGACAGATAAGACAGAGTGTGACTATTTAGAGATATTTCCTGATCTTATCGACGCTTTTGGAGTATCGTCGAGTTTTGTATTTGATAGTCCTAGTCTATGTGAAGTGCCCGCGGATGTATTGTATAGATACACAGGGACGACTGTGGCTGGGAGTACGTATAGTTGGGATTTTGGCAATGGTCAGACATCGAATCAGCAAGATCCACCAATCATCACTTATACCGATGAAGGCGAATACCAGGTAATACTCATTACTACTTCGCCTAGCGGATGCATCTCCAGTGATACTTCTCTCGTGATTACCAACGAACCGATACTCGAGATTACATCTCAAGATAGTATCTGTGCTGGAGCACTGTTTACCATCGGAGTCAGTCCGCCTTGTCAGCAATATATCTGGGATTTGCCAACAGCATGGAGGCCTGATCTCAGTATCCATCTTACAGAGGAGGGAGAGATAGTGTATGCTGATAATGTCACTGGATGGTTTGAGGTGTCTGGGGCTCATGTGATCTCGGTGGTCTGTATCACTCAGAATGCATGTCGGCTTGATTCTACGTTTACGATTCATGCCGTCAAACCAGAAGCTGAGTTTACGCTTTCGCCTGAGTTTGGCTGTTCTGACAACGAGATTATCGATTTTGAGATTACTACTCCAGGTCTCTCAGAGTACTGGGCCAATGGTGAGCCTCTATCATCACCAATCTGGTCTGATACGATTATCTGCTCTGCCAAAGATAGCTTCTTTGCCAACCGTCAACTGTTTTATAATTATGAGGTAATAGTTGCGGATCATCTAGGATGTAGAGATACGATAATGAAGACCTATCGGCAGAACAAAACTGAGGCATGTATCCACGCTGTACCCAATAATGGGTGTGTACCACTCGAGGTAAATCTCTTCAATACAACACTCTCTGAGTATATGCTGACGACCACAGACTGGGACTTAGGAGATGGGACATCAGAGACCACTGTCGGTAGAGACTCTATCACTCATCTCTATACAGTACCTGGCGATTACTATGTCAAGATGATAACTCGTAATACCGAAGGCTGTCAAGATACAAGTGCAGGAGTGTGGATCCATGTAGGTGATGTCGCTTCTGCTGACTTACAGATCATCATAGAAGGTGATTGCTTTGACACTGAGTCAGAGTTCAACTTACTTAATGCTACAGACAATATTGATAACTGGTCTTTTGGTGGAGCACTGAATACTTACTGTCCCTCTAGTAAGTCTTCATCGACAGTCCAATTACCTCTTTTGACATTAGAGGATAATGGCTGCTTTACTCAAGTGCCTGTGTCTGCCCAGATTGACCTGCCCTCTAGCTCTGTACCGAAGATTAAGTACAATATCTCTTGTGATAGACCATATGATGTGGAGTTGAGTCTTTTTTCTGGGTTATCGCAAGGTGAGACTTTAGAATGGTATATTGATAGTCTGTTAGTGTCTACTCAAGTGCCGTATGTCCATACTTTCAGCTCGACTGGAGATCATCGCATAGAAGTACGCGTGATATCTGCCGATGCAGATTGTGGTATAGCGATAGCTAATGAAGTAGTAACTATTACTGATATCCAAGCTGTCTTAGATGTTGACTCCACAGCTTGTATCCGAGATTCGATCCTGTTAGATGGGTCTGCATCTCGGGATGTATTTACTCAGAGTGGTAAAGGGTATACTTATCGCATCGGTAATGATCGACCACTCACTGTGGGTGAAGACTCTCTGAGCTATGAGTTGAACACCGCCGGATGGCAGACAGTCACACTCAGAGTAGTAGATCAGAATGGATGTATCGATATCGATACTCAAGAGATATTGGTCTATGATATTCTGGCTGACTTCTCATTGCCATCTGACTCACTTTGTGTAAATGGGACTTACGTTGTTACTAATCTTTCGCAGAGTGATACGACATTCCGAGAGACGCATTGGACAGCTGTAGATATTGACGAAGATGCAAGTTGGGAGCCAATAAGTATAGAGTCAGAGCCGGCATTTGACTACAGTCAGCTTGAGAGTGAGATTAGAGATTCGATATTGACATTGACCTTAGCTGTGGAGGATAATCATGGATGTATTGATACGATATCTAAGGAGTACCCATTGTATGCATTACATGCTGAGATACAGTTTGATCCAGGACCAGGTATCTGTCTAGGCACAGAGATCAATTTTAGTCATACGAGTCAGGGATTTGAGGAGGGTAGCTATGCAGTCAGTTGGGACTTAGGTGACGGTACTACCAGTCAAGATGCCGAGATATCACATACTTACCAGAGTAGGGGATTGTATGAGGTAGTACTCAATCTTACGGAGAGTGATTCTGTCTGCTCAGCAACAGCTACTACATTTATAGATGTGATCAATGTGCCTGTGGCTGACTTTACGACGAGTGTGGATGGGGTAGATCCTATCTGTTATCCGACAGCGATTCAGTTTACGGATCAGAGCATTGTAGATGGGTTTGCAGTCTATGTGTGGGAGATGTCTGGTGATGTGTTGGTTAATGTTGAAGACCCAGTGTATGCATTTGGCAAAGGAGATCAGACTGTGACATTATCTATCAACTCACCGTATGGATGTCCGGATGTGGCATCTCGATCGTTTACATTAGTGGGACCAGAAGGAGTGCTTACTGTAGAGAATGATACACTGTGCAAGGATGATGTCCTGATCGGACGAGTGACAGACCTCGCAGAGGTCAATGCGATCTCTTGGGACCTTGGTGATGGTACCGTGATAGATAGTGTAGAGGATGTAACACATCAATACATGTTTGCTCCACCAAGTGGGGAGACTATACTGAGGGTAGTACTCAAGTCTGATGACAATGGATGTGAAATAATCTTGGAGCACCCCGTCGTAATTGGAGTCATTGATCCCTCATTTGTATTCGATATAGAGCAAGGTCTCTGTGGGAGTGTAGTGAATTTTTCAGCGATAGACTCTATTGCTGATGTGTATACTTGGGACTTTGGTAATGGCAATCAAGGGTCGGGCAAGGATGTGTCTCATGAGTACCCATCTGGTGATCAATACACTGTAGGACTTACTGTCACAGATCTCCTCTCTGGGTGTGTTGATGACTACCAAGAAGAGATTATACTCCAAGAGCAAAATACAGGATTCGGGATGCCTAATATGTTTACCCCTAATGATGACAATACCAATGACTTCTTCAATTGGGTGCCACAAGGGATCGATGCTTCTGAGATAGATGTCATCACCTTCAGAGTCTATAACAGATGGGGCAATCTAGTCTATGACAATGATACTCCATCGACTGGATGGGATGGGATGCATCTCCAATCCCAAGCACCTACAGATGTCTATGCTTACTATATCGAGTTGAATATCACAGACTGTGGGGTCAAGAGCAAGAAGGGCAATGTGACATTGATAAGGTAATCTCCTATAGTATACCTCCGCTGCGATTACGATCGAGTCTTGTTGATGATGATCGTGATATCCCTCAGAGTGTCTTTCATAATGATACAGAGCAGAAGTTGATGACACCTCTACCATTTAGCAGAAGCCAATGTCAGCAGATTAATCAGAGGAAGAAGTATCCTTTGGTAAAAAAAATGACATAAGACAAAGTCTAATACTATCTTTGCCATCCAAATTTTTGATGATAGTCAGTCGCAGGCTTCCACAATGTAGTATCATGTACGCAATCAAAGAACTCTATTATACAATCCAAGGTGAGGGATATCACACTGGTAGGCCAGCAGTCTTCTGTCGGTTCAGTGGGTGTAATCTCTGGACTGGCCTTGAGAAGGATAGAGAGAATGCGATCTGCAAATTCTGCGATACTAACTTCTGGGGGACTGATGGACTCAATGGTGGCAAGTATACACTCGAAGCACTCGTACAGATGATCAAGTCTGTGCATCCCAATGGACAAGAGATCTTCGTAGTCTTCACTGGGGGTGAGCCAGCGCTGCAGCTCGATGAGCCACTCGTCAGTGCCCTTCATGATATCGGAGCCATCCTATCTATAGAGACCAATGGTACGCTGAGTCTACCTGATGGACTAGATTGGATCACAGTCAGCCCTAAGGCTAATACAGAGATCCTCGTGACGAAAGGAAATGAGCTCAAACTCGTATTTCCACAAATCGAAAATCAACCCCAGCAATACGAAGACCTAGACTTTGAGCACCTCTACTTGCAACCAATGGATGGTCTGACTGTCGAAGAAAGCACTAAGAGATGTATCCAATATTGCAAAGAGAACCCGCAGTGGAAACTCTCTCTCCAGACACATAAGATCTTAGGTATCCTATAGCAAATGCCTTGCTTAGTCAACTGCTATGACATAGACGATCCTGTCAAATTCTACGATCTGGAAACTATCAATTCTCTCGTGAGCTTTCAGTGGAAACTCAGTCCTGAAGGTATCCAAGAGATAGTATGTAGACTCTTCTAGCTGATCTTTTCTCTCCAATGGACTTCCTTTCGCTGTAGCTAAATAGAAGCTCGAGGCCTTATCCAACCTCCCATTCTGATAGATATGGAGTGGTGTGTAAGTCTGAGCTATACGTGTAGCTTCACTCCTTGCATGAGCCCCACCATTACTAATATTCTTGGTAGGTAAGATGCCAATATCAAATACAATCCTCACACAGAGCAATACGATTACCATCCCTATCCATACTGGGATACGATTACGATAGATCATGGATATGATTGCGAGTGTGGTCAGAGATACAGCTATCCCTAGCATTACTAACACAGTCGAGCTGCCAAGTGGTGTCCACCTGAGTACTAATCCAGACAGACCAACTAATGCCATCAATACTACTAAGATGATAGAGATGGACTTAGTAGCAGCAGATTCCTTATATCTGAAGTAGTATGCTAAGAAGTATCCAAAGTAGAGTGGAATCAACATTATCAAATACCTAGGATATGTGCCAGGTGATACCCAGTACACTGGAATATTGGTCAAGAACAAGATTCCCATAAAGTCCGAAAATCGATTGTACTCCTTACGATCTTTATTGAGCCAAGTAATTGCGGCAAGCGTCAATACCGACCAAGGTAAGAAGTGGTATACATTCTCTAATGGAAACATGACAAGGTGTGTAGCAACTGCGATTAAATCATTGTATAGGAATGTACGCATCGTAGATTGATGCAATAAAGGACTCAACACGGCAGTCGGATCTTGGTACTGGAGGTAGGCTCCATAGTAAGCGCCGAGGATGCTACAGAGCAAGATGATTCCTCCCAAGTGCCACTGAGTGAGTAAGGCTTTGATATCACGGTAGTAGAGTACGTATGCTGCCATCCCACACCCTAAGAAGACGAAGGCTGGAAACCCCTTAAGCAAGTAGGAGACTGCAGCGAGTAGATAGATGGAGATCAACTGCGAAGGATCATCCTTGACCTGATAGAACTTCACCAATAACACAAATGCCACCCAAGAAAAGCCAATATCAATCAACCCAAGGAACGAATCATAAAATAAGATCCGACCGCACGTAAGGAAGGTCAAAGCGACTGCAACAGCATAGATTTGGTGATCAGTATTACGATTGACTATCCGATAGATATGATAGGTAAATCCAAAGAGTAAGAGCACAGTAGGGATTCGAGTGGTCAACTCACTGACTTCACCAGAGATCAGATATGAGAGTGCTATGATCCAGTTATAGAGCGGTGGCTTATAATAGTATGGATCGCCATTGATAGTAGGGACGATGTAGTTGCCACTTTGGAGCATCTCATATGCGACGATTGCTCTCGTAGCTTCGTCTTCAATGAATGGGATGAACCCAAGATTGATAAAAAATGCTGGGATGCAAAGGATGCATGCAATCCACACCGCATACCGGAGAGCTGGTGTTAGTTTCATGCGAGTTACTGTTCTGGACTATAGATGAGTTCTCTATGTGGATTCGTTCGGAAGAGCTTATTTGCTACTGTTATGAGTTGTTGGGATGTCACTGCTTGATAGTTGTCATCTTCTTGGTTCATCATAGCAGTATTACCTAGACTTCCGTAGTAAGCGAGATTCATCGCTCGATTGAGTAAGCTTACATCGCCAAATTTCATACTACTGATTGCCTTGTTTTTTACTTTTTGTAGCTCGGTAGCATTGATCTTTTCATCACAGAGGAGATTGAGTTCTTCCCAGATTGCTGCTCTTGCTGTGTCGATTGTCACTCCATCAAGTAGTCTGCCTTCTACTACGAATAGCCCTGGTCCCATGGTGCCAGTGATATAAGCACTCAGTGAGGTGAAGAGCCCCTTGCCCTTGATGATGCGAGCGATGAGACGAGATGACTTGCCATAGCCCAAGATATCAGAGAGTAGGTCATACTGGTAGTAATCTGGATGCAATCTATCTGGCATCGGGAAGACAAGGAAGAGATGCTGGGCAGATACTTTGCCAAAGACTTGCTTGGAGATGAAGTGATCATCTAATACCTGCTCTTCAGGGAGATTGACATGGACTGTCTTCCCTTCGATATCCCCAAACCAGTGATTGACTCGATTGACTATATGCTCATGAGCATAGGGTGAGGCGATAGATAGTACTGCATTGCCCGGTTGATAGTAATCACCATAGAACTTGAGAGCATCCTCTAGAGTTACCGACTCTATATGACTAGGTAAGTACCCGATCGTTGGCCATCGATAAGGATAATTGGCATAACTGAGATCACAGACATGATGCCAGCTGTCGCCAAATGGTTTGTTGAGGCAAGTCTCTTGAAATTCCTCTAAGACAACCTTTTTTTGGATAGAAACACTACTTTTATTGAGTGATAGATCAGCCATCCTGTCAGCTTCAAGCCAGAGTGCAGTATCAAGATTTTCAGATGGTAATGTATTATAGTAATTTGTAATATCAGTATTAGTAAATGCATTATTCTCTCCACCAGCCTCTTGGAGAGGCATGTCAAAGTCAGGTGCATGCTTAGATCCACTGAACATCAGATGCTCAAAGAGGTGAGCTATGCCAGTCTGAGATGGATTTTCATTTCTAGACCCGACTTTGTAGAGGAGATTTACTACAGCGAGTGAGGTCATTGGGTCTTTGTGATGGATGACCTCCATGCCGTTATCCAGCTTCCATGTCTCATACTTAATCATGAGGGCAAAAGTACAAAATCTTAGATTGAGAGTGGAGCTAATTACTCTTGACTATAGATTGTAGATTTGATTGGAGGATGTCGAAAGTGAGATGATAGAAGAGTAAGATTCAGTCCGATTGGCATTTACAAGCAAATGTGAAGATTGTGGGCTATAAAAAATCACAAAAATCGTATCGAAGGATGCAGTATCGAAGCGCCATAAATAGCATAGATTTAATAATTATTCTAGATTCAATAGAGATGATATATTTGTACAATTCAAAAATTCGGGTCTTATTTGTGATTCCAAGTACGACTTAAAAGACCATAAATAGTAAAGTTAGATATGTCTTTAGATCAGATCACTCACCTTTACGGCCTCATCGGTAAGACGTTGAAGCATAGCTTTAGTGCAGGTTACTTTGCGCAGAAATTTGAAGATCTAGCCATGGATTATGCTGCATATGTCAATTATGAGCTGAGTGATCCGAGCCAGATCAACCGACTCAAAGCGGAGAATAATATCAAAGGTCTCAATGTCACCATCCCATACAAGGAATCAGTAATGGACTATCTTGATGAGGTGGATCCAGCAGCATACCAGATAGGAGCCGTCAACACGATCAAGATTGATGAAGGGAGATGGATAGGCTACAATACCGATTGCCTCGGATTCGCAGAGCTATTAGATGATGCACTCTTGACTCACCCTCATCTGGGTAGAGCCCTTATACTCGGGAGCGGAGGAGCAAGCAAAGCCATCCAATATGTCCTCGAACAGAGACAGATATCATATACAATCATCTCTCGGCGAGGTCCTTACCGATATGACAATCTCACTGATCATGAGTTGGAGAGAAGTCACTTGATTATCAATACCACTCCACTGGGGATGTATCCACATATAGAGACCTACCCAGAGATCAACTATCAACGCTTATCGTCTAAACATTACGGGATAGATTTGATTTATAATCCTGAAAAAACACTATTTTTGACTTACTGTGAATCTCAAAGTGCAGGGATAGCTAATGGGCATAAGATGCTTATCAGCCAGGCTGAGCATTCATGGAAGATATGGAATCAAACCTAAAATCACACTCCCTTCTAATGGAAGAACCTCACCCTCAGCTCAGTTTTGATGATACCTCTAAGGCATTTAGACATAAGTCCAATAAGGATCTCAAAGAAACGTATCGACTCTTTGCATTGATGAAAAACCAAAGCCTAGTCTCTCTCGGGTCAGGCATCGGGAAGTTCGCTGCAAGGTTGAATGTAGGGATTATTAATAGCCTCATTAGAAACACCATATTTAAGCAATTTTGTGGCGGAGAGAACCTGCTAGATTGCCAATCTACTATCGATGAGCTCTATCAGAAGTCAGTATTGACCATACTCGATTATGGGCTTGAAGGCAAATCATCAGAAGAAGACTTCAATCATATCAAAGATGAGATAATTAGAGGTGCAAGGCTAGCGGCGAGCAATGATTCGGTGCCAGTAGTTGTCGTCAAGCTCTCTGGACTGGCTGATAATGATCTGTTAGCCTTAGCTGCTGACCTAGATCATATGCCAAGTGACTATAGAGTCGCATATGATGCCCTCGTAGAGAGGGTAGATGAGATCTGTGCAGAAGCGTCTAAGTTAGGTGTAGGCGTATTCTTTGATGCAGAAGAGTCATGGTTGCAAGATTCGATCGATCGCATTGCCATGCAAATGGTCATGAAGTACAATAAGACCAAATGTATCGTCTACAATACCTATCAGATGTATCGACATGATAGGCTTCACTACCTTAAGGCTTCATACCGTGAGGCACAGTCAGCTGGGGTATTCCTTGGTGCAAAAATAGTCAGAGGTGCATACATGGAGAAAGAAAGAAATCGTGCAGCCGAAAAAGGCTATGAGAGTCCAATACACAAAACTAAAGCAGAGACTGATGCCGACTATGATGATGCAATAAGATTTTGTACAGAGCATTATGAGCAAATCGCATCCTGCTGTGCCACTCATAATATCAACTCTAATTACTTGCAAGCATCTCTACTTGATGAGAAGCAGATTGATCCGAAGCATCCTCATATCAACTTTTGTCAGTTGTATGGGATGAGTGATTATATCTCGTATAATCTCGCAGAAGCAGGATATAATGTAGCCAAGTATGTCCCATACGGACCTATCAAAGAAGTGATCCCTTATCTAATCCGACGAGCTAAGGAGAACTCGAGTGTCACAGGAGAGATGGGCCGAGAACTCAAGTACCTCTCAAGTGAGATGAAGCGACGTAAATTGGAAGCTTAGATGTTCGATTCTGATATTACATAGCATCAACTACTCTACTCCCAACTGAGAGAGTCCTATTTTACTTGCAACCCATACACCAATAGGTATAAAACCAGCCTAATGAAGCCAATTATGCTTTCTTATTTGTAGCACTCTTTCTCCATCATTTCTTCTCGTGTTTTAGGTTTAATATCTTACTTCTAGGTGGTAATATCGTACATGAGAACTGTATAATTAGGGAGTAGAGATATTGTATTGGAGTCCCTTTCTTACTACTGTGGAAGGTCTTATTTTTTCTATGGAGCCAAGGCGTCTGCAATCATGTACAGTAACTATTAATCTGTACTCCTTACATTTTTACGCAAGTACCACCAATACAAATACAGATTTTTATACCTTGCAGGCTCTTAACAATACCAGTATAAAACTGATAGGATGAGCTTACATACAGCTGCAATTACAGGAATAGGTGCTTACGTTCCCGAGGAAAAGCTAACAAATTTTGACCTTGAGAAGATCGTAGAGACAAGCGATGAGTGGATATTCAGTCGGACAGGAATCAAAGAAAGAAGAATATTGCCCAAAGGCCTAGGACTCTCATATATGGGAGAGAGGGCAGTCAATCAATTGCTAGAGAAGACTGGGACAGATCCTCTAGAGGTAGAGATGATTATCTGTGCAACTATTACAGGTGATTATGTATTCCCTGACACTGCTAACCAGATTGCATATAAGGTTGGTGCTAAGAATGCCTTTGGCTTCGATATCAACGCTGCATGTAGCGGTTTCCTCTATTCGCTGCATGTCGGATCCAAGTTTATTGAGACTGGCACGTATAAGAAGGTGATCGTCATAGGAGGTGATGTAATGTCTAGTATCATTAACTACGAAGATCGGACGACGTGTGTCATCTTTGGCGATGGTCTAGGAGCAGTGATGCTCGAGCCAAGTACCAATGGCGAAGGGATCAAAGATAGTAAGTTGTGTGCTGATGGGAGCGGTGTTGAGTTTCTCCAGACATTTGCAGGAGGCTCTAAGCAACCTATTGATGCAGAGGCGCTTGCAGCTAAAGAACATCTAGTCTTTCAGAATGGAGGTCCAGTATTCAAAAGAGCAGTGCAGGGCATGTCATCAACCGTCAAGCAAGTGATGGAGAAGAATTCACTCACCCAAGATGATATTACTTGGATATTGCCACATCAAGCCAACAAGAGAATCATCCAGACTGTTGCTTCTATGTTGGACTTCCCTATAGAACGGGTCATGGTCAATATCGAAAACTACGGCAACACGACAGCAGGGACATTGCCACTCGCATTGAGTGACTACGAAAGCCAGCTCAAGCTCGGTGATAAGCTCATCTTGACAGCATTTGGTGGAGGATTTACATGGGGGTCAACGTATCTGACATGGGCATATAATGGATCAGAAGTCTAAGACGAGCACAATTTCCTTAGAGTATCTCTCTTGCAATATGTATCTTTGTTGCAAATAACAGTAAAAAACCAATAGAAATGGCATCTACTTCAGAAATCAGAAATGGTCTGTGTCTCAAACATAACAATGACGTCTACTCAGTTGTCGAGTTTTTGCACGTCAAACCTGGAAAAGGACCAGCATTCGTAAGGATGAAAATCAAAAGTCTCACTTCAGGTAAAGTGCTAGATCAGACGATACCATCAAGTCATAAGATAGATATCGTCAGAGTAGAACGTAAGAAGTATCAATTTCTCTACAATGATGACATGGGATATCACTTCATGAATAATGAAACATTTGAGCAAGCCGAAATCGCTAAAGCACTCATTGAGAATCCAGGACTCCTCAAAGAAGGATCAGAAGTAGAGATCTTATTCGATTCGGAGTCAGGACTGCCTCTGACAATGGATATGCCTAAGTATGTCGAATTAGAGATTACATACACCGAACCAGGTGTAAAAGGTAACACAGCAACGAATGCTACTAAACCTGCAAAAGTAGAAACTGGTGCAGAAATTAGAGTCCCTCTCTTCATCAATGAAGGAGATAGAGTCAAAATCGAAACTGCTACCGGTAACTATATAGAACGTTGTAAATAATCTAAACTGAAGAATCATGACATTCAAAGAAATACAAGAACTCATCAAATTAGTCGGAAAGTCTAATCTATCAGAATTCAAAATAACGACAGAGAAAGTTGATATCTCTATCAGGACTGACACATATACTAAGGGAGGGAAAGTGATGATGGCACCACAGATGGTAGCTCCAGCAGCGATGCCAGCAGCACCAGCTCCAGCTCCGATTGCTGCTCCTGCAGCACCAGCGAATACAGCAGCTGCACCAAGTGGCAATGACGACAAGCCAGCAGCTAATGCAGTGGAAGTCAAATCTCCAATCGTCGGTACATTCTACCGGTCAGCATCGCCAGATAAGCCACCTTACAAGAAGGTAGGGGACAAGGTCGCAGTCGGCGAAGTAGTCTGTATCGTCGAAGCAATGAAACTCTTCAATGAAATCGAAAGCGAAGTAGCAGGGACTATCGTCCAAGTACTCGTAGAAGACGCGTCACCTATAGAGTATGATCAGCCACTCTTCCTAGTAGAGCCTAGTTAAGGAGTAGAGTCTTCTATTCCTATCATCTAACTTATTTTATACCAATCTAAGAGTCCTATGTTTGAGAAAATACTCATAGCCAATAGAGGAGAAATTGCATTAAGAGTAATCCGTACCTGTAAGGAGATGGGGATTAAAACAGTCGCAATCTACTCCAAGGCAGATGCTGATAGTCTACATGTAAGATTCGCTGACGAAGCAGTCTGTATCGGTCCAGCTAGTAGTGCAGAGAGTTACCTCTCCATACCTAAGATCATGGCAGCAGTAGAGATTACGAATGCTGACGCAGTACATCCTGGATATGGATTCCTTGCGGAAAATGCCGAGTTCGCAGAGATATGCACCGAATATGGCATCAAATTTATCGGTCCATCTGCTGATATGATCAGGAGGATGGGTGATAAGATCACTGCCAAAGAGACAATGATCAAGGCAAATGTCCCAGTCATCCCAGGATCAGGTGGACTCCTCAAGAGTGCAGCAGAGGCCAAAGTAGAAGCAAAAGAAGTCGGATATCCTATCATCCTCAAGGCTACTGCTGGTGGTGGTGGTAAAGGGATGAGAGTAGTCTGGAAAGAAGAAGACGTCGAAGAGAATTGGAATAAAGCTAAGGCTGAAGCCAAAGCCTCGTTTGGTAATGATGGAATCTATATGGAAAAATTCATCGAAGAACCAAGACACATAGAGATCCAAGTAGTAGGTGATCAGCATGGTACTGTAGTCCACCTCTCCGAGAGAGATTGCTCTATCCAGCGAAGACACCAGAAACTCGTGGAAGAAAGCCCTTCTCCATTCGTCACTAAGTCACTCCGTAAGGCAATGGGAGAAGCCGCAATCAATGCAGGCAAGGCCATCAATTATGAAGGTGTAGGTACGGTAGAGTTCCTTGTAGATAAGTACAAAAAATTCTACTTCATGGAGATGAATACGCGTATCCAAGTAGAGCACACTGTCACAGAAGAGGTCATTGACCATGACCTCATCAAAGAACAAATCAAAGTCGCATCGGGATACAAACTCGATGGTAAAAACTACATCCCTAAGCTCCATGCAATAGAGTGTAGGATCAATGCAGAAGACCCATACAACGACTTCAGACCCAATCCAGGGAAGATTACCTCATTTCATAGCCCTAAGGGACACGGTGTCAGAGTAGATACACATGTCTATGCTGGTTACACGGTATCGCCATACTATGATTCAATGATCGCTAAGCTAATCTGCAAAGCCCAGACGAGAGAAGAATGCATCAATAAGATGCGAAGAGCATTGCAAGAGTTCATCGTAGAAGGGATAAAAACTACTGTACCGTTTCATCTGCAACTCATGGATGATCCGAAGTTCCAAAGTGGTAATTTCAATACAGGATTTTTAGCCGATTTCGAGTTGAAAGAAGAAGTATAGGGTAATCTGCGTTAGTTAGATATCACTTCACTTATCAATAATCCAAATGTCTAAATTTTTAAGTCTTCTCAGCCGACTTAAAGACTACAAATACTCTCTCACTCTAAGTATTATCAGCAATATCTTGATGACAATATTTACAGTGATTAGTATCCCGATGATGATACCATTCTTTCAGATACTCTTTGATAGAGAGTCTCCTGAACTGATCCAAGGAAGTGATCTCAGTACAATAGATGAGATCAAAAATTACTTCGTAAATCTCATGCTAACTTATGATAAAGAGACTGCTCTTATCTATGTCTGTCTTGGTATAGGTCTCTCTATCTTCCTCAAGAATGCATTCAGATATTTAGCAAAGTACTTCATCATTCCCATCAGGATGGGAGTCGCTGCTGATATCAGAGCCAGCCTCTATCAGAAGTATCTCTCACTCCCCGTAGACTACTACTCCGATGAGAAGAAAGGTGGTATGATCACAAGGTTGATCTCTGACGTCAATGTAATAGAGATGAGTATTCTCCAATTTATCCAAGCAATTATCAAGGATCCATTGTTGATTATCGGGAGTATTGCTTTTATGTTGTTTATCCATCCAGGTTTGACAGCATTTGTATTCATCTTGATGATCATATCGGGGTACTCTATCAGCTTGATCTCTCGCCGTCTCAAGAAGCGATCCACAGAGGTCCAAGAGTCTATCGGAGAGATTACATCAGTCACTGATGAGTCGATTACAGGTATGGCAGTCATCAGAGCTTACACAGTAGAGTCAGTCTGGCTAAAAAAATTTACGGATATTAACAATCGCTATAAGACTCTCATGATTAACCTCTTGAGACGACAAGACTTAGCCTCTCCTATGTCTGAGTTCCTCGGAGTGAGTGTCGTAGTTGTAGTGCTGTATTACGGAAGTCATTTAGTCTTTGAGTCACAGATAAGTCCAGAGGTATTCTTTGCCTTCATCTTTGCATTCTACAATGTCATCGAACCCTCTAAGTCACTGAGTGGTACCTACTTCAATGTGCAGAAAGGTCTAGCTGCTCTAGATCGGATAGATGCGATCATGGAGCAACCAGAGGAGTCAGATGCAAGGCCATCAATAGACCAGAGTAGAGGGCAGATTGATCCACTTGAGTTTAATGATTCATTGGAATTTCAGGATGTGACATTCCGATATCGTGGAGGGAGTGACGATGCCATCTCTGGATTTAACTTGAAGATAGATAAGGGAGAAAAAATCGCATTAGTTGGGGCATCTGGGTCTGGCAAGAGTACCATCACTAAGCTCTTGTTAAAGTTTTATTTGCCTACGAGCGGTAAGATCCTCATAGATGGTGTCGATATCTCTACCATAGGCAATGCAGATCTCAGAGGTCTGATCGGGTGGGTGACCCAGGATGCCTTCCTATATCATGGGACGATTAGTGACAATATACGATTTGGGAGAGAGGGATATCATCAGTCAGACTTACAGGATGCAGCCGAAGCGGCATATGCGAATACATTTATCTCCAGTGAGGCACTTGGATTTGAATCTTCGGTAGGAGAGAGAGGTACCAAGTTTAGTGGGGGAGAGAAGCAAAGGCTCTCGATCGCTAGGGCACTGCTAGCTAATCCACCACTCTTAGTACTGGATGAACCAACCTCTGCACTTGACCCACAGGCTGAGACTAGAGTGACTGGAGCCCTTAAGCTCGCCATGCAGAATCGGACAAGTATCATCATAGCACATCGTATGTCTACAATAAAAGATGCTGATCGAATCGTTGTCATGGAGAATGGACAGATCGTAGGTGTTGGTAATCACTCCGACCTCCTCAGCTCTAACTCCATCTATCGGAATTATATCGAACTCCAAAATAGAGACAATGACTAATGTAATGACTCTGTGCTTGATCCTCTCTACATTCGCCATTGGGAATGCTCAGTCAAGTATCCGACAGTTTGCCTTGAGCAATCAGAATGATAGTATCTTGATGATAGAGGAGTACTCCCCAGAGATCAATATCCAACGAATGAAGGAGATGGACTTGACATCAGTAGATGCAGGGTGCTCTAGACTATTGACTATCAAGGATCAGGGGGGACTGCTCACACATAATATTCGTGGCAAGATCTACTCAGCGTATAGGTCAGACTCGGAAGGAATGAAGCTAGAGTACGAACCCCAAATTGCTGAGATGTTTGATCAGTATGGCGATGTAAGTATGACCAATCGGTCCAATAACTACCTCATCGACTTCCCAATACTCGATAGGCAAGAGCCAAAAAAAGATCAAGAGCAAAACTATACTGTAGTCATTAATAATCCTGATAAGGGATTGGGGGATTACAGTCGTATCACGATGGAGGTCTATGTTACTCAGTCTGTTGATATCAGTCAGCGATCTCAGGTGAGATTTCCGTTTGGCAATAGATTGACTGTCATAGCCTCTGTACTGAGTCAATATACAATCGGCTCAGTCTATGGATATCAAAAATCTGGAAAAGTCAAAATCGATTCAGACCTCTTCAATACCCAATTGCCTACTCAACCAATAGAGATGGTATACTTCCTCAACCAGTATCGAGGAGTCCTACTTGCAGATCTCAAGATAGTCAATGATCAACCAGTCAAAGTAAGGATATTCAAAGAGAGAGAAGGATACCATACTCTCGACGAATGTATCGATGATCAGCAACAGTTTCAGCTCTATCCCAACCCTACGTATGGTGATATCCGAGTGATGCTCAATCAGCCAACTCTAGGGACATATCAGATAGAGATCTATAGTATTATTGGCAAATTACTCTATGCGGAAGCACTTAATCATCAGACTCAGATTAGTAAGTTTGCTGTCAGATTACCCAACTTGACCAAGGGGACTTATCTATACTCTATTGTCGGTCCTGATGAGAAGCGAATGTTTACCCGGAGATTGATGGTTCTCGGTTACTAGTCGATCTTAGTAAACGGTAAGATAGTATTTTCTACCTTAGATCACTTAAGACAGAGATAGGGTATTTCCTGAGAGCTCTTCTATGTTTTCGACAATTTCATGACTGCATACTCCATCGCTGGGATGACTCGATGGCCATCTATTACAGTACCGTCGGCTAGAGTCTTATAGGTTGAGATTGCCTTAGCGTCATCCACTTCTTGATACTGATAGACATGCAGGTTATCATCATCCTGTAGCCGAGTTACAATCACCTCAATCAACTTGAGAGTAGAGACATCGAGCTGCGTATATCTCAGAGACTCTCCCTCCACGAGACCGATCTGAGAGAGATAGATCACACCGCTGAGACCATCAGGCAGGATGATAGACTCGGACTCTAATCTGAGAGCTGTATCTCCAGATGCAATCTTTGCCTTGTTACCGTCATAGCTAATACTCATCGCAGTATCCGCCTGAGTAAGAGTACGGCTGAGTGGCTCGAAGCTTGATTTGAGATTGAGCTTATCAGTAGACTTGCCCATAGGACTATTAGTGATAATCGAGATTGACTTCACTTCATCATCCGCCTCTATCTTGAGCTGGAGGTCTAGGGTTATGTCTTGTCCCATGGCACTGAGATTGATAGCATACTGAGTCGTACTCTCACTCCATGTATATGTATGAGCCTTCAGCTCTGTGAGCTGATTGGCAGTTGGTGGCTCGGCTAACTTTACCGATTTGATATCAACTTTGATATTATCTAATGTAGCTTTGACATCATCTGACATTTCCATTTGGCAGCGACCACCGAGGTGAGTCTTTAGGAATCTCTCTATCTCTGCATTCATTGCCATCCGATTGAGAGGCTTACGGAATCCATGCCCCTCATCATCAGCACAGAGGTAGGTCACGGGATGATTCTGATCTCTCAGAGCTATGACGATTTGGTCAGATTCGGCTTGCTTGACTCTTGGGTCATTAGCGCCTTGGATGATGAGTAGGGGTTTATTGATCTGATCTGCACTGAAGAGCGGAGAGGCTGCAGTCAAGAGATGCACCCCTTCTAGAGTCTCCGGATCACCTACCATCTGATGGAGCCACTTACGACCAGCTTCCCAGTATGCGGGGATCGAGTCGAGGAGGGTAAAGAGGTTACTTGGCCCTACAATATCAACTCCACAAGCATAGACCTCAGGGGTAAATGCTAAGCCAGCAAGCGTCGCATAGCCACCATATGATCCCCCCATGATGCCAATCTTAGATTTTGGCGAAAGCCCACTATCGATGAGATACTTGACTCCCCAAGTGATATCATCTTGCATCAGTTTGCCCCATTGTTTGTCACCAGCATTGAGGTATGCCTTACCAAATCCTCCACTTGCCCTGAAGTTAGGTTGGAGGACAACATAGCCACGATTTGCTAAGAATTGGACAGTAGAGTTATACCCCCAATAGTCTCGTGGTCCCTTCGGCCCACCATGGACTAATACCACTGCAGGTGATGATGGAGTATGGTGAGATGGGAGTGTCAAGTATCCAGGGATAGTCAGTCCATCACTACTCGGATAACTGATTGGAGTCATCGGCACGAGATGATTCTCTATCGCTTTGAGCTCAGGTCGAGGAGTATATTGATGGATGAGATCGTTACGCTTGACATCATAGTAGTAGACTTCAGTGGCCGCTTGGTCACTTGAGACTGAGATCAACATCTGCTGATAGTCTTGAGTGAAACTAACAAATCCTACCTCCTTACCTGCAAACTGCTCAGCTAGATGATTATAGATCTGCTCAAACTCAGCATCTTGGAAGTAGCGTTGAGTCTTGTGGTAGGTGTAGCTGGTGGAGATGATATGTCTCTTCTCTTTGTGTAACCACAGACTGCCAAAGTCTACCTTCTCCTGAGGATCACTCTCGAGGTGTTCGATAGAGCCATCGGTTATATTGAGTCTGTAGAGTGTCGTGAGATTGACTTCCCCCTTATTAGATGAGAGATATATACTGCTGTTGTCTGGTGTCCAGCCGACCACTCCAGCACTCTCTGAGATGGAGGTTGAGTAGATTTCTCTAAATGTGCCATCCGCTTCGATAGCATAGAGTTGATTATTGCCATCTTCATCAGTCCGAGACGCTGCTCTCAGCTGTTCGTCCCAGTCAAAGTAATAGCCAGTGTAGCGATTTGTGTTTTCGAAGAGTAACTTCAATTCGCCAGTCGAGATAGTGAGCTCATAGAGATCATGCCATGCCTTGTCTCGATTATTGAGACCGATTTTTACCTTGTCGGGATTGAGCTTTGAGATTTGGTAGAATTGTGCCGTGACATCTTCGAGAGGTGTAAGATTGCGAGACTCAGGGACTGACTCCGCTGTTGCTAAATACGGATCAATGGCGTAGATATTGATGTTTTCATCACCTCCTTTATCATTGACATAGAGTATATATTTACTGTCTCTTGTCCACGCCGACCCAAGGATCGGTGACTTACTGTCAGTGAGTAAGATTGCATCATCAAAGTCTTGGTCTATCTCCTTTACCCACAGGTTAAGAATACCATTATGACCCTTCATAAAGCTCACTTTCTTGCCATCTGGACTGAGCTGACCACCAGAGATCTGTGGATTGCCGAAGAAGATTTCTCGATCTATGAGTGGTGTTTGTTGCATATGTATGAGTTTCTAGAGAGTTATGAGGGTTTTACTTGTGCAAAAGTGCTGAATAATATTGAAAGA
>CALLAW010000036.1 GCA_938001865.1 uncultured Saprospiraceae bacterium | reverse complement strand
TTCGATGCGTTTTCTGGAGACTTATTGCATCGAGAGCATAGATATGAAGATAAGAGTTTCTCAAGTAATGTAATCTATGATAAAAATCGAGACATGTACTTTGGTACTACTCATGCACATACGATGGGATTCAAATTAGTACCAGAATGATGATTTTGTGTTAAGTAATTCATAGAAGAATTCTAATGACTGGAGGTAGGCTGTTGCTTGCCTCCAGTTTTTTGTCAGAGGTAAGATGTGTTTGAGGCTATCATCATCTATTCTAATTCAACTTCTGATGATTTCACAATAGTACTAGGTATATCATTGATGGTATGATAGAGATTTATGATGTGACTTCGCAATGAAAAGTTGTGTTTGCTTGTCCTTCCTTTGACGAAGGGAAGGAAGGAATTGCGACGCAGTCGCAAGGAAGGATGGGTAGGATGCGAAGTCTAAGCTTAAGTCCAAATCTAAGTCTAAGAGAAAACCACTTAGAGTAGTTCTTCAATACAGCAAGATTTATCGTTTCGCTCCAACGAAATGAAAAATGAGGCCATTATCCATTTACAAATTATCCAATCAAGTTAAATACTAATCACCACCCCAATACTCGGCGTAGTAGCAGTAGCACTATTCTCAACTGACTTGAGTAAGTAGCGTTGCTCACTGATTGGATCCATTGGGTTTGTAATCACTCCATCTCCAATAGGGAAGCCATTCTCATCAAGTTCTCTATCTAAGATCAAAGTTGAAGACCCAGGATCAGATAAGACTAAATTTTGAAGATCGAAGTAAAGATTCAATGACCACTTATCATAGAACCACTTCTTGTCAATTCTGAAGTCAAGGGCTGCAAATGCATTGTTCCGTTCACTATTGATGAGGTCATAGTTAGGTCTTGCGAAGTTATTGATATTCCAGTTTTGGACGAGGCTCGCATCTGGATCAGCCGGTGTAGTTGGCAGACCTGTTTGCATTCTAAGGTTGACACCTGCTTCCCAATTTTTCCCAAATGACTTTCCGATAGTCGTATTGACGATGTGCCTACTATCCCATGCACTTGGGCGATAGATTCCATTTTTATCTTGGAATTCACTCCAACCCAGTGTGTAGGCAAGTATCCCATACCATCCCTTGTAGAGTCTTTGTTGGAAGAGAAATTCCATCCCATAGGTACGACCGATACTTGTACTCACAGCAGGCTCATTACCGACTACTCCAAAGTCACCACCTAGGTTAGCAAGAGAGATACTATCACGGAGGAGGAATGGATAATTGTCATATTGCTTGAGGTAACCTTCTAGAGTAATCCTACTTGATTGACCAGTATTCCACTCAATTCCTGCCACTGCATGGTTAGCTCTGATGAAGGTCAAGTTATTTTCTTTGTTGACTAAGACATCATTCTCCTCATAACCAAGTACGGTGTATGATGGCAGTTGTGTGTAGCTCCCAACATTTGCATTGACCGACCAAGATTCATTGACTGCATAGCTGGCAGACACTCTTGGAGAGAATTGCTTGAGTGGATTAGACATGTCGTCAGAGTAGGTGTTACCATCAAACCTGACACCAGCTGAGAGAGTCAGTCTATTGTCCAACAAGTCTTTACTCACTTGACCAAATGCAGAATATTTTATAAAGTCAAGGTCAGAAGCAAAGTTGATATCAACTGGTCCACCAGCTGTAAAGATCTTGTTTTGTGTTGAGTTATTATACTTGACATATTGGGTGCCTGCTCCATAGACAGCCTTCACCGTTCCGAATCGTTGCGATCGTTCGACTCTCAATTTGTTTTCAATTTCTTGCGACTTATATCTAAGTAGGAGGTTGTCTTCCGTGCTGTCATCATTTTGGAAGTACTTAGTTGCCTCATTGTTCAGCATATTTCTGCTCAAGACAAAAGTTGTAAATCCAGTATCGTTATATCTCTTATAGACGATCCCGTTGGTGTAGTTCCATTGATTGTTGACCGGGATATTATCTAGGATAAACTGGTTAGACTCTGTAGGATCTGCGTCCAAATTCAATTCGAAATTATCAATAGCTCCAAGTCCAATAAATGTCCATTCTTCCTTGTTGTTTGGTTTATATTTGACCTTCGCTTGGAAGTCATTGTAGATCGGTAAGAAGGGCAGTCCGATGACTTCAAATAAGAACTGTAAGTATGACCGTCGAGCGGAAAAAAGAAAAGTCGTCTTATCACCGATCGGTCCCTCTAGGGAAATACCGATGTCTGTTGCTCCCACAGTTGCTGTTGCACCTAGTCTATCATTCCGACCATCTTTTTGCTTAAATTGAAAGACAGAACTGAGTGAGTTTCCTCTATTTGCCGGAAAGGCACCACTATAGAAGTCCACCTCTCTGATAAAGTCGACATTGATGATCCCAGCTGGTCCTCCGGATGCTCCTTGAGTCGCAAAGTGATTGATATTCGGTACTTCCACGTCGTCAAGGAAAAATCGATTTTCATTCGGTGAGCCACCTCGGATGATCAGGTCATTCCTGAATGATGCAGTAGATGTCACACCTGGGAGTGATTGGATGACACGGCTGATATCTCTATTACCTCCCGGTCGTCTCTTGATCTCAGTCACCCCTATGGTACGCAGTGAGACAGGACTCTCAACTGGCTTCTTGAATGCATCCGCCTTGATCGTGACTTCGTCGAGGGTTTCAGTATCCAACTCTAGGAGGAAGTTGACAGTCGTCGGTCTATTATTCTGTACTTGTTGTTCACTTTGAGTGAGAGTCTGATAACCAATGTAGGAGATCTGTACATCATAGATCCCAGGCTCTAAGTCAGTGAATTCGTAATTTCCAATTTCATCTGTATTGGTTCCGATAGTTGTACCGACGAGGATGACATTGGCAAAGATGATAGGCTCGTTAGTCAAGGCATCAGTTGCGGATCCTTTGATGATTCCTGTCTGGCTGTAGCCAAATGTAACAAGAAGAACAAATATCAACGTATGTAATATTTTCATAATATGTTTTGAAGAACTAGATTTTTGTTTGTTTGACAAGTGGTAAAGGTACTATACTCTCGATTGTTCACACAGGAGTTGAGAATAATGTGATGAATCAATGAGAACTTTAGGCTCTCTGTTGAGTTTATGCTAATATGGTAAGGATTGATTACATTTGACATGATATCAAAGTCATCGTAGCACATCAGTCTCACCCTAAAACATTAAACGTAACATGGAATATAGATACCTTGGCAAATCTGGACTACAAGTCAGCGAACTCTCATTTGGGAGTTGGATCACATTTGGCAATCAGATAGATGACTCTGTCTCGACTCGATTGATGGAGATTGCTTATGATCACGGAGTCAACTTTTTTGATAATGCAGAGACTTATGCTGATGGTAAGTCAGAGATCGTGATGGGTAATATCCTCAGTAAGCTCAAGTGGGATCGGACATCATATCTGATTTCTTCCAAAGCATTCTTCGGTGATGGAGGTAAGCTACCTAATCAGACAGGTCTGAGTCGTAAGCACTTGATAGAGGCATGCCACGCTGCCCTCAAGAGATTACAAGTTGACTATCTAGATCTCTACTTCTGTCACAGACCAGATAAGAAGACGCCAATGCATGAGGTCGTCTGGACGATGAACCACCTCATCCAGCAAGGAAAGATACTCTACTGGGGGACATCGGAGTGGTCGGCCCTCGAGATCATGGAGGCTCATGCAGTAGCAGAGAAGTATAGATTGATCGGTCCTGTCATGGAACAGCCGCAGTACAATCTCTTTCACCGCCAAAAGGTGGAGGTAGACTATCGCAAACTCTATGATACTGTAGGACTCGGGACGACGATTTGGTCTCCATTGGCATCTGGATTATTGACTTCTAAGTACCTTGATAAGTTCCCAGAAGGCACTCGACTTGGTCGTAAAGAATTGGAATGGCTCAGAGCATCAGCACATAATGAGCAACGTATCGACATGGCACGTAAGCTCAATGCTCTAGCTCTCGAGATAGACTACACACTCCCACAACTCGCAGTGCAGTGGTGTCGATCCAACCCCAATGTCTCCACTGTAATACTTGGAGCATCTAAGACGAGTCAGCTAGAAGAAAATCTAGCGACAATTGACAAGCCTGCTCTGACTCAAGAGATCAAAGATAAGATCGAAGCCATCGTTGACAATAAGCCAGTCCCACCTCAATGGTAATCTATATATTTAAAATTTATTTAATATGTTGTAAGTTTATAATCAGATGAAAGTAGATCTCATCAAGTCTCAGATAGCGAGATATACGAGAGCACTAGAGAGTGGACATCAGCCAGAGTTAGTAGCTGTACTAGATGCATGCCAACACCAGTTTGATGCCCACTGGGATATCGACGCTGAGGACTTCTCAGGGATGTATGAGAGTGCTTTGACATCGCAAGTCTCAAGGAGATTATGGACGGGAGTAGATTACTTTCCAAAGGAAGCAATCTTGACATTTTGTAGTGAAGACATTGACTTCATAAGAGGTATCTTCAAGAGTCTAGCTGATGAGAGTAAACCTGCCAATGGAAGGGTGTCAAGATTTGGGATGTCACTCGATGCCTTGCTAGATTCGCATCGGCGGCAAGCGAATAAGCTACCGAGTCACTACCACGATGATCGCAGAGTCACTCTCTACTATTTGACGATGTGGAATCCTGAGAGATACTTCGTGACAGACTATGAGACATTGAATCACTTCATCACACAAGTCGCAAGTCCACATCCACTGCATACGTTAGATGTGGAGAGAGTAGGGAAGATCGCCAAGATACTCCAAGTTTTCATGGCCAAGGATGATGCTTTGATGTCAGCGATAGATGATTATAGAGGTAAGTACAAGATGACGTCCGAGACACTCTCATATTGGAAGTCAGATTTCTTATCTTGGTTGAGAGGGAGATAGGTGCTTCTGACTTATGCATATTATCATATCGAATGAGGTCTCTCAACTCCGAAATTATTTTGGGCAACCTCTATTTGCTTACGCTATTTGATGCCTCAAGGGAAATCATGTGGTAAGTATAGAATCTCCAAAAAAAAAAACATTAATACCCATTACAGATATTAATGTTTTTGATAATTATTTGGTTAGAGAATGTATTGCTAGCTCAGGTCTTTCAATAATGTCTCTACTGCAAGTTTGCCGAGGTTATTTGACGCATTTGGGCTTGCACCAGTAATCAATCTTCTGTCGCAAACTACTGTGTCGTCCGCCTTTTTGTTCACGAGCTTGGCACCTAGGCTTTTAAGTTTTTCGCTGAGACCGTATGGCATTAGACCTGGCAGATATCCGACCATCGGAGTTTGCTTATCTACGGAGTCTGGGAATACAGCCATCTCATAACCTTCGTAGAGAAATGGCTCACCGTCAAGAGTCGTAGAGAGTAAGCTACCGGGTCCATGGCAGAGTGTGATCGTATAGAGGTCATGTTGATGAGCCCACTTCAAGACACGGCCTACATTCTTATCTTCTGGAATACCCAGCATAGATCCATGACCACCCGGCACGAATACTGCAGCATACTGCGAGGCTTCATCGAATTCATTCAGTATGAAATCTTGGAGTTTTTTGGGCTTGAGGAATCTAGGTTTGAGTTTGTTATAGATAGCCTTGACATGTTCGTCTTTCGATGGGAAGGCCCACATCTCAAAGACTACTGGTCTCCCAGTCGGTGTAGCGATATCAAATTCAAAACCTGCAGCTTGGAGATGGAGCATTGGGAGCAACGCTTCTACAGGATGATTTCCAGTAGAGAACTGCTTTCCGTTTTGCATAGTAAGATTTTTCTGCTCCGTAAAGATTACAAGTATTTTGGATTTTGGTCCTGTGTATTGCTGATATGTATCTGCAGTATAGTTTGTTTTAGCTTGGGTTGCTAACTTCAATGCTACTTTAGATGGACTATAGGAGCCATCAGCTTCCAATTTTGGCGCTAAGCCTAAGAGTTTCTTTATCATAGTTATTATGTTAGGGTTGTGATCAGTTTTTCCATTGGTTTACGGACTTTTTTCAAATTGACTAGCCAGTCCTTGTCTGCATCTCTATAGCCAACAGGAAGTAATACTGTGCTGCGTAGCCCCTTACTCTTCAGGTCAAGGATCTTATCTAATGCTGCTGCATCAAACCCTTCCATCGGAGTACTATCGACACCCTCATAGATCGCTTGAGTCATTCCAGCCATCAAAGCGATATAGGTCTGCCGTGCAGCATGCTCATAATTGACTTCTGGATCCCGCTTTGGATATGTGTCTAAGAGTTGTTGGCGATAATTTTCCCAACCCTCATTCTTGAATCCTCTAACTTCATTGGTCAAGTCAAACATGTAGTTGATTCTTTCCTCGGTATAGTTGTCCCATGCTGCGAAGACGAGCAGGTGAGAGCAGTCGGTTACTTGCGATTGATTCCACGCAATTTCTCTAATTTGAGATTTCAACTCAGGATGAGTAATCACATACACCTCAAATGGCTGAAGACCACTAGAAGTAGGAGCAAGTCTGATCGCCTCTAAGATGCTCTCTATCTTGTCTTGGGTTACTGTTTCGCCGTTCATCGCCTTTGTGGCATAGCGTTGATTTAATTTTTCAATAAATGTCATTGTCTGTTCTATTTCTTTAAATACAAAGTTAGAGTGTCTAACACTGCTAAAAATTGATGTATGGTAATAAACAAACTCAAGTCAAAAAAAAGCGGGAGATCACTTAACTTGCTTGAGCCGATGTTGTTAACTTCTTGATACCGTCAATATTACAATAGGCTCTCCTAGACTAATAGAGACATAATGGTGATTTGACCAAAAGGATTATCTTTATCAACTTAACCAACTGGAGTATGACCCAAATTGCAATCACAGGTACTGGTAGTTATCTGCCCAAATTGGTAGTGGATAATCAGAGTTTTATCAATCACAACTTTCTCAATGCTGATGGCACACCCTTCAAATCTGAGAATCCTCAAATTATTGAAAAATTTAAAGCGATCACTGGGATAGATCAACGTCGATATGCTGACCATACTCTCAATACTTCCGACATTGCCTATCTCGCTGCTGCAAATGCCATTGAAAACGCTAACATAGATAAAGAAGATCTTGATTATCTCATCTTAGCACACAACTTTGGTGATGTGACATATGGACAGTCTCAGAGTGATGCAGTACCGAGTCTAGCTACCCGTGTCAAGCACAAACTCAGGATTAAAGATCCGAAGTGTGTCGCATATGATATCCTCTTTGGTTGTCCTGGATGGATAGAAGGAGTCATCCAAGCCTACGCATTTATCAAGAGTGGATTAGCTAAGAAGTGCTTAGTCATCGGAGCAGAGACACTCTCTCGAGTGGTCGATCCTGCCGATAGAGATTCCATGATCTACGCTGATGGAGCTGGAGCAGTTATCGTCGAGGCCAAGGTAGATAGTGGTGAGATACTAGGACATGCGAGTGGAACCTATGCATATGACGAAGCTAACTTTCTCTATTATGGCGAGTCATATAATAAGGACAAAGAGGATGGGACTAAGTATATCAAGATGCTTGGTCGTAAGATCTATCAATTTACAGTCACTCATGTACCCCAAGCGATGAAGGGCTGTCTGGATGAGAGTGGGGTAGATATCAGTGATCTCAAGAAGATATTTATCCATCAAGCCAACGAAAAAATGGACGAAGCGATCGTCAAGCGATTCTATGGTCTCTATGATTTGGAAGTGCCAGCTGGGATAATGCCAATGATTATTAGTGAGATGGGTAATAGTTCTGTCGCTACGATACCGACACTCTTCGATCTTATCACCAGAGACCAACTCGAAGATCAGACTGTAAACAAAGGTGATGTTGTGCTATTCGCAAGTGTAGGTGCTGGGATGAATGTCAATGCCTTCGTCTATAGAGTGTAGGGGTTTGTTCCCTCTAAGATCGTGTAGAGATCTCTTTCCTGATCCGGCTCAAGCTCTCGGTAGTGATGCCGAGGTATGATGCGATGTGATAGTTCTTGACATCATTGGAGATATTGGGATATGCATTGATGAAGTTGAGATAGCGCTGCTTAGCAGAGAGGGTAAGATTCTCGAGGATACGATTTTGAAAACTCGCAAATGCAAGCTCCATTTTCCTTTTATTGACGTTGGCTACTTTGGGCAAAGCGATACAGAGATTGTCAAACTCTAGCTTGGATATGCGATAGATGGTTGCATCTTTGATTGATTGGATATATGAGACGGCTGAGGTTTTTGTTTTTCCATAGAGTGCAATGTAATCACTGATCCACCAGCCCTTCACAGCGAATTGTAGCGTATGTTCTTTCCCTTCAAGGTCGATGATATAGCTCCGTAGACAACCTTGGTGTACATAATAGAGGTCATTGACCTCGTCATTAGCTTTGAGTAGAAATTCATTTTTACGCAAGTGAATCTTTTTGAGCTTGGAGTACAAGAGATCCGCCTGATCATCACTCATGCTGTCGTCTTGGAATATTTCAGTAATTAGTGGATTCATGGAGAGGTCTTTTGGTCGGTCTAGCGTAGTACAACTCTGTGCTGCAGGATAAAAAAAAGAGCCAGAAACAGCTGTAGCTATCTCTGGCTCTTTGTAGATGTGTCTAGATGTGGATAATACTTCTATTTACTCCCTCTGAAGTCAATAAAGTCTCCATCTGTATAGTCGATCTTGAGCCTGATGCTATCGCCATTGACAAATCCGAGTGCAGTAGCATTAGAAAATTGTTTGTCGAGATCAATGTCATCGCCAGCACCATTAGAGAGAGTTACTGATGGTAAAGAGAGATCAGAGATCAGTTCATTTTCAAAACTGATGTCAATGTCTGCAAGTGTATCATTGACCTCAGTCACGACGAGTGTTGCTGTCTCATCTTCATAACCACTGAGGCTAGAGTCGATGTCATTGCTGATATATGTACCGACTACATCTTCTGCATATTTACCATCATCTACTTCTATACTATCACATGCAGTGATCCCGAAGAAGAGTGTTGATACTAAGAGTATGTTTGTAAGTTTATTCATTAGAGTTTGTTTAAGAGTGAAGTTAAAAAAAATTATTTTCTATTTATCGAGTTCTTTGACGAGTCTATCAGCTTTGTAGATATACTTGAGGGCATTGTAGATCCCTCCAGCGTGCACGGATACTGATCTGTTAGATTCTTCGTCAAAGATAAAGTTGCCAGGGAGTGATTCGATATTACCATCGAAGATTAGACCCACTGCCTCACCTTTCTGATTGATGATGGCACTTCCACTATTACCACCTATGATATCGTTAGTAGAGACGAAGTTGAGTGGTGACTTGAGCAATTCCATTGGTGGATTGAGCCATCTCTCAGGTAGACTCCAAGGGAAGACCTCACCATGAGAGTAATGTCTATCATAGAGACCAAAGTATGTCGTGATCTCAGGAGCATCGGTACCATTATATGAGTATCCCTTGACCACACCATCACTTATCCTTAGGGTAAAGGTTGCGTCGGGTGGCAAGTCAGTTCCGTAAACTTGAAATGCTTGATTCGCTATCTTAGCCTCTAATGCTCTCCGTTGTGCAGAGGACGATTGAAACATCTGAGCCGCTTCATTATACCTGTTCCCAAAGAGTAATGCACTCTGTGTCAGGACATCTTTACTTTTTTGATATTTATTCTTAGATCCGAAGCACTTTTCTCTCTTTTTTGTGTCGAATACTTCACTAGACATGACTGCAGTGACATAGTCATCTACACTCTGACCTCCGATTGCCCGAGCCACTGTGTTGTCAGTCGGTGAGACATCTGCCTTAATCTCTTCGATGAGTATTCTGAATAGGGTCTCCTCTCTTGCCATGTCAAAGTCTGTAAGGTTAGCATCTATACTTGCTCTAGCTTCTGAGAGTTGATCTTCTGTAGCTCCTCCTTGTACCGCTGCATCATAGTTAGAGATGGCATGCATCAGTGTCAAGACTTTACCTCTGAGTGGACTCGGTGCCAAGTGTGTGATAGCCCATCCATGTGGCTTGAGTTTGGCATATGATGCTTCGAGATCACTCCAGTAATTGACGCCAGCTGACTTGCTTTTGATCTCTTGTTCCATAGAGATTTTTCTTCCCATCAACGTTGGGTTATTGAGTCCTCCGAGGATTCCACCATATGCTTTGATCCCATTGGAGAGACGGTTGATAGATCCGAGAAGTACTTGTGCTTCGCCGACCTTACTTACGTCTTGAGACATGGCATCATACTCTGTCTGCATCAAGTCTCTCCGATTGGTCATGAACTTGAGGAGATGCTTATATCTATAATCTCTATCATACTCTAACTGAGCTACTGTCCGATATCTCTCTGTACGACCAGGATTACCTACGACGAATACCGGCTCACCTTCTACAGCGCCTTCTGGATTGAACTTATAGTAGTGCTTAGAGGTGTCGAGTGGCTTGCCATCATCATCATATGCTCTCCAAAATGTACAATCAAGGTTATACCTAGGATATGTAAAGTTGTCAGGGTCACCGCCATAGAATCCAAGATCATTCTCTGGGATAAATACAAGTCTGATATCTTCAAATTTCTTGAAGCCATAGAGTGAGTATTTACCACCTGAGTAGAAGGTTACCACTTGGAGTCTGAGATTTTCCCATCCATCCTTTGCTTGGTACTCAGATTGAATTGCCTCTAGTTCACCATTGATGAGGGCACCTCTTTCGCTATCACTCGCTTTAGCTGCTGCACCTAGTACTCTATCGGTGACATCGACTACATTGATGAGCTGCTCTACGAAGAGTCCATCCAGCTTCCTCTCATCTGCAAGCGTATTGGCCACGAAACCGTTATTGTCAAAGTTCTCAGTTCCAGTCTGTAGTTTGATTGATTCATCTCTACTACAGTGGTGATTTGTCATGATGAGCCCGTCTGGCGACACGAATGAAGCACTACACCACGTCGCAAACTTGAGTGCAGAGAGTCTGACATCTTCAAACCAAGCTTCGTCTGCTTTGAAGCCATACTGCTCTTCAAATTGCTTGATTGGTGGTTGTTCAAATGTCCACATCTTACCGAAGTCATATGGACTATGCTCCGTAGATTGACTGATAAGTAAGAAGGGAAGACATACAAGTATTAGGACTTGAAATTTCTTTAGGTTCATTCTAGATATATTTTTTAGTATTACAGTTACAGGTTAGTGAGTGGAGTGAATCATCAAAGTGGGTTATCGTGGGCTTTCGGTAGAGTCCGATCTCTCTTTCTGTCCAGTGATCAATTGCAGTACTCATGACGATTTTTGTGAGACAACACTCTTCTCTATTTTATTCCTTTAAGGTAAAGATAAGAATAAGGTTAAATTTCAACTATATTTAAGCTGTGAATCCACCTCTCATATCAAGATTGATGATCATCGTACTTGCAGTCATTGGCTTGTCGCTGGTGGCTCAGTATACCATACAATTACCAGATACAGCGGGTAATATTCCGATTACGGGCCAGAGCTTGGGAGTCTTATTGATTACTTATCTGATGGGATTGCGAGATGGGAGTATAGCGCTGTTACTCTATCTCTTCTGTGGGATGATCGGTTTGCCGGTATTTGCAGATGGAGGGAGTGGATTTGATGCATTTACTGGGCCATCTGGAGGTTTTCTCTATGGGTTTTTGCTGACATGTGTATTGACCAACTTGATATTTGATCATAGACTGTCAGATTATCGGTCTCTCTTCCAGTTTATGATTCTGGGCACTGTATTGATTTTAGTATTTGGTGGTCTCCACTTACGACTCTTTATGGATTGGGAGCAAGTCTGGACTCATGGGATAGAGCCATTTTTGCCTGGAGCATGTATCAAACTATTGATAGCTTGGATCGTAGCTTATGGTCTGCGACATTATGTCCTTCCAACCAAACAATCTGGATTGGATTCAAGTGCAACACTTACGGGTAACTCAAGTACAAGAGCACAATGAAAATTCATCATCTCAGAGAGGTCAAACGAAGCCATATCGATGATGACAGATGGAATAGTCTCGTCCAACAATATGGTCACGGTCAGCCTTACTCAGCGACATGGTATCTCGATGCTCTAGGCAAATGGAAAGGCCTCGTATTAGGAGATTATGAGATGATATTTCCCCTGATTTATCATCAGAAATATCTGTATCAGAAGAGACTCTATCAACCTTTTTTGAGTCAATGTTTTGGTCCTACTGGTGATAAGAGTTTGAGTGATAACCTAGCTGTCTTCCTTGACTACATTACACAGCATTGGCCTAATTCTCATTTTTACTTCCCGATCGTACAGACTGCATCTACACCTGCTGGGATGGAGGTCACTCAGCGGGTAAATCAAGTCATCACACTTGATAGGAAGGCAGATACAGTGAGAGCACAGTATACTCGGACGAGGAGATCACAAGTCAGGCAACATCGCCCCCTCGTCAATATCGTAGTGGATAAAGAGATAGAGAGATTTCTCGATGCCTATCAGCAAGCCGAGTATCCAACTACTAAGCCGATACTCAAGCAGATGGATCTCTTCAAAAGATTACTGAATGCTTGTCACAAGCAGGAGAGTCTTGAGATCATTACTGTTAATGACTTAGATGGTAACTTGCTCAATACCGCAGCCTTTGTAGTCACTGACACGAGAGTGATCAATCTGATCGGGGCATCATCGGCACAAGGCCGACAAGCTAGGGCCAATGTAGTGAAGATAGATTATATGCTTACGAGACATTGCGAAGACAAGCGGATCTTTGATTTCTTTGGAAGCAATATCCAAGGAGTCAACTCATTTAATAAACAATTCGGGGCAGTGGAGATCCCATACTGGATGGTCAAAGTGTGAGTAGAAAGGTAACAAGCATCGGCTAACAGTTATGGAGTAGAGTGATTGGAGAGGGATGTCAACCTCAACTGTCAAGAGAGTATGGTTGATCTCCAGATAGAGCTGGCCAATCAATTAGCTAAGAGACAATTAACAGAGTGAATAAAAACAAACAACACCAATATAACTTCAAGACATTGTGCCAGGCTTACCCGCCCTTGGAGACTCATATCAATACTGTTGATGGTCGCAATAGGATCAACTTTGGTAATGCTGACGCTGTGAAAGCTCTCAATATAGCTCTCCTATTACAAGATTATGGACTGGAGAGTTATCACTTGCCAGAGGGGTATCTCGTGCCCGGTGTGACTGGTAGAAGGCAGTATATCGATCAGGTAGCCAGCCTGCTCAAGGCTAAAGGTACTCAACTCAGTAAGCGGTTGGTCGCAGATATCGGCGTGGGAGGCAATTGTATCTATCCGCTTATCGGTCACAAGGCATATGGATGGCGATTCGTAGGAGTTGATATCGATGTAGAATCTCTCAAGGTCGCATCGGAGATCATCGCTGCTAATGGTGTCTCTGATGCAATTAGTCTCAGATTGCAGCGGGGCAAGAGTCAGATCATAGAAGGTTGGATAGACGAGGAGGAGTACTTTGATTTCATGATCTGCAATCCGCCATACTATCAGTCATCCGAAGAGGCAGATAGACACCTCAGCAGAAAGTGGAAGGGACTCAATATTGGTCCTGTTGGCCGTACATTTGGCGGTAGACCACAAGAGCTCATTACAGAAGGAGGAGAGCTAGGGTTCGTCACTAAGTATATTGAAGAAAGTAAGCAGTATGCCAGTCAAGTGTATAGCTTCAGTAGCTTGATCTCATCAGAAGCTCATCTCACCAAGCTAGAGCATTTGCTCAAGAGTCTAGACTGTACAGAACGAAGAGTACTCCCAATCTCTACTGGCAATAAATCTGCTCGGATTCTTGTGTGGTCATTCCTGAGTGCTAAGCAAAGAGAGGTATGGAGGCAGTATAGATGGACTTGATACAACAGTTAGATGTAGAGTTAATTTTACATAAATAATAGATAAACAGGTTGATATAAATATTAATTATATTTAATGTGTTACGTATTTTCCCATTCTTCTATTTTGGATTTGAGCAGAGTAGAGACTTCTATAGTGGAGCCACTTGCTATCGAGTTGTCGACAGTAAGGATGACTCTTGCCTTGCCCCGATATCGATACAGGATAGTCTGTCCCTCGACAAGCGTAACTCCACTCCGCGAGTAAGGCGAGAGATTGGGATTCATTACTCCAGGGATCAATAGAGGGATGGACTGAGCAGATTCATTGGTCAATGAGAATGAGGTAGGTGTGGGATTACCCGAGAGTTGAGTGTACTGTGATGCCTTGCAGCTGATCAAGAGCAGTACAGTTAAGACTATTGTGAGATTGTGATAGAGCTTCATTCTTCGATCCAATTTTATATATTTCTTAAATGGTAGTAAGATTACTGCTTGGTAGATTCTATAGAATGCTAACAAGATATGGAGTCAACTGTTCGGTGAGTATGCGTATGGGATAGTGTATGTGTGTGATGATACGATATCTAGAGAAGCATTATTTGCCAAAGAGTCTTTGGGTAGTTGCTTTATTCTGATCTAAGATCGATGAGATATCTCCATAATTATCTACGGCTCTGGTGACATCTGACTCTCTGAGTAGATGCAGCATCGGATATGGTGATCTATTGGTGAAGTGGACGGGGCTCTCTATTGCAATCCCTTCATATTGGAATCGAGGATGAAAACTTACCAATTGAAATTCACTGTCCAGGTCTGCTTCCCTCAGCAATTGTGTACAGGCGAGATTCAGCTCCATGAGATCTTCAAATCTATAATCAAGGTCATCAATGATATAGAATGCAGTATCTATAGAGAGGTCGGATCGCATTTGCATGCAAATGCTAAAAACCTCCTGAATCGTCTCGGGAAAAGATCGCTGTGAACCAAGGGTGTAGCTAATCGTATCTCGACGAAAGGGTACTGATGCAAATGGGCAGATGGACTCTTTGATAATAAAGTCCTGAATCCATGCCTGAGTAAGAGCTATCGATCGATTAACCATCAAGCGTTTTGGACTGCAGTGGAGCCGAGAAATTTGATCGATTCTTGGTTGAAGACTTCTGGTTGTTCGACGTTGACTACATGGCCACAATCTGCTATTACGTGGAGACGGCTAGACTTATGATCTTGGACGAGTCGAGTAATCGATGGTAAGAACATGTGATCCTCAGCACCCATGATATATAAGGTCGGCACGCCGCTATCTTTGATCCTAAAGAGCTTGAGCAATGGATTGACAGTAGATGCTAAGCCAAACCATCTGATAAATTCTTTTTGGTAGAGTTTTTTGGCTTCTTTGATGAAGAGATTCCTTGATTCTTTGTGATTCTTCTTTGGCATGATGATAAAAGCCAATATCTTATACATCACGAGGTATGGCAGCACTGACTTGAGCATATTACCAGCTCTGATCAGAAACTGGCCCTTGAGGTTAAACTTCATGATAGCTCCTCCTAGGATCATGCTCTGTGACATCGATGGGTACCGCTCGGTAATCTCACGAGCTACGATCGTACCAAGAGAGATGCCTACGAGATGAGTTTTTTTGATCTTGAGATGATTGAGTACCTCGATGACCTCATCACTGATCTGCTCAAATCGATACCGCTTTAATTTCTGATAGATATGGTCTTTGGACTTACCATGTCCTCTAAGGTCTAATAAGAGGACATTGTAATGCTTCTTAAAGTCTCTGATCTGCTTGAACCAGATACTACTACTCCCACCTGCACCGTGGATAAATGTAACCCACTGTGATTGAGCATTGCAGAGATGTGTTGTGTAGTGAAGCATTGGTTCAAAGTTAATAAGTCTATTCTTGACTTGCAAGTAACTCTCATCAAAGCTTTGAAAGTTTAATGTGGATACTGATTAGAGTCTGTTTACTTGAGTGACGATATCCCTTGTTCATGTTATATCAAGTAACATTATCTCTCGGTGGAGAAATGCGTCACAACGGAGAATTGGATGCAGCGTTTGTGAGATGATGTCAGGTTGGTATCAATAAATATAATTATTACTTAATGTGTAATGAATTTAAATACAGGAGTATATATTGAATTGTAATAGAGTTGGTTTGTAGAAATGAAGTGATAACCTTAAAGTATTGATTCTATACATGTTGGGAGAAAAATGGGATAAATTGAGAGAGATTGCAACGATAATTTTGATAATGCATGTAAAATTAAAATCTATTTAGGGTTGGAAAGTAAGATAATGGCTTTATATTTGGTTGACCAATTGACGTAAATCTAATTCTTTACGTGCAAAATTTGATGATAGAAGTAAGTAAAATCAAGGTGGGCAATCCTGTAGATATGATCATCTCTCAGATTAGAGATTTGATTGTATCCCAGACATTGAAATCAGGTGAAAAATTACCCCCTGAACGTAAGCTTGCAGAACAGTTTGGCGTAAGCAGATCCCAAGTCCGCGAAGCCATCAATAAGCTCCAGTTCTATGGAATGGTCAAAGTGTTACCACAGAGTGGAACAATCGTCTCTGGAGGTGGGATCATTGCGATGCAAGGAATTATCACAGATGTATTAAAAATCGAGAAAAGTGACTTTAAATCACTCGTAGATACACGTATCCTATTAGAGAAGGAAGCCGCTAGGCTTGCAGCTATTCATAGGACTACTGAGGACATAAGATCTATCACAGATGCTCTCTTGAAATATGAGCATAAGTTGAGTATGAATAAAGATGCCGTGGAAGAAGATCTTATGTTTCATGTGAAAATAGCAGAAGCGAGTGGAAATACTGTCTTAAAGTCTCTAATGCTGATCATTACACCAGATATTGTCAAAAGCATGAAAGAATTCAAAATATGCAATGAAGTATCAAATCACAAAACGATAACCGAACATAGACAAATACTAGACAGTATTATCAATCAAAAACCAGAAGAGGCTATCAATGCAATGGAGATTCATCTTGATGATGTCTTGAAGTTTAGTAAATCTCTAGGTGACAATTCAATTGAAACTTATTAATCATCAGATTCAAAACTTTATACACATAAATCAATATTGGGGGTGTCTGACGACTAGCAATTGGATCCCATTAGGCGAGTAAACAATTATCAATAATTTATAATATTTTTTTTTAAACAATAGTAAAAGTATCTAACATGAAAAACGTACTAATTAAAATGAATAGGAATATCTTCTTTGTGATGTCCCTATGTTTATCACTTTTTGTGATTACTTCTTGTGGAGATGGAGATGATGATGATGACATGGGTGGAGGTGAAGACCCATCATCTGTGATTGCAAACTTTTCTTCTCAGGTTGACGCTGAGAACTCATTGACTTACAGCTTTACTAACAACTCTGTAGTGAATGGTATTACTGATACTTCATTCGATTCTGCATGGGATTTTGGTGGTGATGGAACATCTACTGACGAGAGTCCAACATACACATTCTCAGGCGAAGGTACTTATGAGGTAACACTGACTGTAACAGCGAGTGATGGTGAAGTAGATACAGCAACAGAAACAATCGAAGTGACAGCACCGAAGAATAGATATGCATTAATCACTGACTCAAGAGATGACGATACTGGAGAATTGAGACTTGCTATGGATTCAATCCAAACAGGAAGATTGACATTTATGTATAGAGTAGCTGAGGGTCCAATGGATATGGATATTGCTGATGGTTTTATCAATGTATCAGGAAGTTCGACTACTGGTGACAACGCTATCGTAGAAGTAAGAATTAAGGACAATGCTCCACACGAATTTAGAGAAGGAGCATCTGATGATGCGATTGCTGCAGCTAGCTGGCCTGAAGGCGTAGCTGATCAGTGGATCCCTGTAGAGATTAGCTGGGCATCAGATGGTGTAGGTACACCGACATTTAGTGTATCGATGGCTGGACAGACTGTTATCTCTGATGCAGTAAGTACTACAAATGGTGGTGATGGTGATGTACCTGGACACTTAGAAGCAACGATTGATGGTGCTGCTAATCTTCAGTGGAAGTACAACTCTAACTCTAACGTGAGTGATGGACAATTTCACGTTGATGATATCGTATTGTACTCTTCAGACTCAGGTATGGAGACAGTAGTATTCGAAGATAATTTCCAAGGGAGAACAGCAGGAGATGACTTGAATCCAGGAGTGAATGCTGACTCACCATATCACGAAAACTCTGTAGATGCAACAGTTGCAGAAGATGAGTAATCCCAAAATCTAAGAGATTTATTGAAATCAATAATGAGATAACGCAATCTCACGAGATTTTTTTAGAGAGAATGTCCAGTTAGGCATTCTCTCTTTTTTATTTGCTGATAGAGTCTTTTCTATTTTCTATCTTTAGTGTTCATGATAGCAACCGTGAAATAACCCGATTGCTCTGTACTAATGGTCTATCTGATTACGCATAGTCTATACTCTTTTTATTGTTGAAAACTGATCAATAATATTATGCTTTTACGTCAATTATTCCTTCTGATTTGTCCTTTGTTGATAAGCTACACACTTACCAGTCAGCAATCTTCTGATCTAATATTTCTAGATCAAGGAGTGCTAACCTATACTCCATTCGCAATGGAAGGACAGTCTAATGCGATCAATGTCATTCCTGATTTTTCTCATGCCGGGTATAGAGGAGGAGGTGTACCGATTCCAGATAATATCATAGTGCAAGTCACTGTCTTTCCCGAGCAAGGCGATGATACTCAACGTATCCAAGCAGCAATCGATCTTGTGGAAGCATTGGAGCCAGACCAAGATGGTTTCAGAGGAGTAGTCCTGCTCAAGGCTGGACATTATAGCCTGAGTAATCTCCTCTTGATCAGAGAGTCAGGAGTTGTACTGAGAGGAGAAGGTCAAGGGTTAGATGGTACTGTGCTACACTCTAATATCCGTGCAGATCATAGTGTCGTCAGTATACTAGGTCCGGGGAGCTATATCAAAGAGGTAGAATCTACGCAGACTATTGTGGACGATTATGTACCTGTAGGGACGTATACATTGAGTGTAGTGGATGGTTCACTCTTTGAGGTGGGAGACAATGTAGTGATCACAAGGACGCCAAATCAAGTATGGATAGACACTCTAGGCATGGATCAAGAGACCCTATGCGAAGATAAGAGTGATTGCTCTGGTTGGACACCTAGCTCATATACCATCGATCACGAACGAGTCGTCACAGAGATATCTGGCAATCTGGTAACTCTAAATATCCCAATCGTAGATGTCATAGAAGAATCTTTTGGTGGAGGGTTGATCACCAAAATTCTTAGTAATAGGCGGATAAGCAATTGTGGTGTTGAAAACATGAGAATACAATCATTTTACACAAGTAATACTGATGAAGATCATGCCTGGACAGCAGTAAGGATCAAGGATGCAGAGAACTGCTGGGTAAAGAAAGTTACTGGTCAGTATCTCGCATATAGTACTGTCAATATTGAAAGTGCAAACTTCACAACTGTTGAAGATTGTGCCTACATAGAGCCTAAGTCTAAAGTGACAGGAGGTCGGCGGTACTCGTTTGCCATTCAAGATGGATTGGGCAATTTGTTTCAGCGGTGTTTCGCCGATGATGGTCGTCATGATTTTGTCACTGGGTCTAGAGTTACTGGTCCTAATGTGTTCCTAGACGGTCTCGCAACGAACTCCAACTCTGACATCGGGCCTCATCATCGGTGGGCTACTGGGACTCTCTTTGATAATATTCGTGGTGGTTCTACTCGAGTGTGGAACCGTGGCAACTCAGGTACAGGTCATGGATGGTCTGGTGCTCAGACTCTCTTTTGGAACATAGACTCTTATGGTGGCGAATTCAGAGTGGATAGTCCGCTAGGGAGTAGGAATTGGGGCATTGGTTGCATCGGCACAACTCAGACAGGCGAAGGGTATTGGGAGAGTTGGGGTGCCAATGTGCTTCCGCGGAGTCTCTATATCCAACAACTCTTGGATCGCTTGGGGCAAAATGCTATCGATAATACACTAATACCTCAACAACTGTCAGGTGACATCTATGGTGTGTTGTCAGATTGGCGTGGCGAAGGCGATATCTTGGATGGAGGCTTTACTGGGGAGATGCCATCAGTAAACTTTGCTGATCCAATGTCGACCTTGGATGTTACAGAGTGGGAGGGAGGTGATATCCAAGTCGAAGCAAATGATAGTGATGGGACTATTGTAAGTGTAAGGTTGCTACTAAATGGTGAACCAATGAGTGAAGACGATGAGAAACCATATCACTTTGCTAACCTCAAAGAGGTAATTCAAAAACTCTCACATGAGGTCCATTACCTACAAGCAATTGCTACAGACAATGATGGGAATACCAATATTGCTCGATTGCAAATATTAGGTGGAGATCCTCCAATCACAACAGAGGAAGAGGACGAACAAAGGTTGGAGATAAGAGTCTATCCAGTCCCAGCAAGTGACAGCGTAATTACGCTAGAGATGATAGAAGATCGTGAGTATACTACAAGCATCTATGACAATTCGGGTCGGTTAGTAGACCAATTTCAATTTGAAGGGATCGACTATCTATTGAATACTGAAACCTTAGAATTAGGAGTTTACTTTATCGAGATTCGAGATGAAAGAGCTGTGGTCTTTAGGAGTAAAATCTTAATTATCTGACAAATGTCAACATCTTAAATAGCATCAATCTGCTGATGTTTTTCTCTATTCGTAAAAAATACTTATTGAGAAGTAAAGCGGAGTAAATAGACTGCAATAATCGGCATCTGGAAATAATACAATGCTATTTTTAAGTTTTACAAAGAATTATTAGGGATTTATTTGGTTAGCAATTTTGATTGCTTTAAATTGGGTAACCAATTTGAGGAGATTGATCAATTGTCTGAGAGATTTTTCAAAAACACAAGAATCATTCAATATTGATGTGTTTTTATGGAAGTTTTTTTAGGCATTGATGCCAAAAGAGAATACGACCTTAACGAAGGTGCCAACTTGACTAACTTTTAGATGGTATCATGAGAGTCTCCTGAAAAAACTCTTATTTTTAAATTAATATGATGAACTATTTATTTACAAATTTTACTCAAAAAATGGGTAGGGCTGCATTTCTATGCGCCTTATTTGTCTGTTTGATCTCTATGAGTGCTAATGCTCAAGAGATGATCAGCGGAAAAATTATGGACGAATCTGGTGATCCTTTGATCGGAGTAACCGTAACCGTTCAAGGTACCACTATAGGTACGATTACAGATGTTGACGGAAGCTTTAGTTTGAAAGCGGATCCTGATTCAGTGTTAGAAGTGTCATACGTAGGATATGAAACAAAAATGATCCCAGTAAGCGGCCAATCAAATCTCAATGTCACTATGGGTGTAAATGCCGAAGTGATCGATGAGGTAGTAGTAATTGGCTATGGAACGGTCAAGAAAAGCGATGTCACGGGAAGTGTGTCCTCAGTCAAGGCAGAAGATCTTCAAGCATTTCCAGTGTTGAATGCAGGTCAAGCGTTGCAAGGTCGAGCAGCAGGAGTTGCCGTGCAGACGCAGAATGGTGGTGAGCCAGGAGCACCAGTTTCGATTAGAGTGAGAGGTAGTTCGTCACTCAATGCGAGTAGTGATCCTCTCGTAGTTGTAGACGGATTTGTCGGAGCTTCATTTCCACAGCAAAACGATATTGAATCAATAGAGATATTGAAGGATGCTTCTGCTACAGCAATCTACGGATCAAGAGGTTCCGGAGGTGTAATACTCGTCACGACTAAGAAAGGAAAGAGTGGAGCTCCAACAGTCGAAATTAATTCGAACTACGCTACACAACAAACGACGAATCGCCTAGACTTGTTAGATGCAAACGGATTTGCTAGATATCAAAATATGATCCGTGCAAATGCTGGTGATGCCCCATATGTGCAAGGCACTGAGAATACAGACTGGCAGGACGAAATCTATAGAATGGGAAGTACACAGAACCATCAAATGGCAGTATCTGGAGGAAGTGACAATGTCAATTACTATATCTCAGGAACATACTTTGATCAAGAAGGAATTGTCGTAAATTCTGATTTTGATAAGATCCAGTTTCTAGCAAATGTTGATGCTAAAGTGGGGAATAGATTGAGAATCGGATTAAATAGTGTTGCGAGTAGGAGCAATCAGAATGGTGTCTCTACTCAGTCAACTGGTAGTGATGCAATTGGATCTGTAAATGGTGGAGGTGATGACGTAGTCGCTTTAGCCTTTAGGTTTGCACCTGACCAAGGGAGGTTTGGCGCTGACGGCAACTTTTCGCAAAATACAGTCGGCGATGATATCGAAAATCCTTGGGCAGTAGCCACGCAAATCACCAATACTTCAAGGGTAGATAATACAAGAAATAATGTCTATGCTGACTTCAAAATAGTAGAAGGTTTGAACTTCAAAACTACTGTTGGTTACAGGACGCAAAATGCTAATGAGTCATACTTCAAACCACAAACGTTTGTATTGTCACAAGGAGGTGGATTTTTAGAAAATGTATCAAGGACAAACTTGCTTAATGAAAACTACTTAACGTATACAACTGGCATCGGACAAGGTAACATTACTGCAACTGCAGGGCACTCTTATCAGAGAAATACATTATTTGGTTTCGAAGCTGGTGCAAGAGAGTTACTGAGTGATGTCTTCGGTACTAATAACTTAGAAGCAGGACAGATTGACCAACGTACAGTAGATTCTAGATTTTCTGAAACAGAAATAGAGTCAGTATTTGGACGTATAAATCTTGATTGGGCTAACAAATACTTAGTGACAGCAACTGTACGTAGAGATGGTGCATCCAACTTTGCTGCGAATAACAAGTTTGCTGTATTCCCTTCAGTTGCATTAGGTTGGAAGATTTCTAATGAATCATTCTTACTTAACCACAACACGATATCTAATTTGAAGCTGAGAGCTAGTTGGGGACTCACTGGTAACCAAGCGATTGGTCCTTACCAGTCACTTTCTGTATTTAATGTACAGCCTCCTGGCGAAATTGATGGAGCATTCGGTGTAGAATTGGCACGTGAGGATAATCCTGATTTGAAGTGGGAGACTTCTGCTCAGACTAACGTTGGATTTGATCTAGGATTATTCCAAGATAGAATCACATTTAGCGCTGACTATTACAACATTGATACGGATGATTTGTTAGCAATTGATAGAGCATCAAACTTTTATTTGGGTACAACGGACCTTGATGTACTCAAGAATGTTGGATCTATAAATAACAATGGAATAGAATTGTCTTTAACGTCTAATAATATCAATAGAGGAGATTTCAGATGGATTACTAACCTCAACTTTGCTCGGAATAGAAATGAGGTAGTATCACTCTCTGGAGGTACTGAGATCATAGGAAGTGGTGCACCAGGATACTTCTCAGGCGCTACGACATACATCTTGAGAGAGGGAGAGGCACTTGGCCAATTCTGGGGATTAGAATACCAAGGAGTATACCAAGGTGGTGATATTCCTGCTGGTACGGCTGTTGCATCGTCGTCGTTGGATGGAGATGGTAATCCTATCCCAGGTGAGCCATTGTTTACAGATCTTCCTGATGAAGAAGGTAACTTCGATGGGAATATTGATGATAGTGACAGGATGATTATTGGAGATCCAAACCCAGATTTTACATTTGGTATTTCTAATACATTCTCTTACGGTAATTTTGATTTAAATGTCTTCTTCCAAGGAGCAGTTGGTGGAGACATTTACAACTTGACTGCAGTACAGCTTTACAACGGAGACAGTAACAGTGTCACAGATATATTGAACTCTTGGACACCGACTAACACAGATACAGATATCCCTCGTGCCGCTATCAGAGGAAGAGAGAGATCTTCACGATTTGTAGAAGATGGAAGTTACACTAGACTGAAGAACATTGCTCTAGGGTACAGCCTACCAGAAAATGCATTACAGAGAATTGGAATAGGTGGTATCAGATTCTCAATTAGTGCTCAGAATATTTTGACATTTACAGATTATTCAGGACTTGATCCTGAAGTGAGCTACTTCGGTAGTGGAGGTGAGAGCAGTGGAGAAGGTAATGTGATTGTAGGTCATGATTATGGAAATTATCCTAATCTGAGGTCAGTAACCTTTGGCGCTAATCTTAAATTTTAAATCATTAATAAAGATTAATAAAAATGAAAACATTTAAATATTTATTCATATTCATTCTTGGACTTACTCTTATTGGATGTTCTGATCTAGAGGAGGATGCGAGAAGTCAATTAGAACCGGACGAGAGAGTTCTAGATTTGGAAACTGTCGAAACTACTATTGCTGGTGGATACAGCCACTTAGATGCAAGAGCATTTATGTCTAGAGGTTTAGGTTTGACATTAATGTTGCGATCTGACATGGTAGATATCGGTAATCCATCTACGAATGCAGAAAGAATAGAACATGATCAATTTACGCTTTCTCCATCTAACCCTTTGATCTTAAATATTTCTAGACCTGAAAGAAGTTTCTGGCCAAGACTATACCAGATGGTAAGATCAGCTAATGAGACTATCAAAGAACTTGATGTGCTTGTTGAGCAGGAAGATGGTGTTAAGGACGAGATCGCCGCAAGAGCTAGATTTTTGAGAGCTTTTGCTTACTATCACTTAGTAAGACTATTTGGAGATGTGCCTTACCTTGATGATACAACGTTGACATCAGAAGCTGCCGTTGCAGAACGAACGCCTGCCGATGTTGTGTATACCAATATTATCGCTGATCTTGAATATGCACAAGATTTTCTACCGGATACGAGAGAAAATAAGACTATGCCAAGCAAAGCAGCAGCTACAGCCTACCTTGCAAGTGTATACCTGACAAGAGGCGAGTATCAGCTTGCTTATAACCAAGCGACAGAAATCATCAACAATGCAGGAACTTACGACGTGGCATTGGAGCCTGATTATCGTAATATTTTCCATGCTGTGAATACTGATAACTCTAAGGAACCAATATTTATCATTGATTTCAATGGAACGAATGTAGGTGACGAAGCTAGAGACTACTTAGCTGCGTTTACTGGTTTCTTCGGTCAGGCAACTTACTACCCGTCTGGTGGATGGTCTGTGATGGTGCCAGCGCTACCAGTCTATAATACATGGGATGATGACGATTACAGAAAATCTGTTTGCTTCGACGCAGAGGCAGTTGATAACATGGGGAATGTCTTAGATTTTACTCAGTTTTCTAGCTTAGATGGTAGGAATGCTAATCGTCCACATATCTCTAAGTATACAGCGATGGCTGGAGATTTGGACCAAGCTAACACGAGTGGAAGAGATTCTCATTCTAATTATCAATTGATGCGTTATGCAGAAGTACTCCTAATAGCTGCAGAAGCGGCAGTAGAGATAGGTAATACCTCTGAAGCAGATCAGTATATCAATATGATCAGAAAGAGAGCAAGAGATGCTGATGGAACACCGAGTGCATCTCCAGCGGATATCTCAGGCGCTACAGTCGCAGATGTCTTAGAAGAGAGAAGACTTGAGCTTGCTTTTGAGCAAAAGAGATGGTACGATATCGTTAGAAGAGATATGGGAGACGAAGTGTTTGGTCCAAATGGCTATGAAACAGAGCTCCAAGGAACTGCTAACTTTGATAAGTCGAGAGATTACTTATTGCCAATCCCTCCATTCGAAATCACAAACAATCCTAATTTGACTCAGAATCCTGGGTACTAATTTAGAGATTTGAACAGAGAGTAATAAAGAGACTTCTACCACTTGGTAGAGGTCTCTCTATTTTTCTTTCAACTCAATCTGACAGATAGGATCGAATGTAACGAATTGGTATTATTTGCCATAAATCACCAGTCAAATCACAGGTGTCTTACAAAGATAGGTAATCATAAAAAGGAGAGATCTAGATGTCTGCTGCGAACAAATGGACTATAAAACGATGTATCTAGACTATAATCAATCACATTGTCGCCACGCATAAATATTCACAATAATAAATAATGGAAATTTAACGCTAAGCTATCAAGAGTAAGTGAATACTCTCATTAGGATCAAAATGAATCTTTATCATTCTTGCTAGGTATCCTAGAGGCTCAGTCGCAAAGACCCAAAAAAGTAAAAAATATGAAATTGACATCCCATCAGATATCACAAAGTGAGAAATCTAGACAATTCAGTTCTCTATATCTCCATTTAAAGGGTTTTGTAGTGCTGTTACTATTGAATTCGTTTGCTAGTCCTATTTCATCTCAAGACTTAGATCCAACTTTGCCTCCAGGCGGTAATTTTGATTTGTCCTATTGGAAAATAACTAGACCTAACCAGCAAGAAAGAGATGTAGAACAGTTAGTGAATGGTTGGTTTGTTGATGGAGAGTTCTATACTGATCCAGTGACAGGTGCCATGGTATTTTGGTGTCCCAATGATGGACTAACAGGTGGCAGTACATATCCACGTAATGAACTTCGTGAGATGATTAGAGGAGAAGATACAAGTATCAGTACTCAAGGCATTAATAAGAATAATTGGGTGTTTTCATCCTCTACGATGGCTAATCAAGAAGCTGCTGGCGGTGTTGATGGTATCATGACTGCAACAGTGACAGTTGATCATGTCTCACTCTCATCTGATGAGGAACGTAAAATTGGACGGACAATCGTAGGTCAGATCCATGCATCTGATGATGAACCATGTAGGCTCTACTACCGGAAGTTACCTGGCAATACCAGAGGTTCTATTTATTTTGCCCACGAGCCTACTACAAGTGCTGAGCAATGGTATGATTTGATAGGTAGCAGGGCTGACGGTATATCAGATCCTGATGATGGTGTAGCCTTGGGAGAGCAATTTAGCTATGAGATAAAGGTAATTGGCAACCTTCTTACAGTGACGATTATGAGAGAAGGGAAGGACGACGTATCGAGAGAAGTAGATATGTCACAGAGTGGGTTTGAAGACGATTGGATGTATTTCAAAGCTGGTAATTATAATCAAAACAATGCAGGTGATCCAGGAGAATATGCCCAAGTATCATTCTATGACCTTGATGTTGTACATTTCAGCCCGACACCACCTTCAGAGTATGAGGCACCTTCGGATATCCCTAGATTCCAGCCGATATTATCTCAGTGTAAGCTACAAGCACCTACGAGCTCGTCGATTGCTGATGTCGATAGACTCAATGATGGATATACACATCCTGACTACTTCTATGTCGTAGATGGTGATAAGATACGTTTCAATCAATCTGGTGATAGTCGTCGTACAGAACTACGACATGAAACCAACTGGGATCTCAATGATGAGAATCGTTCACTCCATGGAAGGATCGACATAGTGGAGCAGACTTGTGATCAAGTTACCGTCATGCAGATACATGATGATGCCAATGCGGGTGATGGCCCCAATAAACCATTACTCAGAATCTATAAGCACAACGCCAAAGAACCTGCAAATCATCTCTGGGCTGCGATTAAGACGGATGATGGTGGTATTGCGACTAGTCATATCGATCTAGGAGAAGATCCAGGTGGATACTTCAACTGTGATATCAGACTAGTTGATGGGAGGATGATCATAGATTTTGAAGGCGAAGAGAAGGTAAATGAAGACGTATCATTCTGGACATATCCGAGTTATTGGAAGGCAGGTGTCTATCTTCAAGATGATGGTACAGCCACTGCACACTTTGATGATTTGTTTGAAGGAGATGGCTCACCACAAAATTATGTACCGTCGGTCACCATCACTGATCCAATAAGCGGCAGTAACTTTTTGCCTGGGAGTGAGATAGTCATTAATGTTGAAGCTGTAGATTCAGATGGCACAATTGCTAAAGTTGAATTCTTTGAAGGTGGCACCAACAAATTGGGAGAGGTGACAGCTCAGCCATATACTTGGGTATGGGCAGATGCCGCAGATGGAGATTATATCTTGACTGCTCGTGCCACAGACAACCAGGATGGATCTAAGACGTCATTGAGTACAAGCATAAGAGTTGGCGAATTTATCAATGTGACAGGAGTTGATTTTGGTGGAGTAGAAGGACCTCTAGCTGTAGGCTCATCAGTGCAACTCATGCCAATCGTCAGTCCTAGTGATGCGACTAATCAGACGGTGGCAATCGTTTCTAATGATCCAAGTGTTGCTACAGTCGACCCTAGTGGTAGATTGACAGCAATCAGTGAAGGTGCTGCTACAGTTACTGTTACTACTGAGGATGGTAACTTTGTAGATTCAAGAGAGATAAAAGTGTTGTCCCCATCGAGTAAATTCAATTGGGCTCTTGGACAACCAATAAAAGGAACAGGTACGGCTGATGGGAGTAATGTACTGGAGAATCTCGTAGATGATAACACTGGTACACGTTGGTCTGTTAATGGATTTCCGCAGTCCGCCACAGTAGACTTAGGTGGATTTATCAAGATAGTACAGACCGAAGTTACATGCTATGAAGACAGAGCTTATCAGTTCATATTAGAAGGTGCCATAGAAGAGGATGGGCCATACACTCTGCTCATTGATAGATCTAATAATACCTTACAAGGAACACCAGATACACCAATCATTGACGTATTAGATAGTTTAGAAGCTAGATTTGTTCGTATCACAGTTACAGGAGCAAATGTCTATACAGGTCCATGGGTGAGTCTTACTGAGTTAAGAGTGTTTGGCGAAGGCGAACGAATATTTTCATCCAATGAGAATGTTGTAAACCAAAATGATGTAATACTATCACCTAACCCTGTAAGTACAGAATTGTCCGTTGAAGCTTCTGCTCATTACGAATCCATGATAGTATACGATCAGACTGGGAGAGTAATGACTCAGAGTAATATAGATCAGTTCAACCTAGTCGATGTAAGCAATTATAATCCAGGGATATACATCGTTAAGCTCGAAGGAAATCATAGGGTTGCTGTGAGAAAATTTGTGAAACTCTAAATTGTCTTACCCAGGAGTAATATGATTCACAATCAATTGTGATCGTAAAGGGAATTGTAGCCTTTGGACAGTCTAGCTAATCAAGATATGATACAATCATGAAGTATTGTTACCTCTTACTCCTGATATTCTTTGCCCAGCTTGTCAGTGCTCAAGCTCGGTATGATGTAGCATCACGGACAGAGTTTGACCAAGCTCATGACCAAGCTAGCCATGGTGATACCATAGCCTGGCAGTCGGGTATCTATAGTGATGTCCGTATGGAGATCGACAAAGATGGTTTGGTAATCATTGCAGATACTCTAGGCACAGTATTATTCACTGGTGTATCTCGAGTGATAATTGATGCTGACGAGATTTTATTTTCTGGTTTTCAATACATTGGAGGCTTTATTGGTAATCTTGATGTGATGAGGATTTACGGAAGTGATGTCACTCTCACTCATGTAAATATTCAGAATTATACCTGCCATAAGTACTTGGTAGTAGATGAAGTCTCTCGAAGGACAACAATCAGCCACTGTAACTTCGAAAATCGACTCAACTTAGACGACAAAAATATACTCTCAATATTAGTAGATAACGAACCCGGTTATCATAAAATACAACATTGCTCATTCAAGAACTTTGAAGGAATAGGTAATGATCAAGGTATAGAACCAATACGAATCGGATTGAGTACACAAGGGCATCTGGAGAGTCGTACCCTAGTGGAATACTGCTATTTTACTAGATGCAATGGAGATGGCGAAATCATCTCTCATAAGTCTAGGCAAAATGTCTATCGTTACAATACATTTGAAGATAATCCAGTATCGGAGCTCGTATTGAGACATGGAGATGAGGGCATCGTGTATGGCAACTTCTTTATAAATAATATGGGAGGCATACGGGTTAGAGAAGGTTCACAGCACTTTATTTACAACAACTACTTTGATAGAATAGACCGAAGAGCAATTATCTTACAAAATGATCCTTCTGATCCACTCTCAGATATCCACATCTATCACAATACTATCGTTAACTCAGCAGAGGTGATACTCGGTGGAGATGGCGCCAATCCACCTTCTCATGTAGTCATAGCCAATAATGTATTTGCACAGCCAATCAATCAATTGTTTGATGAAGATACTGGGAGTGAGACTTGGATTAATAATATTTCCTTTGGACAGCTAGGGATAGAGTCTCCAGTCAGTGGGTTGCAGATGTCGGATCCTTCACTTTATGTAAATGCCGAGGGGTATTACCAACCACTAGAGAATAGTCCATTAATCGGCGCTTCAGGTGCTGATTACCCACTCGTCCCTCTCTACCCAGAGATGAACTATGATCATGAGATACTCCTAGATGTCATGCAGCAACCGAGACCACCTGCTCTGGACGAAAAATCTATCGGAGCATCTGAGTACTCATCAACGATCAGTGTATCACCCCATGCGACAGAAGCGAATACAGGACCGTCATATCTATTTGATAATTTGGTAGATTATCTTACATCTAATACCACTCAACTCTATGTCGGTGGTGAAGGGGCAACCAGGCAAGTATCACTCTCTAGTAATATTGATTGGACAGTGGTAAGTGAGGTGGAATGGATCACTCTAGATCTCTCCTCAGGTACAGGAGACCATACTCTCAATGTCACAATTGACGCTAACGCAGACAACACTGATCGATCCGGTACTCTAGTTATCAGTGGAGGTGACCAATTAGTAATGGTTGGCGTATTCCAAGATGCAGGGACGGTACTAAGTGTATCTCATGCAATTGATGAGGAGAGCATCCTCTATCCCAATCCTACAACTGGAAGAGTAACACTCAGTAACATTCCAGAGAGCCATTATGCTCTATTAGAAGTCTATCAATCCAATGGGTCTTGTGTCTATCTCAATCAATATCCTAATACGAAGGACGAACTCGAGATGAATCTCGAATCTTTACAGCTAGGGACTTATCTTCTTAAGATCAAATTTGTAAATAGTGATGGTAAAATAATCAGTCAGTTGACCCGAAAATTAATAAAGTATTAGATGCCTGGACTCATTCTGTTCCTCACACAGCAAACCTCTGATACCTCTGAGGGGTAATTTACTGTAAAGTCAATCTTGGAGCTATTTGATATTTTGCCAAAGCGACAACAGATAAAACCATTATTTGCTTGTTTTTATAAACATAGTCTTTATATTTGGTTAAGTAAAATTGGTTGACCAATAGTTCATATTGTACAACTGTAGAGAAAGCCTTAGACTGTTTTTGATTCTATAGATATTGATGTACTTATTCAAGAGTATTTGTGCCAATAGTATGGAATCTTCATCACAGTCAGAGGGCAATTTGCACTTTCTGAGTTGATTTATTTTACAATGTAATGATTTGATGCTCAGTCTGATTTTTTATTCAACTAATTTCAATAACCTGATTTGATAAATAATAGTATTAAAATGTGTTGCCTGGCTGCTGTAGTCACACTTGCAGTCGCATGTAAATCAACTAGAACAGTTACTGATCCTCAAACTCAAACAACGGAGTCCACGCAGAGAGGAGGTAAGAATGTCGTATCGACTCCAGAAGAGTTTAATCAGGCTATCGAGTCAGCAGAGCCTGGAGATAAGATCTATCTTGCGTCTAAGGTCTGGACAGATGTAGAGTTGAAGTTCGAAGCAAATGGTGAGGAAGGAGATTCAATCTACATCATTGCACAAGAGAAAGGAAAAACGGTATTTGAAGGCAATTCAAATATCAAACTTGGAGGGAGCTATCTAGTCATCGATGGTCTAGTATTCAAGAATGGATATACTGCGACAAGCTCAGTTATCTCATTGCAAAAAGATAAAGAGACACCCTGTAACCACTGTCGAATCACCGAGAGTGTAATTGATAATTACAATCCTAGCGAGCGGTTTGATACAGACTATTGGGTAGAGATCTATGGCAAGCATAATCGATTTGACCACAATTACCTTGTCGGTAAACGGAATAGGGGAGTCACCGTTGCAGTTAGACTCAAATACGAAAGAGACAGAGAAAACTATCACAGAATAGACCATAATTATTTTGGATACAATCCGATACTTGGATCCAATGGTGGAGAGACTCTCAGAATCGGTACCAGCCATTACTCTTTGTCTAACTCTAATACCGTAGTAGAAGACAACTACTTCGAGCGGTGCAATGGTGAACACGAAATCATATCATCCAAATCCTGTCAAAACATCTACGATAACAATGCATTCTACGAGTGTCAAGGGACGCTTACGATGAGACATGGCAACGAGACTCTAGTCACCAATAACTACTTCTTAGGTAACCGGAAGCCAAATACAGGAGGAGTAAGGATCATAAATGAAACTCAAACAGTGACTCATAATTACATGGAGGGACTTACTGGATACAGATTCAGAGGAGCACTGGTCATCATGAATGGTGTACCCAACTCACCACTTAATCGTTACTTTCAAGTCAAAGACTCTAAGATGAATAGTAACCTCGTCGTTGATTGTGATTATATCCAACTCTGCGCAGGTAGCGATGACGAAAGAAGTGCTACACCAATCAATACAACATTTGAAGATAACATCATTACCAATCAGCTTAGCGACGATCTCTTTACCCTCTATGATGATGTCTCAGGGATTAACTTCAAAGGTAATCTGCTGAGTGAAAATCTCTCAAAGCCAATGTACAATGGCAGCACTATCCAAGGATTTGACAATAAGAGTATAGATCTGGTCCGAGTGAATAATCTGATGACAACCCCGTCACATCCACTGATAGGTCCACAGACTGCTAAGCCCATGCCTACAGCAGACAATACTGGAGTCTCTTGGTATCCGAGACAAGACTATCAGATCAGATTCAATACTGGTACGACTCATCATGCGGCTCCTGGAGATGATACACTCCAGCAAGTCATTGATGCGGCAAGTGATGGTGATGTGATCCTACTAGATGCTGGAGCATCTTACCATATGACTAGATCTCTTACTCTAGATAAGACTCTTACTTTTAAGTCTTCGGGTGGGACTCATTCTCTGATTACATTTGAGAGATCTCCATTCATCGCATTGGAAAATGGAGGGTCACTCAGTCTAGAGGGACTGCATATCTCAGGTAAGGAGTCAGATGATTACTCTGGCAACAGCGTCATCCGTACGAGCCGATATTCGATGATTGATAATTATAAGCTGAGTGTCAAGGATTGTAAAGTGACAGACCTCGACGTCAACCATAGTTTTAATTTCTTGAAAGTCTATAAGAATACATTTGCTGACTCAATCTCTTTGATCAATACAACATTTGACAATATCTCGGGTCATGTACTCAATATGAATAAAGAGATAGACGCTACAGGAATCTACAATGTGGAGTCTGTCATCGTTGAGAATTGCCAGTTCAAAGACATCGGCGGTAGTGCTATCAATCTCTATCGTGGTGGGAGGGATGAGAGTACATTTGGTCCCATGCTCTGGCTATCAGACTCTACATTTGACAATGTAGGTAATGACAAGAGAAACAAAAATCAATCTGCAGTAGACCTATTCGGTGTGCAACATGCCGAACTCAATAACCTCAAGTTGAATGACTCAAAAAAGATGAATCTCCACCTAGTGGTCGGGGATCCGGTGATCATCTTAGATAATATCCAATTTGACAATACGGAGCTCATCAGCAATAGTGAAGCATATCGTAAGACGAATGTTACATTCAAATAACTTTATGGAATTCATGATTAGACAAGTAATTAGCACTATTGCGATCTGTTTCCTCGCAGTTACTGGATGTATCAGTCAGCAGCATCCGTCCCTCATACTGACACAAGCAGGGATCAAAGATGTCCGTGCTGGACTTGGCACCAATGAGCTCTTTGATCAGGTACTTGAGGATGCGATTGCAGAGGTAGATGCGGAGATACTCAATGGGGTGGAGGTGCCAATACCTAGAGACATGGCAGGCGGATATACTCACGAACGACATAAGCGTAACTTCTTTGTCTTACAGATGGCAGGTAATCTCTATCAGATCACTGAGGATGATAAGTATGCAGAGTATATCAAGGAGACTCTTATGGCTTACGCCAAAATGTACCCCACGCTACCATTACATCCAACCCAGAAGTCATATGCAACAGGCAAGATTTTTTGGCAATGTCTCAATGATGCCAATTGGCTCGTCTACGTCAGTCAAGCCTATGATGCAATCTACGATTATCTCAAGCCCAAAGAACGGAAGTTCCTTGAGAAAGACCTCTTCAGACCGATGGCAGATTTTCTCTCGTTAGACAATCCAAAGTTTTTCAATAGGATACATAATCATAGCACCTGGGCTAATGCCGCAGTGGGGATGATTGCACTAGTCATGAATGATATGGAGCTAGTCAATAGGGCTCTGTATGGGATGCCCATCGATGAAGCATTGAGATTGGAGAAAGATAATGACGGAGGGTTTATCTACAAAGAAGGAATGCTCCAGGCTGGATTCTTGGCGCAGTTAGATGGATCATTTGCACCAGATGGATACTTCACAGAAGGACCATATTATCTGAGATATGCGATCTTTCCCTTCTTGATATTCAGTAAGGCACTATCGAATAATATGCCAGAGCTTGACATCATGAATTATCGAGACGGTATCATGACCAAAGCCATCTATGCACTGCTCAATCAGACAGATGCCAATGGTCAGTTCTTCCCCTTGAATGATAGTCAGAAAGGGATGTCTTGGAATGCCCGAGAGCTCGTAACAGCAGTCGATATCCTCTATAGTGAAGATCCAAGTAATAAGACACTCTTGGATATTGCTCGTAGGCAAAATAAGGTGCTACTAGATGATACTGGATACGCCGTAGCAGCAGCACTCAAGAGAGGAGAAGCACAGCCATACACACAACAACCTATGATCTATACTGACGGTGAAGATGGTACCCAGGGAGGGATAGGAATACTGCGCAACAAAGAAACTTGTCTCGTGATGAAGTACTCTGCACAAGGGATGGGTCATGGACACTTTGATAAACTCTCTTACTCACTCTATGATGAGAGCGGTGAAGTGATCCAAGATTATGGATCATCGAGATGGGTCAATATCGATCAGAAAGGTGGAGGCAGATACCTCAAAGAAAATAAGACTTTTGCTAAGCAGTCAATAGCGCATAATACTGTAGTGATTGACGAGACCTCACACTACGAAGGCAAGATAGAGAAAGGAGAGTTGCATCATCCTTACTTGTACTATGCAGATCTCGATAACCTAGCTGCTCAGATAGTAATCGCTAAAGATACCAACGCTTATCCTGGAGTCGAACTGCAGCGGACATTGCTCTTGTTGACTGATGCCTCATTGCCCAATCCACTGACTGTCGACCTCTTCCGAGTAGCCTCTGATCAGGAGATACTGATGGATCTTCCTCTTTGGTTCCAAGGACAGATACTCGGGACTGACTTCAAGTACCAGCGACAACTTGATCAACTCAATACTCTAGGCACAAGTCATGGATATCAACATCTATGGCACGAAGCAACGGGACAGCCAGATAACTCAGGTGCCAATAGTTTGACATGGTTTGAGTACGGGAAGTTTTATACGAGTACCTTCACTACTGAGAGTACTGACAAGCTGATATTGGGACGATTGGGAGCTAATGATCCAGAGTATAATCTCAGGAATGATCAAGTCTTGATCCACCGTAAGGAAAGAGCCAACAGTGGTCTTTACGCATCAGTGATAGAGTCACATGGTACATATGATCCTATCTCTGAGATACCGATCAATCCTTACTCAGATATTGTAAGTTTGACAGTCCTATTGGATACTCCAGAGTACACATCTATCAGACTGGAGACTGAGAGTACACAAGGATGGATCATCAGCATAGCTAACCAATCAAATAGTCTGAGTCAACTGCATGAAGTATCAGTTGGGAGTGAGACATTTACCTGGAGTGGTCCTTATCAGATAAAAAGAACAAAAAATCAATAACCAAAATAAATACGAATGAGTGATAACTTACACAAGAGTTTTGGGCATACCAAAGGCTTTTTCTTTACTGATCAAGAGGAATGGGAAGAAGTAGGTCCAGGCCTCAGAAGGCAAATTATGGGATATGATGACAAACTAATGCTTGTCAAAGTAGACTTTGGAGAAGGAGCTATTGGTGTCATGCATAAGCACTACCACTCACAAGTCACCTATGTCGTCAGTGGTGAGTTTGAGATGACTATTGGCGATGAAGTCAAGACATTGAAAGGTGGAGACTCATTCTATATCCTTCCACATGTGATGCATGGATGTGTCTGCACTAAGCCTGGGATGCTGATCGATGTATTCAGCCCAGCAAGAGAAGATTTTCTAGGTCATGACCAATTAAAACTCGAGACATGGCCGAAGCAGTAGGAAAAACAGTAAAAGGCTTAAGATGGTGGGTTGTCGGTCTCATAGCATTAGCAGCTGTCATCAATTATATCGATAGACAAGCATTCTCAGTATTATGGGAAGCAGGTATCGCTGATGACTTATACCCTGATCTTGATGCTGATGGTAGGAAGAAGGTCTATGGAAGAATAGGTACCTACTTTGTAATTGCATATGCACTTGGACAAGCATTGTTTGGTAGGATATTTGACAAGGTAGGGACGAGACTAGGATTTGTTTTGTCGATTGGATTTTGGTCATTAGCAACAGGCTTACATGCGTTAGTAAAGGGATTTGCTGGCTTTACATTTGTCAGAGTATTGCTCGGACTCTCCGAAGCTGGTAATTGGCCTGGGGCGGCAAAAGGCAATGCAGAATGGTTCCCAACTGACGAAAGAGCTGTAGCACAAGGTATCTTTAATTTTGGAGCTTCGTTCGGAGCGATGATTTCAATTCCTGTAATTGGATTATTAGCACAGAGATTACACTGGCAGGTTGTATTCTTGTCAATTGCCATTATTGGATTCTTCTGGTTGATACCTTGGTTGATCTATGTCAAGAAGCCACCAAAGGATCACCCATGGATCAGTAAAGAAGAGAGAGAGTATATCAAGAATGGTCAAGTAAATGAAACGGAAGGTTCATCGCAAGAAAGCTTGGGATATGCCAAAATACTTAGCTTCAAAGAAAGCTGGGGAGTGATATTAGCGTCTGCTGCTATTGATCCTATATGGTGGATATTTGTAATCTGGATACCAAATTACTTAGTTAATGTCTTCAATATGGATATCGCTGGTATTACCAAACTTGGCTGGGTTCCGTTTTTGGGAGCAATGATAGGTGCTTGGTTTGGTGGACTACTTGCTAAGTGGTTCTTCAATCAAGGTTGGAATGTCAATAAAGTAAGGAAGTATACTATCGGTATCGGTTGTGCAGTAATGCTACCAGCACTCCTGGCATTGAGCTCTCCTGGCAGTGCTACAATAGCTGTAATCATTATGGCTGTCGTCTTATTTGGATTCCAAACGGCAATTGGAAACATCCAGACCTTACCGAGTGATTTGTTCAATGGAAAGTCAGTAGGTACACTCTCTGGATTAGCAGGTATGTCTGCAAAATTTGCAGCAGCAGCTCTTGTTTGGTATATCGGTGATATCTTGCCTGTTGAGAATTATTCATCAGTATTTATAATCGGAGCAGGACTAGTAGGTATTGTAGTCGCAGCTGTCTGGTTCTTAATACCACGAATCGAGCCTGTCAATACAACTAAATAAAGATTGCAATTAAATATAAAACACAACATTACAGAAAACTAAAATCATAAAAATGAAATTACAAGGAAAAACAGCGCTAATCACTGGTGCCACAGGTGGTATAGGATTTGAAGTAGCTAAGCAGATGGGAGCACATGGAGCTAAAGTCATCATCAATGGGTTAAACAAAGAAGCTGGAGAAGCGAGACTCAAAGAATTAACTGATGCTGGGGTGACTGCTGAGTTCTATGCCTTTGATGTGACGAATGAAGACCTTGTCAACGAGAATGTAAAAGCGATCGGAGATAAGCATGGCTTAGACGTTGTAGTTAACAACGCCGGTGGACTCGGAGGAAGATCGAGATTTGAAGTGATGACGACAGACTTTTATAGAAATGTCATGGCTCTTAATCTTGATTCTGTATTCTTTGTATCAAGAGCTGCAATCCCATATCTTAAAAAAGGTACAGACCCGAATATCATTAATTTCACATCCAATGCAGGATGGAATGCAGGTGGTCCAGGTGCAGGTATCTATGGCACTTCCAAAGCAGGAGTCCATGCAATCACAAGAGCTCTAGCTAAAGATCTCGCCGAATATGGGATCAGAGTCAACGCTGTCTCACCAGGTACGATAGATACAGATTTTCACAAGCAGATCAAGTCAACAAAGCCAGAAGTATTCCAATCATGGGCTAAGAATATTATGCTAGGAAGATTGGGTCAGCCAGAAGATGTCGCTGCTGTCGTAGCTTTCTTAGCAAGTGCTGATGCTGGATTTATCACTGCTGAGACGATTCAGATAGGTGGAGGTCAAGCTCTTGGAATTTAAAAAACAACTCTGTAAAAAAACTGTAACTCATTGACATGAAAAAAATCGTAACATTTGGAGAGATTATGCTAAGGCTTAGTCCTCCAGGATTTAAGAGATTTTCGCAGACTTATAACTTTGATGTAGTGTATGGTGGTGGTGAGAGCAACGTCGCAGTGACCCTCGCTAACTATGGGATGGAGAGTGCCTTCGTCTCCCGCATACCTCCCAATGATATCGGAGAGTGTGCTATCATGGAGCTCCGTAAGCGTAATGTAGATACCAGTAAGGTACTGAGAGGCGGAGAGAGATTAGGCATCTACTTCCTTGAGACTGGTGCAGTAAGTAGGGGGAGTAAAGTAGTCTATGACAGAGCTCACTCTGGGATGGCTACAGTACAGGCGGGGATGTTTGATTGGGATGAGATATTTAAAGATGCAGACTGGTTCCACTGGACAGGGATCACACCTGCACTCTCTCAAGGCGCCGCTGATGCCTGTCTCGAAGCGATCAAAGCTGCGAATAGGCTCGGAGTAACTGTCTCTACCGATCTCAATTATAGAAAGAAACTGTGGAAGTATGGTAAGTCACCTATGGATGTCATGCCTGCCTTGGTGGAGGGATGTGATATCATCTTAGGGAATGAAGAAGACGCTGAGAAGCACTTTGGCCTGCACCCAGATGGAGCAGATGTCACTGATGGTACTGTCGATGCTGACTCATATCTATCAGTCCTTACACAGCTCATGACCATGTTCCCTAGAGCTAAGAAAGTCATCACTACACTGAGAGGCTCTATCTCCGCATCACACAATAGTTGGTCGGGAGTGCTCTGGGATGGTAAGAAGCTCTACAAGGCTCCTACGTATCAGATCACAGATATCGTAGATAGAGTCGGTGGCGGTGATAGTTTTATGGGAGGTCTCGTCTATGGACTGCTCACTTATCAAAATGATCAAGATGCACTCAACTTCGCAGTCGCTGCTTCTTGTCTCAAACATACGATCAAGGGAGATGCTAATCTAGTCACTGTCGAAGAGGTCGAAAAACTCATGAATGGTGACGCAAGTGGTAGAGTATCAAGATAGTTGTCAGACTGAGATGCTCAGACTTTTCTGCCGCTATAGCTAAAAGGTAAAGCAAAAATATATTGATCAAATCATAACATTGGAGAGAGGTGACAATTCCTTATAACCATTATAGGCTGTTAGGAATTGACTCTCATCTACTGATGCAACACAACTCATAAAATAAGCGTAGGTATGGATCGAATCCAAGTAGTATTATTAATGGAAAAGCAAGGGATGGTTCCGCTCTTTTTCAATCCTGACATCGATCTCTGTAAGCAGATCGTCAAAGCCGTATACGATGGAGGCGGACGTCTTCTAGAATTTACACATCGAGGAGCATTTGCTCACGAAGTATTTGCCTCTTTGAGCAGATATATCAAGGCTGAGTGTCCTGGGATGGCACTTGGGATCGGATCGATTACTGATGCCGCTGCAGCATCGTATTATATGATGTGTGGAGCTGACTTCATCGTCACTCCTGCATACAAAGAAGATATCGCAAGAGTATGCAATAGACGTAAGGTGCTCTATGCTCCAGGGATCGGTTCATTGACAGAGATACAGACAGCAGAGGAGATGGGCTGCGAAGTAGTGAAACTATTTCCTGGGAGTGTCTACGGACCTGGATTTATCAAAGGAGCTCTAGCGCCACAACCCTGGACTAAGATCATGCCCACAGGAGGAGTAGCTCCTACGCAAGAAAACCTCACTGGGTGGTTTGATGCAGGGGCAATCTGCGTAGGGATGGGATCTAAACTGATCTCTAAAGAAATTATCGCTAACAAGGCATATGCCGAGCTTACCACTAAAGTTAAAGATACCCTCGCCTTAGTGAGTAAAGTAAGAAGTTAACCAAGTTAGCTCTGATCAATAAACTTGAATGGCTACTTCATTGATTTGGAGTAGTCAATTTTGATTGTATCTCTGCGTAAATTTGCTCGATTTACGAATTCTCATTTACCTATAGAGTATCTCATACAGTGTCATACCTTTGGAGTAAATATCTTGTACATTGTATCATCGGCATCCTATGCTGTGAAGTCCTGTGGGTTAATTCTAGATAATCTGCAAATGGAATCAACAATATATTAGTATTTTTGAACATATTTCTGAATTAATAGACACTCCTGTGGACAGTATTCTTAATAAGCTCTCTAAATTCTTGTGGATTTCTTTCATCATTGGGGTCATCATGGCTGTATTGATATTGATCTTTATATCATCTACCAAGATGCCAAATACTGAAGAGCTCGAAAATCCATCTTATGAATTATCAACACTAATCTATAGTGCTGATATGGAAGAGCTAGGTCGATACTTTAAGTTCAATAGAGAGAATGTCAGATATGAGACCCTTAACCCACACATCATCAATGCATTAGTGTCGACTGAAGATGAGAGGTTTTTTCGCCACAGCGGGATCGATATTAAGAGTCTTACAAGAGCCCTAGTCTATATGGGCAAAAATGGTGGGGCTAGTACTATTACTCAGCAGTTAGCTAAGCTCTTCTTTACCGAACGATCATCTAATATCGTCAAGCGGATATGGCAAAAACTCAAAGAGTGGGTCATCGCTATTGAATTTGAAAAGAGATATACCAAAGAAGAGATCATAGCTATGTATCTCAATAAGTTTGACTTCTTATATAACAGCTACGGTGTCTCCCCAGCAGCAACAACTTACTTCCAAAAGAAACAGAGTGAACTGAGTGTCGAAGAAGCTGCCGTGCTCGTAGGAATGTTGAAAAATCCGAGTCTGTACAATCCCAAAAAATTTCCTGAGAATGCTCAGAAAAGACGAAATGTAGTCCTCTATCAAATGGTCAAAAACGATAAGTTGACGATGGAAGAGTTCAATAGACTCAAGGTGAAACCCATCGATGCCTCTAAATTTCAACGGACAATTCACTATGATGGGAAAGCTCCATACTTCAGAGCAACTCTTACCACCTATCTCAAGAAACTGCTCGAAGATCCCAGATACAAAAAACCTGATGGCACCAAATACAATATCTATGAAGATGGTCTGACTATCTATACCACGATAGATATGAATATGCAGACTCATGCCGAAGCAGCAGTCACTGCACATATGGCTAAGCTTCAAGATCGATACTTCAAGTGGTGGAAGGGTAAAGATCCGTGGACATACAATGCAGAGGCGCCAATCAAGCAAATCAGAAAAGATGCACTGGATAGATTGGTAAGAGAATCTGAAAGGTTCGCTAATCTCAAACAAAAATATCTCAATAAAGCAAGTCAAGAAGTCCTCAGTAAGTATCCAGATGCTCGGATGTGGGACTCAGATATCTTGCGGATGCGTAAGGCAGACAAGGATCCAAAATATCTTGCCTCTCTCCTCAAAGATGGATATATCAATAAAAAACAAAAAGTTGCTTATGAGTCGGTGCTCAAAGATAAGGTGTGGACAACTGTAAAGACACAATGGGCAAGACTCCACCAAAACGTAGATAAGGCATTTAGCCAGACTAGAAATATGGTAGTCTATGACTATAAGACAGGAGGCGAACGAACAGTATCGATGACTCCTATGGATAGTATCAGATATCACAGGATGCATATGCAACTCGGGAGTGTCTCTATAGATCCTAGGAATGGTGAGGTCAAGACTTGGGTAGGAGGGATCAGTAATAAGTACTTTAAGTATGATCACGTATTAGCAGATAGACAAGTAGGTAGTACCTTCAAGCCATTCGTCTACTCTACGGCAATCTCGCAGCAGGCCATCTCACCTTGTCTCAGAGTAGATGATATTCAATATACGATACCTGCAAGAGATCCCAATTTTGGTCTCCTAGAGTCGTGGTCACCATCCAACGCTAGAGGGAAGTTTAGCGGCAATAAGATGACCCTCATGGATGGTCTTAAGACATCGACTAACTCTGTCTCAGTATGGCTAATGATGCAACTCGGCTCTCCAGAGTTAGTGAGGAATCTTGCATCCGAGATGGGGATTCAGAAAGATAAGATACCTTCAGCACCTTCCATTTGCCTAGGAGCAACTAACCTCAACGTACTAGAGATGACTGGAGCATACACAACATTTGCCAATAATGGCATCTACCAGAAACCAGTATTCGTCAAGAAAATAGTGGACAAAAATGGTAAGGTAATCTATCAAGCTACTCCAGATAAGAAAAGGGTGATGCATGAGAAGTACAATTATGTGATGGTAGAGATGCTAAAGTATGCAGCAAGCTCTAGACAGTCATGGCTGGAGACTGAGTTTGGTGGTAAGACTGGTACGACCAATGACTATGTGGATGGATGGTTCATGGGGATCACACCTGAGTTAGTCACAGGGACTTGGGTAGGTGGCGAAGACCAATGGATCAAGTTTGAGACTCTAGACGATGGTCAGGGTGGAGTGATGGCTCGACCATACTTCTTAGACTTCATGCAGCGAGTAGAGGCTGACGAATCTATTGAGTATGATGAGACAGCACAGTTCGCCATCCCTGATGGTGATGTCATCGAGATGGATTGTTCCAAGTATACGACTTATCGCGATGATTATGATACTGGTGCTGAGAGTGCTACTACGGCAACAGATAGCACAGAGACGGCTACTCCTGACTCAGATAGACCGAAGTTCCAAAAAGTAATTCCGGTAGAAGATGAGTTTGAAGAAGATTTTTGATATTAAATAAAATTACAATATGTTTATATTTCGAATTAGCATTTTGTCGATAATGATGGCTGCACTGATATCGGGTACAGCAATAGGCCAAAGCAGTCTAGAAGTATTCCTATCAAGCCATCCTGACTTATCTTACAAGTCGATCGGGAGTGATGAGATAGAGAAGTACTCGGTCTCAGTAACTCAACCAATCGACCACACTGATGACCAAAGTCCAACATTTACCCAACGAGTGATACTCACACATGCAGGTGTGGATCGTCCTACAGTGATCCAGACACAGGGCTACAATGTCAATGATCGAGACAATGAAGTCGTCGACATACTTGCTGCTAACTCTCTCAATGTAGAGCATAGATTCTTTGCTAAGTCTGCACCTCAGGATAAGGATTGGAAGTATCTTACACTTGAGCAAGCAACCGCAGATCTCCATAGAATAAGGACAATATTTGCAGAGTACTATACTGATAAGTGGGTGGCCACAGGTATCAGCAAAGGAGGTGCTACGACGATCTACTATGAGTACTTCTACCCAGATGATACAGATGTATCGATTGCTTATGTTGCTCCTATCAGCTCATCCATAGAAGATAAGCGTATCTATAAGTTCCTTGACACGATAGGTACAGTTGAGTGTCGTAAGAAGATCACTAAGTATCAGAAGTACATGTTTAAGAATAAGGATAAGGTACTCGATCGATTGAAGTGGTTTTCCAAAGGTAAAGGACATCAGTATGATTATCTGGGAGGGATAGAGGCAGCTTATGAGTTTGCAGTATTAGAGTATCCATTCTCAATCTGGCAGTGGGGTACACCATGTGATGATATCCCACAAGACAAGGATATTGATACCGCTATTGATCACTTACTGACTGTAGTAGGATTAGACTTCTATGATGATAAGACGATGGAGTTCTTTGGGCCACATTATTATCAAGCGAGTACACAGATGGGGTATTATGGGTTTGAGACATCCCGGTGGTCAAGATATATAGATAAGGTCGGTAAGAATCCGAGTGCTTCATTCTATCCGTTAGAGAGTAACCCGACATATGACCCAAGCCTAGCTCGATCTGTAGAGAAATGGCTCGATAAGGAAGGTAATGATCTCCTCTATATCAATGGACTCAACGATACTTGGGCAGCATGTCGAGTGATCCCAAGCAAGCGTGTCAACAGCAAGGCATATAACCTGCCACATGCAAGTCACGGTGATGCTCGTATCAAGAATATGAAACCAGCTATGCAACAAGACTTTAAAGAAAAGTTAGAAGAGATGTTGAATAGAAAGGTCAATCTCTCTGTATTAAATGAAGAAAAGAGCTAATATCATATTAAAATAATACTTAATATGAAATGATTAGCTTTACTCGCTTAGTCTTCGCGGAGATCAAGCAGATAGGCTTGTCCAAACACAGATACAATATACTTTACTCGACGATCATCTCAAGGGAGAATTTGGTGGTATAGAAATGAAAATTTCTGTATCTTACATTGGTCAGATTCTTTGAATAAGTATGAGTCATAATCTATTCCAATTGTTCTCTATGAATACTCTATACCCTTTGGTGAGTTTTATTAGTACTGCTTTGCTACTTTTTGTGCAGTCAGATGTAAGGTTCGCTGAGGCTAAATTATTGTTGACTCCATGTACTCAAGAGAGTTCAAGCCAAATGGATATTGATACGACAATCTACTGCGGTATTCAGAAAGTCTATCCGGCGTATACGTTAAGTCGAGCTGAGTTGGAGACTGCAAAGACCCTCAGAGATCTCAATGATCGCTATGAAGAAGAGTGGGTAGCAGAGTACTTCACTGTGTCGGTTGCTACGAGTCATGATGGCACTATCCAGGAGACTCACGGGAGCAATGATACGTTGACACAAGAGCAAAGATCTCACCTCTTGACAGCGGATAGTGGTGTGCCGATCAGAGTTACAGTCTCTTACCTCCCCAAGAATACACTCAAGGTAAATGAGAAGAAGAGTATTGACTTCAATTGCTTCGTTGAGCCAGAGACTACTGCAGTATTTGACTCTGATCAATCCTTAGAGAGTTACTTGGATGGTTACTTTGTGGATTTGCCATTGGAGACCTTACTGCAGGGCTATGATCTAGGAGCTTATACTTTTACGATTGACACATCAGGTCATGTGATCAATCCTCAAGTCCGTTGGTCGTCTGGCAATAGTGACATTGACTCGATGGGTATCGCTGCATTATGCGCTATGCCTATGTGGATACCAGCTCAGTATAATGCAGGAAATAGAGTAGCGGAGGATAATGTGCTCCTTATAGGCAATCTGGACAACTGTATGCTCTATACACTCAATCTAGCACAGACTTGGCTGACTAAAGAGTAGTCAATTACTTGAGTAAGAAAGCACTTTGACCAACTAAGTAACCTTTGTTGTAGACCTCGACGGCATAGTTGCCAGAGGGGAGAGTATAGTCAGGATTATATTCAATACAAGCCTCTAAGTTTGTATTTTGGTATGTGGTATTTTTCACTGTTGTATATCTCACATTGGTCCCATCTGTCTTGCTGATTATTTCTCCTGATCCTTTTGACTCGTCGTAGATAGTCTCTCCACCAGGTGAGATCAATCTCACATAGAATTTTTCTTCACCAGCATCTACGACTTCATTTTTCTCTGTTGTGATACAAGCTGTGAAGTAGTCAGCATTTTTAGCTCGAGTAGTGACTTTAGCATCCTTGTTGCTTCGGGTTTTGTATGGAGTGACATTGATCGTATTGACTTTGATTATCTGACCTATCCCTACCTTTTCTGCGAGGTATTTGTTTTCTGCTTCCATTTTGGCTTTGATCTCTGTGAGTTGACTTTTTTGATCAGAGAGATTAGAGATAGTTTGTGTTTGCTCAGTGATGGCAGTCTGGAGTTGAGTTTTATCAGCTGCGAGTTGATTATTAGTCGCATTGAGTTGATTGTTTTTTGCAGAGAGTTCTCTTATCTGATTGGCATATCCTGCGGCTTGAGTTCTAAATATTTCGAGTTCTTCTCTTGCTGATTTGAGTTCCCCTTTAGTCCAGATGAGACTTGAGACTTTCTTCTTCTGAGCTGCGAGTTCTATTTTTTGCTCATCGATGAGTCTATTGAGTTCAGTATTGGTACCTCTGAGTTCTTCTAAGTTGTCAAGTGCTGATTGGTAATCTTGCTCGAGTTCGACTTGGATTTTTTCATTTTCTATCAAGGTGCTCTTAGTGGTAGTCACTGCTTGCTTGAGTTGTTGGATGTCGTACCATTGGTAACCGACCAACCCTAACAATAGAAATATGATTACGCCTAAGATTGCAATCAGGTTACTGTTATTTGATTTCGACATAATTTTCGGGGTTGAGTTTCTTTTGGGTGTAACATTGAATTATTCCGATTACTAAGTTATACTTTTTTAGTATTTTGGACTATAATATCATGAAACTCTCTTAACTGACGGGACAATTTGGAGAGATATACGGATAATCTTAGTGAGTACTATCCATAATTACCCTGAGTATGCCAATGCTAGATATCGCTTCCAATTTGCTGTTTTTTGATATAGAGACAGTCAGTCAATTTCCTTCATTTGAAGATCTAGATGCTCAAGGCAAAATGCTCTGGTCTAAGAAGTCGAGTAAACTCTTCCATCATGACGCTAATGATGATCCCCAACTCTCCTATGCCAATCGTGCAGGTATCTATGCAGAGTTTGCTAAGGTGGTCTGTATCTCTGTTGGCTATATCCATCGAGTGTCAGATACCCTCTATGAGCTAAGGCTGAAGAGCTTCGTAGATCATGACGAAGTGAAGGTGCTCCAAGACTTTGCAGATCTACTGGCATCACACTATTATAATATCGCAGAGCATGGCCTATGTGGTCACAATATTAGAGAGTTTGATGTGCCATTCTTAAGTCGACGGATGCTAGTCCATGGTATCAAACTACCGTCATTGTTAGATATCCGATATGCCAAACCTTGGGAGAGGGAGCATCTCATCGATACACTGCAAGATTGGAAGTTTGGTGATTATAAGAACTATACATCACTTGATAGTCTGTGTTATACATTTGGGATTAAGAGTCCCAAAGATGCCATGTCAGGTGCTGATGTCCATGCTGCTTACTATGAAGATGAAGACTTGACTAAGATTGGAGTCTATTGTGAAGAAGACGTCAAAGCAACAATGCAAGTCTATCTGAGATTGCAGAATATCTCTACTGAGGACATCGAGTTGATTCCCATCTCACGGACAAGGACTGATGCATAACAATCATAAGAACTGATCGGGATAATCTATTTGATCTCAGATGATAAAAAAATGTGAAAGTCTTATCCCAAGGATCTTAGTGTCAAATTGTGGTGTAAATTAGAGGTATCAGAGATAATGATGAGGCTCTCTCCTAATGACATCGTACAGAGTAAGTAACTAAGCAAGTGAATACTCAAATTGCCTCTCATTCATAATGCCATTGCAACTCATGTGATGAGTACCCCTACGTCTTAACAATAATTTACATGAGTTTAACCTAACTCACAATAAATCCATAAATATGTGGGCCACTTACAATTACGTATGTGAGCTCGTGGTTAATGCTGATATAACAACTCACGTAACCACACATTTTTATCAAAAGAGAATGAACAAATTAATTATTACGATTGCTCTATCATTGTTGACTTCATTGATAGCTATTGCAAGTACACCACCAACGAGCGGAGATGATTCTATTGTCAGAATAGATCAAATAGAAGAAAAAGTCATGATAGAATTTCTCAGAGAATCAGACTTATTGACTAAGCGGCCTATCCGTATCTTTGATGAAGAGGGGAGAGAGATCTTCAAGGCAAAGGCAAGAAAATTTGAAAAGATCACAGAGATCAATATGTCTAATGTCAAGCAAGGTACTTATATCATCCAGATGGTACTCAGGGATAAGCTGATTGACTACCATTTTGTCAAAGAGGGATAGACGCTTGACCTCACATAAGTAGTGTCAGTTGGAGTCCGATTTCATTGACAAATCTTAAACAAAAAAGTATTAGCGTCATCAATAGGCGTATACCATGGTCTTAGTTTCGGTAGGTAGGCCATCTATACTTAAGGTATAGTAGTAGACTCCGTCTTGATGGCGATGAGACTGATGAGTGTATTGGATAGTATTGATCCCTTTACCTAGAGTGATAGGAGAGGTGTAGATTGCCTGACCTTGTGCTGTAGATACAGTAATCTCAGCTGTATCATAGTCAAACTCTTGATCCACCATCACTGCAATAGTCGTCTGATCGTCAAAGGGATTGGGCCTGTTCTGTAAGAGGTGTACCCCGTGACTCTGAGTGACTTGCTGTACACTACTAATGGCATCAAATGTAAACAAATCATTACTCGGGAGACTCTCGATACCATACTCGTCTACACAAGATACAGAGACGACATAGAACTGATCATCACTGAGATCTTTGAAGAAGTATGGTGACTCAGTCACGTATACGAGTGTGTCAAAGTCATTAGTCTCTGATCTCAGACCTATCGCATATTGTGGGCAATCGATATCACTCGTCCAAGTTACTCTCAGTCCTTCGTGAGTAAGATCAAGGCTCTCTAGTGTCGGTGTCTCTGGACTCATTGCGATAGATATTGCTGCATTGCCATTGAGGATTGCATTGCGATTGAGATAAGAGAATGATACAAAAAAGCTGTCCAATACTCCATCATTATCTGTATCGACTCCGAGGATATCCTCTTCGGTATGTTGTCTATCATGATACTCTGGATCACTCGTATCTGCCGATCCATGTTCGTTAGCGGAAGTAAACCTTACTGCTGAGTATCCCCTCTCTCTGAATGGAATGTGATCACCTCCTCGGCCAACTCGATCCTCTGATCCCATGACATTAACGATAGGTTTGACGGTCATGAGATCTCTGACATTGTCTTGATACTGGAGCTTGACATATCTGGCAAGTCCCTTACTCGGACTATCAATGAAGCCGTGTGAGTAGAGTCGTACATTGATACTATCGATATCATTGAGTCCCGGACACCCAGGTGGCGAGGCAGTCTCACCGCAGATAATCCCTCCTACGATATCATTATTGAGTACTGCATACACATTGATATCATTGTCTTCGCAGTATTGGGCTAGGGCATTAGCTCCGTGGAGACCTTGTTCTTCTCCGATCGTAAGCATGAAGATAATCGTCCGATCTAAGACATACTGACTCATCACTCTAGCTAACTCTAGTACTAGCGCTGACCCACTTGCATTATCTTCCATCCCATGCGCTTGGCACTCGATGTCGCAGACTTCATGACACCTAGAGTCATAGTGAGCTTCGATGATAATGACCTCGTCTCGGTGTGGACCGACACCAGGGAGTGTAGCAGTAATATTTTTGTGCCTACCCATCGAGCAGATTTCTTGATCAAACTGTAAGTATGAGACAAGTAGTCTCTCTCCATTTGTAGAGTTGAATGATTCAAATTTTTGATGAGCCCAAATTCTTGCTGCTCCTATCCCTTCTGTATTAGAGAGGGTGTCAGATCCAGTATGCCTTGTGTGGAATGGAATCATCTCTATCAGACAGTCCTTGAGGTTGTCTGGTTTGAGACTTTGGACGAGATCCTGAAAGATTACATCAGGGTCTGCGATACCCACCGACGGAATGTAGTCAGTTGGGTCGTAGTCTCCTGTCCAGATAGGGATAACATCAGGATTGGTTGGATGGATATTAGTCTGTGTGATACCTATGGTACACCATACGACTATAATGATAGGAAGTAATATGAGTCTCAGCATGAGGAGTAGGTGTTAGTTGATGTCTAAGATACTGAGATCAACCGAACAAGAAAAATAAAAACTCAAGGGAATCCTTGTAATGTTATTATAGACGGCCTTGACATTCTGTGGATTTCACTCTACAATTATCTTGAACCTACCGACGATCCGTGAGTCATCTCCTATGACTGATCCGACATAGAGGCCAGGAAATAGACCTGAGATGTCTATCTTCTGTCGATCTGTTGTAACTGATTGAGTGAGTACTCGATGACCGATCATATCATTGAGTTGGATCGCATTTACCTCCGAGTGGTTAGAGATGATAACTGTAGTACTTCTACTAGCCGGATTAGGTGTAGCGATGACCTGTGGGAGATCATCTATCTCCTCAGTATCGCTGAGGATGCAGCCTTGTCCCCAGACTTCGTCTAGGTACTCGAGACGATCGAGGATATACATCTTGAGGTGGGTTAACTCTTGATCATAGTTCTTCCCGACGAATGGGTTGGGCCAGACATACTGACCGATTGCCATCCACTGCTGGTCATCCCTCTGCCTCGCTTGATCAGTGAGAGAGACTGCATGGCTGTCTATCATCATCTCTAGTTGGTCATCCTGCAACATTGAATTGCGATAGACTTCGTAGCGACACCTCACTGCATTGTCAAATGGCCCATACTCAAGTAATCTCTGCCACCAAAATGGATTTTCACTAGCACAACCAATATCTAAGACACTCCCATCAGTACTCCATCCATCACAGTAATCTGCATTGCCAAATCCTAAATTGAAATCCCAGACTGGACCCATCTTCAATAGTCCACCATCAGTATCTTTCTCCTTATGAAGGTAGGTGCTTATCCTGAAAGCGTCAACATTCTTAGTCAGCTCACCCATGATATAGTGATCGGCAAACGAATTGATATCAATATATTGATTGATGGACTTGCCACCATAATTGTATGCTGGATTACGCAGTGCAATCTCAAAACTGTCTACGTAACTTTGGATATATTCTTCTTGTTGGGGTAAGATTTTATTGCGATTAGGGCTGACATATTGATAACCGATTAATTGATCTGGTATTCCACTCATCGGATAGATGGAATTCCAATCTGGGACACCTTTGTCGATCTTGAAGACATAGCCACCTGTGAGCTCTATACCGACTGTATCGGCTTCTGTGAGTTTCGCTATGTCGACTCTATTTTTGTCTCGCTTGATTTTTTCCATAAGGATATAGATCCCTTGATATTGCTCATTGATGATGAGCTCGACTGGTTGGGTACGACTGGCATATTGGTCCATCTCATTAGCAATATCCATAGCAACGACGTTCCTCAGGAGAGTCTTATCACTATATGGCCCATGCAGTACCCAATCTTCTTCTGCTGGCAGACCTAGTATCTCTGCATCGATATCTTCCCACAAAGAATCTTTAGTCTCGAATCCATAGCCGTGTTTGGGAAAGAAGAACAGGCTGGATTGACCACGCTTCTCTATCGCGATATTACCAGAATACTGTGAGTCCAAGTCGTTGCTATTATTGGGCAAGTCATTAGGGTCATGGATGATAGTCACCGTCGCCTGCACCTTTGGCTCATCTACAATCACTGCTGATGATGTAATCTTTACAATAGGTATATCTGAGTCAAAACTCTCCACTCCTCCTACTCCAGTCTCGTACCAGTCGGGGAGCTGAAAGTAGAGATCGGACTCTTGCTCTAAAGTGCCTATCAACCAGTAGTTACTAGAGAGATCACTAGAGTCATCTCCAAAATTGTGAGTCTGGATGGCGAGGAGGTTAGTACCTGCAGAGAGCAGACTAGTGAGCATGTCGCCTGATATCACATACTCTGAGGGACGCTGTCCTTGAGTCAGTTCTGCTTCCTTATAATGGTCAGCAGAGGTAGTGTATGATGGCGATTGTCCTGATACATTAGATCTAGCAATCTCTACGCCATTGAGATATGCTACGAATCCATCATCAAAACTCCCAAAGAGGCTCAGACCATTGATCTCCTCTAGATTGTGTATCGTAAATTCTTGTCTCATGAAGACACTCTTCACATCGAGCAATACTGTGGAGTCGTCATTGTCACCATATCCGATGCCACCATTGCCTACATCCCATGTACTATCATCATAGTCTAGAGTATACCAGTCACTTGGGAGAGTTGCATTACCCTCTTGATACGACCACTCATGCGTACTTTCTAACAAGGTCACTGCTTGAGCAGACATTACACCTGTGAGGGTGAGCAATGATAGACCGAGTATCCCCTTGCTGAGTTGAGTGTAAGGCATCTTATTAATTATCTGAGTTAATTGATTGAGTAATTAGTATCGTAGTTAAAGGTAAGTCTAGGTGATAATCTTTTCTATGACTTTCGTCAAAAATGGTGTTTTGAGCAACCGAAGATGTAATAGTTACGTTTAACTTGATCACAGCCATAACATCTTTTAGATATGATAAGTCTTATAGTTTCATTGTTAATATTAGTTGCACAAGTGGAGGATAATCATACACTTACTGTCACTATTACGGATCTGCCAAGTGCTACTGGTAGTGTCTATATTGGACTCTATGATGGACCTGATCTCTGGTTAGAGGATGCTCCATATGGTGATAAAGCTCTAGTTGAGTCTGATCGGTCAGCAACATTGGAAATTCCCAATTTGGAATCAGGGACTTATGCCATCTCGTTTTATCATGATGCGAATGATAGTGGCAAGATGGAATACAATCTCGTCGGTTACCCCAAAGAGGTATTTGGATTTTCGTCTGGAGCAAAGGCTGTGTTTAAGGCTCCACCTTATACTGACGCGACATTTGAGCTAACGGAGAGTATGTCTTTGACCCTGCGACCACAATAATCAAGATGGACGCTTATCTCTATCCGATCTTACACAATCTAGCTTTTGGGATACTTATCATAGTTGCCGTGAGATTTTATTATCGACGGTTGCATCCTAAGTTTGCTCATCCAAGATCTGCTGGGTCGATCTTATATGGATTGCTCGGTTCTCTAGGAGTTACTTTTGGCGCTGTCCTCATATTGAATGCAATAGTCTGGATGGGAGTCTGGGGCAATTCTATCGAAGTACTCTTCACAGAACGCAATGTCTTAGTCTATCTCATAAGCCTTTGCTTTGCACTTATAGTTTCTATCGGATATCTTATCAGATTGTAAAGCCCAAAACAGTACAGTTTACTGCATCTGAGATCACAGCATAGCGTGGTCAGTAACCCAATGTTCTACACGAGTCAATTCTCAAATCAGTCAATTCACAATAACTTTTGACGGGGTTTTAGGATGAGTCAATACACCGTTTTTGAGGGAGTATTGACTCATCTTCTTCCCCTTCTGCTTGACAGATGACAGAGAAGAGGTCTTTGAGTTATTTGTTTTTGAATATTTTTTCTTGTTGGTTGATACTTTCGATGTGTATCGCCTCAAATAATGCCTTGATGAAGTCATCACTTAGCTGATTGGTTTCAGCAAGTTTTGATCCTTTGTCCATGATATTTTTCCATCGTTTTGGTTGGTAGATAGTCATGTTATTGTCCTTCTTGTAACTTCCAATCTTACGAGCAACTGCCATCCTATTGCCAAGGATATTGATCAGTTCGTCGTCGAGATGGTTGATCTCTGATCGCAGATAATCAAGTTCGCCTTGCATAGGGAGGACATCTTCGAAGTCTTGCCTCAGTGCCATCTCCGTTATCATCTGTCCGAGTGTCTCTGGAGTAATCTGTTGCTTGGCATCACTCCATGCATTGTCTGGATCGATATGAGACTCTATCATGAGTCCATCGAAGTCCAAGTCCATTGCTTTCTGTCCTACATCTTGGAGGATATCTCTACGTCCACAGATGTGACTTGGGTCATTGATGAGTGGGATATCAGGACGTTTGTTTTTGAATTCTAATGCTATGTGCCATTGAGGTCTGTTGCGATAGTATTTCTCACCATGGTTAGAAAATCCTCGATGGATTGCTCCTACCTCCTTGATTCCTGCCTTCTCTAGTCTCTCGATCCCTCCGATCCACAGTGCTACATCAGGATTGATCGGATTCTTCACGAGTACAGGGATATCAACACCTCTGAGTGCATCGGCAATCTCTTGTACAGCGAATGGATTGACAGTCGTACGGGCACCTATCCAGAGGATATCGATCCCAAAACTCAGTGCCTGCTCTACATGTGATGCCTTAGCCACCTCTACTGTGACGGGGAATCCCACTTCCTCTTTTACTCTTTTGACCCACGGAAGACCTACCACACCTACTCCTTCAAATGAGTTTGGCCGAGTCCTTGGCTTCCATATCCCAGCTCGATAGATGTCTACCTTACCAGTCGTTTTTAGCCGTTTGGCTGTTTCCATGACTTGATTTTCACTCTCGGCACTACATGGGCCAGCGATGACGATTGGTCTCTTGGTCCGAGTTAACCATGTTTTTTCCTTTTTAGCACTCATAATTTTTCTGATTTATTGAGGAGGTGTTTGATTGTATTTGCCTTGAGCATTAGAGCCTCAGTATGTGCTCTATCTTCTTGTTCGAGAGCTCGTTTGAACTCTTGTAAATGTTCGATATATTGACCTATAGCTAAGCTGAGGTGTTCATTGTTTTTCACGAGGATTGGTGTCCATGTTTTAGGATTACTCTTTGCCAATCTTACTGTAGAGTCAAATCCTGTACTGGCTAGATTGAGAATCTGTTCGTCATCTTTCTCTATGTCTAGGACTGTCAGACTCAGGGTAAATGAGGTGATATGTGAGAGATGCGAGACATATGCCAGATGCTTATCATGAGACTCACTCGAGAGATAGTATGTCTGCATTCCTATGCTATTGAAGAGTTTGGTAGTCAAGGTTACTGCCTCTGGGTCGGAGAGTTCTTTATCGCAGATGATATTTTTCTTTCCTCTGAAGAGTCCTGTAATTGCTGCTTGAGGTCCACTGTATTCTGTACCAGCTAGAGGGTGAGCAGCGACATACTGCCTTCGATTGGGATGCGATCTGACGGCCTTGCAGATGTCAGTCTTGGTGCTACCTACATCGAGCACTACAGTCGTCTCATTGACTTTGTCAAGGATCTGTGGCAGGAGATCTTCGATGCTATCTACAGGGATAGCGATGATGACGATATCTGCGTTGACCAGACTGTCATCGAGTGATTGGACCTTGTCTACTAGATTGAGCTCTGATGCGAGTTGGAGGTTGCTAGGATTATTATCCACTCCAGTTACAGAGATATTGAGTTGACTCTTGAGATCAAGTGCTAGAGATCCTCCGATGAGTCCGAGTCCGATAATTGTTACTCTAGTCATAGTGATTCGATGATACGTTGGTGAGCTTCTTCTAAGCGATTGATAGGGCTGCACAGTGAGAGTCTGACATAGTCACTGCCTTGATCACCAAAGATAAATCCAGGCGTGATGAAGACTCGACTCTCAGCAAGAATCTGATCAGAGAGTTGACGTCCTGTCAGCTGTGGATGCTTAGCCCAGACAAACATGCCAGATTGATCCTTGGTATACTCACAGTTGATACTATCCAAGATATTGTATGCTATTTCTTTTCGGCTCTGGTAAGTGGCATTGAGTGAGTCAAACCATGTAGGCTCACACTTGAGAGCTGCCACAGCTGCCAGCTGTACTGCCTTGAACATCCCCGAGTCCATATTGCTCTTGAAGCGTATGATAGGGTCGAGAAGCTTAGGCGTACTGATCACAGCTCCGACTCTCCAACCGGCCATATTGAATGCTTTACTCATCGAGAAGAGTTCTATGACACACTGATCGGCTAGAGGCAAGGAGAGTAGGCTAGTCGGTTGATCATTCAAGATAAATGCATAGGGATTATCATGGCAGAGTAGGATAGAGTGCTTGTGAGCAAATGCAATTAATGCTTCTAATGTCTCTGTAGGGATGATTGATCCTGTAGGCATATGAGGAGAGTTAATCCACATCAGTTTGACTCTTGTCAGATCGAGAGTCTCGAGGGATGAGATGTCTGGAGACCAACCATTGGCTGCACTCAGATTGTAAGAGATCGGTTGACCACCTGCAAGTTGAGTACAGGCTGCATACGATGGATATCCAGGGTTGGGGATCAGTACTTGGTCACCTGGGTCGAGATATGCCATACTGATATGCATGATGCCTTCCTTAGACCCGATGAGTGGGAGTATGTGATCGATGCCATTTACCTGAGTAGTATAGTATCGCAGGTAGAAGTCTCTAATAGCTTCTCTGAGCTGTGGTAGTCCATAGTATGACTGGTATTGGTGTACAGCATTTACCGTGAGTGATTGTGTAAGTGTCTCCAGGGCTTCATCAGGTGGAGATAAGTCAGGACTCCCTATACCAAGATTGATAATGTCAGCACCATCTGCATTCAAGGCAGCGATTGCTTTAAGCTTTGTTGCAAAATAGTATGGCTTGATCTCTGCGACTCTTTGACTACTTCTTATCATAGCATATAATTCACTAATTGATTTCGCAAGATTGCTGAGACGTCTGCCCGAGGATAGAGTCCGAGTTGGTGGAGTCCGCTGGTGAGTCCTTGGAGTCTTACCATCGCTTCATTGTAATGATCTAATGACTCAAATTCTAGGTCTATATGGAAGTAATAGGCATTGAACTGACCGTGTACTGGGAACGATTGCAGATTACTGACATTGATCTGCAAGTCTGCAAAGGTGCTCAATACTGCCACCAGACTACCTGGCTGGTGGCTGATACGTATCCAGATGGTAGCTTTATCGCAAGCACCTGTATCTTGTATAGATTTATTGAGGATGAAGAATCGAGTATAATTGAGGTTGATGTCTTCGATCCTGTCTGCGAGGACTTCCAGATTGTAAAGATTTGCTGCTTGTATACTTGCGATACAGGCGACCCCAGTTTCATTACTCTCCGCTATGTGCTTAGCAGCCAATGCTGTATCTGATGTCTCTACTAGCTTGATGTGGTCGTGCTCATGCAAGTATTGACTGCATTGCTTGAGAGCCATATGGTGAGATCTTACTTCTTTTATTTGGTGGAGTGATTGCCCAGGCATCGCTAGGAGATTGAGTTGTATCCTCTTGTATACTTCGCCATTGATGGTCAGTCGGTGCTCTCTGAGGAGCTTATAGTTAGCCAGTAGTGATCCCGCGATAGAGTTCTCTATTGCCATAACCGCAGAGTCTTGGTCACTCCCTTGACTCAGATTACGTCCCAGTTCGTCAAATGTATCACAAGGGATCACTTGGATCTTATCACCGAAGTATCTCCGAGCAACTGCGTCATGGAATGAGCCTTCATGACCTTGGATATAGACCTTTGGATGTGTCATTTGCATTTACACTTTAGCATAAAAAAAAATAGAGCTTGATATATCAAACTCTATTTCTTCTCAAGTACATTACAAGCATAGAGTTCTTTATCCTTCGTAATAGAAGAAATAGAGATAGCTCACTGTGCTTGTATAATTATTCATAATAGTCAAATGTACATGCTTTGGGTGCAAAACACAACAAAGTGTATACTTAATTTGAATAGCAGCATCAATGCTTCTGTCAATGTAATTGTTAAGGCAATAATATTTTGGTGCAGCTCTAGGAATATGATTTTATCTTATTGCATTTAGAGAGAGTAGATTACTTGCTTTTCTTCATTATTTTGGAATATTCTCTTTTAAAGGTTGGAGTTAAGTTTTGTAATTATTTATTTGATTTAATCCAATTGTACCATAGAGAGGATACCAATTGCGTCGATTCTGTGAATCTTCACTGTGTTGCACAGCCATTGAGGGTTGCGATTTGATGTCAAAGGGATTAGAATGATACAATTTTTGTATTGTGTCATTTTATTACTATCACGACAAAAGAAGAGATGTGATTCTTCGATTCAATTCAGATATATTATCATCTTTGCGTTTTTATTTTGAACAGTGTTTTCAAATTGTCTTTCCTCTGTGTGTAAGGAATGCAATCACTATAATGAGAGAAATCATGATATGTCTAAGATGTTGGCCACTTTGTTTGCCTCTCTCTTATTGTAACTTTAGTTTTGTATTAGAAAAATATACTATAATGTCCCCCATAAGTAATCTTTTATCAGTACTCCTGTTATGCCTCATTGGTATCAATGTCTCAGTATATGGTCAAGACTTAGAGACTATCTCATCAGAGGCAGTGATTACAGCAAGCAGGATACCGCAAGAGTCATACAAGACTGGCAGAAGTGTAGAGATAATCAAGCAGACAGACTTGATAGAGTACCCAGTCCAGTCAGTCGACGAACTCCTCAGATATGTAGCAGGTGTCAATACGAATATGAGAGCACCATTTGGCGTGCAGAATGATATTGGCTTACGAGGGAGTACTTATTCGCAGGTGCTGATACTGATTGACAATGTCAGATTTAATGACCCATTGACAGGACACTTTAATAATAATATTCCAATCTCGATGGCAGAGATTGATCATATCGAGATCATTAAAGGTCCAGCAGCTGTGGCATATGGCAGTGATGCTGTAGGAGGGTTGATTCACATCAAGACTAAGGTATATGTAGCAACGGAAGAGTCAAGATCTTTAGAGTCACTCGTCGATATGTCGTTTGGAGAGCATAATCTCATCTCATCTGATGCAGCACTGATTATGAAGAAGTCTAAGTGGTTGATCTCGGGATCTCAGATGACTCGGATAGCAGATGGACCAGTGTATACTAATCCTAATTATCTCGCGGGTATCACAGAAGATTCACTCTATAATGGTGACTTTGACTTGAGGACTTACAGTGTGTCTCTCGGTTACCTGTTCAGTCCACGGACTAAGGTGCTCCTGAGATCAGGTTATGATTATAGAGATTTCAATGCGAAATATTTCTATACCACAGGACCATTTGATGAATCAAGAGAGACGATTACTAATGGTTGGGGTACAGCAGCATTGTTACATTCCGTAGGTAAGCATAAGATGGAGGTTAATCTGAGTGTCAAGTCTGTAGATGACCTATTTGTATACAATCCACTCTTCCCACCCAATACACATAATACTCGTCAGTATATAGGTCAGTATAATCACATCTATTCATTAGACACTCGGACCAATCTTGCCGCAGGTGTGCAGGTAGTCGACAAGCATATCATGAGTTCGGATAGAGGCGATCATAACAATACCAACTCAGGCATATACGCAATGGGTTCTCGTCAATTTGGCGCAGACGTCAATCTCAATGTCGGTGTAAGAGTTGAGCATGATGAGAACTTTGGTACTGAAGTATTGCCGCAAGTGAGTATCAGTTGGAAGAAGGAAGACTATGCAGTGTTCAGAGCAAGCTATGGTAAGTCTATTAGAGCAGCTGACTTCACCGAACGATTCGTCTCGTCACAGATCTCTAATCTTAGTCCAGGGAGGAATATTGGCAACCCTGATCTCGCAGCTGAAGTGTCTCACAGTTACGATCTAGGTGTGGATCTTTATCAGTACTATGGATTCAATTTCTCAGCGACAGCATTCTATAGAGCATCTCAAAATTTGATAGATTTTTCCGAAAGGAATGCCTCCACAATATCTAATGTCTCCAATCTTCAAGAGGGAGAGGTCTATCTCTATGCTGATAATATCGCCAAGAGCAATGTCATAGGTATTGAAGTCTCAGCTGATAGGAAGTGGAAGTTTTTGAAGCGAAGCTTTTTTGACATGAGACTTGCTTATACATACCTGAGGACCAACGCTGACACAGGGCAGTTATCTAAGTATATCTCCAATCACCCTACCTCTAACTTCTCTTCTGTGTTGAATCTTGGAATCTACAAGTTAAATTTCATGTTGGCGAGTAACTATATCCAACGTAATCCAGAGTTTTTACAAGGAATTGGAGAGATCAAAGAATCCTATCTTCTGAACAACTTCAAGCTTGGATATAATACATTGCCTAATGTCAAACTGTACTTCCAAGTACACAATATTGGCAATGTCGAGTATCAAGAGGTACTTGGTGCAGTGATGCCAGGGCGATGGATTTCTTTCGGGGTCGTATACAGAGTTACTAATGAGGATTTCTAGGATATTGGGATGTCTGTGTTACTCTGATTCTCATTTAACATTTGCATAAATGCCAGAGACATACTAACATCAATTCCTGCACTGTTTAATAGCTAATCCTCGATGGTCACAGAGAGAGAGACTTACATAAGCAACATATAATTACAAACTTAATATACAATAACATGAACATTGTGAAGCTCATAACACTGACTGGAGTAATCCTCTTTACATCAGTACTCGGACTCTCAGCTCAGTCCACCAAGCTGAAGAAAGCTGATAAAGAAAAAACTGAAAAAACAAATGGCAAGTCACCAATCAAAACAAACAAAGGTGAGTTGACAGAAGAAGATAAGGCTGATATCCAAAAAGCAAAGGACAATGCGAGTAAGGCCAAAACAAGCGACACATTCAAGAAGAAAAAAGCTACAATCGACAAAGCTAAGGCTAAGGTAGCACAGCTGAGAGCTAAGTTTAGATCTAAGTTAGAGTCAGGAGACTGGTCACAAGAAAAATTTGACAAGATGATGGCTAAGCTCAAAGTCAAAGAAGAAAAAATAGCTCAGAAAAAAACAAATCTAGTTAACTCTTTGATGGATAAGTAATCGAGAGTCTAGGCTCAGGACTTACCCCTTGATGACTGAGATGACCTGCAAGGTAGTGGTAGTAACCACTGATCCCTATCATTGCAGCATTATCTGTACAATAACTAAACGCTGGTATATAAGTATGCCAGTGTTTTTTTTTGCCTAGAGCAATCAATCCTTCTCTGAGAGCACTATTCGCAGAGACTCCACCTGCAATAGCTACCGAAGTAACATTGTGTTTGTCGACAGCATACTCGAGTTTCTCAAGGAGGATATTGACGATAGATGATTGGACCGATGCACAGATATCATAGATATTATCAGTCACCCAATTAGGATCTTCTTTGACTCTTTTTTGTAGAGCATAGAGGATAGATGTTTTCAGTCCACTGAAACTAAAATCAAACTCACCAACCGAAGGTTTGGCAAATGTGTAAAGGGGAGAGCCCAACTTGGCATACTTATCGATAATTGGTCCAGACGGGTAGGGAAGGCCAAGTAACTTGCCAGTCTTGTCAAATGCTTCTCCAGCTGCATCATCAATAGTACTCCCTATGACTTCCATCTCATTGTGATCAGTGACTAATACGAGCTGAGTATGGCCACCTGAGACGGTCAAGCAGAGAAATGGGAAGTCAGGGTAGGGTGCTTCCGCAAAATGAGCCATCACATGTGCTTCCATATGATTGACCTCCACTATAGGTATGCCCAATCCAAGCCCAAGACTCTTAGCAAAGTTGACTCCGACTAACAGACTGCCGAGGAGTCCTGGCCCTTTGGTGAAGGCAACAGCATCCAGGTCTGTCTTGGATACTCCAGCCACGGAGAGTGCTTGGCTGACTACAGGTACGATGTTTTTGTCATGCATGCGACTCGCTAGCTCAGGGACTACACCACCATACTGAGCATGTACTGTCTGATTGGCGATGCAGTTAGAGAGGACTTCTCCATCTCTGATGATCGCAGCTGATGTATCATCACATGATGATTCTATTGCTAAGATTGTAATTGACTTGTCCGATTGTGGGTTCATGAGTATTACAAATGATATTTCTACAAAAATGTTATTTTTTTTCAATCTAATACACCTTTTCTTTTGGAAGATGCATCTATTTATTTTGAAGAGTGTTACTCCAATACGTTGGGTTTATGATGGAGAGAGGAATTGTTCAGAAAGAGCAAAGTCTTCCTCTCGATACATTGCAAAGTTATTAGACTAACAAATTGGTGTGAAATCACTACTAAATAAGTAATTGTTTTATATTTACGATTGTAAGCATGCTTACTCCATAATTTAGAGTTCAATTAATACAAAAAGAGAATGAGAATAGCTATCGGATTAGTACTGTTACTACTCAATGTGTTTTTAGGTTACACACTTTACAAAAATATCCAAGAACCAATTGCATTTGCAGGAGTAAAGAAAGAAAGAAGTAAAACTGTCGCAAATCGATTAGAGAATATTAGAACTGCCCAAGAGATATACAGGACTATTACTGGAGAGTTTGCCCCTAACTTTGATACCTTAGCACAAGTCCTTACCATTGATAGTATTCCATTCGTAAGTACAGCGAATGACCCTAAGAATCCAGGAGAATTCATCGAGACTACAACCTACTCTATGGCTATAGACTCCATCAATGCATTAGAGATCGACTTAGAAGAGCTCAGATATGTTCCTTACACAGATAACTCCAAAGAGTTTGCAATAGATGCAGATACGATGACTTACCAGCAGACTCTTGTGAGTGTGGTGCAAGTAGGTACAAGATGGAAGGAGTTCATGGGGAAGTATGCAGACCCTAAATACTCCAAATACGACAACTCATACAACCCAGATAACCTCTTGAAGTTTGGAGATATGAATGCTCCTAACGTATCAGGTAACTGGGATCAATAGTAGATATGCACACAGTCTATGGGAGTGATGTGCCAGGCTTATCTCCTGACATCATTACGTATTACCACCAAGATAATCATCAATGTACCGTAGGATATTGGGACAAGACTGGTGAGCTCTACTTCGTCCGCAAGTATATGAGCTGTACACGTGATCTCTTACTCGATTATCCAGAGGCTAAGCACATCTTACTTGTCGGCAACCCAACCGGTCAGCTAATTGACTCTCAGGATGTGGACGATACCAAGCTCCAAGACTACTACTCATACTTCCATGTGCAAGATGGGCAAGTCGTCCAATCAGCTCCTACACAGGCAGGTCATGTCGTACTCTTCAAGCTAGCCTACACTCCTCACATCACATCTGGCTCCAAACTGCCGATACATCTCTTACATGCAGTCGGAGTGAGTCAAGCAGAGAATAAAAATGGAGTCCTCATGATAAGATGCGAGGATTACTATCACATCGTATCACTCTCAGATGGAAGTATTGATCACTCTAAGGCGGTCTCAGTCACATCTAGTAATGAAGAGATCCTCTACAAGATACTTGCTTACTACCAAGAGCATGGGATAGCACCGAGTACGAGATTGAGTACATCTGGGATTAGGAGTACACTTACTGACCAACTCAACCATTATTTACCGATTGTAGACACACTTAAGATCCCTGCGAAAGCTATGACATATCATATCTCGGATCACAGTGACATCTACCTCCACTACCTTGCATACAGATGCGTATCATAGGCGGACAGTTCAAAGGGTATCGGTTCTCTCCTCCGGCGGACAAATGGCCAACACGACCAACGACGGACTTCTCTAAGGAAGCACTTTATAATATCTTACTCAATGTCCTAGATTTTGAGACTACCAATTTTTTGGACCTATTTGGAGGTTCAGGCAATCATTGTTATGAGTGTATCTCTCGGGGAGCATTGACAGCGACTTACGTTGACAAATTTGCCAATTGTATCAAGTTCGTCAAGCAAATGTCAGCTAAGTTAGACATCGAAGATCAGATGACTATTGTCAGGTCTGATGTATTTAAATATATCCAACACTGTAATCGTCAGTACCAATACATCTTCGCAGGTCCTCCATATGGTCTCCCCACTATTCATACGATTCCTGATAAGATATTTGAGCATAATCTATTGACAGATGATGGGTTACTCGTCGTAGAGCACAACCCATTTGTGAGCTACAACCATCACCCTAGACTTACCCAAGTACGTAATTATGGTCAGACCCATTTCAGTTTTTTCAGACCAAAGAGTGATCGTATAGACGATCAAGAGGAATAAGCTTCTCTAACACTCTTAGATTATTAAATTACATCATCAAGTAATTTCGTAATTTTGCATTTTGGAGTAATCCACAGAATTAGTAGTAAAGAAAATTTAAATCATACCATTCGTGTCGTATCAGAGTAGTGTCCAAGTGTTGCAGCAGGTGGTCTCTGACTTCTTCAAAGAAGTCCATAATATAGAGATCAAAGCCTCTTCGGTTAATATCACAACCATCTCGCAAGATATTGCTGGTGATTACAGTGTTGTATTATTCCCTTATCTCAAGAGACTCAGCACTAATCCGGCAGATCTAGCGTCAGATTTGGTGCCCTATCTCACTCGTCATGGTGTCGATATTGTAGACCATGAAGTGATCAAGGGGTTTCTCAATATCACGATGGGCAATCGTATCTGGACAGATCTCCTTAGTCAGATGCAAGCACTTGGCGAAGACTATTGTAGAGCAGCACTTACGGGTAAGACTGTGATGGTAGAGTATTGCTCACCCAATACGAATAAGCCTCTCCATCTTGGCCATATCCGCAACATCCTCATAGGGTGGTCCACCGCTCAGATACTAGAGCAAGCAGGTAACAAGGTGGTCAAAGTCCAAATCATCAATGATAGAGGTATAGCGATCTGTAAGAGTATGCTGGCTTGGCAGAAATATGGTAATCAAGAGACACCTCAGAGTAGTGGAGTCAAGGGTGATCACCTCGTAGGGAAATATTATGTGCTCTTTGAGTCTAAATTCAAAGATGAATATTCACAATGGCAATCTACCCAGGAAGCAGAGTCAGTCTATAATGCAGAGAAGAAAGAGAATGAGCAGCAAGAGCATTTCTACCAACGTTACAAAAATCAATACTTCAACCTCCAATCAATACTGGGAGGTGAAGCAAAGAGACTGCTCCAACAGTGGGAGAGTGGCGATCAAGAGGTCGTAACCCTCTGGAAGACCATGAATGGATGGGTATACTCTGGATTTGAGCAGACGTATGATGCACTAGGGGTCAACTTCGATAAGCTCTATTATGAATCGGACACCTATCTCTATGGCAAGGAGGTCATCACCAAAGGTATTGCTGATAAGGTATTTTACACAAAAGATGATGGCAGTGTATGGGTAGACCTAGAAGATAAAGGGCTTGATCAGAAACTCGTGCTGAGGAGTGATGGCACATCTGTCTATATTACTCAAGATATCGGTACTGCCATGCAACGTCATACAGACTTTGGCTTCGACCAACTCATCTATGTCGTAGGGAATGAACAAGACTATCACTTCAAGGCTCTCTTTGCCACGATGGACAAGTTAGGAGTACCTTATGCGGATCAACTTCATCATCTCTCATATGGGATGGTGGATCTTCCATCTGGTAAGATGAAGAGTCGAGAAGGCACAGTAGTAGATGCGGATGACCTCGTCAAAGAAGTCATAGCAGAGGCAGAAGCATCAGCAAGGGAGAGCCAATTCTTAGCAGATCTCAGTAAGGATGACAAAGCTGAAGTCTATCGATCCATTGGACTAGGGGCTCTGAAGTACTTTATCCTCAAGGTGCAAGCGAAAAAACGAATGACATTTGACCCAAGTCAATCTGTAGATATGCATGGTGTGACAGCTCCATACATCCAAAATGCCTATGTCCGAATCCAAGCACTGATGAACAAATCGTCCGGACAAGTACAACTCGCAACTGACTATAATTGGGAAGCTAGAGAAAAGAATATACTCATCATGCTAGATAACTTCGGTAAGGTCATCAAGAGTGCTGGAGACAATCTCGATCCTTCATTGATCGCTAATGCTGTCTACGACCTCGCTAAAGAGTATCACCGATTCTATAATGATTACAAAATATTGACAGCTGAGACGCCATCTGCCATCCAATGTAGGCTCATACTGAGCCAACAAGTGGCTACGACCCTCAAGGTAGGGATGCGACTACTCGGTATAGAAATGCCCCAAAAAATGTAGGCCAAGGAATGCCTGCCCAGTCATTTTCCTAACTCGGTAGCTCGATAGCTGCCCCACCACATTTACACAAGTGAAATAGATATCATGTCAGAAGAACAAACAGAAGAAAAATACGTAGCACTCAACTTCATCGAAGAAATAATCGAAGACGATATTGCCAATGGTAAGCATGGTGGTCGGATACACACAAGATTTCCACCAGAACCCAATGGTTATCTGCATATCGGTCATGCCAAAGCTATCCATACCAACTTTGAACTTGCGAAAAAGTACGGTGGCAAAACTAACTTGAGATTTGATGATACCAACCCTACAACAGAGGAAACAAAGTATGTCGAATCGATACAGAAAGATATCAAGTGGCTAGGATATGAGTGGGATGGTGAGCCGCTCTTCGCATCTAACTACTTCGATGATCTCTATGCATATGCGGTCAAGCTCATAGAGTCTGGTGACGCATATGTCGACGAATCTACAGCTGAGCAGATCGCCGAGCAAAAAGGTGTGCCTACATCTCCGGGAATCGAAAGCCCATTCCGTCAAAGATCTATTGAAGAGAATAAGAGACTCTTCGGTGAGATGAAAGATGGTAAGCATCCAGATGGATCAATGGTGCTCAGAGTAAAAGTAGATATGACCTCACCCAATATGCATATGAGAGATCCCGTAATATATAGGGTCAAACACCAACATCATCATCGGACTGGTGACCAATGGTGCATCTATCCGATGTATGACTTTGCACATGGGCAGTCTGATAGCCTCGAGAAGATTACCCATTCGCTGTGCTCACTCGAGTTTATTCATCATCGGCCCCTCTACAATTGGTTTATTGACAAGCTTGGCATCTTTCCATCAAGGCAGATCGAATTCGCTAGGATGAATGTCGCTTACATGATCACATCTAAGCGGAGATTATTGAGACTAGTCCAGGAGGGTATCGTCAGAGACTGGGATGATCCACGTATGCCTACACTCTCTGGCATGCGTAAACTAGGGTATCCTGCAGCCGCCATTCGCAATTTCTGCGAAAAGGTTGGAGTCGCTAAGAGAGATAACCTTATGGAAATAGAGCTCTTAGAATCTTGTGTCAGAGAAGAGCTGAATGCTGTCTCCACTCGGATGATGGTTGTCCTTGATCCTCTCAAGATTACGATCACCAACTATCCGGACGATCAGGTAGAGATGATGGACGTCCATAATAATCAAGAGCAGGAAGGAGCAGGTACTCGCAAAGTGCCATTCAGTAAGCACCTCTATATTGAGCAATCAGATTTCATGGTCGATGCACCGAAGAAATTTTTCAGACTAGGACCTGGGAAGACTGTGAGACTTAAGCATGGGTACATCATCACTTATCAAGATCATACAGTTGACTCCGATGGTAAGGTCACTGAGGTCTCAGTAGAGTACTATCCTGACAGTCGGAGTGGAAGCGATACGTCAGGGATCAAGGCCAAAGGGACACTGCATTGGGTCTCAGCAGAGCAGGCAATCCCTGTCAAGACGATTACGTATGATAGACTCTTCACTGATCCATCACCAATGGGTCACGAAGGCAAAGACTTTATGGAATTCGTCAATAAAGATTCTAAACATGTGGACTCTAATGCATTGGCAGAGCCTCATATCATGAATGTGGGAGATGCTGAGCACCTCCAATTTATGCGGAAAGGATACTACATCAAAGATGACACTTCGAGTGGCAACCAATTGGTATTCAATAAGACTATTAGTCTCAAAGACTCATGGGCTAAATCGCAGAAAAAGAAATAAAACGTAAAAACAGATAGTACAAGTAGCTAGCAGACAGAAGTGATGTCTGCTCGTCGATATGCGTAGATCAATCTAGAGAGGTATTAGGATTATCCGCCTTACTCTTATCAAATTTGCTGCTCTCTGCCTACTTTGACTGCCGTTGATTGATCTTATCTAGGACTATGATCAGACTTGATAGAAGCAGACAATCTCACTATCCCTCGAAGTGAAATGAGATCTGAAGTGTCCTACTTAAGAGCTGGTCTAAGACATTTGACTCATTGAGATCTGACTTGAAGATGTGTACATTACCTACTCCTTGCGAGACCTTAATCTCAGGACTCAGTATGAAGTATGGAAAGAAAAACTGCATCCCAGCTCCCAGCTCAAGGGAGAAGTCATGTGGTGAGATCTGCACTAGCTCGACAGCATTGGGTGCCGATACCTTAGAGTTACTACTGACATCATAGGAGTATTTGACACCTCCTACGACAAACAGGCGCTTGTCCCTATACGGGGCAGACTTGAATCTAAGTAACATCGGAAACTCCAAGTTGACCGACTCAATCGTCTTATTGTACTCTCGGCTGTTACTCTCATAATTGATCTGTCTGAAGAGAAAAGCAAATCCAGGCAAAAATCTGAAATCAAAATATTCTCCAATCTTGATATTTCCTATGAGATTTACGACGTAGCCGGGTGTGGGAGCACTCTGCACAAGATTGATACTATCACTATTCATAAATTGGCTCGACTTATCTACCCTGAAGCTAGAGAAGCTAGTGCCCAATGGGCTAATGCCGAAATAATAGTTCTTGCTCTGAAAATCCTTGTAATTATAATTATCCTTCGCAGTGATCTGAGCATCGCTGAGACGGGGTAAGATGAGGCATAGACATCCAATGAAGAAGGCTATTCCTTTGAAGCAAGATAGATTGTACATATTCCTAAAGTGAGAGGTTTCCACGTTACAGTCTTAAACCCAATTTCTTTAAGAATTATTGCAAAGTCTTCGTAATCAGGAAAAACTTGTACTGATTCGTACAGATATTTGTATGCTTTTGGATCTTTGGAGGTGAGCTTTCCAATTGTTGGGAGGATATACTTGAAGTAAAAATTAAATACCTGCTTGAATGGGAACATCGTGGGCCTTGAGAACTCTAAGACTGCCAGATTACCTTGATTGTTAAGGACTCGGTATATCTCACTGAGGCCTTGCTTGAGATCACCAAAGTTCCTTACCCCAAAAGATACAGTGACTGCATCAAATGATTGGTCTTCAAATCTGAGATTTTCGGAGTCACCAACTTCAGTGGAGATTATCGAGTCTAGATTTTTTTTCGCGATTTTCTGAGTAGCAAGTTCGATCATCTTAGGTGAGATGTCTAGAGCTACGATTTTATCGGGGCTGAGTTGCTTATTAGCTTCTATTGCTAAGTCAGCTGTCCCGGTGGCAATATCCAATACAGTTTTTGGTTTGGACTGGACGAGGCGATTGATTGTTTTTCGCCTCCAGTAAGTATCTGTGTTGAGAGAGAGTAGACCATTGAGCAGATCATAGATAGGAGCGATCTTGTCAAACATTGTAGTGACTTGAGCCTTCTTATCTTGATTGCCAGTACCGTAGGGTGTAACTTCCGTTGCCATAATCTTACATTATTGATTGCTGATGAGCCATATTTTGGTCCACTCGTGTAAAGTTCATTTGGAGATGCAAAGATGATTGTTTTTTAAGCGTTCATCATCATATTTATATAAATGGATTTGCAATGGATTTGTTTTTCATTTGGCTAGACCGGACACAATTGATTATTGAAAAGTCTTAACAGGATCATAAATCAAACTTAATACTTGGTTAATTTGGTCCTTAGATTGCAGATAAAACTTAGAATTTGTACTTTTAGGTAGTGAGTTGACCCAAGCATCCTGGATATTTTGCCGTTAATCCTTATGTCAATTTGTATGAATACAATTAACCATCTTAGTGAAAAAGAACTCTACCTGTCTTGCTACCAAAAGTTTTTTGGGGTAACGATGAGGTATTGTCGCAATAGAGAAGATGCGTTAGAAGTATTCAATGACGGGATGATGAAGATACTCAAGCATTACAAAGATGGTAAAATCAAAAATGAAAGCTTCTTTGGGTGGTGTAAGACCGTAATAATCAATACAGCAATCGATTTTTTGAGAAAGAAAAAACTTGACGTCATAGAGTTTGATTCGATTGCTCAAAGAACTTACGGCAACGAAGGGAATAGCGGAGAACAAAATCTACTTAAAGAAGACATCCTTAAGGAAATTCAAAAATTGCCAAATAAGACAAGAGCAGTATTCAACCTCTATGTCTTCGAAGGTTTGAGTCATCGAGAGATTTCGCAAGAGTTAGATATTACAGAGGGAACATCTCACTGGCATGTCAACAATGCTCGTAAAATCATCAAGACACTTATTAAATACACAGCAGCAGTAGCATTATGATGAATAAATATCAATTTGATAAATTTATAAAATCTGAAGTTGAGTCAATTGACTTTGATGGAGGTCTCGAAGCTTGGGAGCAGTTTGACGCAAGTCGGACTCATACAACTCAGCCAACGGTAAGTTACTTCCGCCGTCTACGCTTGCCTCTAGCAATCGCTGCCTCTGTATCTGTCTTCTGTGGACTATTGCTGCACAAGAGTCTAGTAGAGAGTACCGATACATTCGCTGATGAAGTACTGGTCAATACGGTGATAGCCAATCCTCAAGTCCAACCCGTCCAGTCGGACGAAGTATCAAATGCGAGTGGTCAAGTATCCCATCAGCACACAACACATCCAGTAGTGGCAATTGAGACTGGACAACACACTACTCCTACTCCTGTAATTCCACAACAGAGGAGCCTAACAGCAGAGGTCAATCAAGAGCACCAATCTACTCGCATAAGTGAGCAGATTGTCCCGCATCAACAAGAGCCTGTCATGTCTCATCCTCAATACTTAGCACAGTCAACTGCTCCACAATCACATGTAAAGCAATCTGCCAATATCAGCAGAGTAGCACAGGCGTACAGTGAGCAATCAAGCTCATCACCCATCGCTACTCCAGAGAGAAATCTATATACTGCGGTAGTCCCTGCAGTCAGGCTGCAATCTGCTCTCTACCTGCCGTCATTGACGACCAGAGATGCTTTGGTAATGCACACACAAGAGCATGCTCTCGACCTCTTAGACAACATAGTCAATATCGACAAACGGAAATTGAAATTGTTCGGTGAGTTAACTGTAGGCAATCGCAATGCAGGAAGTCAAGCAATTATTGGAGTCGCAATATCCAATGATTCGTGGAGCATAGAGACTGGGATAGGACTTAACCAAAAAGGGAATAAGACTCGTAACTATCATGACGTAGTACAAAGTGATATTGAAGACTTTGAAGAGGTACATCGTTATACATTTGCTCAGCGATTAAATACGATCATTCCATTAAGAATACGGAAGAGACTAGGCAAGCGACATGCGATCTTGGTCGGTGTACAAGGGAATTACAATCTGACTAATCAAGTAGATATCATGAGTACAGTGCCAGTAAGGACTCCGTCAGTCGGCATCAATGCAGGCGGAGGCTTCAGCGAAAGCGAAGTGGACTTCTTTGATATCAACTACAAATACACTAATCTTAATAAAGTCATTAATTCTTACGCTTTAGTATCAGCGAATAGGTTGAATCTGGACCTTACGGCTGGCTATGAGCTCAACTTTGATAGGATAGCTCTCGGGGTAAATGTAAGAAGACCAGTGTTCTCTACATTTAGAGTGTCAAGAGATGCTACGAGTCTTACTCGGTTTCAAATCACTGAACAGACCAATGTCAATCTCTCTCTTAAGTACTATTTAGGGTAGGTAATCTTCATTTTAGAGTTAAATGCCTTCAATATTAACAGGTAAGCTTGTGGATTATCCCATTTATTTGGAAAGTTATTGATCTGCATTCTTTACTTTTGTTCTCTCTAAGAATAGGGAGATAATTATTTGAATTACCTAAATAGTAACAGTGAAAAATATACTAATTACAGGAGGTGCAGGATTTATTGGCAACCATGTCGTACGTCAATTCGTCAATAAGTATCCAGACTACAATATCGTCAACTTAGATGCCTTGACATATGCAGGTAATCTAGAGAACTTAGCCGATCTCGAATCAAAGAGTAACTATACTCTCGTAAAGGTCGATATCAATGACGCTGATGCAGTAGACGCAGTATTCAAGTCACATCAGATTACAGATGTCATACACCTCGCTGCTGAGTCGCATGTAGATAGGAGTATCAGTGATCCGCTAATCTTCCTTAGGACCAATATCCTAGGTACCGCTAACTTGCTCAACTCTGCAAAGAATCACTGGACTGATCTCTCACAACATCTCTTCTATCATGTCTCGACTGATGAGGTCTATGGAAGCCTCGGAGATACTGGATTGTTTGAAGAGACAACATCTTATGATCCAAGATCACCATACTCTGCTTCTAAGGCTAGTTCGGATCATCTTGTCAGAGCATATCACCATACTTATGGGATGCAGATCAAGATTACTAACTGCTCTAATAACTACGGACCTTACCAATTTCCAGAAAAGTTAATCCCTCTAATCATTAATAATATCGTACATAAGAAACCACTACCAGTCTATGGTGATGGGACTAACGTCAGAGATTGGCTCTATGTCCAAGATCATGTCGAAGCGATAGATCTTGTATTCCACAAAGGTACTAACGGTGAGACGTACAATATCGGAGGTAACAACGAAAAACAAAATATCGGACTCGTACACTTACTTTGCGAAGCAGTAGATGCGAAGCTTGGAAGACCAGAAGGGGACGCTAAATCTAGGATCACATTTGTAACAGATCGACCAGGTCATGATCAGCGGTATGCAATCGATGCCTCTAAGATCAAAGCAGAACTCGGTTGGGAGCCCAAAACCGACGTGGCCACAGGACTCGCAAAGACTGTAGATTGGTATTTGCAAAACGAAGAATGGCTCTCAAACGTGACAAGTGGAGACTATCAAAAATATTACGATAACCACTATAGTTAATCTTGATTGTAAGCTGATACTCCCTATCTCTGGCACTTTTTTATGAAAAAAGAAAACCACTACTTAACACACTCAACATGAAAGGAATCATACTCTCAGGAGGTATGGGGACGAGACTCTACCCATTGACACTCTCTATTAGCAAACAATTGATGCCGGTGTACGATAAGCCGATGATCTACTATCCGCTATCTACATTGATGTTAGCTGGTATCAAGGATATCTTGATCATCTCTACACCTCAACACACGTCACTCTTCGAAGATTTATTAGGGGATGGATCTGCCATAGGTTGCAATATCGAGTATAAGATCCAGCACGACCCCAACGGATTGGCTCAAGCATTTGTCCTCGGCGAAGAGTTCGTAGGAGATGATGATGCTTGTCTTATCTTAGGTGATAATATCTTCCATGGCAATGGACTGAGTGAGTTGATACAGTCATGCAAAAAACCAGATGGTGGAATCGTATTCGCATATCCTGTGACTGATCCTGAGAGATATGGAGTCGTTGATTTCGATGAGAATGGCAAGGTGCTAAGTATCGAAGAGAAGCCATCCCAACCCAAAAGTCATTACGCAGTACCTGGTCTCTACTTCTACGACAATAGCGTCATCGATGTAGCTAAGAACCTAGCACCGAGTGCAAGAGGAGAGTATGAGATCACAGATGTCAATAAGATCTACCTAGAGCAAGGCAAACTAGAAGTCAGAGTGATGAGTCGAGGTTATGCCTGGTTAGATACAGGGACACATGACTCACTCCTCGATGCGGCTAACTTCATCTCAGTCATAGAGAAGCGTCAAGGACTCAAAGTAGGATGTATCGAAGAGATTGCTTGGAAGATGGGCTTTATCGATGATGCCCAAATGTCTAAGCTCGCTGACAAATACAGCAAAAGTGGTTATGGAGAGTATCTCTCTAGAGTGATGAAAGAAGGGAGACAGACAACTTAATCATTCTCATCTCTGTTGCATACTAGTCAACTACACAGATCATCACATGAAGAAAACGATAGGATACATCCTCAATAGCTGTAATACTTGCCAACGAATCGTCAAAGAAGTCGGATGGGAGAATACTCTCCAAAATATCAAAGAGAAGAATATAGACGCAAGTACCTTAGATTATATCGCAGAGCAATCAGGAGGTTACGAACAAGTCTTTAGCCGTCGAGCGATGAAGTATAGATCGCAAGGGCTCAATGAAATGACCCTTACCGAACAAGATTATCGCAAATATATCCTAGAGGAGTATACCTTCCTTAAGAGACCAGTATTTATCGTTGATGGAGATGTCTTCGTGGGCAACACCAAAGCAGTGGTGGCCTCACTCAAAGAAAAACTCAATCACTAGTCGATACAGTCCTTAGCAAACAGCATAAGATGTCCCCACATAGTACCTCCATCATACAATGGTTCCAATCTCTGCAAGATGAGATCTGTAAGAGCTTGGAAGAGTTGGATGGGAGTGGGCATCCATTCAGAGAGGATCTCTGGACAAGAGATGGAGGCGGAGGCGGTCGTACACGGATCCTTACTGGAGATCTGATAGAGAAAGGCGGCGTCAACTTCTCAGCCGTACATGGTCAGATGCCGCAGAAGATTGCTCAATCCCTCGGTCTCAACGAAAACAACTTCTTAGCGACGGGTGTCAGCATTGTGCTCCATGCGAGATCGCCACACATCCCTATCATCCATATGAATGTTAGGTACTTTGAGACAGATCAAGGCGATTGGTGGTTTGGTGGAGGGATAGATGTTACACCTCACTATATCAGAGAAGATCAAGCTGCAAGATTTCACCAACACCTCAAGACTGTCTGCGACCTTCATGATCCCAATTACTATGCCCAATATAAAGAGTGGGCAGATAATTACTTCTACATCAAACATCGGGATGAGACAAGAGGGATTGGAGGAATATTCTTTGATAGATTGAATAGTGACATTAATACCCTAGAACAGAATCATGCCTTTGTCAAAGCTGTTGGATCGGCATTCGTACCTATCTATGAAGACCTAGTATCAGCCAATAGAAATAAACCCGTAGAGGATAATGACAAAGCGTGGCAAGCAATCAGACGAGGACGTTATGTGGAGTTCAATCTTGTCTGGGATAGAGGTACTAAGTTTGGATTGGATACTAATGGTCGGACTGAGTCGATCCTAATGAGTCTTCCTCCGATGGCAGAGTGGCACTATGCATATCATCCGGAGGGTAATCCTCTCGCCATGAAGACACAATCTCTACTCAAGAAAGGAATAGATTGGGTAAATTATCAAAGCCACTGAGTCGTCATGTCACTCGACCATAGACACATCTTGTAACTCATCGAGCTATCACAGACGATAGAGTGCTAGGGATGATGTCACCACTCGAGATACTTTCGTAAAAATGGCATCTTGGTAAGTTTGCTAACAAAGAAAAATAATTAATAGACAACAGTACAGTCAGTTAACCATACTCACACAATTATGCAGAACAATGTAATCCTAAGAAGGCTGAGATACACATTTGACTTTAATGATGATACGATGATCAAGTTGTTTGGTCTAGGGGGAGAGGTGGTAGATAGAGCTCAGATTAGTGACTGGCTCAAAGGTGATGATGATCCCGATCATGTCAAACTCCATGATAGTAAACTCGCTGTCTTCCTCAATGGCCTGATCGTCATGAAGAGAGGCAAGAAGGATGGTCCACCAATGGTCCCTGAGAAGCAACTCAATAACAACATTATATTCAGGAAACTGAAAATTGCACTAAACCTTAAGGATACGGATATTATCGATATCTATGACCGCGTAGATATGCATATCAGCAAGCATGAGCTGAGTGCTATCTTCCGTAAGCCTGGTCAGAAGCAGTATAGACAGTGCAAAGACCAATTTCTTAGAAACTTCCTCTATGGATTACAATTCAAAGAAAGACCGGAAAGTAAGTCAGACCAAAGTGGAGATGAGGATTAAAAGGGTAGATAGCATCTCTCGTCTCTGACAACTACTCAACGACACACACTATTCTGATCTCAATGGTATCACCAATGAGGAAGTTGTTGGTATCTGCTCCGATAGAGTAATCTGCTCTGCTGAGAGTAAGATCTCCAGCGAATGTAGTCCCATCAAAGGTAAATGGGATCATTACCGATTGTGTAACTCCCTTCATCGTCAACTGACCTACGACTGCATATCCATTATGAGATGATTTGACCATCTCTGAGACAAAGCAGATCTCTGGATGCTTATCTGTGTCAAAGAACTCAGGCTGCTGTAGGTGACTATCTCGTTTTGAGTTGTCGGTATTGAGAGTTGTAGCATCTACACAGACATCGAACTCACACACTTCAAGATTAGATTCATCAAATGTCAAGTTACCAGTCATCCCACTGACGGATCCCTCAACTGTCCTAAACTTCATATTGGCGACTTCAAATGTCACATTAGAGGCTGAGCTCTTGATCGATTGAGCACTTAGATTGTACGTTGTCATGCAGACAAGTAAGCTGGATATGAGTAGTATATATTTCATATGTATATCAAGGTAAAGTCACTGAGACTAGTTCTAGAGAAAATATTAAATTTTGTTTAAAGTTAATTCGGCTTTGTATTTACGCAAGTGTCAATAACTGCTTAGAACATCTGTTAGGATCAATTAATTATTAATGAATCAAGGTCACATCACCAAAGGCTGTCCTCTCTACACCAAACTTGTCAAGGTAGTCCATCCGATAGACATACACTCCAGTCTCAGCCTTGACACCGTCAAAGTATCCATCCCAACAATTATTGAAATCTAAGCTCCTGAAGATAAGTGTACCTCTATTGTCATAGATACGCATCTCATAGTCTCTCAGATCACAGAGAATGTCTACACAGAATTGTTGATTGAGGGGATTAGGAGCAGCAGGGCTGAAGATGTTAGGGACATAGAATCCAAATGGCAGATCTACAAAAGCCGGATATGACTTGCTGTCTTTACATCCTGTAGGTGATTCGATATCGACAGCCACATCATATGTTCCAGCCACTTCATAAGTATGTTGGTAGTTATATCCTACACCAGTACCTCCGTCACCAGTCTTCCATGTAACGGTATACTCGTCCGTCAAGAAGTCCGACTTGACACTGAAGAAGAGATCAACAGGCGGGCAGGAAGTGTCCGTCATACTATCCAACTCTATCTCCCAGTCCTCGGGGATAGGGTAGTATCTCACAGTATCAGCATAGACTTCCGTACAGCCAAGCGAGTCGGTATATGAGAGATTGACATTGTATCTACCTGGTTGTGCATATGTGTAATAAGGGTCTTCCTCATCGGAAAAATTGCCATCGTCAAATGCCCACTCTATCTGATCGACACTTGGCAGCACTTGCGAATTATCAAATGCTATAGGTCCGAGTTCACATCGTTGGAATTCGGTGTCAAAGTTTGGGTTCATCTCTGGAGTAATCACTACTTGGAAGAGAGCTGTATCACTACATTGTGTGAAGGGGTTGACTACGAGATAACCATCATATAATCCTGACTCTGGAAATGTGATGATACTGTTAGGAGAGTCCCATCGGATGGTATCATTCAGATCAAGGGGTATCTCCCAATAATAAGAATCTACATTATCTGCTGGAAAACTGATATCATTGAATTGCACGTCAAGAGTGCCACATTCTTTGATCACATAAAGGTCTTCAATGATTTCGGTGCTTTGTATCTGTGCTTCTATGACTGGGATACAGCTAGTGACATTGAATTGGTACTCCCTCTTGATCGTACTTAGGAGCTCTCCACCACGATATTCTTCAGCACATACGACGACCACAAATTGTCCTTCGATCTCCGGGATACCTGAGATAATTCCAGTAGTGTTGCCTATGGTCACTCTTGGATTACCATCCATGGGATTGGCAAATGTATACGGGATGTTATATGCCAGTGGAGACCATGGTGGTGGAAGGTCTGGTGTCGGTGCAGGATTGTTACTCGTCCCTCCATCAACTGGCTCGCAAAATGTGTATCTGATGAAATCACCGTCCTGATCAGTAGCACTGTGATCATAATCTAAGAGCTCATCAAGGCAGACCACTGACGGCGGTACTCCGACGAATCGCGGTGAACTATTGCAAGTAGACTGGGCTAGCGGAGTAATATCTACTGAGTAGGTAGCTCCTGCATCTCCAGGGTTGACGATATTATTTATGGTCGGATTACGACAACATCTCTGATAGACGATGTAGTATGTCTCGTCACTCACAGGGAGATTCATACTGAGATTATATCTGCCTTGCTCTACGCATAAGTTAGGCGGAGCTCCTAGACAAGGGTTGCCAGTCGTCACATCTATCTCCGAGATGATAGGGGTCGGCAGTGTATAAGAGTCATACTCAGCATCACCACGATAGACTGTCAATCTCCCCAATGTAAATGCTCCAGGCGCAGAGTCAAATGCAGCACCATTGCCATTACAATCTCGATACATATTGATCGTAATAGTATAAGCACCAGTACCTTCGCAAGTATAGTACATCTCGCCGCCTACAATATGTGCAGCATCCACATGTGAGTATCCCATCAAGAGGATAATCAGGATCGTTAAGTACAGTTGTGTCTTCTTCATAATCTGTATACAATGTAAGGATTTATAGTCGTATATCCACTGATCAGTATGCAATCTTAACCCTTTTTGTTGCATCATGTCATGTAGATTACTCTTACATTTACTCCAAATTGACAAATCATGAAGAAGAGAATTACTATTGATATCGAAATGACAGAAAATAACATCATCGAAGGCATCAGTTGTACAGGTGATGACATCCCAAACCAGATTAATGGCAAGGCTCTGATGCTCTCTCTCTTTGATGCCGATACCATGGATACAGTCAAGATAGATCTATGGACTACTGACTTTCAAGTCCAAGAGATGGATCGCTTTGTATTTCAATCTCTGCGATCTATCGCTGATACCTATTACAAAGCGACAAAGAATGCTGAGCTTGCCAGCCAAATGCAAAGCTTTATCGAACACTTTGGCAAAAAAACAGAAATCTTAATAGAGGAATAACACATTAAAGAAACTTTTAATGTGTTTGGTTTGTAGTGTATATTATCATATTATTATTTTATTCAATATGATAAAAGCTAAGAGTTTAATTGAATGAATACTCTAATTGTTTATATTTTATACATTATAAATATTTTGATATATAAATATTCTTTATATATTTGGGTATCAAAGCAAACAACCCCTATCTATGTGCCACAAAGTGACCTCAAGATTTGTTGATACTCTCAACGTATTGAAAGACAAAAATGTAGTATCATCATATAGAGGATTTGCCATGTCAGTGGACTTCAGTCCACAATCACTCAATGAGATACTCAGAGGTAAACGCAATGTTACCATTGATCTCATAGCCCAAGCAGTAGACAAGTATCAGTTCAATGCTCAATATCTTTACTCAGGGGTAGGCGAGATGTTCATCAATGATGAAGTCCACGTAGAATCTTCAAGTCAACATACGGGTGTTAATCCGACAATAAGTTATGTCCCAATCGCAGCACAAGCTGGATATGGAGGTCAAGTCCAGGATGTCATCATGGAGCAAGAGCTACCTACATTTACCCTGCCAGGATACGAGTATAAGACTGGTGAGCACAGATGCTTTGATATAGCTGGAGATAGCATGGAGCCATCATTGTACTCAGGTGACAAGGTAGTATGTTCTCGTGTAGAGATGGAGTGTTGGGAGACTAAGGTCAAGTCTGGGCTCGTCTATATTGTAGTCACAGTTGATAGCTTATATGTCAAGCGTGTTGATAATCAAATCAAAAGCAATAAGTGTCTTGGACTGATCTCTGATAATAATTTTTACCCTCCATTTGAAGTGCCAGTTACTGAGCTTAGGGAGATCTGGCAAGTAGATCTTACCATCTCTTCGTTCAATGCTTCTCCCAAGTGTGTCAAAAATGGTGTCTACGATCAAGTAGAAGAGCTCAAGGATATGCTCTCCAACCAGACAGAGACCATCAAGAGCCTCAATAACACGATCTCTATTCTCTGCAAGAGTAATCGGACTCTGAATTAGCAGATTACATTATCTGAGTGACTCCATCAGTCTTGAGTAACTCATTCGCTTTATATGAATGCCTCTTGGAGATGTAAGAGTGTATATCGGCATCTTAGATATCAATAATCGCTTCGACAACATGCCTAATGTATCAATGTGTGATCCATAAAGCCAAACCAGCCCAAGATAACACGGTATGACCAAGGAATCTTTCCTTCGACACGACTCCCAATATCTCCACTATTTCACCTGTCTATCCTTCCCAATCTACGTGAGAAGCCTACCAGACTGAGATCGTTTTATCCTTGAGTCTTATCTGTACTATAATCTAAGTCCCATGAGCCATGAGCTAGTTCATAGCAGCGATCACGGCTCCTCCTATTGCTAAGAGAGCTACCTGATAACTGGCATCTATGAACCATAGCTTGAGAGACTTCCGTTGGTAGAGATAGTTGATACCCATAGATGCTGCAGCGAAGAACAGACCAAATAGTGCCCCATGAAAGGCACCATGTCCTACAGAGATATCATCGTGGCCCATCAAGAGAGCTGGCACCATGCCAACCATCATGACCAGCATCAAGACGAAGCTAGATCCAAAGATGACTGCCATATTAGCTCCTTCTAAGTCTTCTTGTGACATCCCGAGTTCTTTCTGCCATGCTTTACCGAAGAGCAGTGGTGAGTACCAGAGAGCTCCTAGCCCCCATGCTGCTAAGCCAGCGAGTAGGATTGAGAGTAAGTTGAGATTATCCATTGGTTCAAGTATAATTATGTTGAGTGATTGATTTGAATTGTCTAGAGCTGAGGGATAGATGCGATCAGCGAAGCTGTATAAGCTTGCTGTGGATTATTGAATATCTGATCAGTCTTTCCCGATTCTATGATCTTGCCTGATTGCATTACGAGTACTCTATCACTGACAAACTTGATTACTCTCAAGTCATGACTGATAAAGAGATAGCTCAGGTGATATTGGTCCTTGAGATCGAGCAGAAGATTGATGATACTCGCTTGTATACTCACATCTAGTGCTGATACACTCTCATCACAGATAATCAGTCTTGGCTGTGAGGCAAGAGCTCTAGCGATCACGATCCGTTGTCTCTGACCTCCACTGAACTGTGCTGGTAATCTATCATATGAGTCGGCTGGTAGACCGACTTTTGCTAGCAGCTCTATGACTGCACTTCTCCTGTCATCCTTGTGATGGATATTATGGATATCCATTGGCTCTTTGATGATCTGTCCTATTCGCATCTTTGGATTAAGACTTGAGTATGGATTCTGGAAGACCACTTGTACAGACTTCCGGTAACGCTTCCAGTCTTTAGCGTTGAATGTGTTGAATGATTTACCCAAGTACTGAATATCGCCAGTCTCTGCTTGATCTAAGCCAAGGAGAAGGTTGGAGAGAGTCGTCTTGCCACACCCTGATTCACCGACCAGTCCCACGACTTCGCCAGTCTGAAGTGTCAAGGATACTGCGTCGACTGCCGTCGTATATTTGGGAGGGGTAAACCATCCACTCGCATGCTTGTATCGCTTGGTAAGATTGGAAGCCTCTATGAGAGTCTCTTGCTGATGCTCAGGATGTGTCTCTCTCGGTTGTGTGGAATTGTTGTCATTATCATTGGATTGCTCAAGATACTCGTTGAGCTCTGGTAGTCTGTCTCCAGTGGTAGTGAGTGTCGGTCTACACGCAAGCAGACCTTGGGTATATGGATCCTTTGGATGGGCAAAGAGATCTTTCGCCGTACCTCTCTCTATAATCTGGCCATGACGCATGACGATCACACGATCACAGAGATTAGCTATTACCCCGAGATCATGAGAGATGAAGAGCAGAGACAATCCATACTTGATATTGAGGTCTTTGAGCAGATCTAGGATACTCTGCTGGACAGTGACATCTAGTGCTGTGGTAGGCTCATCTGCAATGATAAGTGCTGGCTTACATGCAATCGCCATAGCGATCATGATACGCTGGAGTTGTCCCCCTGACAGCTGATGCGGATAACTCTTATATGCTCTCTCTGGATCAGGAAGTTCCACTTCTGCTAAGAGGTCAAGGACGAGTGACTTAGCTACATCTCGGGAGAGGTCAGTATGCGTAGTGAGTACCTCTATCACTTGTCGACCACATGTGATGACTGGATTGAAAGCACTCATTGGTTCTTGGAAGATCATAGCGATGGTCTTCCCTCTGAGTGTCTGCATCATTGATTGACTCGCAGTAGAGAGATCTATGGACTCTCCATGTAAGTTGAGATGAAGGCTCTTACTGGTTACCGTGGCACTCTGAGGTGACAAGAGTCGCAAGAGTGATAACCCAGTCACTGTCTTACCACTGCCAGACTCACCCACTAATCCAAGTATCTCTCCTTTGTTAATGCTGAAATCTACACCATGGACTACCTCTGTAACGTTCTCTTCTTTGCCGAAAGCAATCTTAAGATCTTTTACATCAAGTAAGTTCATCTCCGATTTGGTATCTTTATCTTTAGTGATAGTCATCTATATTGTCCATTAGCTACTCAGTGGCAAGATACAAAAGCTAATCGGTATACCAATCAGAAAACATAAATCTCAGTGGATAAAAAGAATACATCAATACGATCAAGAAAATCTGAAAATTCTAGGTATATAATTGCCCTGATTACTTACTTCTCAGCTATGAATCATTCCATATCTTACGGATAACTCATCTAATCCTCAAATATTAACATGGAGTTAATGGATAAGATATAAAACTTATCTGTCATCTCTCGTTGTTAAGCTATTATACAACGTGAACAATCAGATACTTCTCTTAGTATTGGATTAAAGTCATTAGATTACTGAAATAATAACTATGAAGAAACTAATCTCTCGTCTCATCTCTTTCGTCTTATTGACAGCCCTCTTGTTGATGATAGCCATACCGTATTTTTTCAAAGCTGAGATAACTGAAGTGCTTAAAGAGAAACTCAATGAGCAGATAGAAGGGACTGTAGACTTCGCAGATGTTTCTGTCAATCTCTTCTCGGACTTTCCTCACCTTTATGTCAATATCAAAGACCTCACAATCAAAGGGAGTGGAAGATACCAAGAAGATGCAATCTATCGGGCTGAGTCTACTGCACTCTCGGTAAATCTCAAGTCAGTAATAGATAAGGCTACTCCATATCAGATCAATCAAATCAAATTGGTCAAGCCAAATATCGTACTCCATATCCCTAAGGTCGGTAAGCCAAACTATGACATTTACGCAAGTGAGAGTACTGCTCCATCTGATGAGTCTGCTGCGTATCAGATAGCACTCTCCGAGTATGCAATCATTGATGGTAATGTCACTTACAGAGATGAGAAGAGTGGTATGATATTCAAGACTAAAGGTCTCAATCACTCTGGTAAAGGCAACTTCTCTCAGGATCAATTTGATCTCAATACAGAGAATGCTATCCAGTCACTAAGTGTAGCAGTTAACGGGATTGACTATGCTAAGAATTGGGGGATAAGCGGTGATTTGAATGCCAAAGTTGATCTGACTAATCAAGCATATGCTCTAGTAGATAATGTACTCAAGATTAATGATCTTGACCTTGCCTATAGTGGTCAGCTCCAACAGATCCAAGATGCTGGATATGATATTGACTTAGACTTCAATGCACCGAATAATTCGCTGAAATCCCTACTGTCCCTTATCCCATCTATCTATCAAGAGGATTTTAGTAGCTTAGATGCATCAGGACTGACGACTCTCAGCGGGAGTGTCCACGGTATCTATCGTGAAGGTCAGTATCCAGCTGTAGACTTGGATATCGCTGTACAAGATGGTAAGATCGCTTATCCTGATCTTCCTGAGTCGATTACTGGGCTCAATACTTCACTGAATGTGAAGGGGCAACACCCGACTTGGAATGATCTCTCTATCGATATCCCAACTCTCAAAATGATGATTGGCAGCGAACAGATTACAGGCAGGGTCAAAATAGGTAATGCAATGGGTAATCAAGATATCGCCGCAATCGTAGAAGGGAATATAGACCTGGCTTACTTGCAAAAATTTGTCTCGGTAGAGGGATTGACCCGACTGTCAGGTAAGGCAAATACACATATAGAGTTAGATGCTAAGTATGATGATATCACCAATCAGAACATGGATGCCATCCTCTTCGATACTCAGATCGATGCCACTAATGTGGAAATAGAATATACCGGCTATCCAGATATCACCATCCCGAGGACTCTCATCAGCGGTAGCCCTCAAGTGCTTGATGTGTCTAATACCGCAATCAAGATGGGTACAAGCGACGCTACTATTGATTTCAATATGCAGAATCCACTTGCATATGCAATTGCCGATCAAGAGGTAACTGCCGATCTCAATGTAAGGAGTAACTATCTTGACGCTGATGCATTTACAGGAAGTGAGGGGAATATCCAAGAGAAAACAGCCTCACAATCTACTGAGCCAACATCTGATAATTATATAGAAAATCTGACTCTCAACTATAGTGCAGATATCCGAGAGGTCAAGTATGATGGGACTAAGATGAGTGACATCAAGGCCAAAGGAAAATTTGACGACAAAAACACAAGAGTAGACCAACTAGACTTCAATTACCAAGGAATGAACTTCAATACTGATGGAGACCTTGGCAATGTCTACCGATACATCACATATGGAGAACCTACTCAAGCGAGGTACAATGTCACAGCAGATAAGATAGATCTCAATGCCCTCGCTGAGTCCAATGAGTCAGAGGGGAGTGATGACCAAGGTGTGAGCGGAGTGATCCCAGTGCCCAAAGGCTTAGGTGCGGTGATCAATACTCGGATCAATACACTGATCTATGATGACTTAGAGATCAAGAATGTCAGAGGTGCTCTACAGGTAGCAGATGAGATCGCTAGCCTTGTGGGATTCGAAGGGAATACACTTGGTGGTAAGGTCAAGATCGATGGAGATTATAATACACAAGTCATCTCTGATCCGCAGTACAACTTCAACTACGATATCAATATTATGGATTTTCAGGAGGCATTCAGACACAGTAATGTATTTGGCAAGTTAGCTCCTATCGCTAAGTATATTGATGGTAACTTCAACTCTAAGAGTGAGTTTAGTGGTAAGATTGGCCAAGATATGTTGCCTGATCTCAATACTCTCAACGCTGCTGGAATATTCCAAACCCTGAATGGGGTCATCCTCGACTTCCCTGTGCTCGATAAGCTAGGTAATACCCTTGGAATCAAAGAATTGAAGCGGTACGAAATCAAGGACTCTTGGAATAAATTCTCTGTCAAAGATGGAGCAGTGAACGTAGATCCATTCAGTTTTACTAAAGATGATATGAACTTTACAGTAGCTGGCAATCACTCTCTCGATCAAGTTATGAACTACACCATCAAAGCTGAGATACCTAGAGAGAAATTGGAGAAATCCAATGTCACTAATGTAGTGAACTCTGGACTTGACTGGATCAGTACTCAGACGGCAAGCAAAGGGATCAGTCTCGATGTAGGTGATTATATCTACCTTGATATCAGTGTCACCGGAACCATCACTGACCCAAAGGTCAAGATAGTCCCCACAGGATCTGGTGGACGTAATCTCAAGGATGTAGCCAAAGACAAAGCTATCGAAGAGATCGATAAAGTCAAAGACAAAGTGATGACCCGTGCAGAAGCCGAGATCGAACGACGTAGAAAGGAAGCCGAGCAAAAAGTGAATCAAGAGGTAGATAAAGTAAAAACTGCCGCCAAAGAAAAGTTGGATAAAGAGGTCGATAGAGTCAAAGAGCAAGCAAAAGACAAAGTGAAAGATGTGATCAAAGAGCAAGTAGTCGATACTCTCTCAACAGTGATCCAAGACAAAGTGGGAGAGAAGGCAAAGGAAGTCTTAGAGGACAATCTCGGTGATATCATCAAGGACGAACGGATAGATGATGTCAAGGATAAAGCGAAAGAGAAACTCAAAGATCTCTTTGGTAAAAAGAAAGATGATGGCAACTAGATGAAGTTTATCGTCGTAGCACCAAGATTTTTGCGATTTGTGACTAGGGGATTTGCTAGAGCTATGGTCTTATATCCCTTCATCGTGCTCTCTAATGAATCAGATAAGCATGATGCCCAACTGATCAGACACGAACAGATTCACATCTATCAACAGTTAGAGTTGTTGATCATTGGATTCTATCTCTGGTATGGCATCGAGTATCTCGTCTATCGGGTACGTGGCTATACGCATCATGATGCTTACTTCCGACTCTCTATGGAGCAAGAGGCCCGAGAGATGGCTTGTAACTTAGATCAATCTCGGAAGTGGTATGGATGGTTGAGATATCTGTCATGATGGATTTGGTAGGTACGCTAACTGTAAGACTGTGTGACAATCTCAGCTCTCCAATAGAGAGGACCTTCACAGCGTATGAGATATGAGGATAGACTGTTATCTTAGCATCCTTAATCAATCACAAATCACAATCTACAGATAAGATAAGCATGGAATATAACGAACCAAAAGGGCTTAACTCAGTTGCAAAATTTCACGAGACATTTAACCTCCCTATCCTTGACACTCCTCAGATCCCATCGGCAGAGAGATGTATGCTCCGGATCAATCTCCTCCAAGAAGAACTCAATGAACTCAAGGAAGCTATCGAGCAGAATGATCTCGTAGAGGTGGCCGATGCATTCTGCGATATCCAATATGTACTCTCGGGTGCTATCTTAGAGTTTGGACTCGCTGAGAAGTTCAAAGTACTCTTTGACGAAGTCCAAAGATCCAATATGAGTAAGACCTGCAAGTCTATGGAAGAGGCTACAGCTACTCAGAAGCACTATGATGCCAAGGATCAACCCTCTGAGATCAAGCAATCTCAAAGCGAATATCTAGTCTACCGTAAGGCAGATGGTAAGGTCCTCAAGTCTGTCAATTACTCTGCTGCTAATCTCCTCCAATACCTTGAATCAGAGTCGTAGACCTCAGATAGCGATACTCTCTACGAGCTATCGAGAGTATGATCGTAGGATGCAGCGGATCTCTAGTCACTTAGCTACGATAGGGCATCAGGTGACTTGGCTGTCAAGGAGCTATGAGATGCATGATGACCGTGTGACTCACTGGTTTAAGAGTGGTTTTGGATTTTACCTCGAGTATAATCTCCGACTGCTTGTAAGACTCTTCGCTGTCAGTCCACACGTGGTCTATGCAGTAGATCTTGATACCATGCTTGCTGCTAAGCTCTATAGTGTGCTAAGGCGGTTACCATTGATCTATGATTCCCATGAATACTTTACGGAGGTGCCAGAGTTAGCGGATCGTCCGATCAAGAAGGCTATCTGGACTGCTCTAGGCAAATGGGCTATCAACTCTGAGACACAGTGCATTACAGTCAATCAATCTCTTGCAGATATCCTTGGTCAGAAGTATAAGTGTCAGTTCGAGGTAGTGAGAAATGTCCCACCTCATACTGCAAATCAGATGTCCCAGGTAGCTCAACATCTCGGAGAGCCACACAGAGAATCATCAAGAAAGATCATCGTCTACCTCGGTGCTGTCAATCAAGGTAGGGGGATAGAGCTTTATTGTAGAGCTGCACAGCAAGGTTACTTAGACTCATATGATCTCTGGATCATTGGCAATGGTGACTTACTACCACATCTCAGAGCTGAGTTTGGTGAGCTACCCAACGTAAAATTTCACGATTGGGTCAAGCCAGATCAATTACACTCACTACTTGCTCAGTGTTGGTTAGGGCTCAATCTCTTAGATGCTGTGAGCCAGAGCTATTACTACTCGTTGACCAATAAGTTTTTTGATTACTGTCATCATGGGTTACCTGCACTCCATATGGACTACCCAGAGTATCGTAAGTTACAAGAGAGGTATCCTACGAGTTACCTCCTCAAGACATATGATATCCCTGGTTTGCTTGCAGGGATTACCCACTATGAAGACCCTACCGAATACAAAAAATCCAAACTTGCCTGCAAAGAGGTAAGTTTGGATTTTAATTGGGAGTATGAAAAAGTTAAACTTACTCGACTCTCAGACTCCCTAGTCGGTCGTAAGTAATGAATAGCTATTAGTTACCCAAGAACTTGTCCATCTCATCTGTAAACTCAGCTACAGTAGGCTTGTAACCCGACTTGCCGTATGCCTCTATGCTATACTTCCCTTCGGCATCTTTAGCGAGATCAAATACCCATACTGATGGATAACCTCGGATCTTGAATGCTTGCTGGAGTCCAGCATTTTGTTGTTTGATATCATCAGGTAACTGCTTTCTTTTAGGATAATCTAGTTCGAGAAGGACTACATTGTCCTCTGCCCACACCTGAAATTCATTCTTTGAGAATACAGTTGCTGTTAATCTCTTGCACCATCCACACCAGTCGCTACCAGTAAAGTTAGCCATGATGGGCTTACCTGTTTCCTGTGAGAGTTCATATGCTTCGTCTAGACTTACGAGCCATCCTTCGTTTTCTGCTTCATATGCTTGTGCAAATCCAAAACTTGCAACGAGGAGGAGACTTGCGATCAGTGTAAATTGTCTTAATATCATTGTGTATTTATTTTTCAGTGTTTTTACTTAAATTTAGAATTCGTCCATCTCTATGGATCGGAATATCAAAGTTACTCAGAAAGTAAACAATCAAATAGTTGTCTATCTGACAGTCCACCATGTTCTTTACAAATATTACTTGATTTTGCTTCAAATGATTTGATTACACCATTCCTTTAACAAATAAATAAATGTTTTCGAACAGATTAACACTGTAAAAGTATATTATATCTATTTATAATATCTAGATATACCGTACTTTTATGTCCGTAGATAAGAATTGACTGATATAAACATGAATAAAATGACATTAAAACAACTCATCAAACTCGAGAACAAATCACAAGTCATCTGGGTCGTCTCACCATCACTTCACTATGATGTAGAGAATAAGGACTTCAATGAAATCGTAAGTGTCAATCTCGGACAGAAAGCGAAGTACAGATATATCGTACCAGCTACTAAGGACATCACTAAGAATATGAAGCTCTATCAGAAGATGTATGGCCTGACAACTGAAGAGATGGGTAATAACTTCCTCCTACTCCCTGAGTCAGAGTTCAACCCATTCATCACAGAGACGGCAATCTATGATCCTACAGGAGAGTGTGTCGCTTGTTGTGCCCCAGCCACTGAGGATTCACAAGATGTGATCAAGTTCAATGCAGAGACTGCTCAGATGATGTGTAAGTCTTTCAAATCTATCTGGAAGAGATACAAGAGATCTAACCCATAGTCATCAGAGTAAATTAGCTACTACGATGCGTAGAAAAATCTCTCCAGAACTCAAACAAGAAATCCTCAACCTCCCCATGAAGGAGAAGGATAAGTTGTTGATCAGGCTCATCCCTAAGGCTAAGAACCTCATCGAGCAGTTAGAGTTCAAGTTGCTCGAGTTGAGTGAGACGACAGAAGAGAGGAGAGCAGATGTGGACGACGAGCTATCAAGCCTACTCAATCACTACCAAGGACATGAGTATAGCAGTAAGCATAGTGTAAGGATCCTCAGAGATATGAGTGGTCGGATCAATCATCATGTCGCTATTACTAAAGATAAGTACGGTGAGGCTGAGCTCAATCTGAGGATTGTGCTAGCATCCTTAGGGTTTACTCGATTAGAAGGAGGGATGCTAGGACGTATGGTAGATGAGAAATACTACGACTACATCATCAAGCGGATGATCAAGGTATTCAAATTGATCGGAGGGCTACACTCAGACTATCATCTTGATTTTTCAGATCAATTGACTGAGTTCTATCAATTGACTAAGGATAACTCGGCGTTTGAGGCATACGCTGATCTCTATGATCTAGATCTTCAAGAGCTAGAGTACGGCAATATCCCAGATGCCTATCAGAAGAACAAATAATATCAGTCAGCGATGATCGGTGAAAAAATCATGCTCCTTGTACGTCATGCTAAGTCCTCACATGATCTATCTTACCTTGAAGACAAACTGAGACCACTCGCAGATAGGGGCAAATCTGACTGTAACCTCATAGGCAAAAGGATGCAAGCTCTGCATCTCATACCTGATAAAGTCTACTGCAGTACAGCCGTACGGACAAGGGCAACACTCGCCATACTCAATCGATACTTAAGTGTACCAGAGTCATTGATTACGTATCATGATGATCTGTATACCTTCCACGATAGTGGGAGTACTTATGTAGATTACTTACACAATACTCTCGATGATATCGATACAGTAATGCTTACAAGCCACAATGGGAGTTGCCTCAATGTAGCAGATGAGGTAAGTCATGGAGAGATATCAGCTTTTCCTACGTGTGCAGTACTGATCTGCAGATGGCAATTAGAGAGTTGGAGTGACGTCAGATTGGATAACGTGAGTACATATCAACTGCTGACACCTAAGCAACTCAAGTAAAGATCTGTAGCTCTACACTGACAGAACTCTGATTTCATATAGAATTTAAATTATAGTAATAATCATCCAAATACGGTTGTTTTGTTGATGACATACAACTCTATTATATTTTTCTGAACCCATTATAATCTAGGCTTTTATAATCAATAAACTGAAACGAAAAGGAGATTACATGACTAGAGCTAGGTCCTGATTGGCACCAATTAATGAGTGATTTGACTTGATCGCTATCGCCATACGCCTCTATGCTGACACTGCCATCAGTAAGATTACGGACAGTACCTGTGAGTCCCAGTTCGGTTGCCTTTACCTGAGTGTAATGTCTAAATCCCACCCCTTGTACTCTTCCAGTAATATTACCTAGTAGCCCTATTAACTCCCTATCTGTCTTCATATCGATTTGCATTGCATCGTAAAATTAGCAAATTCTATTCAGAGTCTTTGATAACAGATACCTTTGCAGCCAATGAGATCACCACAGTCAACATTAGCGATCAAGGTCAAGGCAGCGGCCGAGTATGCGATCAGGAAGGGACATCCTTGGATCTTCGATGAGAGTATAGTCAAGCAATCTGCTGCAGGCAATACAGGTGATATCGCTATCATCTTTGACCGAGCTAAGAATCGATTTTTGGGACTAGGACTCTATGATGCAGAATCTCCCATCCGTATCAAAGTGCTAACTACAATCAATGGCACTCGGATAGATGACAATTGGATACTGACTCAGTTCAATGCAGCATACACATTGCGTAAGCCATATCTGCATAAAGACCTGAATAGTTGCCGTCTGATCTTCGGAGAGAATGATGGTCTCCCTGGTCTTATCGTAGATAAGTATGATGATAAGTTTGTAGTCAAGTTATACTCTGGGATTTGGATACCGTATCTCGATGGGATATTGAGTTCGCTGGACAAGATGTTTAGACCAAGGCAAGTGATATTGAGGTTGTCTCGTAAGGTAGCACTCTCGGGTACTGACTTGGAGGATGGGAGTACACTCGTAGGTGATGAGACCTCTGCTCTCGTACAGTTCAGAGAGCATGGAGTTATCTTTGAGGCTGATCTGATCAAGGGGCACAAGACTGGATTTTTTCTCGATCATAGGCATAACCGCCATCAAGTACAGCAAATGGCAGCAGGGAAGACGGTCTTAGATGTATTCAGTTATGCAGGTGGATTTAGCGTACATGCTCTAGTCGGAGGAGCTACAGAAGTGACAAGTCTAGATGTGAGTAAGCAAGCACTCCAGTTAGCTCGTCACAATGCCATGATCAATAGAGCAGAAGATGGCCATAAGACGATAGCTGGTGATGCCTTCGACTCACTCGCTACACTGATCAGTGAGGGACATCGGTATGATATCGTGATTATCGATCCACCATCATTCGCTAAGCAAGCTAAGGAAGTCCCTAAGGCTCTTCAAGTGTACCAACGATTATCTCATCTTGGGAGTCAGCTAGTGAGCCTCGATGGTACTTTGATCTTAGCATCATGTAGCAGTCGGATAGAGAGTAAGGCATTCTTCAGTGTCATGCACCAAGGGATCAGTCAGTCAGATGCTCGATACCAACTCTACAAGAAGACATTCCATGACTTTGATCATCCGATTTCCTTCCCAGAAGGCAGCTATCTCAAGTGTGGGTATTGGAGACGCTTGAGCTAAATGCAAAGGAATACTCGATAGAACTATTGGATATTGTCTCTTAACTCACACTCTTCATTGATGACTCCAAGTACGGTAGTGACATAGCTCACAGTAAGTGTAGTGCTATACAGTGGAGCTGATCCAAGCGTCTCATGACATCTCGACCTTGGCATCTACATCTAAGTCACACCCATCGATGGTTGCCTCTAAGTCTTGGTTAGAGAGAGATCAAGAGCAGGGTGCAAAAGGGCTCAGAATAGGATTGGAGATTTCATGATTATAGAGTTTATGTGAGAGTTACTTTTCTTCTGGTTTGAATAAGATAGGGTCTAATCCGAGCACCTCTTGCTTGAATGGATCCATCTTGGTTTCCCTAAATGTATTGATCGCTGATTCGATGTTGGCTACTCTCTCATTAAGTATTGCAAGTTGTCTCACTGCATTGTCACCTGATGGTTGCCAGTATGATCTGAGATAGTTAGATGTAGGCCAGAGCAGTTCATTGAGCTTGCCTTTGTTACTGAGATATCCTCTGACATCTTTGGGATGCATATAGAGGAGTTGAAGGCTATCTATCTGACTATTGAGAGCCTTCATGTTCTCTTCCAGAGGTGTTTTGATTGAGTCGGGTTGATTTTGGATATACGACTTGACATCTGCTAATTCACTCTGATAAGTTTTCAATCGTTCGAAGCCTGCAGTTGCAGCTGTGATCAGATCGTCGAATTCGTCATACGATTCTATATTGGTCTCAGTGATAGGATCATGTCTTGGATCGTCTAGTACGGTGATCTCTTGGAATGTACTATCTTGCTTATAGTAGAGACCTACCTGATATGTACCTGCTGGGACGTTGGCTCCACCGGGAAGTTTGGCATCAGGCTCTGGAGACTTCCAACTCGGATATCTGACTCCATCTCGATTGAGTCCCCAGATCGTCGTATTGAGTCCCTTGACAGGACTGTGATCGTAGGTACGTATCGTATCACCTTGATTGTCAAATATCCTTACGAGCACCTTCTCTTTATTCTTGTCTGTGATGCTATCAGGATTGATCCAATACTTAATTCTTGCAGATTTGGAGATATTGTCTCCGACGAACATCCCTTGGGCGATGAACCGATGACCATCTACAGACCTGCTAGATGTATGATAAGCTCTATCTACTGGATAAGAGATGATCGCTGCGTTGGTAGGGTTGTTTTTCTGCTTATGAGCCCTGATGACATTGAGATCATCGATGACCCATAGAGCCCTACCAAATGTTCCAATCACCAGGTCGTCTTGACCACGATGTATCTTCATGTCTCTGATCTGCACTGAGGGAAACTGTGTCACCTTTGCCCACGAGCTCCCTTTGTCGTATGAGAGGTAGAGTCCATCATCTAACCCTGCGAAGAGTAGATTGGGGTTGATATGATCTTGGACGATACTACAGACGAACGACTTCATGACTGACGGAGCAGCGATTGACTTCCAAGATTTACCGAGGTTATTGGTATGATAGAGGTATGGTTGCCAATCATTCTGACGGTAATTATTGACTACGACGAAGGCTTCACCTCGATCATGTATCGAGACTTCTATCTGTGGAATGAAGGCATTTTTTGGAGCTTTTGGTAGGCTTGATTCTAGTGATTTCCAAGATTTGCCTTTGTCCGCAGAGACATGGAGACGACCATCATCACTTCCAGTCCAGATTACATCCTCATCTAATGGAGACGGGGCTATGGTGAGTAGGGTAGTATGGTTCTCCGCACCTGTGACGTCGAGAGTAAGGCCACCACTTTTGCTCTGATCTTGCTTTGCTGGATCATTGGTCGTCAGATCATCAGATATCGTCGTCCAACTCTGGCCGCAATCATCACTATAATGCACATACTGACTACCAAAGTAGACTCCGCAGTCGTTGAAGGGATCTATAGCTAGAGCAGCATTCCAATTGAATCTCAGATCAGTAGTATCTGATCTGACAGGCTTGATAAAAATATTGCGAGCAGTAAGCTTATCATAGAGTGAGACGTTGCCACCTTGAGACATGGCATAGCCCTTAGTATGATCATGAGGGAGCGGAGCTATGTCAAATCCATCACCAAAGTAGACCTCTTGGAAGTCACTATTCCTTATACCACCTCTCTTGAGGACTGAGGTAGGACCTACCCAACTGCCATTATCTTGCATCCCTCCATAGACTTGATATGGGAACTCATCATCGATATTGATATGATAGAATTGCCCAATCGGTAGGTTGTCGACAAATCTCCAATTATCACCTCCGTCTTCTGAGATATTGAGCCCTCCATCATTGCCGTTGATCATATAGTTGGGATTATTCTTGTCGATCCACATCGCATGGTGATCGGGGTGGATGTTATTGCCATAGTCCATGATAGTTGAGAATGTCTTGCCTCCATCTTCAGATTTACTGACATATGACCAGAGATTAAATATTCTATTTTCATTAGATGGATCTACGTAGATTTCTGAGTAGTAGAATGGTCGATTACCGACGTTCTTATCAGATTGCATCTTCCAATTGAGTCCAGCATCATCGGATCTATAGATTGCTTGTTTATTTTTGGTCTCGATGAGAGCATAGAGGACGTCAGGCTTATTGGTTGCTGCTGCGAGACCGATCCGACCAAGCGTATCTGTAGGGATGCCCTCTTCCTTACCGAGTTGCTTCCAGTTGTCACCTCCATCATGAGTGACATAGAGCCCCGAACCCTCACCACCACTCTCGAATCCCCATGGTGTCCTTTGATGTTGCCACATTGCGACATAGAGTTTATTGTGATTTTCGGGATCTACGATCATATCAGCAGCTCCAGTAGTCTCATTGATATAGAGGATTTGACTCCAAGTCTTCCCGCCATCGAGAGTACGGTAGACACCTCTATCCTTACTTCGTCCCCAAGCACTCCCCATAGCCGCTACATATACGATATCTGAGTTGTACTTATCTATCATGATACGATGGATGACCTTAGTGTTCTCCAAGCCCATGAGCTTCCAAGATGCTCCTCCGTCTAGAGATTTGTAGATTCCTTTGCCACTATTGTGACTATTTCTTGGATTCCCTTCTCCAGTTCCGACCCAGATCTCATCAGGGTTGGATTGGTTGATTTTGAGAGCACCGATAGACATCGTAGCTTCATGTTCGAAGATTGGTTGCCATGTGATACCTCGATTGTTGCTCATCCATACTCCTCCCGATGCTGAGCCGATGTAGATTGTATTTGGCTTGCTCTCTATGGCATCTATGGCAGTGACTCTACCACTCATGCCAGCTGGACCGATATTGCGGATGCTGAGATCTTTGTACAGATCGTTAGCATTGTTTTGCGCTACTGCTAAATGCGAAGCGAGGCAGCAGAATAAAAGTAGATAAGGATAAAGACTCTTTGATATTTTCATCGCTTTGGTTAGATGAGTTTGTTGACAATTCCTAACTTTGTAAAACTATTATGAATAAGTGAGGGTTAATATAGAACAATCACAAGATAACTAATACAATCAAGATGTCAACTATAACAACAACACAACCAATCTCTCTGTCTGACGGAGCAGTCGTACAACTGAAAAGATTGATCGAAGAAAAGAATGTCCCAGAGCATTATGGGCTTCGGATCGGAGTCAAAGGTGGTGGATGTTCTGGATTTTCATATCTCCTTGGTTTTGATGAAAAAACTGATAAAGATGAAGTCTTTGAGATTAATGGAATCACAGTGTATATGGAGAAGGCACATGGTATCTATCTCATAGGGATGGAAGTAGACTGGGTAGAAGGATTGAATAACAGAGGATTTACCTTCAATAATCCCAATGCCACTGAGTCATGCGGCTGCGGCACTAGCTTCAACGCTTAGATAATAATCAGTACCCTTTCGCAATTACAATTTCTTTAGAATTAATCATTTCGGAGAGAGATTTACTCTCTATAATGGGTGTTAATGCATTCATAAGCTTACTTTAGCTGATGATATGTTATTTACATTTTTTAGACAAGTCGGTCTAGGCATACTTTCGTTGGTCCTCGTAGTCTTATTGATTACCTCTATTATATTCCTGTCACCTGTGGATCCGGCAAGGTTGACATTTGGGCAGCAGTTTGACAGTGAGATGCTTGAGCAGAAGAGGAAGACTCTTGGCCTTGATCTACCGCTGCGGACACAACTCAGATACTATCTTAGGGATGTAAGTCCAGTTATTTTCACTCATCGTGTCGCTGACCATTTAACAGATAAGGTGGCTATTCAGATTCCTTTGGGCTTTACGACCTTAGTAATCAAGCGTCCCTACCTCCGTGAAAGTTATCAATCAGGAAGAGCTGTATCGCAGATGATCAGCCAAGCTCTCCCATCTACTTTGTTGTTGGCCATCAGTGCTATATTGATCGCTTTCGTGCTAGGTGTACTATTTGGGCTGATCTCTGCATTGCAGCAGGGGAGTTGGATTGATGACTTCTTACTGACATTGTCTACACTGGGATACTCGATACCGAGCTATGTGAGTGCAATCTTCTTTGCCTTGACATTTGGCTATGTCTTACATCATCTCACTGGGCTAAATATCCAAGGAGGTCTCAAAGTCCTCAATGACTTGGGAGATGAAGTCTTGATGCCTCGCAACTTGATATTGCCATCGATAGCCTTAGGGATCAGACCAGTGAGTGTGATCCTTCAGATTACCAGAAGTGCTGCTCTAGATGTCTTGGATCAACCCTATGTCTTATTAGCAAAAGCTAAGGGTCTCCCACAGAAAATAATTATCCTCAGATATGTCCTCCGTAATTCTCTCAATCCAATACTCACTGCGACTACTGGATGGTTTGCGTCTCTGTTGAGTGGAGCATTCTTTGTGGAAAGTGTCTTTAATTTTAGGGGATTTGGACAGTTGACAATCACTGCCTTGCTTAATTATGACGTACCTTTACTCTTAGGCTGTATCTTGACGGTTAGTGTCCTTTTTATCATCATCAATATGAGTCTTGATGGTGTGTATCGATTGATAGATCCTAGGGTGAGTGTGTAAAGATCTTAAAAGTGAAATTCTATGATAGACTACAAACAGCATTCTATCGATAGTAATTGCTGAGTTTAAGCTTAGAGTTAAACTTATTCGGCTAATTCTCCATACAGGTCATAATCTTCACTATCAGTAATCTTAACCATCACGAAGTCTCCTTGTCTGAGATAGTTGTCAGCTGCTGGGATTAAGACTTCATTGTCTACTTCTGGACTATCTGACTCTGTCCGTCCGACGAAGTATCCACCTTCTTTCCGATCGATAAGTACTTTGAGGGTTTGTCCTACTTTCTCAGCATTCTTATTAAATGAGATCTCTTGTTGGATTTCCATGAGACGATTAGATCGATCAGCCTTATCTTCGGGTGACACATCATCTGGTGCTACATGAGCCCTTGTATCTTCTTCATGGCTATACAGGAATACACCTAATCTTTCGAATTCCATTTCCTTGACAAAGTCACAAAGGACTAGAAAGTCTTTCTCAGTCTCCCCTGGATACCCAACTAACATGGTAGTACGGATAGCAATCTCAGGTACGACTTCTCTTGCTAATTTGATTAAGTCTCGCTGCTCTTTGTTGGTGATCTGCCTCCTCATATTATCTAATACTCGATCACTTGCATGTTGGAGTGGCATATCGAGGTAGTTGCAGATCTTAGGTTGTCTTGCCATTACTTCAAAGATCTCAGTAGGGAACTTCGATGGGTAAGCATAGTGCAGTCTGATCCATTCTATTCCATCCACTTCACAGAGAGCATCTAAGAGTTCTGGTAACCTTCTTTCCTTATAAAGGTCTAATCCGTAGTATGTCAATTCCTGAGCGATGAGCATCACTTCTTTTACACCTCGCTTAGCAAGGTTTTTTGCCTCTTCGACAAGACTTTCTATTGATCTAGAGATATGCTTACCACGCATCAATGGAATAGCACAGAATGAGCATGTCCGATTGCAGCCTTCGCTTATCTTCATGTATGCGTAGTGAGCTGGTGTAGTGATTGTCCTCTGACCTACAAGCTCATGCTTATAATCTATTTCGAATTTCTCAAGTAAGGCTGGAAGCTCTACAGTTCCGAAGTAGGCATCAACTTCTGGAATTTGTTCTTCGAGATTATCTTTGTATCTCTGAGAGAGACATCCTGTTACATACAGTTTTTCTATTTTCTCCTCCTTCTTAAGTTCAGCATATTCAAGGATGGTATTAATAGACTCTTCCTTAGCGAGGTCTATAAAGCCACATGTGTTGATGATGACGACATCACTGAGTTCATTACTATCATGACTCACTTCTACCTCATTTGCCTCGAGCTGAGTGATGAGATTCTCGGAATCCACAAGGTTTTTACTACAGCCTAGTGTGACGACATTGACAGTTTGATTGTGGATGCTCTTAGTTTTCAAGGATAGTGTTTCTTTATGAGTTGCTCGTAGGCAAAATGTTATGATGGTTACAAAATCATTCCGATATTACTCGAAATGAATTTGATAGCAAAATTACACCTAAACATGGAATTATTGCGTTCTATTACCATTATTCAAACCAAATATCTCCAAATGCGGAAGTTCCAAGTCTATTTAGTATTGACAGTTTTCTTGAGTTTTTGTACTCTCACTCTTACTGGTCAGTTCTCAGTTGTGTATAAATATCAACCAAATCAAATAGAATGGCAAGATGAGTGGAATAACCATGTCTCAGAAGATGTCATCTTTGAGACTTCTCACTTTGTTGGTATTTCTTATTGGTTAAGATTAAAAAATTACCGAGTAGAATTTCACCCTACAGCATACATTACCACAAGTAAGCAATCCATTAATGTCTATGATGAATTATTAAATTCTGGATCTGAATTTCCAGACATCAAAAGTGCAGTTCAGAATGGATTCGGTGCCGAAGTCCCTGTCCACTTTTACTTCTTAGATATAGAGGGTGATTGTAATTGCCCTACGTTTTCTAAGCAAGGCAATATTCTGACCAAAGGACTCTACGCATATCTGAGTCCAGGAGTAAGGAGATTATCATATGTAATGTACGCAGATGATGGTGAGACAGTTCTTCCTAGTGTCGATTCACAAAGCAATCAAACCTTCTTCACTGCAGCTGCGGGTCTTGGTTTAGATATTGGCTTAGGAGACTTGTTTACAATTACTCCATTTGCTGGTCTAGAGTTTGCTCCTAATCTTAAATGGGATAGCTACAATGAAACTGTAGAGTCAGCAGCTGGATTTGAAGTTAAAGAAAGTCGAGATCTCAGAAGTGTAGTGCTTGGAGCTAGGCTTTCTTTCAGACCAGATTACTTGAGAGATAAGAAGGCGATGTATAGATAGGTATACGTTACGATTTTAAAAATTACTACTCCATACTGATGATGAATGTTTATATTTTACTACATTTGATAAAAATAATCAATTATGAAATATGTGAAATATCAGTTTTTTACAATTTTTACTTTTCTTAGTTTTGCTTTATTTTCACAAGACAATTGTGGTAATGTTTCTTATGACATTGCAATAACCGGTGATGAAACCTACTCTAATCTTATTGACCAAGGTCTTTCTTTGGATTTTAAAGCAAGGTCTTTCTTTGGATTTTAAAGATATTAAGTTGCAACCTAATTCAACGTTAACTTTTGACATTGATACGCAGATAAAGTACACATCTTTTACATTCTCTAATAATTCTCAAATTGTGATTGAAGGTGGAATTAGATTCAATGATAAACATGGGTATTATACTAGTTGTGAATTTGTCAATACAGGACTTTTTAATTCATTAAATGATCCTGCAATTTCTTATATATATGCAGAACAAAATAGCTCTGTAATTTTCTCAGATGCAACCTTCACTACTAATACTTTTGAAGATACTCGTTGTTTTATCGTCCTAAATAAAGTAGTAGTATCATCATTTCTTAGATGTGATTTTTCAAATAACATAGAGGGTATTAGGTATTTTGGAAGTACTGGAGGCAATTATATAAATGGCTGTACTTTTAATGATGTCACAAGCGGTGTAACAGCATGGGATAGCGATATCACATTTGGTAATTTTAGGGGATCATTAAATTCATTTAGCTCATCAGAGAAAATTGGAGGAGCGATTGAGGGTTATTCAAGTCAACTTGATATTTCCAGAACATATATCAGTGGTTTTCAAGTAGGAGTTTCTAGTCGTTTTGCAGGAAGTAATTTAACTGTTCAAGGACTTGGTTCCGAGGTTCCAATGATTGAGAATTGTAAATACGGAGTTTTTATTAATAACCAAGACTATTTCCTTATGTTCAGTGCAAATGTATCTGCATGCGATGAATATGGAATAAAAATGGACAATACACCTTTTTGCCGAATCGTCGAATGCCAATTTGAAAATAATCATTACGGGAATATTCAATCCACTGATTCTAGAATATTCAGTTATCTAAATAATTTCCACAACACAAGAGATGGCTACAATGGTGGCTTTCTTAGGATGACTAGATGTAATCTATATGGAGTTGAAAATCAAAGTAATTTCGTACTAGCTGAGAACGTTAATTTGAGATTTAGTGAAAATGCATTGAATTATTGCAGATTAGACGCTAATAACCTAAGCTATGGTATCATTAATAGATCTATATTTAGAAATGGTCCTTTTAAAGAAGGTTTTGGTCAATTAAATGTAAGAAGTGAGTCAGTAGGCATTTGCTTTAATGAATTTTATGGTCATCCAACCAGAGGTTGTAATATACTTTTTAGAAAGAACAACTGTTTCGATACTCGTACTTTCAAAAATAAATTTAATGAAGGTAATGCTGGGATAATAATAGAAGACCAAATTGGAGAACAAGACAGAAAGGGAAATGAGTGGTTCGTAAATAACCCTGGATATGTAGGTCTGTCTACTGATGGGAATGCCCTTTTATCACGTTTTAAAGTCAATCCATCTAATAATAACTATATCACAAACGCAGATCCAACTACGATCTTTGAAATTACAAATGATTCTGGGTTAACTGGTTGCTACAATGTCATTCTACCGTTGACATCAGGTGACGATGAAGAGCTGAGCAATAGTGATGAACAATTATTACTTGAGCAAGACAATTATTGTGATTCTATAAATGTATGGATTAAAAGTCAGTTGTTTGCAAACACAATAATATCAAATAATCACATTCTAACAAATAACGATGTAGAGTCTTGGGCTGAAACAATATATTTTACTAATGCACTACAAATTCAACAAATTAGATCTCTCTTAGGTGATTTGAATATTGATCATGACTATATAGATTCATATTCAGAATCTTTGATTAGCAATCTTGATAATGCAAGAGATAATATTGTAGATGACTATGATGAATTTTCAAGAGCAAGACAAGAAATACGTTCACTTGCGAATAATTTAGACTCTCTGACAACCGATAACATAGAGAAAGTCGATAGTATTGCGAATCAATTCGAACCTCTCTGCCAATTTGATTCTACTTTCATTTCAGTCATAAAGCTCTACACTGAATCTACGACTAGAGATAAAGAGGGTCAGTTACCTGATATTTCTACAGAACTATCTAATCTTATCAATGTAGCTCAAGATTGTTACAGCAATGTAGGTCATTCAAAATATTATGCTCAAGCCATACTAAAGAAACATAATGTCCAATTTAATAACTCTTGTGATAATAAAGATAATATTAATAGAAGTGTATTAAATGATCAAGAACAAATTTTAAGTAATATTACTAATGCAATTATTTACAATAGAATTGGAATGCAAATAGGTCATGTGCATTCTGTCACTGAATATTTAAACTTTAAGAAAAATCTATCAACTGGGCTTTACTTTATCATTAAAGAATATGACAATAATACCTTCAATACTGAAAAAGTGTTTATTCATTAGTGGGTGCTTTTTAAGCTTATCAGCGTTTGGACAGTTCAACAATGTTTGGTCTTTAGGCTACTACACCAATGGTGAGAGTGACTTGTTTACTCCTTTCAAGATGGTATTCGAAGAAGACAGTTTACGCTTTGAATCAATAGACAGCCAAGTTGAATTTGGACTTGAGACAATTACTCATTCTGATAGTGATGGTAATGTAGTGTTCTACTCTAATGGTACAAGCCTCTATAATAGCGCAGGTAATATCATGGAAGGTGGTTTAGGTTTATGCTTAAGCAACCAACAAGTCATCATAGATTTGTTTTGTACAAATGGCTTCAACGCTGATAAATGCAATTTTGTTATTCCTCAAGACCAATCTGTGTTTCATTTATACCATTCGAACGTTACTGCTTTTGACGGTCCACAAGGTTCTGAAGCTTTAACCGATACTCTTTTTTCGACCACATTTGATATGAGTTTAAATCAAGGTCTAGGTGCTGTTATCGAAAAACGAATGATCGTCTTAACTGATTCTATTGTTGCAGGGACATTATCGGTATTACCGATTGGGCAGACTAATGACTTTTGGCTTGTATATGCGTCTAGAGATTTCAAAATTAAGAGTTTTCTCATTTCTAACAGCACTATTATACAGTCAAACCAATTAGAGCTTACCTGCCCTTGGAGTAATTTTAGGGCTAGACCTCACACATTATTCAGCCCTGACGGGAGTACTTTTGTTATTGGGAATCAAAGTGGCTGTGTAGCAGTGTATGACTTCAATTCTGGAGACGGATCATTTAATCTCAAATTTGAAATTCCTTTTTGGTCGGTGGTGCCTAACGAAGGATTCCTAGGCTTATCTATATCTCCTAATTCAAACTACTTATATGTTAACAACCCAAAAGAACTGTATCAATTGGATATTTCTGATAACATTCCGTCATCACCCTTACTGATCGATACGTTCGATGGGTTCTTAGATTTTTTTCCAACCCAATTCCATAATTCTCAACTAGGTCCTAATGGAAAAATTTACATCTCAACAATCAGCAGCTCTAGATATTTTCATACTATTGGTGAGCCAGATAAATTTGGAATGGCGTGTAATTTTGAACAACACTCTGTAGAGCTTCCAGCTTATAACCGAGCTACTCCTTATTTGTTTTTTGACCTGTCAGTAACTTCCAATACTAATGAAATTACATTTGATACTGAAGAAGTAGTTGCCTTTCCAAATCCTGCGACTAACCGTATATACATCGATATTAAAGAGAACTTATCAAAGAATTACACCTTTGATATTTTATCGTTAAGTGGACAAGTTGTGTTGGCTGACCGACCCTTAATAAGCAATTCTATTGATGTAAGTCTAATTCATAATGGATTATACATACTACGTATTAAAGAGAATTCTGAAGTTTTAAAGTCTACAAAAATTACTGTTTTTAAATAGTAAATAGGATTAAAAACTCCCTATGTTTTATTTTATTGACTTCGGTTAAAAGTTATTGATCAATTGGAAATTTCATAATTGAACTGTGTGTCTTCCTTTGTCCTGCAAGGAATTAATAATTCCACTTTTCCTACCTTTGACCCATGTCTTGCACTATTGTCTCATCACCACTTCAAGGATTTACGGATTATAGATTTCGGAATGCACTTCACCAGTACTTTGGAGGTGTAGATATCTACTATGCACCATACATACGGCTCGGTGGGAAGATGATCATCAAGCCAGGCTATCAGAAGGACTTACAAGTCAAGAATAACGCTAGAATGAACGTTATCCCACAAGTGATGACAAATAGTGCTGAGGAGTTTATATTCGTTTCTGAGTACGTCCAAAGTCTAGGCTATATAGAACTGAATTGGAATCTAGGCTGTCCATACCCAATGGTAACCAATAAGTGTCTTGGATCAGGTCTCATAAGTGATCCAGATCGCATCGATGCAATCTTAGATCAAGTACACAGTAAGTCTGACATCACTGTATCAATGAAGATGAGAATGGGTTATGACCATGCAGCCGAGATCTTAGATGTCTTTCCAGTACTTGCCAAATACCCTATCAAGAATATTGGTATCCATGCTCGTATCGGAAAGCAACTCTATGTCGGCGGAGTAGACTTAGATAGCTTCAGGCGATGTGTGGAAAGTACTGATCAGAAGTTGTACTTCAATGGTGATATCACATCTGTAGAAAGATATAGAGAGATGGCAGAGCTGTTTCCAATGATAAACCATTGGATGATAGGTCGTGGACTGATTGCTGATCCATTTCTTCCATCAATGATTAAGGAAGATACTGTTGACTATCCAGAAGACCGAATAGAACGCTTTAGCAAGTTCCATGACAGACTCTTTATTGAATACTCTGAGAAGCTAACAGGAGATAAGGGGATCATCCGCAAGATGCTTTCCTATTGGGAATACTTTGCCCAGCGCTTTGACAATACCGATCAGGTTATCAAGAAAATCAAAAAGTGTAAAACGATAGAAGCTTATGATAAAGTGATCTCTGAGTTGTTTGAGCAAGAGAGGTCTAAGGAGTACACTTATTGATTCGAATCCTAAAGGAGTTAAAAATTAGAATAATAAATTATTGTAGAAGAATACTGAGTAAACAGCTGGATACTCTAGATAAAGTTGTTTTCTTTCATCCATTCGTCATTAAACACCTTACCTACATATCTACTTCCATGATCATGAAAGATAATAACGACAACATCATCCTTTGTTAATTGAGACTTGAGTTGGCGCAGTCCAGCCATTGCACTTCCGCAGCTATAACCAAGTAAGAGTCCTTCTTTTATAGCGAGTTCTCGAGTGACAACTGCACCATCTTTATCTGTCACCTTTTCCATATGGTCGATGATGTCAAAGTTGATGTTTTTTGGAATAATGTCTTCACCGATACCTTCAGTGATATAAGAGTAGATTTCAGATTCAACTATCTCACCAGTTTCATGATATTTCTTGAGAGCTGATCCATAGGTATCTATTCCCCAGATCTTGATATCAGGGTTTTGTTCTTTGAGATATTTTCCTGTACCACTTATCGTCCCTCCCGTACCTACACCTACTACAAGGTGAGTCACTTTACCATCAGTCTGTTTCCAAATTTCAGGACCTGTCGATTCGTAGTGACCTAAAGTATTTGCAAGATTGTCATATTGGTTTAACCAACATGAGTTGTCTATCTCTTTGCTGAGTTTCTCTGCAACACTATAGTATGATCTCGGATCTGTTGCTTCAACATTTGTTGGGCAGACTATTACTTCAGCACCAACTGCTCTCAGCACATCCATTTTTTCTTTTGATTGCTTATCACTTGTTGTGAAGATACATTTGTATCCTTTGACACAAGCAGCTAGAGCTAGTCCCATACCGGTATTACCAGAAGTACATTCAATGATGGTTCCTCCTGGCTTAAGATCTCCATTAGCTTCAGCTACTTCGACCATTTTGAGTGCCATTCTATCCTTGATACTATGCCCTGGATTGAAGTACTCAACCTTTGCAAGTACTAATGCTGGAATGTCTTCAGCGATTGCATTGAGTTTAATAAGTGGTGTATTGCCGATAGTGCCAAGGATATTCTCTACGTACTGCATGTTTGTTTTTTTGTTTATCAGAGGGCAAAAGTAGTCTATTTATAATACTTCATCTCTACATAGAATCTAGAATCTCTAGCACCGAGTTTGGCAGCAACACCTGGCGAAAGCACTAAGCTAATGTCATCGGGGTAAGCATTCCTTGGAATCGCAGCTACTACCGTTGCAATTATCCTTTTATTCACAAGTGGGTTATAGAGTTCTATCTGAGTGTTTGGCTTAGCAGTATCATGCATTACGAAGAGGTCCTTTGACTTACTTGCCTTATTCCAGTAGGCGACACCACGACTATAGGTTGCGATACCGATTGGCTTAGCTGGTTTTTCTGGTTCGATTGCTATAGAGTCAATGTCGTTTACTTTGACAATCAGGCTATCGAGTTCTAGATCGAGCTGGACTTCACTAGAGTCAAGTCGTGAGATAAATACTGGTCTATCATCGATCAGACTATCGATCTGGATGAGTGTCTCAATAGTAGTCTCTGTTGGAGTAGTCGTAACCCTTGTGATCGTCGAGTCAGTTGATGTC
>CALLAW010000035.1 GCA_938001865.1 uncultured Saprospiraceae bacterium | reverse complement strand
GGATTATTCCTATCCTTTTTCATTCCGAGTACCGTCGAGGAATCTTCGTTCTCGTAATGAGCAAACTAGTTTGTTTATACGTCCATATGAAGTACTCGAGTTATCACCTTTGTGGGCTCTACTGTCTGAATTAGGATTGGTAGGAGTAGAAGATTAGTAGGATTATTCCACCCCTTTTTCATTTTAAGATTAAAGGATTTTAGGTTACAAGGACATACAGTAAATTTTTATCTTCACTCTATAATCACCCTTAAGTTACTAAAGGACAGTATCCTATGAATCATCAAGAAATTAAGCAACTAATAGACGACAAATTCGGAACTGTCATTGAGCATATCAAAGCGCAAGACCCTACAGAATTTAGCAAGGTCTATAAACCTGAGAAGTGGTCAAATGGACAACACTTAGATCATCTTAGAAAGACCACTCGAGCTTTCAACAAAGGCTTGACCCTGCCCAAGCTCGCCTTACGCCTCAAGTTTGGCAAACATAGAGGGGAGCAGAGAACGTATGAACAGATTATCTCTGATTACAAGCGATTGGTGAAGACAATCAAAGCGCCTGCCTCAGTTGTACCTGACCCACTGACCAATGAGGATAAAGCACGTGTACTTGATTGGTTTGCACAAGAGCAAACAGCCCTTAAAAAAGGCTTGACGCGGTTTACGGAAAAGCAGCTGTCAAGTTATCAACTACCACATCCTGTCTTAGGTAAGCTGTCTATACGCGAGCTGAGCTATTGGTGTGTAATGCATACAGAACATCATTATGAGTTGATGAAACGAGATAATTGTGTTTAGTGGAATATTTCATATGGTTTTAGACTTTTGCTGTATGTAGCAGCTCTTTTTTGTTCTCAGTTTGAGTCTTACTTTTCCTTAGATGAAAAGTAAGCAAAAATCAAGTCAAGCGAAGGCTATGCGCTGTGCCGCTCCCGCTCCCACTCATGCTTGACAGGCTCGGCGTCAGGCTCCCCGCTTCCGCCTGTTATACTAGTAACGCCGATGTTTGCAGATAAATTAGGAATTATTGATTAGACCCTTTTATTGACCGATTGGGTAGGTTATACTCAATTATAGCCTCCACAGCTGCCTATAATATGGTAACTTTGAGTCGATGGATTGGAAGTCTAGTATACGGGGATTTAAGGCTTATCTTAAGCTCGAAAGAGGCTTGTCGGATAACTCGCTAGAATCCTATATCCGTGATGTCCGCAAGCTGGTAGAGTTCCTTGAGATCAAGGAGAAAACAGTATCTCCTCTCCAGATACAAAGTAGAGATGTCGAGGAGTTTCTGGGTTATATCCACGAGATCGGTTTGGGTGCTCGGACACAAGCGCGGATGCTATCAGGCATAAAAGCCTTCTACAAGTATCTGCTGGTAGAAGACCTGCTCGATGACGATCCTACGGGCTTGATAGAAGGGCCTAAGCTGAGTAGAAAGATTCCCGATGTCTTATCCTTGGAAGAGATCAATGCACTGTTGGGGGCTATAGATTTGAGTTCGCCGCTAGGACACAGAAACAGGGCGATGATAGAGACTCTCTATGCTTGTGGTTTGCGGGTAAGCGAATTGATTACACTGAAGATATCTGATTTTTATCCTGAGGAAGAATACATAAAAGTCACAGGTAAGGGCAACAAAGAACGTATCGTGCCGATGGGAGAGGAAGCCATTCAGCAGAATCTGTATTATATGCACCATTACAGAAACGAGCTGGATATCAAGCCAGGTTGCGAGGATTATTTGTACCTCAATCGGCGCGGCAAAAATTTGACACGGGTGATGATATTTACGATAGTCAAGAATCTTGTAGAGTATATTGGATTGAAAAAAAATGTCAGTCCCCACACATTTAGACATTCTTTTGCGACACATCTCGTAGAGGGTGGTGCTAATCTGAGGGCTGTGCAGGATATGCTGGGACACGAGTCCATCACGACAACAGAAATATACACACACATCGATAGGAAGTATCTGAGAGAAACAATTTTGAAATTTCATCCCCGTAATAGAGTAGCCCAATAGAACAGTAGAGTAGTGGATTGCATTAAAACAAAAATAATAGCCCTTCTCGTTGTGCTCATTCTATTGGTGTCTTGTGCACAGATAAAAATGCCACAAGGTGGAATTAAAGATGAAACTGCCCCGCAACTCTCCGAAGCAGATTCTACACCAAATGAACAAACAAATTTTGCACAACGGAAAATAGAGTTTGTGTTTGACGAGTGGATTAAGTTGTCCAATCCTGTTAAGGAAGTCTTTGTGTCGCCCCCTCTGGCCTACCCGCCAAAAATTTCTGCAAGAGGAAAAGTTGTCACATTTGAGTTTTCTGAGAATGAGGTGCTTAAAGAGAACACCACTTATCAGATCAATTTTGGTAAAGCCATACAGGATATAACTGAGGGCAATGTTGTCGAGAACTTGGTTTTTCTATTTTCTACAGGTGATGAGATAGACCAGTTGTTCCTCAAGGGGAAGGTTGTAGATGCATTGACAGCTAGCCCAGTCAAAGATGTCGTGGTGATGCTATATGATAATCTGAGTGATACCTGTTTTGCGACCATCAAGCCGTTGTATCTAACGCGGACAGATGATGAGGGTCAGTTCTCGTTAGAAAATTTGCGGGCGGATACCTTCCAGATTTTTGCTCTCGATGATCAGAATGTGAGCTACACTTATGACGTAGAGACAGAGAGGGTGGCCTTTCTGGATTCATTGGTCATGCTTCAAGATACACTTATGGCAGAGTTGACCTTGAAGATGTTTGACGAAGCGGACAGCCCTAAGTTAATAGAGGCACGACAGCGGGTGCAAGGCTTGGTCAATGTCGTCTATCAGAATCGACCTGATTCCTTGGTGGTGGCATTGCTGGATAATGATACGACGCTGGTATGGCAGGAGTTTGTTGATGATACATTAAAAATCTGGCACAACAATCGGAATGCAGATTCACTTTTGTTTACTATTACTGATGAGACAGAAGTCGATACTATCAAAGCTAAGAAAACAAAGAAGACATTTGAGAAATATCGACAACGACTCCTAACTAAGAATCTTGAACTGCTGCCTACTGATAGTATGGTTATAGAATTCACTCTGCCTATAGCTGTTACTGACACATCTCGAGTCACGCTGCAGGATACGGCCTTTGTAACGCGTATTGCTGAGATAAAGACGGAAGGACGATCAGTCTATCTTAAAGGTGCACTGCAGACGGATAGGGAATATGATTTAATTCTAGATAGTCTAGCGGTGACGAGTTGGTATGGCCCAGTATATAAGGATTCGATGGCAGTCAAGTTGAAGACATTAGATCCTGAGACTTTTGGAAATATTCTACTGACTGTCAATAAGTCTGACTCGATAAGCTACGTGGTGCAGTTGATGGAAAAGGAAGAGCGCATAGCGACGAAGATTCTTTCGGAGCAGACCGCATTTGCTTTTTCTGGTTTGCCGAGTGGTCAGTATAGCCTTAAGCTCATACAGGATCTTAATGCAGATGGGCAATGGACGCCGGGGAGTATCGCTGATAAGAAATTGCCAGAGAAGACGAAAGAACTTAATTTAGAGGCATTGAAGGCGGGCTGGGACTTGGAGGCTTCCTTGGATATAGAAACCTTGTTTTATGGAATTGGTAGCAAGTAATCTTGTAAAGAAATATGGACTGCGTACAGTTGTCGATTCTGTCAGCATTAAAGTTCGGCAGGGCGAGATTGTAGGCTTGCTAGGACCCAATGGTGCGGGTAAGACAACGACTTTTTATATGGTCGTCGGTTTTGTCAAGCCAGATGGTGGATCAGTATATCTAGATCAAGATGAATTGACGGCTTTGCCGATGTATAAGCGGGCACGTAAGGGCATAGGCTACTTGCCTCAAGAGGCATCAGTATTTCGTAAGTTGTCGGTAGAGGATAACATCAAGGCCATCCTAGAGATGATGCCACTCAGCAAACAAGAACAAGCTGACAAACTAGAGTCTCTAATAAAAGAGTTTGGTTTAGAAAAAGTACGCAAAAACATAGGAGATTCACTGTCTGGAGGGGAGCGCCGACGTACAGAGATTGCGAGAGCCTTGGCGTCTTCTCCTAACTTCATTCTCTTAGACGAGCCCTTTGCGGGGATAGATCCTATAGCGGTAGAGGATATCCAGTACATAGTAGCCAGACTCAAGCAAAAGAATATAGGCATTCTAATAACAGATCATAATGTACAAGAGACTTTGTCGATTACTGATAGAGCTTATTTGATGTTTGAGGGTAAGATACTAATGGCGGGTACGGCTGAGGAGTTGGCTGCAGATGAAACAGTTAAGCGAGTCTACTTGGGACAAAACTTTGAACTCAAACGAAAAAACATTGACCTTGATGCGGAAACAAAGTAGTATGGTTTTGGTCTTGTTGGTGTTGGGTCTTGCTTCTTGCGGGGAGTATGAGGTTCTGGAAGTACAGAAAGAGTGTCAGCGTAAGGCGGATTCTTTGTTTATGGCAAATAAGAAGGATTTAATTGGGAAGTTTGAAAAAATTTGCGACAACAATAGCGACAAATACTATCAGACCGCGCTCGACTCATTGAGAGATACCCGTATCACAGATATTAAAAATCTGATAGAGAAATGAGAACTGGAGGTGTATTCTTTTTCTTGGTGTTATTAGTCAGTTGTTCCGTCGAACTGCCAGATAAAGAGCAACTCATAGAAGAGTACTATCAAGTTAAGGTAGAGAATCTACGTACAACTATAATCGATAAGTGCAGAAAAGAACAGATTGCTAGAGCAGATGCTGATGTAGATTCTATAGTCCATCGCTTACTCAATGCTGACCTCCATGATACCCTTAATTTTCCACCTCGACCAATACGCCCTGTCCGCCCTGATCCCATTATTGGAACCGTACAGAAATTTGATCTAGAGAATTCGGAGGGCTAGCTTCCGAGGTAAAGATAGAGCTATAATTGCCAGCTGATAACAAGCTATGATCAGGGAATGCCTTCTTTGTCAGCACTCCCGATATAGCTGATCTGTTATAATACAGTGAAGGCGAAAAATAGAACTAATACCTAAAGGATATCGCTAAGTGTTGACATATAAGTCAACTTGACGTATATTTGTTAAGTGAAGAACAATTCAGAAAAATATAGATTCAACGTCGAATTCTCGAGTGAAGCTTTAGATTATCTAACAAACTTAGATAGAAAGACCAGAGAAAAAATCTTGGAGAACATAAGAATATAAAGATTCAAAAATGATCCAAGATTATTAAAGAAGATTGATAAAGAAATTTTGGAATTCCGAACAAATTTCAATTCAAAACAAATAAGACTTCTGGCATTTTGGGATAAAGAATCAAAATCCCTAATAGTAGCCACTCATGGCTTTATTAAGAAGACTCAAAAACTACCTTCCAAAGAACTCAAAAGAGCAAAAGAAATTAGAAATAGATACCTAAATTTAAAAAATAAGAAATGAAAACATATAAGCTTAAAGACGTTGAAAACAAATTAATAGGCAAAATCGGTACTGCCGATAGAGATGATTATGAATTAAGACTCAAGCTAATGCAATTTGGTCAACTCATTAAAGAAGTAAGAAAAGAAAAGGGACTTACACAAGATCAACTTGGAGAAGCAATTGGAGTAACTAAATCTCAAATTTCTAAACTTGAAAATGGAACCTCTAATATGACAATTGGAACAATTTTTAAAATATTCGATGCGATGAAGTCTGAAGTATTATTCCAAGTAAAAGAAATGCCAGCTGTATGATGAACACCTGCACACAAGGCATATCGGGAATCGCTTCTTCGTCACGACTCCCGATATGCCCGATCCGGTAAATGGAACTCCCTCACTCTGACTCCTCTGCCAAAATACAATTCTGAATCACAGGCACAGCACATCTCTATCCTTACAATTATTCTGTAAGTCCTACTTTATTATAAACTGTCAGCCAATTACTTCTGTTACTCTGTCAAATGTGAGATATTTGAAGTATGGAGAAAATACCAGCGTACAAGGCAGAGAATAAAGTCAGAATCCTTACAGCGGGATCACTCTTCGATGGACATGATGCTGCAATCAACATCATGCGTCGTATCATCCAACGATCCGGTGCTGAGGTCATCCACCTCGGACATAACAGACCAGTCCATGAGATCGTCAATGCAGCCATCCAAGAAGATGTACAGGGGATCGCAATCACCTCTTATCAAGGTGGTCACAACGAATTTTTTAAGTATGCGTATGACCTCCTCCACGAGAGAGGTGCTGGACACATCAAGATCTTCGGTGGCGGTGGTGGGACTATCCTACCCACTGAGATAGACGATCTCCACGCCTATGGTATCACTCGAATCTACTCCCCTGATGACGGTCGTAAGATGGGACTTCAAGGGATGATCAATGACTTGCTCGAGCAGTGTGACTACCCTCTCGGACTCAATCTCAATGGTCAACTCCAGCAAGTACCTAGCAAAAATCCAGTCGCAATAGCGCAAGCAATCACCGCTGCTGAGAACTATCCAGAAGACAATGACTGGATAGCACAACTCAAAGCCGATGCCAAAACAAGCAAAGTCCCAGTACTAGGTATCACAGGGACTGGCGGTGCAGGTAAGTCTAGCCTAGTCGACGAAATCGTCCTAAGATTCTTAGCAAGATATCCAGACAAACACCTCGGTATCATCTCAGTCGACCCATCAAAGCGGAAGACTGGAGGTGCCCTACTCGGAGATCGAATCAGGATGAACTCTATCTCCAACGAGAGAGTATTCATGCGATCTTTGGCGACACGACAATACAACCTAGCACTCTCTAAGGATATCGACAGTGCTATTGCCATCTTCAAGCATGCAGGATTTGACCTCATCATCTTGGAGACATCTGGTATCGGTCAGTCGGATAGTGAGATAGTAGATCATGCTGACCTGTCTGTCTATGTGATGACTCCAGAGTTCGGTGCAGCATCACAGTTAGAGAAGATCGACATGCTTGACTTTGCTCATATGATCGTACTCAACAAGTTTGACAAGCGAGGTGCTCAAGATGCCCTCCGTGATGTCAAGAAACAATACCAGCGCAACCGTGAACTCTGGCATGATGATGTCGATACCATGCCAGTCTATGGCTCTATCGCGTCACAATTCAACGATCCCGGTGTCAATACCTTCTTCAATGCACTAGCGGGTAAGCTATTTCCCGACGAGGGAGAGACTCATCTCGAAGAAGGCAGTAGCGAGAAGCAATATATCATCCCTCCTGCTCGTACAAGGTACCTCTCAGAAATCTCCGAAACTCTCCGTGCCTATGATGCAGAAGTAGATGCTCAAGCCGAGATAGCAAGCAAACTCTATGCAATCAGTAAGACTGAGTCATTGATGGATGATCCTGCTACATTTACCAAAGTGAAAGCCGACCTCACTCAGTCACTCTCTATAGAAAACAAAGCCATCTTAGACGGATGGCAAGCGAAGAAAGAGACTTACCAACGTGAACACTTTACCTACAAGGTGAGAGATCGAGAATTCAAGGTAGAGAACTATACAACGTCACTCTCTCACAATAAAATACCAAAGATTGCTCTCCCACGCTATAGAGATTGGGGAGACATCCTCACTTGGGTCAAGCAAGAGAATGTACCTGGCGAATTTCCATATACAGCAGGTGTCTTTCCATTCAAGCGGAAGGGAGAAGATCCGACACGAATGTTCGCAGGAGAAGGTGGACCAGAGAGGACGAATAAGCGATTTCACTACCTCTCTAAGAGTACTCCAGCTAAGCGATTGTCTACCGCATTTGATAGTGTCACACTCTATGGAAATGACCCAGATCATAGACCAGATATCTACGGTAAGGTTGGTAACTCTGGGGTAAATATCAGCTCCCTCAACGATGCGAAGAAGCTCTACTCAGGATTTGATCTCTGTAGTCCAAAGACATCTGTATCGATGACGATCAATGGCCCTGCAGCTACGATCTGTGCCTTCTTCATGAATGCCGCGATCGACCAACAGTGTGAGCTCTATATCAAGGAGCATGGACTAGAGCACCTAGTCGAGGCTAAATACAAGGAGATCTACGATGACAATGGACTACCAAGACCGACATATGAGGGTGACCTTCCAGAGGGAAATGACGGACTCGGACTCATGCTCCTCGGACTCACAGGAGACCAAATCCTAGAACCAACTGTCTATAACTCACTCAAGACTCAGGCACTCGCAGCAGTCAGAGGAACAGTACAAGCAGATATCCTCAAGGAAGATCAAGCACAGAATACTTGTATCTTCTCCACTGAGTTTTCACTCAAGTTGATGGGTGATGTGCAGCAGTACTTCATCGATTACGGTATCCGTAACTTCTACTCAGTATCTATATCTGGGTATCACATCGCTGAGGCTGGGGCTAACCCGATCTCCCAGTTAGCATTTACCTTGAGTAATGGATTTACCTTCCTCGAGTACTACTTATCAAGAGGGATGGAGATTGATGCGTTTGCCCCTAATCTTTCGTTCTTCTTCTCTAATGGTGTCGACCCAGAGTATGCTGTCATCGGAAGAGTCGCGAGGAGGATCTGGTCTAAGGCACTCAAGCATAAGTACGGTGCCAATCCACGAGCACAGAAGCTCAAATATCATATCCAGACATCAGGTCGATCACTCCATGCCCAAGAGATCGACTTCAATGATATCAGGACGACGCTGCAAGCTCTCTATGCCATCTATGACAACTGTAACTCTCTCCACACCAATGCTTATGATGAGGCCATCACGACTCCAACTGAGGAGAGTGTGAGACGAGCCGTGGCGATACAGATGATCATCAATCATGAGCTCGGTCTAGCCAAAAATGAAAATCCTCTCCAAGGAGCCTTCATCATCGAAGAGTTGACAGACTTAGTGGAGGAAGCAGTCTTATTAGAGTTTGACCGTATCACAGAACGAGGAGGAGTACTCGGCGCAATGGAGACAATGTATCAGCGAAGTAAGATACAAGAAGAAAGCCTCCACTACGAGACACTCAAGCATACAGGTGAGTTTCCGATCATTGGAGTCAATACATTCCTCTCATCCAAGGGATCTCCGACAGTCATCCCTAAGGAAGTAATCAGAGCAACAGAAGAAGAAAAACTCAAGCAGATCGAAAATCTCAATATCATCCACAAGCTCAATGCAGATCAAGCTAGTCAAGCCCTCGCCAAACTACAGAAAGTAGCACTCAACAATGGCAATGTCTTTGATGAACTGATGCAATGTGTCAAGATCTGTACACTTGGACAGATTACAGATGCCTTATTCGCAGTGGGAGGACAGTATCGGAGAAGTATGTAACTGAGTGATATCGCTTATAAGCGAAAATACTTTTGTGACAGTGAAAATATCGGGAAGGCACAGACCTTTACCCCGCTCTCTTAAGTCTCCAGACTTAAGAGGGGGATATCTTGAACTTTCACACCAAAGAAAGTTTCTCCCATTAATCTTCAAATTACTAACTTCATACAATGTCAATTGAAGATGGATATAAAATTCGTAATCAATACGGTTTGCACTTTCTCACCTTCACCCGCTCTCTTAAGTCCGATAAACTCCTAAAATATGAAGACTTAACTGAACGAAAGCACAGGAAGCAAAAAAGAAGAAAAAAGCAATCCACTTTTGAAACTAATTAAAATGTATTTACTTTGTAATAACAATGCAAGGATATGAATGCTAAAATTATTCAAATCGGAAATTCCAAGGGCTTAAGGTTGAGCAAGATGATTCTTAAAAAGTATAACATTCAAGATCAGGTAGAAATTATGCTTAAGGAAGACCATATCGTGATTAGACCCGTAGGAAAACCAAGAGCAGGATGGGAGGAACAATTTTCTAAAAATTTAGATGAAGATGATAATGTACTTTTGATACCAGATATTTTTGAGGATGAGAACATTGAAGAATGGAGCTGAAGCAATATCAAATCGTGATCGTTAACTTAGACCCGACACAAGGAAGTGAAATAAAGAAGACAAGACCCTGCGTAATCATATCACCCAATGAGATGAATAGGCATCTGAAAACAGTAACGATAGCACCACTGACAATATCTAAGACGAATTATCCAACAAGAGTCAATGTCTTATTTCAAAACAAAATGGGAAAAATAGTCCTAGATCAAGTCCGTACAATAGACAAGGCAAGAATAGTGAAAGCAGCCACTTTTTTATCAAAGAAAGAAATAGAATTGACGAAGCAAATCATTTATGAAACATTTGTAAGGTAAAATATGGTATGATTTATCAGGTATTGGTGAAGATATGGTATGTCTTTTAAAAACTCCCCGCCGCCCCGATCTCTTAAGTCTCCAGACTTAAGAGGAATATCTTGAACCTTCACACCAAAGAAAATTTCCCCCATTAATCTTTCGAATTGCTACCCACTCATAGATTAGAAAAAGGTGGACAGCTAACATGGAGCTCTATCACAGATATCGAGATCGTCTCTGAGTTACAGCCAAGAATTCATTACATTTAATCAATGAAACCAACCATTGCCATTATTGGTGGCGGACCATCAGCCTTACTCTTGGCAGCTCATCTCGATCCGACACTCTACACCGTAACGATCTATGAGCAGCAGAAGACTCTTGGACGTAAGTTTCTAGTAGCTGGTAAGGGTGGATTCAATCTGACCCATGAAGGGACTGTTGAAGACTTTGTAGAGCATTACGTACCCAGAGAGCTTCTCAGTTCGGCGATCAAGGCATTTACGCCAAGTGACTTAAGAGAGTGGTTGGCAGAGAGAGGGATTACTACCTACATTGGGTCGAGCGGTAGAGTATTCCCTACACAAGAGATTAAGCCAATAGAAGTCCTGCAAGCAATATTGGACTACCTAGATCAGATCGGAGTATCCATCAAGTATCAGGAGCAGTGGACTGGCTGGGGTACTGATGGGAGATTCACATTCGCTTCTGGTCATACATTAGAAGCGACACATACAGTATTTGCCCTTGGAGGCGGGAGTTGGAGGATCACAGGCTCTGATGGTCATTGGCTGTCGATACTCGCAGGTAAAGGGGTGAGGGTCTCTCCATTCAGGGCAGTCAATTGCGGATTCAGTGTAGCATGGGATGATGACTACTTAGACTCATATAGTGGTCAGCCGATTAAGAATATCGAAGTCACTCATGATCAAGTCAGGAGTACTGGAGAGCTCACCATCACAGACTACGGCCTCGAGGGAAATGCAATCTACGCGATGAGTTACTCTCTCCAACAAGCACTCCAAGAGAGTAATACCACTGTGCTCACCATCGATCTCAAACCGATGCTAACACTGAATGAGATTACAGACCGACTCACATCGTCCACTCTATCCATCTCTCAGACATTGATCAAGAAAATCAAACTCTCAAGTGTCAAACTAGCCCTCCTCAAATCAACTCTCACCAAAGAAGAATACCTCAATATCGAAACCTTAGCACTGCGAATCAAGGCACTCCCAATCCAAGTCTCGAGTCCAAGGAGTCTCGATGAAGCCATCTCCACTCTTGGAGGAGTGGCACCATCAGCACTGACTCGCCACTTAGAACTCACAGCTCTTCCTCACCATTATTGCATAGGAGAGATGGTCGATTGGTTTGCTCCGACTGGAGGATATCTGCTACAGGGTTGCTTCAGTATGGGTGTACATCTAGCCAATTATCTCAATGCTCTTGGCAAAAACAACTCTGTTCAACTCTAGTATCTAATCTATACAGAAGGAATTTTCCATAGTTGCTGCCATTCTCTCAAGCATTTAGCAAAAGAGTGAAATAGAATCATTGTAAGTCTCTACATTTGTACTGCGATAGCAACTATGAATCTAGACCTACAATCAGTGATCGATCAGATGGATGACTTTTCCCTACGAGGGATTCCATACTTCTTTTTGATAGATTATGAGATGCTCAAGCCTGTCATCTTTAGTCTTGATGAGATCCCTGAGGACATCTGGATAGAGACACCACTCTACGCTACCCAACATCCTAGTCTAGACATTGACCATCAGATTACTCTCAAGCCTAACCCTATTACACTCGCTGAGTATCAGCAAGGCTTCGAGAAGATACTCAGTGGGATCAGATATGGCAATAGCTACTTGACTAATCTTACATATGCTACAGAGTTACTTGACTTTGACAGCAGTCTGAGTGATGTCTTCTCTCTTGCCAAAGCGAGATTCAAGCTCAAGTATCGCGACGAATTTGTTGTCTTCTCTCCTGAGCCATTCGTGATGATAGACCACGATGATAGTATCTCGACCTATCCGATGAAAGGAACTCGGAGGGCAGATTCGATTATGGATGGTAAGCACCTACTCGATGATAAGAAGGAACAAGCTGAGCATGCTACCATCGTCGATCTCATGCGTAATGATCTGAGTCAAGTCGCGAGATCAGTCAAGGTAGAAGACTATAGATACTTTGAGCTCATCAAGAGTGAGGCTAGCGAACTCTTCCAGACGAGTAGTAAGATCACCGGTATACTCACTGACACCTATCGGAAGAAATATGGCAGCTTGATCTCTACTCTCTTACCAGCTGGCAGCATCAGCGGTGCCCCCAAGGGGAAGACCGTGGAGATGATCAGAGCAGCCGAGAGTGGTCCCAGAGGATACTATACTGGCATCTTTGGCATCTATGACGGCCATCAACTCCAATCCTCTGTGCTGATCAGATATCTCGAGAAGAGAGATGGATCCTACTACTTCCGTAGCGGTGGTGGGATCACAAGTCAGAGTACATGTGAAGCAGAATATCAAGAACTCATCCAAAAAATCTATGTCCCTATTCATTGAAACTCTACGTGTCGAGCATGATGACACCATCCCCCTACTCGATTATCACAAAAGTAGAATGACCAGAGCCCTTAGCTCCTTGGGGACTTCAAGTCCTGTGACCGTCATCGATCAGATGATGGCTCGATTCGCTGAGGTCCTCACTGACCAACCACTCACTCAATGCATCAGGAAGTATCGTGTACTGTACTCCAATACTCGTATCCTAGAGGCTACTCTCACTCCATATGTAATCAGACCGATCAATACACTCGCTATTGCTCCTATCACATTTGGCTACGAGCATAAGTATGCAGATCGGATAGAGATCAATGCTTGCTATCATGATTATCCACACACAGATGATGTGATCATGACTCGTGACGACCTACTTACTGACACTTCGTATGGCAATATTGCACTCCATCACGATGGGATGTGGTATACACCAGAGACTCCACTGCTCAGAGGTTGTCGACGTCAGTATCTGATAGATCACAGGATGGTCCAGCCAAAAAAAATACGAATAGAAGATATTCACTCCTATTCGTATTTGATGATATTTAATGCGATGATCCCGTTTGGTAGAGTACTCTTACCGACTCGGCATATCCATTTGTAATGCGTTGGGCTTAGAAGAATTTAGATCTTCCGTCCTCGATTTTTGCGTTCTTCTTGAGTGCATCTAAGAGCCTGACATTCGCTTGACTTGATGTAGATCTTGCTTGACTCGATCTGATTAAACTCAAGTTAGCATCACCACTTGGCTGATTCTTAGCAGTTGGTCTGACTACGAATACTCCACTATTACCAATGATTGGTTGTGAGTGAGCTTGTACGTCAGTAGACATGGCAGTAGCGACGACCTCTGGCTCTTGTCCGATACCAGTCAAGAATCCAATCTTCGCATTCGCAGCATCGACAGTCTTTACCTCTAAGCCATTCTGTGTCGCATATGAGTTGAGATCACTGACATTCATTGTCTTGATGTACTCCTCTGCTTTGAGCTTATTCCTCACAGCATCCTCTACTTGTGGTCTAGCAGCTGCTACACTCATCATCCCAGGCTTCTCTATTGACTTGAGTGTCGCTACGACATACTTATTGTCATAGTAATTGACCTTATCGCTATACGAGTAGACCTCTGGTGACACATCCTCTAACTCAGTACTTCCGTCAAATGCCCACTTGATAATATCTCTGCTTGTCTGACCTTCGCCTAGCGTGCCGAGTACATAATCGTTAGCCTCTACACTTGGTGAAGTCTCAAATGTAGCAGCACTCCCTATCGCTTCTTTGATCGCTCCTACGGTACGATACTCTGATACGTACTCAGCGACAGTATTATAGACGTCAGCTTGAGTGCCTTCTGATGGTATGATAGGCTTGACGATAGATGCGATCTTGTACTTAGTAGAGTTGTCACCAAACTTCCTGTCCTGTACATCTATCAGGTGTACACCGAACTGCGTCACTGCAGTCTGATATCCTCGTCCACTCTGGTAGAAGCATACTTCGTTGAACTCTGGAACCATCGCTCCTTGGACGAAGTCACCTAGGTCACCGCCCTGAGCACCTGATCCTTGATCATCACTATGCTCTCTTGCGAGATCAGCGAACGATCCTCCTCTATTGAGTACCGTCTTGAGACTATCAATGAATGCCATCGCTGTTGCCAACTCTGTTGCATTGTTCCTGTCACAGTTCTTCAAGATGTGTCTTGCTGTTACGGTATCGGGTACTGATTTCTTATCGATGAGCTTTACTACGGAGTAATTTCCTTGATCTTGGTATGGTCCATAGACTTCTCCGAGTCCCATAGTCATGATTCTAGACTTTGCCACTTCTGGGAGTTGGTCTTCGCCAAAATAGAAGTTAGCATACCCACCATTATTGACGAGTGCATATGTAGAATCGTTGTCAGTAGTTCTAAATCCTTTGGCAATCTCTTTCATCTGATTGAAGATATCAGTTGAGTCTTTCGCATTAGGCATTACGTTGAAGACTGCATATTCAATGATACGGCTCTCTTCATCTTTGTAATAGAGAGATTTGTTATCAGCTAAGAATGCACTGATCGCTGAGTCAGTTACCTCTACATCAGCAGTCATCATATCGAATGGGACCTTGACCACTTCGAAGTCTACTGTCGTATTGTCCTCTGCATGGATCGCTTCTGCTAACCAACTCGGAGTAAACATCCCCTTAGTGACCATTGCAGTGAGCTTGTCTTCTTTTCTTCTCTTGATGATGTGCTTCTCTTGCTCAGCCCAGTATGCTCTGAATTGAGGGTTCATTTCTTGATCCTCTTCGATTGCAGTCCTGAATTGGTTGAGTTGAGTTCTATCTACCTGTCTTGACTGTGGATTAGTCCAGTTCTGAGAGACGATAGGGCTGAGGTTATCACCAAACTGAAGGTCCATCAATTCATCTTTGGAGACATTGAGACCCAAAGCCTCAGCTTCTTCTCCGATAAGTGCCTTCTCTATGTAGAAGTCCCAGATTGTTTTCTTTTTGGCGAAAGCCTCAGAAGAGTTACCACTATAGTATGTAGACTCAGTCTGTTGAAATTCGCCGTAGTCGATCTCTGTACCGTTGATATCTCCCATAGTCAGATTCTGTACACCACCTCTGTTACCAGCACTGCTGATATCCATGAGTATAAATGCAGCAAGTGCTAATCCCAATAAGATGAGTACGAACCAGAAATTGTTACGGATAGTACCTATTAATGCCATGTCTTAAGTCTTAAAATTGTTAATGGGCAGAGCCCTTGTCTGTTCAAAAGAACGGCAAAAGTACAACCTTTGAGGGTTATAACCAATCATTTTGGCAGTCTTTGAAGAGATGAGACATCTTAGAGTATCCCATCAGGACTCAGAGTGAGAGTTTCTGATTGCTGGATGAGTTGATTGTAGAGTGGATTCTTAGTCAAGACTGATCGATCTCCGAGTAAGACAAATTGCTCCCTGGCACGTGTAATAGCCACATTGAGCTTACGATCAACACCCTTAGAGCTCAGTGATACGATCTGTCTGAATTGATGAGGATGATTGATCGTAGTCGAGTAGATGATGACATCTTTGGCTCCACCTTGATACCTCTCCACTGTATCGACTGTAACTTGTAAGTCGACCTTAGCGTCATGCAAGTGCTTACCGATCAGGGCGATCTGAGATCTGAATGGTGCAATGACGCCTATCGAGAATTGATCGACTGGGATATGATTAGCCTTGAGGTGGTCCGCATACATCTTGATCAGCTGGGTAACTGCTCTCGCTTGAGCACGATTTTGTCTCCTCGTAAAGTCTTCTTCTGCTGGGCAGTTGATGTAGCACAATCGATGTGGCATCTCAGCGAGTAGATGATCAGAGTGAGGCTCATGCAATCTATCTATCGAGGCGATGGTCTGCAATTGCTGATCGTAGAAGTGGATATTGACGTAGCTCATAATCTCTTGATGCATCCTTCCTTGCTCTGTAAGGATACCCATACTGTGAGTCCAACCTCGTGCTCGATTGATCGTAATGAGCCGTTCGAAGAGTGAGTTGCGACAATTGAGGAGTGAGATCTCATCATTGAGTAATTGGCTATCTACCTGTGACTGGCTGACATCCTGAGTGACCACTGCTGGCAACTGTTGGTGATCTCCGATGAGTATCCACTTGGGTACATGCGGGAGTAATCCGATCAGCATCGGTTCGAGGAGCTGAGATGCCTCATCGACAATGACGACATCAAAGTCGATCAAGTCAAAGATCTCTCTCTTACCCATGAGACTCGATACTGTAGAGACGACGACTCGCTTGCTTCCGAGGAATGACTTGAGGGTAGCCCTAGATCTGATCGTCTTCATCTGAGAAGAGAGCAAGAGGTCTACATAAGCCTGACCACAACTGTAGCGTGATCCTATCCTGAGAGCTTGTGCTCGCAGAGCTTGATCAGTGAGTACTGCATGACAGATCTCATCGACAGCACGATTAGTGAAGCTAACGATAAGGACTGACTGCTGATGGTGAGAGTAGAGCTCGTGTGTGATGGCATGGAGCACCTTGGAGGTCTTACCTGTCCCTGGAGGTCCCCAGATCAAGTAATAATCGGGTGCAGCGATCGCCTCGGAGATGACCTTATACTGGTTAGCCGTGACAGCATATGTCCCTACGAGTGGAGCAGCTGGTTGACTTCTTGGTTGCTCGACACCGAGGATGAGGGCTTTCTTACGATCCTCTGCCTCGAAGAATGCGAAGAGGTTGCTATACATGGAATTGAAACTCGAGTCTATCAGATCTGAGTCCATATTCCACACTGGATACTTATCGAAGACTTCAAAGTTTTGCTGGAGATTACGGAGTCTGATCGTCACTGACTCTGTATTGATCTCCAAGATCGTACACTTGAATACTTGACTCGAGAGTGGCTGCTTAGCTCTAGGCAAATGTGGATAGAGGACTGCGATATCACCTGTTCTGAACTTAGTGAGAGACTCTTGCTCGACCGGTCTATCGAGAGTAATGATAGGTGTATCGTCACCAGAGTGGATCTTGGATATCTTGAGGTATAGCAATGATGAGAAGAGCTGCTCCTTCTGATGGATCGTCTGACACCAAAGTGAAGCAAATCCTCCTCTACCATCGCCTGCAGTCGTACCTATCTTGGCGATATGGTGCTCTCTCGCAATCAACCCTGTAAACTGCTTGAAGTACTCGAGCTCGATCGCTGAGAGATGACTGACGACATTCATGATCTTGGTCAAGTCTCTCTTGACGAACTTCCACTGACCTGAGATATCATCAGGATTGAGATAGTCAAATATGGTGTCAAAGTCTACATTGTCCACTACTGAGAGCATCTCTTCGATGATCCTTATCGTGTTGCGTACTTTGATGGCATCCATCTGCTGGCTCTTGAGTACTGGTGCAAATCTCAGTGCTTTCTCAGATTGCGAACTATAGAGGATATAGCTCTTAGGCTTGACTTGGGGAGGGAGTACATGACGGACGATGAGGTCATAGAGGATAGTCTGGATATAGTGATTATGATTGATCCCATAGGCATTGGGCTGATATGGTCTTCCACTCTTAAGCTCTACGATATCATAGACTTGGGACTCATCATCCTGTCGGTAAAGGTCTAATCGTCCTTGGAGTCCGTACTTGACTGAGTAGAATGTGGGCTCGAGATAGCATTTTTCTCTTTGGATGTCTACTTCGTTGAATTGCTGATTGACTACGAGCTTGAGATTGATGAAGTGACTCTTGGATCTCTCCAAGAGATCGCGGATATCATCATCCGACATCAGACTCAGTGCAATCGGACTGATCGTGAAGAGCTGAGGGGCTATCTGCTCAAATGTAATCTCAGGATTATAGACTAGCTCATCGAGCATCATATTGGCAATATTACCGAGGATGAGATTGATATTGGAGTCGACCTTGAGATACTTCTTAGTCAGGTGACCGAGTGTATTGATCTCACGTGTGCTGAAGCACTGTGACACTGCAGTGACATCTATCAAGAAATCTGGATCGATGACAAAGCCAGCTGGACGCAGTATCTTGTCATCTCCGATGACTACATCGATGAGATTGAGGGTCACTGGGAGTCTCATGTACTGCTCCATCTCTAGGAGGTTCTCAGTGAAGAGTTCGTTGCGATCTGGTAGATTAAATGCTACAGTCCTGAAGAGGTGTGGGTCTGACTCGGTATATCCTAGGAGTTGGTAGCGCTTGACATTTACCTGGAGTGCAATGAACTTGATCGTACTGACATATGTCTGCTCAGTCGAGTCATCTGTAGGGAGTATCGGTCGCTTGATCTCATCTAATTGACTCTGAGCTAGATCAGGGTTGAGAGCCTTACACCAGAATAGGAGTACATATGTCCCTAGCTGTCGCATGTCCACATTAGCGATCTGATCACCTGACTCTACATACTTCCGCCAGAGATGACTCAGATAGAGGTCAACACCAACGATCTTATACGTATTAGCAGCGAAGGCGAGTTGTGAAAAAAATGTCGAAAATTGAATATTATGAGTGTGTGTAAGCTCATCAATCAAAAATCTAAACCCCTGTTTGCAGAAATCTAAAACTGTGGAATCTTCATCATTTCTATTGAGTTTCTCCAGTTTTGAAACTAAATCAACTGAAAGTCGCTTGTGAAGAACGGCATTAGATAGGTTAGAATTCATATTGGTGAAATTACGATATAAATTGATGTGACCTATTTAATTATTTGTAGTCAAAAATATATAATGAGACAAAAAATATTAGACCTATTCAAATATAGAGAATTTCCCCACTTACTCTCATTCGTCGAACAAGTAGAAAGAGGAAGATTAGAAGAGAAACTCATCGCTATCCAAGAAGCGATCTACAGACTAGATCAAGTATTGGAATCTAAGTGGGAGATCTCTGAGATAGAGTTTGCACCACACTGGGATAAGATCGCTAATACTCTTGTCGATGCAGGGGTAGCAAGTGATCTGACCCACTCATACCTCAGTAATATCAGAGCATATCTCAAGCATGAGATGCAGATGAGAGATGGAATCTCACCGAGCCAATTGGATATAGAGGAGTATTACTACTATAAGTCTTGCGACGTCCAACTTATCAGGAGAGTGATCTCTGATCAGAGTCCAATCTTACAAAGACAGATGAACCTTGATCATTGGAGATACTTCGATTATATCACAGAGGTCAATGATGATGTCACTGATATCATAGAGGATCATGACTCTATCAATGGGAATGGGGTTGCCTTCTACCTCCATGACTATGGCCATGAGGAAGCAAAGAGAATACTCGATGGATTCGTCAAGATATCACGAGCACAGTGTAATGTGCTGCTCAAGAATAACCCAAATAATCAATGGCTACAATTCATCAACAGAGTCACAGAGCAAGCGAGTTATGACACTCAGACAATGATAGGTCAATTAAAAAGTGTACTTTTGCACCAAGACATTGAGATTGAGGAGAACAAAACGATAAAATTAGTCACTCAGGCTAAGAAACTCAAACATCAAATCAAGAGCACAGCTCGGATTTCCAACTAAGTATATATACCCATATTTTCAAATATTCAAAACACTATTAAATTATGAATTTATTAGAAATGTTAAAGGATCAAATCGGTGATCAATTAGCAAAAAACGCAAGTAGCTTCCTCGGTGAATCTCAAGACAATGTAGGATCTGCACTCGATGGAATCTTCCCTTCACTCTTAGGTAAAGTGGCTGATATGGCCCAAGATAAGGCTGGAGCAGAGTCAATCTTTGACATGGTCAATAAGACTGATGATAGTATCCTTGAAAACATCGGTGGACTCTTCGGAGGAGGACCAGATGCTGTCAACAAAGTACTCGGAAGTGGATCAGGAATCGTCAATTCAGTATTTGGCGGTGGACTCGGATCAGTAATAGAAAAGATTGCTGGTATCAGTGGTCTGAAGAAGAGCTCTTCTTCGTCACTCGTAAAGATGGCTGCACCATTCCTCTTCGGTATCGTAAAGAGAGCAGTCATGAAGAAAGGACTCAATGCTGTAGGACTAGGTAGCCTACTCGGTGAGCAGACATCATTTATCCAAAAAGCTCTCCCAGCTGGTCTAGGTAGTGTACTCGGACTCGGCAAAAATCTCTTAAGCGGAGCTGCTAACACAGGTAAAGCTGCAGTATCAGGTGCTATGGACACTGGTAAGAATATCGTCGGTGGAGCAGGTGACCTTGCAGGTAAAGCTGTAGGTGGAGCAGGCAAAGTAGTCGGTGGTGCTGCTAATGTTGCTGGCAACGTCGGCAATGCAGCAGTGAAGACTGGTGGTGGTCTGATGAAGTGGCTTATCCCAGCATTACTCGCATTATTGGCTCTTGGTTTCTTCGGATTCAAGACTGGTTGTGGAGCTGTAGATAATATGGCTGACAAGACTGCAGATATGACTAAAGGTGCTGTAGCTAAGACTGGCGAACTCGCTGGTGACGCTGTCAAAGGCGCTGGCGATGTAGTCAAAGGTGCTGGCGAAATGGCTGGTGATGCTGTGAAAGGTGCTGGTGGCATGTTAGCTGGAGCATTCGGTAAGGTCAACGAAGCTGCTAAGGCTGCACTTGATAAGGTAGAGTTTGCAGCTGGATCAGCTGGAGACCAAATGGTGAAATTTATCGATGGTGGATTCAAAGGAAACGGTACTTTCCAAATCAAAAATGGAAACTTCGCTTCAGGATCTGATAAATTGACAGCAGAGACTAAAAAAGAACTTGACAACTTGACTGCAGTATTGAATGCCTATCCAGGTGTCAAACTCTCAGTAGATGGATACACTGACAATACTGGTAATGCAGCGAAGAATAAGACTCTCTCTGAGATGAGAGCTAAGTCAGTAAAAGGTTACCTCATCCAGAAAGGAATCAAAGGAAACAGAATCATGGCTAAAGGATACGGAGACGCTAATCCTATCGCAAGCAATGATACTAAAGAAGGTCAAGCGAAAAATAGAAGAATCGAACTTAAGGTAATCAAGTAATTATCTAATCTGAGATAATAACAACATTACTCAAGAGAGATTCTCTCTAAAAAATATTACTCCCTGGTCAATTGCTATTGGTCAGGGAGTTTTTTTTTGTGAAGTGAGCTTTGATCAACTGTAATATTGGAGATCAAGAAGGGAATGATCCTATCCGATAGTACATTAACGTACTTGGCGGCATTAGGACTTTGCATCTACAAGCATACAACTTAAAGCTGTCCTATACTGAGATTGGAAGGATAGAGACTCGTAAGGTTATGCTAGCAGCAAAAGTGCTTGGTATTGGTCGAGATGAACTCATTGCCCAAAACAAAAACCACATACTCACTGTACTATTCTGTATTGCCCTCATACATGTCTACGTCGAGTCAATTGCTGCAGTAACAAACTCGATTTAATCTTTGCAAGATTTACAAGAAATGGTCTAACTTAGGATTATGAAGTACGTATGGATCATCAGTGTTGTACTCCTCTCCTCTCTCAATCTCTCTGGGAATGATCTTCCGATCACACTGCTCGGAGGCAAACACTCTGTGACCATTCCATTTGACTTCGTAGCTGGATACACTGTCGTCAACGTATCTATCAATGATCGGCCACCGATCTCTCTTGTATTTGATACTGGTGCTCAGCATACCCTCTTTTTTGATCCTGGATATGCAGAGACATTAGGAGTCCGTCTTAGCGATACGATTACTGTGATGGGATCAGACATGAGTAATCAGATGGATGCCTATGTCTGTAGAGAGACGCATCTCCAGCTCGATGGAGCACAAGGAGTACACCACGATGTCCTCTTCTTAGATAGAAGAATTGATCTCCTAGATCACGCCATAGGGAGACCGATCCAAGGTATACTCGGCATTTCGTTTTTTGGTAACCTTGCAGTCAAGATAGATTACCTCAAAGGACGCATCACCCTGATAGACCCCAATCATATCACTAGATATACCAAACAGTATCAGTCCAAACATCCACTGACCTTGATCGAGAGTAGACCTCACATCAACTATACAAAAAGTGATGGCACTTCAGGCTTAGCACTCCTTGATACTGGGGCATCACTCGCTTACTCATCCTTCATCACTTCAGAAAATCAGCTCCCTACATCGTGGATTCCTTCAGTACTTGGACAAGGGTTAGGTGGTAAGCTCTATGGATATCTTGGCATCGAACCAGAGATACAAATCTTCGACACTCCATTTACCAAAGTAATCTCAAGGTATCAAATCACAAACCAAATAGAGCAATCTGCTCTCCCTATCCTTGCACAGCGAGATGCTCTGATCGGCAATACATTGCTCTCACAGTTTGACTTTACCTTAGATCTCCTCAATCAGGAGATCTACACCAAACCCAATCGTAAGTACAAGAAAGAAACTCGATATAATAAATCAGGACTTCAACTCCTTGCTTACGGGTACAAATTCCATAAGATCTACGTCCATGCGGTAGATATCAGATCTCCAGCCTTCCTCGCTGACTTCAGAGAGGGTGACTATATCGTCTCTTGCAATCTGATCAGAGGAAGGCTCCTGACTCTCAATCGACTCTATCGGATATTTTCTCAAGCCTCAGATAAGACACTTCGCATCAAAGTATTGAGAGATGGTGAGATATTGACTAAGGAGATCACGCTGGCTCCATACTTGGGCTGATTGCCTGATTGCTCAACGAGACGATGCCTAATCCTTACGCATGAAGTCATAAGCACCTAAGCGTAGGTTGATTCCGTGCTCCAGATATGCCTTGAGACAGGCTAAGCAGTTACTCCATCCAGCTGTATTACTGATGAGCCATTTGAGGTTTTCTTCGTTGTACTCTTTAGGACCTTCTTTGACATTTACGAGAGTGCTTGTCTGATTATAATCACTGAGTGAGAGATCTACTACAGTCTCTGGATCCCAGATAAATGAGAGAGATCGATGAGGTTGGAGTCTGACATGCCTAATTGGAAATCTCTCTTCAAACTCTGGAAACTTCCACTTGACATCGATCCCAGTCTCTAATCTCCCAGTACTCTCTGCGATGAAGTAATGAGTCATATGGCGTGGATCGACAATAGCCTCGTAGACTTCAGCGAGGGGTTTTTGGATTTGGATGCTTGCTTCTGATGTCAATTTCATCGTGTATTCTATTGTATAGATTTTCTAATTGCTGTATCGTCCTCTCCAATCTTTCATACATTGGTTTAGCTCTTTGAAGTCTAGGTTTCCTTTTTTCATCTTCAGGTAATCCATGATGATGAGTGACTTGACTAATCTGATGTCAGAGGACTTGACCTTACTGACGAGGTAGATGAGATTACGTCTTACTCCAGGCTTGAGACTGTCAAAGTAGCCCAATGCTTCATCATCTATGCGAAGTAACTCAGCCATTTCATCGGAGAGAGGCATTCCGTACTTGCTCGTATCTTCTTCGACGATGACATTGACTTTATCTCCGAGATTCAATTTGAGTTTTTTCTCATTCTCTTTATTCATGATGATGAAGTGGTTACCTGTACCATCTGAGATCAGAGCACTATGGGTAGTGACTGACCCATTGAGAGTGATTTTCATTCGTTTGATTCCTTTTTCTTTGATCTGTGCTACGATATCCACTGGTACGATGAGGTGCTTATAGTAGATGATACCAGCTTTGGCGTTGAATATCGCTTCAAATGTCAGAGTCATCTTACTGCTGGTCATGATTAGCAAGGTAAGCATCCACCTCTGCCTGCGGGATCTTGTGATATCCATTCTGTGGGGTGTATGTGTGCCCCTCGCCATTGTGAGACAAGTGGATATAGTAGCCATCGACTTGATCGAGTCTGATACAATCATCGACGTCATAGAGATCATCGGTATGTACTTGGTCTTTGCCGATAAGGAGTGATTGCTTAGCTCGTTTTTTGGCTTCAGCCTCAGTGCTTGCAACAATGAGCTCCGTGGCATGTAGCTCAGTGAAGCTACCCTCCTCATATGCACCTAGATTGATGAAGTAGAGAGATTGCATTTGCCCTTGAGGCTTCTCTGTAGATAGCGTAATCGCATGGTCATCAATTTGGTCAAGGGACATCCAAGAGTCTATGTGGCACTTCTCCTTGATCCCAAACCACTTGGTCAGGAGAGTCGGATAGAGGCTCTTGATACTCTTCCCTACTGCGAAGACGATATCATGAAGTTCGATACTGCAGCCTTTGGCTCGACCTCCTAAGTATATTGCATAGAGTTTCATCTGTCTGAGTTATTCGGGATATTATTCTTTAGTCTGTGGGATAGGTACCTCTCTGAGATCGATATAATAGTTGTCGTCTACTCTCAAGTCAGTACGTGGATAGTAGACCGATTGCCACTCTTTAGCATTGGGTTGTATGACGAATGGCACCTCACCATCTGCGGACAGTCTCAGTGGCATATCAAAGTGGTCGACGACATCACTCCAGCAATAATAGAGCTGATCACCTTGTCTATAATACTCTAAGATTGGCAACCTTGGATCTCTCAGGTACTGGTCAAAAAATCCTACCAAATTGAGATCGAGAGATGTACTGATATACGATTCCATCTGGTCAGTAGTGATCGTCTGATGTCTAAATTCGGAGTTCATGCCTCTCAATACTCCTCGCCAAGCCTCATCGTCATTGACTATCGTCCGCAGGGTATTGAGGATGTTACCTCCCTTGTAATAGACATCGATTGGGTAGTGATCATAATTGACACCATATGGGCCGATGATAGCCTTGGTATTTTCGATATTGTCCCTTGTGCCTCTGACATATGCTTGTCCTGCTTCCTTGCCATGATGATACTCTAGGTAAAGGGATTCTGAGTAATTGGTAAATGACTCGTGGAGCCACATATCAGCGAGATCTATATAAGTAATGTTATTGGCATACCACTCGTGTCCAGATTCATGGATAATGATGAAGTCAAACTTGAGTCCCCATCCTGTACCACTCAGGTCTGTACCTAGATATCCGTCGGTAAACTGATTGCCGTAGGTCACAGAACTCTGATGCTCCATACCGAGATATGGTGCTTGTACGAGCTGATAGCCATCCGAGTAGAATGGGTACGGACCAAACCAATGCTCAAAGGCATCCAGCATCAAAGGCACTTGCTTGAAGTGTGCCCTAGCCTTCTCTTCATCCTGAGCTAACACCCAATAGGTGATATCGAGTGGACCATCTTCTCCCTTATAGACCTCACTCCATGAGACATAGTTACCGATATTGATATTGACTCCATAGTTATTGATCGGATTTTTGATTGTCCAGTGGTAAGTCCGAGTTTTTTTGGAAGTGTTGGATGTCTGATTGACAAGTCTTCCATTAGAGACATTGGTCAGATGCTCGGGGACCTCTATCTTGATATCCATACTATCGACTTCGTCATACATATGATCCTTGCATGGCCACCAGACACTAGCACCTAGTCCTTGACACGATGTAGCGATAAACTCTACGCCAGCATCATCCTCTCGCCAACTGACACCTCCATCCCAAGGAGCTCTGACTGCAGGTCGAGGTACGCCTTCATAGTATACTGTGATAGAGTCTAGATCTCCCACTTTGGGTAAAGGCAACTCTATGAAGTAGGCATTGCCATCTCTTGCATAATTGAGAGCTTGACCGTGATAGTCAACAGATGTAATCACAAGTGGCTCTTGCAGATCAATTTGCAGAGTACTTGCAGTGTCCAATACTCGATAGGTTACTCTATTGCTTCCTACAAATGTCTTCGTCTCTGGGATGACTTCGACACTGAGATCATAATGGACAAGATCCCACCATGCCCTCTCAGGTGTAATACTTCCTCTCAACGTATCTTGCCTCGTAAACTGTGCTGTCAGCATCAAAGAAATACAGACTAAGCAAATTGTAATGCCGATGCGGTTAATTTTCATTGCTTACTTCGTTTTAATTCCCAATCCCAAGCTGTACTCATGATATCTTCAATATTGCGACTTGGTTGCCAATTCAGGTCAGACATTACTTTGTTAGTATCTGCATAGACAGCGACTACATCTCCTGCTCTCCTATCACCAATCGCATAATTTAATTGCTTACCACTTACCTTCTCAAAGGCTGTAATCGCCTGTAGGACAGATACTCCTTGACCAATCCCAACATTATAGACTTCGACATTGTTATCTGTATCTAAGCGATCGAGTGATGAGAGTGCTTGAGTATGTGCTGCAGCAAGGTCCATCACATGGATATAGTCTCTGACACAACTCCCATCTACTGTGTCATAGTCATTACCAAATACTGTCATTCCAGGTCTCTTACCAATAGCCGTCTCTGTAATTACGGGTACGAGATTAGTCGGTGGATTGAGTGAAAGTTCGCCGATAGCATTGGACTCATGAGCTCCTGCTGGATTGAAGTATCGGAGGTTGATCCCTCTGAAGTCAGGATGAGCCTTACCGTAATCTTCGATGAGCCGCTCTCCTATCTGCTTAGTCCGGCCATAGGGTGATTCCGCTTCCGCAAATGGAGTCTTCTCTGTCACTGGAAGGGTCTTGACATTGCCATACACCGAGCATGATGATGAGAAGATCAAATGATTCACTCCTTCTGACTTCATCACATCAAGGAGTGTAATTAACCCAGTCAAATTATTGTGAAAGTACTTCAAGGGTTCATGGACCGATTCGTTGACACTCTTATATGCTGCAAAGTGAATGACACCATCAATATCATGTGATTGGAATACTTCTGTCAAAGCTGCTTTATCACAGATATCTACTGATAAGCAACTCATCTCTCTCCCTGTGATTTCCATGATACCTCTCAGGACATCAAGAGAAGAATTACTCTGATTGTCAACGATGACTGGATGGTATCCTTGATCAATTAAGTCTACGACAGTATGACTCCCGATGTATCCTGTACCTCCAGTTACGAGTATGTTTTGCATCAATAACAGTTTATAACTTTACGCATTTCCCTCTAATTAGCTAAAATACGTGAATCAAACTTAGCAATAAATATTAGACAAGTATTAGTTCCCCCGAGACTAATTCAATACCAACTCATAAGTTTCCTTACATTTTGGTTCTTGTGTCACATTTACGAGAGTGTTGCTATAGTCTTGATCGTATGGTACTTTGACTTTGATGTAATTCTCAGTGAATCCATACATGTAACCATCCTTGTTTTCATTCTCAAAGAGGACTGGACCAAGTGATGACCCATGCTTAGTGTAGAAAGCTGTTTTCTTCTGATTTGAGAGGTTGCGGAGCATTTCATTTCGCTTACGTCTGAGGTGCATATCGATGACTCCATCCATCGTAGCCGCAGGAGTATTATCTCTTTCACTATATGTAAATACATGGAGGTATGAGATATCCAGACTCTCAAGGAAGTGATACGTCTCAAGGAAGTGATCGTCAGTCTCACCGGGGTATCCTACGATGACATCCACACCGATACATGCCTCTGGCATCAGTGCTTTGATCTTAGCCACCCGATCTGCATAGAGCTCTCGCTTATACCTTCGCTTCATCGATGCAAGGATAGCATTGCTCCCCGATTGGAGTGGCATATGGAAGTGTGGGACAAACTTAATAGAATTGGCGACAAACTCAATAATCTCATCATTGCAGAGATTGGGTTCGATACTAGAGATCCTAAATCTCTCTACAGAGTCTACCTTATCGTCCAAGGCCTTGATAAGGTCTATGAACATGTCTTCTTTCTTTGGTCTGACTCCTTCGATGACTTCTGTACCGTTGCCAAAGTCTCCGATGTTGACGCCTGTGAGTACGATCTCTTTGACCCCATTGTCCCCGAGGAGTTGTGCTCGATTGACGATATTAGCGACAGTATCACTCCTGCTTTTGCCTCGAGCTTGTGGGATAGTGCAGAAGGTACACTTATAGTCACAACCATCCTGCACCTTGAGGAAGGTACGTGTCCGATCACCCAGGCTAAAGGCACTGTCAAACTTAGTCACTGCATCAATATCACCAACAAGATTGATCGTATCCATCCCATCATCTAAGCCTACCATCTCGTTGATCACATCGAGGAGTCTAAATTTGTCTTTGGCGCCGACGACCATATCTACTTCTTTGATCTGAGTGATTTCCTCCGGCTTGAGTTGGGCATAGCATCCCATCATCACTACACTGGCATCTGGATTAGTCCGCTTAGCCTTCCTTGCGATATTCCGGCATTTGCGATCAGCGAAGTCTGTCACCGAGCAGGTATTGACGACATAGATATCAGCATCTTGCTTGAAGTCCACGACACCGTAGCCAGCCGACTCAAACTGCTGTCTGATACTCGAAGTCTCAGAGAAATTGAGCTTACAGCCCAATGTATGGAATGCGATCGTCTTAGGAGTAGCCATCTATGATTGGTCTAAGAGTGAGTGACCATTGAGATCATGAGTCAATATGTCTGACATGTAATCGAAGAATGGTCTGATTGCCTTCAATGTGGTATTAACTTGTTTGGCAAAGTCATCACTCTGCACTTCAGCATCTGTAAAGTCCTTGAATGCATAGAAGTTTTTATATCTCAAGAGATCGATATCAGGATGCTCTTTGTCAAATCCCTTTGGTGCTGTTTTCAATTGAGCTCCATGAAGCTCACCAAACGTCTCTTTAAATTTTTTTGCTTTCAATACCTTTCGCAGAGGTGATGCATCAGCAGCAATATGGCTACGGATGTGCTTGAGATCACTCGCCTCAGGAGCATAGAATCCACCACCAACCATAGAGCTTCCAGGTGCTAATCTGATAAAGTATCCACCTCGTCTATAGGCAGTAGCACGAGCCAAAGAGAGGGCATAATGCGTCTTATATGGTGTCTTGTCCTTAGAGAATCTCACATCTCTATAGATACGATAGAGTTTTGCTTTTTCTATCTCATCGGTCTTATTGAGATTGTCTTCTATCTGAGAGAGTAATGCCTTGACATCATCTTTGGCCACATCGTATGCTGCTTTGTTCTCTGTAAACCATTCTCGAGTGTTGTTCTTTTCGAGTTTTTTTAAAAACTGAAAACTTGACTTTTGTAGACCCATGTTGTTCTCCTAATTGATGCTTAATGACTGCAAAAATACAATATCTGCGCTATCTATAGACCTATTAGGAGCTACCACTTGCGTAAATAAAAAAAGGGCCACTCAATGCGTTGTTGAGTAACCCTAATATTTCGGAAAACACTTATAGACTTGTTGTTAATACAGACTCCAGATATTTTTAGCAACCTTCATGGCTTGAAGTCATCTCGATTCGAGTCCAGTCAAGCTCATTTTGCTTGATGATGATTTCTTCACCGTTGGTCTGTATTTTGATTTGGTCGATGATTCCTTGATCGTTTTCTACAAAAATTGAATTCTCTAGAAATGCTTCTTTGTGTCCTTCATCTTGTAACATCGCAAAAAGAAGATGGTACAGTTCAAAAGGTTTGACATTTGGCACTTGACCGTAAAGGAATGTTTCATAATCGGAGTCTACTTTCTTTAAAATAGACCCATTTTCGTAGTATTCAACGACTAATCCCTTGGTAGACCCTAAAATCGTATAATTCGTTGCCTCGACTTCAAAATTATTTTGCATATAATTGTTAAACGTCTGATTTACAGTAAAATACGATGTAAATTCTTCTTCGCTAATTGGCATCGGCATTGAACTTAAGAAGCCACTAAAGACATATCCTTCAATATTATCGTGGCTGATTTTGACCCAATCGCCACTGACATAGTCGATTGTCTGATGATATCCAAGATTGTCGACATCCTCAATGATCTCCACTCGATCACCGAGGAATAGCTTCCCGATGACCATACCATCACCTGGTGTAAGTCTAATATTGAGTCCTGAGCTGGCTGATACTGTGTAATATTCACTTGGTGCAAAATCAATTGGAGCATTTCCAAAGAGTGCTGTACACAGTACCAACATTGCGATTATTATTCCTGACTGTTTCATAATACTTAAAGTTTTAAGTGATTGAAAAATTATTGGTGTTACCCAATTGATTACAATTCAAAGTTCAGCGAGATACCCATCC
>CALLAW010000034.1 GCA_938001865.1 uncultured Saprospiraceae bacterium | reverse complement strand
AAATAGCTCCCCATGAATCAAAAAAACGATTGGAAAACTCTCAGTGACCAAGTAGTCTATGATAATCCTTGGATCACCGTACACCATCGAGATGTCATCAACCCCTCTGGCGGTAACGGCATCTATGGACTTGTGAAATTCAAAAATAGGGCTGTCGGTATCCTACCGATCGACGATCAGGGCATGACATATCTTGTAGGGCAGTATCGGTACCCTACGCAGAGCTATAGTTGGGAGATAGCCGAGGGTGGCTGCCCCATACACGAAGATCCATTAGTCGCTGCCAAGCGGGAGCTCCTCGAGGAGACGGGACTCAGAGCCACAGATTGGTCGGTGCTCTCAGAGACGCTGCATACCTCTAACTCCGTCACTGATGAGGTGGCGACTCTCTATCTAGCTCAGGGCCTTACTCAAGGTAAATGCGACCCAGAAGAAACCGAAAACCTCCAAGTCAAGAAAGTGAGCATCACTGATGCCATCGAAATGGCAAAAGATGGAAGAATCACCGACTTGATCTCAGTAGCAGCACTCTTGAAGTATGCTCTGATCTCTATGGATCGCTGATCTTTCCATGACTCATAGCGTTATCACCAAGAGTCCGACAGAGAGGGCACTATACACTCCGATCTGATCTCTCAGAGAGTGGTACGCTATCTCCGATCGAGTCTCCGATGATCGTTAGATGCTTAGAGTCGATACTTAGAGTCTATACTAGGGTCGATACTTAGAGAAAATCGACCTTGCCTGTATCTAGATTGTAGTATGCAGGTACGACTTCTACATCACCTTTGGCTACAGCATCACCGATAATCTTGGATCGAGATGTGAGTTCTGCGACTGTCATTTCTGCATTTTTCTTGACGACATCTGCGATGCTAGCTCCATCACCTGATGCTGAGATCGCAGGCGTGATATGCGAGAGGAGATGATTGATATTGTACCCATTGTCTCCACCATTGACAGCTGCAGTGACTGCACCACAGCTCTGATGACCGAGGACAACGATGAGCTTAGACCCACAGTGAGCTACTGCATACTCTATACTCCCGATAGATGAGCTATTGGCAATATTGCCAGCGACTCTGACCACAAATAGCTCACCCAGACCCGAGTCAAAGGCTAACTCTGGTACGACTCTAGAGTCAGCACAACTCAGGACTATCGTATGCGGCTGCTGGCCAGCTGTGAGTTCTGTACGGCGACTAGATGAGACGAGCTTACCTTCGAGTGAGTCAGAGACGAATCGATCGTTACCTGCTACTAATCTTGCTTTGCTTTCTGATATTGTCATTCTGCTTATGGATTTTAGTGTTAGTGAATGTTCTTAGACCAAGGACTATAACACCAAGATACCCATTCTGTTTAAAATCAAAAATGATGAGGGTAATTTTCTGATCAATATGGAATCCACTAAGCGTCACGACCGTGAGTATCAAGACGGACTACCTCACCCTCTCTAGGTACTCTGAAGTGATCTGACGAGACATCAGACTCACTGAGTGCCTGGGCAAATGCAGTCAGCGCTGTCTCGCGATTGTCATCCGCGAGCGGAAATGTCCCAAAGTGCATCGCCACACTCCGGCGGGAACCCACATCACTATGGACCTGCACTGCTTGGGCAGGACTGATGTGGATCGGTTGCATAAACCACTCAGGCTTGTATGCTCCGATCGGGATGAAGCTCAGGTCAAAAGGCCCCAATCGCCGACCTATCTCTTGGAAGACACTACTATATCCAGTGTCGCCAGCATAGTAGACCGATAGCTGGTCTGTGGAGAGGGTATAGCCACACCAGAGTGAAGTATTGCGATCCAGTATCCCTCTACTGGAGAAGTGATTGCATGGAGTGGCAGTTACAGTCAATCCCCGGTAGTCTATCGCATCATACCAGTCCAGCTCACCGATCACACGACCTCCCCATCGACTGATGAGATCTGCAACACCCAGCGGCACTACGAAGTCTGGGTCGTGACTCTTGACCAAGTGTGTGATCGTACCCTTGTCCAAGTGGTCGTAGTGATTATGTGTGATGAGCACGAGATGGATCGGAGGCAAGTCCGTGAGCTCTAGCCCAGGGGCTCTCATCCGACGTGGCCCCATGAACTGAAATGGGCTGCATCTCTCCGACCAGATAGGGTCAGTCAATAGATTGACACCACCATACTGCATCAAGAAGGTACTATGATTGACAAATGTGTACTGCAATGCTCCGTCGGGTACATCAGTCAGATTGCCATCAAACGATGGAGATAATGTCTCTCTCTGCCATTGATCAGGTTGGCGTCGTAGCATATACTTCAGCACATCATCAAATCCCTTGGCAGATACCCTGCTGGGATTCTTGAATCTCTTCCCATCAAAGTGATCACTCTGAGGTCCACGATAAGGCTGAGTAGAGAGGAGTACTCCGCCGATAACCACTGCAGTGATCAGTAGGATGATAAGTAGAGCGATGGACAAGAGGAGAGGCATATCAGGATATTAGGTATATATATTATTATATTATAATGTATCTAACGTCTCGATGACGCTGAGTCACTGTAACACCTCAGATACATCCAATGTTTGCATGAGAGGACGGGATGAGGGATAGGAGGAGCTCTACTCGTGGGTAAATGCAATGCTCACTTGTTGCTCTCCAGTGCTCTTGACGAGATGGTAGCGAGGTAATTCGCTGGGTTAGGCGAGGGATGGCTGAGTAGAAAGGAGTATCGGAGAGAGGAAGAGATTAACATATTGAAAAAATATTTATAAATAAAATTTGTGTTAAATGTTTCGATATGTGGTTATCGATGTTATATTTGTGGCTGATATGATGTAATCATTCCATTATTGAAGAATATTGGAACCTCATATCGAAGCGTATAATGCTTGATTACAATAGCCAACTGAGTTTTTAAAGAACCATCATTCAATCTATTCTTTTGCGATACGTCCACACGTCGACGAAATCTTACCCGACGTATCGATTCTCACCCAGTTCGTTTTTTGTACTCATACTATACTACAAGTTTGGTTTAATATGTATTAGGGCTTCAGCTGTGTAATGACATGTCTGGATTCTATCTGCATTCTAAGCGGTCTAATTGATCGGCGTAATGACGTCTTTCAGTTGCCATAATACTATTTGGTTGGCTAAAATCGATAACGAAATCAAATTCTTTAAACATTAATTTTTTAACTAAAAACTCAATCTCATGAAGTTTAAAATTTTAATTGGATTGTTCATGATGTTAGGAATAACAGTAGGAATGAATGCACAGTCTTATCTACCTGCCGAGGATGCTGTCCTTGCAATAGATGACGCTGTAGCAAACATCAACACTTATTCTACACAGGTGAATGTTCCAACTCAATCATCTTCTAGTGCTTTTGAAGAGAATGTTGCAATCAACGATGGTTTGACTGATGCACAGATCAAGCAAGCATTTTCAAGGTTTCTTGTAGAGCTTAAGGGTTCTATCAAGCAGAGAAATGACACTCAAGCTGGTTATGATGCACTCGTAGCTAGTCTGTCAGCAGACGCTAATACACCTTACCGTGTTGCAGGTCTAGATGCTGCAAAGAACTTTGCACTTCAAATTATTGCTAACTAAAAACCAACGTTAAAATGAAGAAAATTTTATTTACTTTTTTATCGTGTCTTGTATTAGGTTTTACTTTGCAAGCACAAACTATGGTTACATTTTCAGGTGATGCATTTGAAATACCAAACCCACCAGGGAACGGTACTTTCACATCTCCAAATGTAACGAATACACTACCGACTTGTCCTGACGGATCAAGTATATTGTTTGCTGGTAGCCCACTTACTATTGTGGCTGATGCAAACTTTCCTGTAATGATAACAATCGATGGATTGACACATACGTGGACAGGAGATTTAGAAATTGATGTTACTGGCGCAGTAGCATGTAATCTAGTTGATAACACTGGAGGAAATACTGACTACAATGGTGAGACAGTAACATTTGCTACTGGCGGTGCTCCGATAGGAGGATTCACTGGAGGAGCTACTGGTCCATTTGCACCTAATGGTTGCCCTGACTTAGAGGCAGCATTTAATGGTGTAGATATTGCTGGTTCAGGTTTTGGTCTTCAGTTTACTGATACTGTTGGAGGAGATGGAGGAGGAATAGCCGGATGGTCTATTTCTTTCTTTGTTGACGATGCAGAGATTGCTGCTGCTGAGGCTGCATGTCCGATGCCACTAGCTTGTACGCTTGCTGCAGACCCAGTGACTGTTGCACTAGAGGCTGGAGAGTGTGCTGAGGCTGCATTCTTTGACTTAGTGTCACCAGATTGTGAGATCTGTAACAGTGTGGCAGCTATTATCCCAGCAGGGGTATTAGATGGTATGTCACATGGTATCGATGAGACTTTTGGACCTGATGGTAGCCTTGTCGCTGTCAATGTAGGTGATTCGTCTGATGGTAATCCTTTAAGCTATACTATCACATTGCCATCTGCTGGTACATTCCAGGCTGATGTTGAGATAGGTGGAAGTACATTCTGGGATCCATTTGAGATAACGCTTGATGGCAATGTATTACTTACTAATGCTGCTGGAGCGATCTGTGAGCCTGTAGTGGCTGGATCTACATTCGCTGTTGAGTTTGGTACTCCATTCTTTGGAGATGCTGTAGAGGATGGTCCTGTAGAGATTACAGGTCTTTCATTGACAGAGTTTAACTACCCATGTCTTGAGGTTACTCAGATTGGAGGACCTGAGTCAGGAGATTTCCTTGCACCCGGGTCTTATGTTTCTACATTTGAGTATACAGTGACTTCAGCTGATCCAGTTGATCCATGTGGTTCTATTGTAGCTGATCCTGAGATTGCAGAGGTGATGATAGAGATTCTTGACTATGATGGTCCTGTATCTGAGGCATTAGCTTGTAATGATCACGTAAATATCTCTCTTGATGAGAACTGTGAAGTACTCTTAGGAGCTGACATCTTCTTAGAAGGTGGACCTTACGCTTGCTATGATGACTACGAAGTATCTATCTTGGCATTTGGAGGTGGAGATCCGATCGTAATCGATCCTACTACACCAGTTGCTCTTCCATGTGGTGATCACACTGCAATGGTAACGAGCCCACTTGGTAACACTTGTTGGGGTACATTTACGATCGAAGATAAGATTGCACCTGAGTTTACTGTAGGTAATATCGAGGTAACTTGTGTTGAAGACATCCCTGTTATCCTTGCTAATGGTGTAACACCATCATCTGTTCAAGCTGCAACTAATCTACAGATAGCAGCTGGCGGTGAGGATGTAGTGTTTGAAGTGGATTTAACAGATTCACCTTGTGCAACTGTAACAGATCTCAATATCGTATTGGATCTTGATTACACTGACGGAGAATTTGCATGGAACATTGAATTGATTGCACCTTCTGGTACGACATATGCTCCTGCAGGTGGCCTTTCAGGTTGTGGAGGACTAGACGTGATACTTGATGATGACGGAGCATCTCCGATTATCACGTGTGCTGACGGTAACAATGGTGGAAACTGGAACTTTTCTGCACAATTTGGTGCATTCGAAGATTTGGCTAATGTTGAAGGCGAAGCTCTTCAAGGAGTATGGACAGTTGTATTTTCATACACTGGAGCTACAGATGTGACATACAATGATATCGCATTGATCTTCAACGAAGGAGACACTTCTTGTGATACTTCACCAGCATTCCCAGTGCCTAACGCATCTGAGTGTGAGTGTCAATCATACTCATTCTCTGATATCTCTAACCCAAGCGATTGTGGTGACGGTACAGTAACAAGAACTTGGGTTTGTACTGATAAGGCAGGTAATACATCTGATCCTGTAGTACAGACGATTACAGTGACACCACTTAGTCTTGGTCAATTGGGTGATACGTGGTTCGTACCACCAGCACTTATTGAGCTTCCATGTGGTACAGGTACTGATCCTTATGATATCGCAGCATTCTTCGATGATCCTTCTACTGAAGATTGTGTTGATGATAGCGATTGTCCAGAGGACATTATTGAATTCAACGAAGGGATACCATTTGCATTCCCTTACTATGCAGCTTGGGGATGTAACTCTTCTTGTAACTCTAAGAACGAGGAGCACTTCCAGCCAATTGATAACAACGTATGTAACTTATTCGTATCATACAGTGATCAAGATATCGCAGCATGTGGTGCTGATTGTGCTGGTAACGTTAAAGTTATCAGAACTTGGACAGTACTTGACTGGTGTACATCAGAGACTATCCCTTATGTACAGATCATCAAGTCTACTGACAACGAGAATCCTGAGATCACTGCACCTAACATCACATTAAGTGTTAACCCATGGGGTTGTGTAGCAAGTGGACCACTTCCTGCACCTGAGCACTTATTCGATGCATGTGCTAAGGATCTTACTTATACAGTAAGCGGACCTGCAGGTGTAAGCATTATCTCTGTAGGAGACGGTTATGCATTAATCGGAGCACCAAAGGGTGAGCACACATTCACATATACAGCAGAAGATTGTTGTGGTAACGTTGGATCATCAACGATGACTGTAACAGTAGTAGATGATACTCCTCCAACAGCGATTGCTAAGGAGAATATCGTAATCTCTCTTACTTCTGGAGGATTTGACGAAGGTGGTACTGCAGCTCTATATACTGAAAGTGTTGACAATGGTTCACACGATGGTGACTGTGGTCCTGTAAGAGTAGAGATCAGAAGAGTTGAAGCACCAGATTGTGGTAACATTGGTATCAATGGTTACAACAACAATAATACATTCAACAACAATGGAGATCCTGAGGATAACAACAATGATACTGATGGTGGACAATGGGTTAAGTTCTGTTGTGAAGACCTTGAAGGTGGTGACACTTACGAAGGTCCTAACGGTCAGATCGTAACATTCGTTGAAGATATCACAGTAGTAATGAGAGTATGGGATGATGGTAACTGTGATGGTATCGCAGGTGGACCAGATGTAGATGGTGTATCAGATAACTATAACGAGACTTGGGCTAATGTCAGAGTTGAGAATAAGTTACCACCAGTAATCGTATGTCCTCCAGATGCATCTATCGGATGTAACATGGACTGGAGCTTACACTTAGATGGAGCAGCTGCACCAACTGAGCAAGAGCTTGCAATGTTGACTGCACCTGACTTCGGTACAGGTATCGCAACAGGAGCAGGAGTATGTGGAGCTGTATCTATTACTTACTCAGATAGATACAATGAAGACATCTGCTACGATAGAAACAATGAAATTACAAGAGAATGGTGTATCGAAGGTACTGACATCTGTTGTGATCAAAGAATTGATATCGTAAAGGTTGGAGCATTTGATCCTGCGACAATTAGCTGGAACAGTGGATTCCCTGAAGAGGAAATCTTTGAAGATTGTTTATTTGATTACACATTACAAGAGCCAACATGGACTGAAGCACCTTGTGATCTTATCGCATGGACTGTATCAACTGATACATTCTACATCGAAGGTAACGCAGCAGCATTTGGTTGTATCAAAGTAATCAACGACTATACAGTAGTAGACTGGTGTGCAGACGAAGAGTATACGTTCACGCAAGTGATCAAAGTAATCGACGAAGAAGCACCAACACTTGTAGTACCAGAATTATGTGTACCTGTAGTTGATGGTTGTGATGCAAGTGTAACACTTTGTGCTACAGCTGATGATATGGGAGATTGTGAGAGTCCATGGTTGAAGTGGGAGGTCTTAGTTGATCTTTACGGAGACTGGTCTTATGATCACGTATTCAGTACTTATGTTTCTCCACTTGATCCTAACTTTGGAACTGGAGTTAATGAATATTATATCCCAGCTTCTGCACCAGGTGAAGAAGTATGTATTACGCTTCCTGGAGGAAATGTTCCAAGTAGCAAGTACGATCACAGAGCAATCTGGAAAGTAAGTGACGGTTGTGGAAACTTCACAAGTGTAACTGAGACATTCCAAGTTGTGGATAAGAAAGCACCAACACCATACTGCTTAAGCGTAAGCTCTGCATTGATGACAGATGGTTCAGTTGAGCTTTGGGCTTGTGACTTCGTTACAGGTGGTGAAGATAACTGTACTCCGATTGACTGGATGAGATACACATTCACAGGACCAACTGCTGACGGTGGTTTCCCTGATGTAGTATTAGGTGACACTAACTGTGAAGCTAGAACATTCACATGTGATGATATCTCTAGCACAAGCAATGTTGTGATGGTAGATGTATACTCATGGGATGAGTGTGATAACTATGCAGTATGTTCTGTAGAGTTAACATTGACTCCAGAGGGTTGTGACTTCGGTGATGACGAAGGATCTAGCAGAATAGCTGGTGCTGTCGGAACTGAGTCAGGTGATGTATTAGGTGATGTTAGTGTTAGCATCGTATCTAACCAGCCTGAGTACCCAATGTCTATCTCTACTGATAGCAATGGTGAGTTCGCTAGCGATAATCACGAGAATACTAGAGATTATAGCGTAAGCGCATACAGCAATGATGATCCAAGAAACGGAGTATCTACATTAGATATCCTCTTGATTCAAAGACACATCTTGAACCTTCAGAGTTTGACTAGTCCTTACCAGTACATCGCAGCAGATGCGAACAGTGATGGTGCTATTACAGCAGCGGATTTGGTTGATATCAGAAAGTTAGTACTTGAGATTTATGATGAGTTCCCAAGTAACACATCATGGAGATTTGTAGATGCTGCACAAGCATTGACTACATCTAATGCATTTGCATTCAACGAAGTAATCGACATCTTAGCTCTTAATGCTGATATGATGAATGAGAACTTTATTGCAACTAAGACAGGTGATGTTAACAACAGTGTAGTATTAAGTGCTACAGGTAACGACACAGAAGTAAGAAACGGTAACCTCAACATGAACTTAACTGGTGTATCTACAGCAGACGGAGTAAGTGTAGAAGTGACAAGTGCTAACTTCAGAGCAATCGCTGGATACCAGTTCACATTGAACACTAACGGTATGGAGCTTGTAAGTGTTGATGCTGGAGCGATCAATATGACTGATGATAATGTAGCAGTACTAGACGCTAACACAGTAACGATGAGTTGGAATACAACTTCACCAGTTACAGTAACAGACGAAGTACTCTTTACATTGAACTTTGCAGGAACTGATGCTTCAGTTGTTGCTGATATGGATATCACTTCTGAGGTAACAACTGCAGAAGCGTATGATGCAGATCTTTCAGTACTTAATGTAGTACTTGGAGAGAATGCAGAAGCAGCATTTGCTCTTGAGCAAAATGAGCCAAATCCATTCAGTACTCAGACTACAGTAGAATTTAGCTTACCTACAGCTGGAACAGCAACACTTACAGTGATGGATGTGACAGGTAAGATGGTTAAGCAAATTACAGGAACTTATGCTAAAGGAGTAAACAGCATTGTACTTACGAAGGCTGAGCTTGCGACTAGCGGAGTTCTATACTACCAGTTAGAAAGCGGAGATTTCTCTGCAACTAAAAAGATGATAATCATTGAGTAGTAGTTATTCATAACTACTTACCCACATACGATTAAATCGGTTTTTGGGATGGCCTCTCTTCATTCATTTGAAGGGGGGCTTTTTTTTATTTGTTACTTTTTTTAGCTCTTTTCTTCGATCATTTACTACTGAGTTGTTCCAATTGCTTATGTAAATCGAATATATTTTCTCTTCGGTTATTACTGAGTATTCTGTTTGTAATACATTGATAGTCAGTTCATAGTGACTGCCTAATCGATGGATTGAGAGTTTTAATATTAAAAAAATCTCTATGTTTAAATAAAAAAGTGGAGAATCATTACCACTATATATTAGAGAAATTCTATATTTGTATCTGATTAGTTACTGTGGTGGTAACTAATACCTACCAACGATAATAGAAATTACCTGAAGATTTATTTTTTCATCGGGAGTTAGGCTGTATTTGGTTAATACATGCTTCCCAGACAGTAATTTTTAATTTAAAAGGATCTTATTATGAATTTTTCACTTACACCTAAGTTGGGTTTAAGAGTTATGTGTACACTTCTGGTGGTGCTTGGTTGCATTATGGGAAGTACGCCTAATCTTAGTGCTCAATGTTCTTTAGCATGTGGTGCTAATACCAATGTCTCTCTAGACGAGAATTGTGAAGCACTTATCGTTCCCGAAACTATTTTATTAGATGACACCTCATGTCCTGCAGGTGCTTTTTCCGTTGTAATCACTGATGCCCATGGTAATCCAGTTGCTAACCCAGTGACAGGAGATTATCTCGATCAGACTCTAACAGTATCAGTAGTCGATGGGACTAGTGCTAACTCTTGTTGGGGTTTCATTACTCTTGAAGACTATCTTGCTCCTGTAGCTGATTGTCCTACAGAGCCTAT
>CALLAW010000033.1 GCA_938001865.1 uncultured Saprospiraceae bacterium | reverse complement strand
AACCCATTCTTAAACAAACCTGATAATGCCAAGTACGGGACGCAGGGGGTCTTGTTTTAGTTTTACGCAAATAATAGTGCCTTAAACCCAATTTTATTGACCTATACTGAAAATATTAAATCGTTTAGGACACTATTGATTACTGTCCTATTCTCGGGGGGAACTACACTTTCGTTTCTTGCTTGCTCATCTTGCGAATCATGATCAATTTTGATTTGAAAAATTATCAATTTCTTGACCATCTTGTTAGCACAAGCAAGTATTATCTCAAGAAGCGTAATCGATTGTTTGAAATAGAACGAGTCTTCTTTAAGTATTTCTTACAGATAAAGCGACATCATTCATCTGCCGAGCAGCAACTCGTGTTTGGAAAGCTCTATGAGGAGTTATTGGATTTGACAAAAAAATCGAAAGATCTTATCGTTGCCAAGAAAATTGATCTTTTGGTGTGGGTGAGGTTAAAGAGTATATAGAGATGACTAATGATTGTGGATAAGTCTAAGTCATAATTACCTCTATACCAGTAACAGCATAAATGGCTTGCAGATCATTCTCTACTTGCTAATATTCAGTTTACTTCGAGTTGTCTTACAGCTTATCCATTGTCTGCTTGACTGATAGATTCCATCTGGTATTGCATGTTGGGGTTAGAGTATATGTCTTCGATCTGCTTAGTGTATGTTGAGACAAATCTTTGATTGTCTATCAACGAGCCGAAGATATCTGTAATTCGTAAGAAGCTCAGTGGATCTGAATGGAGCATAATGGCAGATTGATGGAGTTCTCCCTTTCTACTATCTATGATATCTATTGGATTGTTGTGCAGATCAGTCTGTACTGCGCTATAATAAGACCAAGCGGCTAGGATGAAAGTTGCATATTTGATGCTTCCCCTATTTTCTAGATTTTCTAGAATTGTTGGGATTAGAAATTTCGGTAGTTTGGCAGAGCTCTCTGAGCAGATCCGACTTACTGTGTCTTTTATCGTAGAGTTAGCGAATCTTGCCTCTAGAGTATCTTTGTATACTTCCAGATTGATTCCTGGTACTCGGTCTAGGATAGGGCTCACTTCAATATCCATAAAGAGTCTCAGAAAAGAGACAAATACAGGATCATCCATACATGTGTCTATCGTGTGATAGCCTTGGATGGCTCCTGGGATTCCCAATACTGAATGACCAGCATTGAGTAATCTTATTTTCATTTTTTCATAAGGTGTTACATCTGGGACAAATTGTACACCGTATTCTTCGAGTGGTGGTCTCCCATTGACGAAGTTATCTTCTATGATCCATTGGATGTAAGGTTCGCAGACAACAGGCCATCTATCAGTATAGTCATAGTTGTCTTTGACTAATGATATGAGCTGTGGTGTGGTCACTGGGGTGATCCTATCTACCATAGAATTGGGGAAGCTGACATTAGTCTCTATCCATGCTGCGAGTTGCGAGTCTTGTTTTTTGGCGAAAGCCATCAGCATCTTACGTGTCATGTCTCCGTTGTGCTGGATATTATCACAAGAGAGGATGGTGAATGGTGGAAGACCTTGATTACGCCTATTGCGCAGTGCAGCTGTGATGTACCCATATATCGTCCTTGGTTGGTCTGGATAATTGAGTTCGTGTTGAATATCTGGATTGTCAAAGTCGAATTGCTCTGTAATTGGGTTAAAGTTGTAACCTCCCTCTGTGATCGTAAGTGATACGATCTTAGTGTCAAAGTGTGCCATTTTATCAATGACTCGATCAGGTTTGTCTACTGCCAATAGGTACTCTGTGATTGACCCTATGACTTCACTTATTGCATTGCCATCTGGGTATTGAGTCACCAATGTATAGAGACAATCTTGCTGGTTCATCACTTCTGACATAGATCTATCAGCTTCTCTTAGGCCTATCCCGCAGATTGCCCAATCTGGATATCTATCCAGTAAGCGATGGATATAGTAGGCTTGATGTGATCGGTGGAAGCCACCTACACCAATATGTACGATAGCTGTAGTTGGATGAGACGGAGTATAGAGAGGGATATCTATCTGCTTCTTGATGATGTGAAGGTTATTTTGATTTAGATTCATCGTACTCTACTTATGTTGGGTTAGTCTTTGACAATTCGTGACAGGTAATCATGAGATATCTCTGGTGTTGCTCCTCGCTGAGATGCCACATAAGCACCTGCACTGCAGGCTACATCTAGACAACTCTCAAGGGGTTGCGATATTAAATATTGGCTGAGGTATGCCGCTAGGAATGCATCACCGCTGCCGATAGTATCCCGTACTGTGACATTGATACCTGTATTGACAATCTTTGCATCATTGTGGTATAGCCAAGCTCCGTCTGAGCCTCGAGTGATGATAAGTTGCTTCCATGAGTATCGCTTAATCATCGTACTTGCAATCTGATCTTTTGATCCATTGATCCCCAACCAAGCTCCGATTATTTGGAGCTCTTCACTATTCATTTTTACGATATCAGCTTTGTCTAGTAGATCCATCAAGAGTGATTGGGTATAGAATGGACTACGAAGATTGACGTCTAGGACTTTGAGACTGGCTACCTCTAGTAGATCTAACAAGGTAGTCCTAGATGTGTCATGGCGTGATGATAGACTCCCAAAGACAAAGGCATCCGCCTGTTGCACTGAAGCACTATTCTGAGTGTCTATCATGATATGATCCCATGCTGCAGGGGTGACGATCTGATAGGTGGGAGAGCCATGTGTGTCAAGTGTGACATGTACAGTACCAGTAGGGTAGGTCTCATGTATCTGGATAAGTGTGCTGTCAAGTCTCATGTCAGTCAAGCAACTTCTCAGATCTCTTCCCAGCACATCATCTCCAATACTGCTTATCACCTGTGCTGATAATCCTAACTGACTTGCGTGATATGCTACATTCATCGGAGCACCTCCTAGGACTTTACCAGTCGGCAATAGATCCCAAAGCACTTCTCCGTAACAGACGATGGATGGCATTACATTATTCATAGATAAATATTCCTATTAACGTTAAAAATACGCTTAATAATTAGATCTAATCGGAGAATTTTAGTTTTCTTTACTGAGAAGTATACAGGATGTAGAGATTCTTGAAGGAGTGATGATGAAAATTATACGCCTAATCTCACAAGAGCATCGATGAGTTGAGTCTGTTATTTGCTTCTTACTGATCAATGCCAAAATCTTGAATATTGTCAAAGAAAATACAAAATATCTCAGTTGATTGTGTAGTATTTGGCTATGACATCAAGTTGAAGACACTCAATGTCTTACTGATCAAGCGGTATCTAGAGTCAAAGAAAAAGAAGGTACTTGTAGATGATAATGTACTCACCGGCTATCACATGTATGAGGACGAAACTTTGGATGATACTGCGTCTCGAGTCCTCAAAGAATTGACAGGATTGACTGGTCAGTATAAGCAGCAGTTCAAGGCTTTTGGTAATCCTGATAGATTGACGGGAAAGAAAGATATGCTCTGGATAAAGAATGAACAATTTAATCAAAGAACAATAACAATCGCTTACTACTTCTTGCTCAAAACGGATGATGTCGACATTCAGAATAATCAACATCAAGCGAAATGGTACTCAGTAAGTCAGTTGCCACAATTAGGATTTGATCATGAGCAGATAATTATGGAAGCATTAGATGACTTGAAGGTCAAGTGCCTATCTGAGCCTATCATCTTTGAGCTATTGCCAAATAAGTTTACGATCAACGAGGTACAAGATGTCTATCAATCCATACTTAGCATCGAACTTGATAATCGAAACTTTCGTAAAAAAATGATCAACAAGAAATATATTATTGCTTTAGATGAGAAGAAAACCGGAGTTTCAAAAAAACCATCACAGCTCTATATGTTCAGTAAGGATATCTATTTGAAGTTACATCGAAAAACCTACTTGATTAATCTTTAATGAAGATTCCCTTGATGCATTTAGCTAGACTGATCTAGAGATGCGTGAGTGACTCCTCTCGGAGTGTCTTATATTTCGCTTGACGAAAAAGCAAATTTTATGATCCACTTTCCTTAATGAGATAAGTAAAGATTAGACATAGAATCACAGCAAATGAACACATTGTAAATTAGATAAGAGATGTTTAAACCGTTCACACCTCCAATTGCATATGAAGATGCAAGAGCAAGGGCAGAAGCCATCCTTGCCCAGTTGACACTTGATGAAAAGATCTCTTTGACAGTCGGTCACCGAATGTTTTTCACTCAAGGCCTTAAGAGATTCAATGTGCCGTCGATGTATATGTCAGACGCGTCACAAGGGGTCAATATAAGAAGTAACCTGGATGACCAATTGGAGAAGTCAGTTGCCTTTCCAAGTTCGATTGCACTTGCGAGTACGTGGAATAAGTCACTTGCATGCAAGTATGCAAAGTCGATAGGAGAGGAATGTCGTGCAGGTGATATTGCGGTTTTGCTCGGGCCTGGAATCAATATCTATCGTGTATCGCAGAATGGAAGAAACTTTGAATATCTTGGAGAAGATCCATATCTGATCTCCCGTATCGTCGAGAACTATGTCGTAGGTATGCAGTCCACTGGTACGATTGCAACACTCAAACACTTCATTGCAAACAACACAGATTACAAACGTCGAACTTCTAACTCTGTAGTAGATAATCGGACGCTACATGAAATCTATCTTCCTGGATTCATAGCTGGAATCAATGCTGGAGCGATGGCAATCATGACATCTTATAACCTAATCAATGGTGAATATGCAGTACAGAGTAAGGAGCTGATTACAGACCTCTTAAGGGATAAGCTCGGATACAAGTGGTTAGTGATGAGTGATTGGTGGTCAGTCTGGGATGCCAAGAAGGCCATCGAGTCAGGCTTAGATCTAGACATGCCAGGTGAACCAAGAGATGAATACCCAGACTATACGAAGAAACCAGAATACTTTGTCCGCTATGCTGCGAAGTCTCTGATCGACGAAGGTAAGATCAGCGAAGCCCAAATCGATCTGATGGTAACTCGGATATTGACTACCCAGATTGCGATGGGACTTACGGAGAGACCAATCCTCGATACGTCATATCTTGATCACTACTCAGCACATGAGGAGGTAGCCTTACAGACAGGACGAGAGAGTATCGTCCTCTTGGAGAATAATGGTGTATTGCCGATCCTTCCATCTGACAAGATATCAATATTATTGACAGGTAAGTATGCAGATGAGATCCCATATGGCGGTGGTGCCGCGGAGGTAGTTGGCTATGATCATATCACGATGTTTGATGGACTCCGAGAGATCTATGGTGACCAGGTATCTCTTATAGTGGATCCATCAGATGATGAGATTAGATCTGCAAGTCATGTCATCTATAGTACGGGGACATTTGACTCAGAAGGGTGGGACAAGTCATTTGATCTGCCAGACTCAGTCAATCAACAGATCCGACGTCTGATCTCACTTAATCGCAATACAATAGTATCAGTCAGCTCAGGGAGTGGGGTGAATATGTCAGAGTGGAATGATGATGTGGGAGCACTGCTCTATAGTTGGTATCCTGGACAGATTGGTTTCAGGGCATTTGCTGAGATCGTAGCTGGGATTACTAACCCTTCTGGTAAATTGCCAATTACAATTGAGAAACGATTTGAAGATTCGCCTGGTTACGGATATCTTCCAGACGGCGCAGAGCTCTATACTGGTTGGGATCAAGATCATCGCATCTTAGATCCTATCCATGATGTGGTCTATCATGAAGGTGTATACGTAGGTTATCGTTGGTATGAACATAAGCAGATTGAACCGCTCTATGCATTTGGACATGGAAAGTCATATACGAGTTATGCATATCGCGATCTAATACTCAACCAAAGCCATATCAAGTCAGGTGAAACAGTGTCGGTATCTGTGCTTGTAGAAAATATAGGTAATAGAGAGGGGATGGAAATCGTACAATTGTACATCCGCGATATCGAATCCTCTGTACCACGACCAATCAAAGAGCTGAAAGGATTCCAAAAAGTATACTTAGAAGCAGGAGAGTCAATGAATCTGACTTTCACTCTGGATAAACGTGATTTTTCGTTTTGGGATCCTGAGACGGAAGATTGGAAATTGGAGTCTGGGATGTTTGAAGTATTGATCGGATCTGCGTCGAATAGTATCCTAGTATCAGCCAAGTTAGAAATGTTATAAGATGAAATATTATGAATACAAATACTACTAAAGTCTCACTCAGAGAAAAAATTGGATATGGACTCGGAGATGCAGCTGCCAATATTGGTTGGAGAGGGGTAGGGACATTCTTAATTATCTTCTACACCGATGTCGTAGGATTGAGTCCTGCAACTGTCGGGGTACTCTTACTCACAGCTCGATTCAGTGATGGGATTAGCGATATCATCATGGGTATCATAGGGGATCGTACAGAGTCAAGGTATGGTAAGTTCAGACCTTGGATACTCTGGACTGCGATACCCCTTGGGATCAGTTTAGCCCTTCTATTTACAAGTCCAGATATGGTGGAGTCTGGCAAGATAGTTTATGCTTATGTCACTTATATCGCATTTACACTACTCTATACGGCTAATAATATTCCATATGGTGCATTGATGGCAGTCATGAGTGGAGACCATAAGGAGAGGACTAGTATCGGATCATATCGTATGATTGGATCGTTCGGCGGTGGCATATTAGTACAAGGAGCTCTCCTCTTCTTAGTAGCACACTTTGGGCATGTTAGTCCACAAGTAGATGTCCACAAGTTGGCGGATAACACCTATCAAGTCGATATCTCTGCTACTAAAGATGTTGCGAATGTCAATGTCAAGACGACAGATGGGATTGCTACATTTACGTGGAGTGATGATCGAGCAGTGACAGATACCCCTACTATCGGTAAGTCATTCAGGATGGTTACTGGTGAGACGTATTCGTTCTTAGTGGAGGGTGAGACCAACCTCACATCTGAGCAGTTCAGGATCATTAATCAACAGAGAGGCTATACCTATTCATTTTACTTAATGTCCTTGATTCTGATCTTACTCATGTTAGTGACATTTGCCACTACAAAGGAACGGATCAAACCACCATCTGGTCAGACGACTAATCTTACACAAGACTTCAAGGACCTCTTCGGTAATCGGGCATGGTTTACATTATTGGTTACGGCATTGTTCTCCAGTACTTATAATGCTCTCAAGCAAGGGATAATCATAATCTACTTTACCCATTATCTACACAATCAACTCTTAGCTGCATCTTACTTAGTCGGATTGATGCTGGTGTCGATGGTCGGTGCTATCTTGATGACACCATTGAGTGTGAGATTTGGAAAGCGTAATTTATTTATTGCCTCGTTGATTGTATCTGGTGCATTTATCTCTATGATCATATTCTGCGGTCCGAGTGCTATAGTTGCAATATTCATTTTAGGGCTTCTATCAGAGTTGATAGGTGCTATGTTCTCTACATTGACTTTTGTGATGCTTGGTGATGCCGCTGATTACTCAGAATGGAAGAATAACAGAAGAGCAACTGGGCTAGTATACTCAGCTGGATCATTCTCTACTAAGTTTGGTGGAGGTATTGCAGGGGCTATCATAGGCTTTGTCTTGACTAAGTATGGCTATGATGGATTGGATCCTACCGCGATCCAAGGTGCTATCCCAGGAGTCAAGATGCTGATGAGCTGGATACCTGCCATTGTTGCTCTGATTGGGGCTATTACGATGATGTTCTATCCATTATCCAAGAAGATGATGGATCAAATCTCTGAAGAGTTAGAGATACGAAGAAGAGTAGAAGATGATTTGATTGTCAATGAGTAATCACGACTATAAATCGGAGAATAGAGATAAGATACATTTGGCTTTGATGGGAGTTGGCTTCTGCTACAGACGATAGAATCGTGTGAACTAATGATTGTCTTATTGCGATCACGCTATACTACTCGGGTTAGAGATCTAGTGATATGGGTGATGTATTGATAGATATGTATGGACTTATTTAAGATGAGCTCGATGGAATAAAAGGTTAATAATTCCAATTGTTTCATGATATAATCTGTTAGCTGGTGCAAAATAGATTACCTTCCTGTGATATTTGAAAACCATGTGGGTTTGAGCTAATTGACGTTTGTGTAAACTGGCTAATTGGATATTGATTATTTCATTTCAAAAGCATACAGTTGATGAGCTCAGTTACGTACAATATTCAAGGTGAAACCCGATTTTCGGAAAGCCTAATGTGGCAAATCAATAGGGATTTTTATCAACAGAAAGGAATTTCTGCTTGGAGCAACTCAATAGTTCCGCATCAAATCACCAATAGTTCATCAGCTGCTACCACCTATGCCGAGCTGATATACGCATTCCTAAAGGATGTGGAATCCAATGCTGATTCAACTGATAAAGTTTATATTCTTGAGTTAGGTGCTGGTCATGGAAGATTGAGTTATAATATACTCAAGCGATTAGATCAGTTAATTCTAGACGGAGGTGGATGTTCAACGGAGTATTGTTACATCCTCAGCGATATGGTAGAATCCAATTTGGCATTTTATGATAAGCATCCCAAGTTACAAGAGTACTATACTCGAGGGTTATTGGACATCGCATATTTTGACGCAGAACTGAGTCATGAGTTGGAGCTAAGAAAGTCTGGAGTTAGAATTGGCCCATCAGAACTAGAGCAACCAATACTGACGATAGCGAACTACTTTTTTGATTCTTTACCAAATGAACTGTACTACTTTCAAGATGGGAATGGCTATACTTGTGCTGTTTCTATAGACAGTTTGACTGATCCTCAAGGGAAAAATGCCCACGAATTGATAGAAGATATGGAGCTGACTTTCCATAGATCAATTGTAGATGGATTCCAGTTTGAAAATGAAGCATTTAATAAGATACTTACAAGATATCGCCTGGAGTGTAGCAATACTTATATTCTGTTTCCTCAGATAGCGATGGAGTGTATAGCCAATATTTCTTCTTTTTCGAAGAAGGGGTTGGTAGTGTTGATGATGGACAAAGGATATAAAGAAATCCAGGAATTATCAGCCCGAAAGAAACCAGATTTTGTAAAGCATGGAAGTTTTTCGTTTTGGGTTAACTTTCATGCATTGTCACAATTTTGTATTATTAATGGTGGATCATCAATGTTTGACTCCAATACAAACTTTAGTATTGACCTTGGCTGTCTAAGTCTCATCAAGGAACCCTTTCACTGTCAACTCTTCAAGGAAGCTTATCGCAAACATTCACACCAGCAGAATCTTGATGACTATAACAGTATGAAAAAAATCGTTTACAAGAACTTGCCCAACGTTAACCTGTCAGAACTCCTTGGTTTGATCAGACTCAGCTCATATGATTCATCAATATTTATAAATCTTCTGCCAAGCATAAAGCAACTGTCAAATAATGTCTCAATGAAAGAACGTACAAGACTTAAGCAGACTATCATTGCTGTTTGGAGCGGTTATTATCCTATCGAAGAGGAGTACGACCTACCTTACGAATTGGGAGGTTTGATGTATGATCTTGGTTATTATAATGAAGCATTGGGATACTTTAAAGCTTCATCAGAGACATTTGGCAATAAGATTGATGTTGATTACAATCAGATTTTGTGTCATTATCAATTGCGAGAAGATGAATTATTCTACAAAGCACTCAGTTTGGCAAGACAAAGATTTCCTGAGGCTGATGTATTTACAAAGTTGGGAAATCTAGATATGGGTTAACTTTTTGATTGAACTACAGTTAGACTAATTATAGACATTTGTACTTGTCAGATCACAAGGAAATATTCTTTGTTTTCTTGTGGGATAGAGTAGGGGAATGAGAGATAGAGGCATAAAAAAAAGGAGATTGAAATGAATCAATCTCCTTTTTTATCTCGAATAGACTGTAAGATTTTAGTATGTCCAAAGATCATGCTCTAGATTGAAGAGTTCCATTTTTATCTTATTGGACTCCATCAATCTATCTACTCCAGCCTGATCATATCCGTCATACATATCTTTGACTCTTAAGTCAAGAGAATTCGAACGTTTAGTAATATAGCTAGCGAAGTATCTTTTTTCAAACAAGTCATACCATGACATGGGAGCCATGTCATTGTCTTCGTTATTGACTTTGTACTTTGCCAAATACTCTCTCGCTTCTGGATAGTATACCCAGAAAATAGGGAGTGAATATTTGAGTTCACCAGTGTCGTAGTCAATCTCATCAAGGATAGGGGAGATACCTATGATTCTGACATCCATTCTAGATGTCTCTTCGTCAAAGTACCAGATTTCTTTCACTCTGTACTGTTTGATATCTTCCCAGTTGATTGAGTTTTGTACGATTTCTATTTTCTCTTCGTACGAATCATAATCAAATACTGATACTGTATCGATTTTGTTCAATTTACCATTGATCTCTTCCATTGTCAGAGGTTCTTTGAAGAACTCATCGTTGAATAGAGCGATGTCACCATTTTCTGCAATTTCTTTAATTACAGTGAAGAATGGCATCAATGGGTATTTGAATGTTTGATTCATTTTCTCTCTCGTATCGATTACTCTCCATATTCTCTTTTTCCAAGCGATATCAGCCTCTCTCACAGGCTCGTACTCCAAGACCATACTTTCTTGGATCAATGTATTAGGAACGATATCATCGATATAATAATCTTCCATAAGACCGTCAGCTTCTGTCCTGATCGATCTGTCGTCCTGAGCTTGCAATCCTAGAGATAATAACACTGCTAGACATGCAAAAAAGAAAAATTTAATATTCATAATTAAGTGTTTTAAGTAATCGATATAAGGGTAAGAAATTTCCGAAGTTTCTTACTTGATGTTAAATACCATACCACCAAGATCTCTAGCTGCTCCGTCACCAGGGCACTTACACTTGATGTTTTCAAAGAAGTATTTATCACCAGGTACAGCTTTTTTGACCAATGCTTGAGTACCTCCGTTGAATCTACCTCCAGGGTTTTCTGATACTTGTGGATCTTGTCTCTTTGGTACTCTTACAACTCTGTATCCAGCGATATCACATTTGGCATCGAAGTCAAAGTTTTCAAGTACTGGGAATACACCTGGTTGGATTTTGAATTCTCCACTTCCCATTCCTCCACCTCTTGATTTAGAGAGTTTCGGTACTGGATCTGGTATTCTTTTTACTCTAAAATCAGCTGACTTAGTAAACCCATCAGCGCTTGCAGTGACTACAGCCTTTCCTGGTGAGTTGACAGTAGCTACCCAAGCTCCTCCAGAACGAGAGATAGAACCTCCAGTCATATTCACCTTGATGTTGTTACTATTCACACCAGCGATTGCAACTTCTACAGGGTTAGGTACACCGATGTAGAATACATTCATCTTAGATGCTGAGATTGTTCCTGATCTTTCTCCTACTTCGTAAGAGAAATCATTGTTGTAAGTGTCAGTCTTTCCTGTTACTGGGTTATAGATACTTGCAGTTGCCTTAAGTGTTTTCTTTCCTAAGCTTGTTGCAGTTTCTTTGAAGATTGCTTTACCATCTTTATCAGTAGGTAAGCTCTGTCCATTCACCTTAATGTTAATCTTAGTATTGGAATCTCCTCCAGCAAATGCAGTTAAGAAAACTTCAGTTTTGTACTGCTCACCTTTGATGATGTAACTCTTCTCAGGGGCAGATACTACTGTAAACTTATCGAGTACAACTTCCTTGCTCGTACCAACCTTACCTGATAGGTAATTGAGAGCTTCTGCTTCTGTTGATTTGACATCATTGATGTATTTAGTAAAGAGTGGAAGTACTGCTTGGACTGGCATGTGATCAAAGTTAAAGTGAGACCATGAAGCCTTACCTTTATCTTGCCATGCTTGGTCATCAACAGAGACAGCTACCTTTCCTTCAAAGCTAGCTTTATCCGCGTCATCGATGTATTCCATGACCTTTGATTTGAATTCACCTAGCTTTGCTTTGATTTCCTCACCCATTCCTGTCACAGAACCATCTGCTTGTGGCTCTCCGACTAAAAGACGTGTCGTGACATCGAAGTTCTTCTTACCAACTAATTCTCCAGTATCAGGTCCTTCTTGCACATAACCACCTGACTCTTCGATGAGGGTAGTCTTGATATTAGCTAGGTAATCACTCATCTCTGAGGACAATTCTCTGATTGGATCAACTCTGTCAGCATATTTTCTTAGTGAAGCCTTTGCTTTAGCACCCTCTGCAATTAGGTCTGGCATACTTCCATTCGCTTGATCGAGTGCAGTATTGGACTTGACAAGTCCTTTGTCTACTAGCTTGAATGCGTTAAATACCTCAGCAGAGACATTAAGCGCCAGTAGGGCTGTAAGTACGAGGTACATGATGTTAATCATCAGTTGCCTCGGTTCCTTAGGTATTGACATATTCTATGTATTTTTTTGGTTGAAAATTATAAATTGAATATATCAATCCTATCCTCTAAATGCTGTAAGTACGTTGCCGTATACACCATTAAGTGAAGAGATGTTTCTATTGAGTGAACTTAGCTGCTCTTGGTAGAGTTTAGTATCATCTACTGTTTCATTGAGGCTAGTCATCGCTTCGTTCATCTTAGAGTAGAAGTTACCCATAGTTTTTAACTGATCACCAGTCTCGCTAAAGTCAACCTCTTGAAGTGCTTTGAGTGATCCTAGACTCTTAGACATCCCTTGGAGCTCTGTCAACATATTGTTGAGAGTTTGCTGTGACTCCTCAGCTGAAGGTCCTGCAGATGCTCCTCCACCTGCTACGAGAGGTTGTAGTCCACTTTTGTTATAGTTATCTAAGCCTGGGTAGAGTTTTTCCCAGTAATAATCTTTATCTGGTCCGATGATTCCTAAGAATAAGAAGAGAATTGCCTCTGTAATAAGTCCAACACTTAAGAGATCAATCTTCATATCACCGATCGAAGGCATAGGCCATGATTGAATTTTGTAGAGGGCTCCAAGCATTACGAGTGCTGCACCGACACCAATGATTAAGTTTTTTAAATATTTAAAACCTTTTGATTTTACAAAGCTCATTTTAATAGAATTTTAAGTTAAAGAATTAAGCAATAGTTATTAATAGAATTAGTGCAACTCAAGCAATGTTACGTCTCAGTATGAGAGTAAATTGAAATCTGAGTTGGTTGTTAAGTTCGAAGGAATTGTGTTGTACTTAGCTATAAGGTAAACGAGTAATTATTACCTAAAATCATTAGCTGATCTACCGAGGAATGTCAAAGCGCATCTAAATCCAACATATGACTTAGTTGTATCTTGGTATTCCCAGTGTCTTGTACCTGTCTGACAGTAGTAAGCAATATCTTTCCATGATCCACCTCTGATTACTTTTCTCTTGAATGCCTCTGGATCATCGTCTTTAGCATCATACTTTAGATCAGGGTTGAGATCGTGTACATGTGAGTATGCATTGGGATGGAATGCAGTCTCTGTCCACTCTGATACATTACCTGACATGTTGTAAAGTCCGTAATCGTTAGCAAAGTAAGCATCTGCTTTCACTGTGTAGAAGCCACCATCCTCTGGATAGTTACCTCTTCCAGGCTTGAAATTACCCAATAGACAACCTTTAGTATTACGCATATAATATCCACCCCATGGATATGGAGCCATATCTCTACCACCTCTCGCTGCGTATTCCCACTCTGTTTCTGTAGGTAATCTGAATTCTTCTGTATTTGGCTGCTCTTCACCTTTGTACATATTCCAGTACTTCGTCCTCCAATGTGTAAAGGCTTTGGCTTGCTTCCAATTAACTCCAACTACAGGATAATCATCGAACGCTGGATGCCAGAAGTAATTTCTTGTCATTGGTTCATTGTAAGAGTACGAGAAGTCTCTAATCCAAACTAGAGTATCTGGATAGACATTCACCTCATCCTTTTCGATGAGAGCTGCTCTTACTTGCTCCTCTCTTGAAGATGCTTTCTTCCAATCTACCCACTGGTATTCGTAATTGAACTGTCTTGTATCCAGCTCTCTTTTACCATTGAGTACCATATCACCTTGGTAGTACATATTATCTAGAGTCTCATCACTGTAATCAAGCTCATACTCCCAATCTAGTCTGTCATTACCATAATCATCAGTGATGAAATCTCCCATCTCTGTATGTGCAAGACTATCTCTCACCCAATGGATAAATTGTCTGTACTCATTATTGGTAACTTCAGTGTCATCCATGAAGAACCCTTGAATAGAGATAGCCTTAGGTTTTTGATTGTATGTGCTGAAGAGCTCTTGATCACTCTGACCGATGTGTAGAGTACCTGATGGTACATATACCATCCCATATGGATTGATACCGTTCCAAGTCGGTCTTTCCATTACTCCAATGAGGTCACCAGTTTCTTCTCGTCCACATGATGTGAGCAAAATGACTAATCCTAAGATTGCCATTAAAAAAAATCCAAAATTTTTCATTCTACAGTGTTTTTTCCAAAAGTATTTTCTAATGGAGTCGCTAATATACCGAGATAATTTACAAGGTGTTAATAATCTCGGTGGTTTTTTTGACTCTTGATAAATGATCAAATTCACACCAACTCAGCGGGACAACGCAAATCCAAAAGAGTTGATTTTGATAGAAATCTATTTAAAGGTTCCTCGGAGAATACATCGTGTTAGGCGGTAGGCCTGTATTAATTTCTCTTTGAAAACTATACTTCAACATGATTTCATGTGTACCGTCACTTACGTTTCTCAACGTACTTAGAAGAACGTCAAAGCTGTAAGATATTGTATATCGGTTGTTAAATTTCACACCACTCATTAGTGATGCAGACTCTATGCTATTTCTAGAGAAGCCACGGACTTGTATTCCACCAAAAATGTTGCCACGTTTTACAGTAGCAAATACTTGAGTCTGAATATTGTCAAAATTAGTCCTCACGATCAGTCCAGGCTCCAATAAATATCCACCTCTCAGAGGCAAATAATAAATTCCTATTAATTCTAAATTTTTACTCTGTGTGTAGTCGAATTGATCAAATGTCCGTGAGGAAGGGATGATATTATTCAATGATATGCCCAGATCGAATAGTGGATGAGACATAAATGTGGCTATAGAGTACTCAGGGTAAAAGTTACTTGTCTTCTGATTGCTAAGTATCGGATCTTGATGGTCAGGTGTACTCGTGTAGATGCCCTCTGGCGTAATGTACTTGCTTCCATCAAGTGTCAATTGACTGAGTCCTACGGCACCACCACCAGAGAATGTCATATCTCCAAAGTAGCCTATCCAATTATAACTTACACTCACTCTTGAGACTGATTCTGCTCCATTCTGGTAAGCTTCAATTTTGGCTCCGACCCCACCATTGAGGATATGCATAGGCAGAGTAGCATTGATTTGATATTGCTTGGGATTGTCAGTGACACCTTGCCACTGTGTCCGATAGTAACCAAAGACATTGAGATTGTCTTCTATCCCTGCAAATGCTACATTGGACTGATAGATATTATACATCTGCATACTATACTGTGGAGTCTGTTGGCAGTAACCTTTGGTACTGTATAGTGTGATCAATAGTAGGATCAGTAAGCCTTGGCAGAGTTTAGTGTCAAACATTTCAGAGTCCAAGATAATAATATATTTTGAGACATGTTAGTTTCTTTTTTACTTAAAATTGGATCACTTGTGTATCGTAAGCAAGTTTGATATTTGGCGGTAAGCTCCGTTGTCGTTCTTTATGGAGTCCCATCCGATGACTCATATGGATGAGGTAGGTATCTTTAGCACCTAAGCGTTCTGACAGAGTGATTGCTTCATCCAGATTGAAGTGTGTAGGGTGCAACTTGGGCTCGAGTGCCGTCACTATCAGTGTGGAGACTCCCTGGAGTAACTCCAATGACTCATCGGGGATACTCTTGACATCAGTGAGGTACGCCATCTCTCCGATCCTGTAACCGATGATAGGCAGACGACCATGCAATACTCTGAGAGGAAGGATATCGATGCCACTTAGCGTAAATGTGACTCCGGGCTTGATAATTCTGGGATCTAGCTTAGCAGCTGTAGAGTAAGTCTTGTCAAAGATATAACGATATCTCTCCTTAAGATTTTCCAATACTCTTGATTCAGTGTAGAGAGGTATATCATCGTCTCGACGGAAGTTGTATGGTCTCACATCATCTAATCCTGCTGTGTGATCATTGTGCTCGTGGGTGATCAAGATGCCGTCTATATGGGTAATCCCCTCTCTGAGCAATTGAGTACGGAGATCGGGTCCAGTATCTATCAAGATGTGAGTATCACCAGATCTGACTAGTGCAGAAGCCCTTAATCGTTTGTCTTTAGGGTCTTGAGATGTGCAGGTGTCACAGTTGCATCCGAGCATAGGTACTCCATAGGATGTACCTGTACCGAGGAGTGTGATGCTGCTTAGCTTGCTAATGGAAGAGGAAGTTGATTTTCGAGTAATTCTGGTCTGAGAGAGAGGATGTATTGTTTGCTTTTGTCATCGAGTACTGAGATATCATCGATAGGCATCGTAGCCAACACCGAGTTTAGTGTGATGACTCTTTGCTTTGTCTCAAAGAATCTATTAAGGACGACAATATTGCGATTCTTGACTATGCAATACCCAGATTTGAACTGTCCTTTTTCGTATCTTACAGTATATCCTAGAAGCATGAGTAATGTTTCTAATTTTTTTAATGTTCCTTTTGAGAAAGAATTTCGCATATAAGATATAAGTTTGTACAAATATATGTCTTTTTGATATATAGTTTAAATAATGATATGAAGAGATTACTATTTATTTTTGTTTTTGCAATCAGTATTCTACATCAGTTAGGGGCTCAGGGCTTTGAAGGGAGAGCCTTTACGGGATTTACGCTTTCGCAAATGGAGGGTGACAATCTTGCTGGTTTTGATAAGATGGGATTTACTTCTGGAGTCCAAGTAATGTTTAATCTCAACGAAAAAATGTTGGTTGGAATGGAATTGGCGTTTACTCAGAAAGGCAGTCGTCAGGGAATCTTTGATCTGAAAGTATTCAATACAGATGTAATCACGACATTGAATTACTTCGAGTTACCCGTCTTATTTGAGTTAAGAGATTGGTATGATGAAGAGATACAAGGACATCGTATCTCAGGACATTTGGGACTCTCATATGCCTTCTTGTTTACTGCAGAGAGTGGACATGATCTACTGATCCCATTTGTTGACCAATTTGACAATGAACTCTCTATCATGGCAGGAGGGACATTTGCAATCAATAAGAGGTGGTATCTTACGATGAGATATCAGAGAGCATTGACTAAGATGTACAAGGATGATACTCTTACCAATGGGGGATTGCTCAATTACTTATGGACGCTGCGGACTGAGTTCAAATTCTAATCCATAAGGGATAACCAACTCTTTGATTATCTTTGACTGCGATCTTTATTCTTCCTTTTCAATTCATAAGTTATGTATCAGTATATTCAGATTTTGGTGGTCATTGGGATAATGTTAGTCTTTACTCAGTGCAATACCAAAGAACAGCCAAGTAAGCAGCAGGCTACCTCTGCAGTCTCAGCCCAGCAAAGTCAAGGCAGTGGACCGCAGATTCCTAGTATTCCCAAGGAGATCATGATTAAGCTCTATCAAGAGTGTGATTATACAGATTATATTTTCTTCGATTTGCCATTCAGTATGAGTCAAGATGAGCAAGGAAGTATTAGAGCTAATCTCAATTATATATCAATCCAACCACTCGGTCAGATACCTCCGAATTGTAAGGCTATGGGTAGACAGTTTTTTCATATCAATGGAGAGATAGTCCATGAAGCTAATGTCTATTATAGTGACAACTGTAAGTTCTACGTATTTGTAGATGGTGAGACTCCGCTGTATGCTAACATGATGTCAGACGAAGGGATTACTTTCTTTGATTCGATGATCAAGCAGGCTATGGATGCTCAGAGAGCTTCTGGGCAATAATATCTCACTGAGATGGCTAATGTAGCAGTGATCGACCTCGGGACGAATACCTTCCACATCCTTATTGCAAGGTTAACTGGTCAGGAGGGGTTTGAAGTCATCTACCGAGAGAGAAGCTACGTTTATCTGGGAGGTCAAGGCATAGATTGCATCGGATTAGAATCATTTCAGCGGGGTATAAGCACACTGAAGTATTTCGCATCATTGCTCCTCAAGTATCAAGTCAAGGATGTCAAAGCCATAGGCACTGCAGCACTCAGATCAGCACGGAATGGTCAAGAGTTCGTAACAAAAGCAATGGAGCAAACTGGCATCAATATCTCTATCATCTCAGGTGATCAAGAGGCTCTCTACATTGCCAAGGGGATAAGTAAGATCTACACAAAGGATCGACCTCATCTGGTGATGGATATTGGCGGTGGGAGTGTAGAGTATATTATAGGATCTACAGATGTAGAGTGGTATGGTAGTATCAATATTGGTATCTCAGTATTGTACAAGAAGTACATGCTCACAGATCCCATCTCTCAGTGTGATTTAGATGCAATGTATGCTTATCTTCATCAAGAGTTACTCCCACTGAAGCAGGCATTCAAGCGGCACCAGTCTTATGACCTGATAGGAGCTGCAGGTACCTTCGAGGTACTGGCACATCATCAACTCGGGATGATGGATCTGCCCCTCCAATCTCTTGATATTGATCAGATCAGAGAATTATATGCCCAGATCATACCACTTGATCTCTCTCAGCGAAAAGCACTAGAAGGGATTCCTAGTCATAGAGGCAAGTATCTTGTAGTGGCCATGGCACTTATCATCGCAACATTAGACATCATCAATCTTGATGACGTCTACGTCTCATCATATTCATTAAAAGAAGGTGTTTTATTCAGTTTTTAGATTGCTCTAAAATAATGTTTAGAGATAATTAACTATCTTTGACGCATGCAGGAAATAATTGAAATAATGAGTTATCCATGGGCCTTAAGAGCCTTGCTAGTCTCTATGATGGTAGGGATCATGTGTGGAGTACTTGGTTGCTTTATTGTCTTGCGTAATATGTCATTATTGGGTGATGCACTCTCTCACGCAATATTGCCTGGGGTGTTTTTTGCATTTCTTCTATTTGGTTATAGTGCCATTGGTTTTTTTGCAGGAGCTACTCTTGCTGGAGTGTTGACTGCAGTAGGTATCTCGTGGCTTCAGCAGCATGTACAGACTAAGAATGATGCCTCTATTGGTATCATATTCACAGCTATGTTTAGTATTGGAGTGATTGGGATCAGTAAGATCAGTAAGAGTGATGGAGTACACCTCGATCTTCAGCACTTCTTGTTTGGTAATATCTTTGGCGTTACCAATGAAGACTTGATCATCACATCGATCGTTCTCGTCTATACACTGATCAGTGTCATTGTCCTCTATAGGTATCTATTTATCAGTACGTTCCAATCAGTTATTGCTGAGGCAATGGGGATTTCGGTCCAGACTTTACATTATTTCTTGATGTTTTTACTCTCGATTGTCGTAGTGGCATCATTGAGTGCAGCTGGTGTGATTTTGGTGGTGGCGATGTTGGTAACTCCTGCAGCTACAGCACTCTTGTTGAGTAATAAGCTCAAGCATGTCTTGGTGCTTTCTGCTTTGATAGGATTGGCTACTACTATTGTTGGTTTCTTTGTGACTCTACTTTTTGATACCACTCCAGGTCCGGCTATGTGTCTAGTGGCTACTGTATTTTATCTTTTAGCAGTATTTTTTAGCCCGACTAGAGGATTGATCCAGAAGTCTATTGTCAAGCGTAAAGAGATGAATAGAATAATCCATGAGGATGTCCTCAGGCTCTTATATAAGTCAAGACCTTCTCAACTTACTATCGAGACTATCGCTGAGAGACTAGACCATTCCAATGAGAGAATCAAACAAGTCGTCAATCGAATGCTGAGTTCAGATCATGTCAAAAGACAGAGTGACAATCAAGTACAACTGACAGCAGTAGGAGAGAAAGAGGCTGTCAAGATGCAGAGAGCTCATAGACTTTGGGAGACTTACCAGACACGTGAGATGGGAATTGATCCAGACTTGGTACATCAAGAAGCTGAGCTCTTTGAGCATCATCTCGATGATGATATCCTCTCTCGCGTCGATAAGAAACTGGGATATCCAGATACTGACCCTCATGGATCGCCGATCCCACGTGATTAGGGGTATCTTGAAGTATGTGGTGCAGATTGATCAAGTATAGTGCCTGCTGTTACCGCCATCTATTTTCCTGATAGGATGGTCTAAAGTACAAATGGTCTGAATCTAGATCTAGTAGGGAGAGGATGTAACTCTTATGCTCTATACCAAAGTGTCATAATTATCTAAGGTGGTTACAGTATTTCGTTGAGTACGAGTTTCACAATACTCTACTCACTCGACTGCGTACAAACTGTATCAGAGTAAGTACTCTTGGCAGATCTCGTCAATTGCTTGTGTCATTGGCGTATACTCAAATCCCTCTACCTGCAAGGCATTAGTCCCATCATAACTCAGTGATTGGGATGCAGTGTTGAGGCTCTCCTTCGTGATTATTTGCTTAGATGTAAGTCTCAATAGATGACTGATAGAATTGATAATACCTATGACTTTGATCTGCCAGTCTTGGATGGGTCGGGTAGGTGGAGTAACTCCTAAGGATCGAGCTACTAAGGTCATTATCTCGAGATAGGAATTATTCTCAGCACTGCAGAGGATTCCTTGGTGATCACAGATGCCAGGTGACAGCACTAACCTAGCTAACCTTGCAACATCCTTGGCGTAGACAAATCCTGTCGTCCCTGTTGGATAGTACTTCATCCCCTTAGCGACAGTCTGTATCATCTTAGGTGAACCCTTTGACCAATCTCCTGACCCCATGATAAGGCTTGGATTGATGATGCTTGCGGTAAGGCCTTCTTGTATCCCTCTCCAGACTTCTAGTTCAGAGTACTTCTTACTTTTACCGTAAGGACTGTAGGTAATATCGGGTCCACTCAAGTGTGTTGCGTCGATAGTATGCCCATCATGTCTGCCTAGAGCTGAGATGCTGCTGATATGTACCAGTTTGTCTATATTATGCTCTAAGCAAGCATTGACTATATTGTTCGTTGACTCTACATTGAACCGATACATCTCTGCCTCTTGTCGCTGATCAAAACTGACTATTGCCGCTGCATGGATTACTAATGATACCTCTGAGATGAGGTCTGCAATCGAGTAGGTATCATACAGGTTGCATTTTACGTAAGTGAGCCGATGATTAGATTGTCTCTCAGGGAGATTAGAGTGGTACACCCCAATGATCTCATGCTCAGTCATCGCGAGGAGTTCTTCGATGAGATAACGACCAAGAAAACCCGATGCTCCAGTGACTAAGACCTTACTCATATGTGGACTGCTCCACCAGAGCTGTTTTGGCTAGCACCAGTGACCGAGGCTAGGATGTTAGGTTGGTGAGTTACTCTGAGATAGGCAAGTAGTGCCATGAGTTTACATTCCTTGAAGTTGATATCCTCTACATTAGGGATGATAAGTTTGCTTTCGCCAAGTTGGTAGGTGAGTTGTGAGACCAAGAATGGGTGGTGTATCCCTCCACCTGTCGCTAAGAGACTTGTAGCGCCTATCTTGCTCGCTTGCTGGCTGATGACATTAGCTAGAGCCACTACGAATGTATACATCTTGTCTTTGTCAGAAGAATTGTAATATTCTATCTCGGGGATAAATTTGTGTTTGATCCAGTTATTATCTATTGCTTGTGGTTTGTGGACAGTCAGTAATCTATGTGTGATCAGTGATTCGTAGAGGTCTTCATCTATCTTACCTTGGAGTGACAGGAGGGCATCTCTATCATAGTCCTTACCAAACTTACGAGCAAAGTGATTCAGCACTTGATTGCATGGGAAGAGGTCATAGCCATAACGCTTGTCTTGATATTGGTAACTGACATTGCAGATTCCTCCAAGATTGATCACCATATCGTACTCTGCGTAAGATACCTGATCAAGGAGAGGAGTAAGCGGTGTCCCCATCCCGCCAAGTGCAATATCACCACGTCTGAAGTCTGTGACGGTTGGGATTTTGGTCAGTGCAGCAATAGTACCGCCATGGCCTAGTTGGTATGAGATGCTCCTGTCGGGCACATGAGTTACGGTATGTCCGTGGACTGAGAGGTAATCGACTTTGATCTTCCAGTCTTCCATAACAGCGATCACTTGCTTAGCAATCCAAGTGCTATATTCATATTCTAGTAGGAGGGTTTCCTTGAGTGCTGATCCTTCATTCACTCGTGAGAGCAGTGATTTGATATGATTGAGTGGCACAGTGATACCGTGTAAGAGGGTAATGTCTAACTCTTCGGACGATGGATTGTAGTCGATATCATAAGCTGCAATATCTATTCCATCCAGAGAACTCCCACTCATTACACCGATTATTATCATTTCTTTTTAGATTTCAAAGGCCCTATTCCATATGTTACTTGATCTATAAATCTTGTAGGGAAGTCATCAACGCCTGGAAATCCTAACTTGATATCTTGACCACTCTTGGGGAGATATGCTGTCTTGAATACATAATCCCAGATCGCTAAGGTCAAGCCAAAGTTAACTCCATTGGACCTATCCGCTGGAAGATCATGAGAGTGATGCCAAATGTGCATCTCTGGGCTGTTGAAGAGAGTTTTCATCAGTGGACTCAATACTAGAGCACCTATCATGGCTCCTACTCCTATGGTGATGAGTTGTAAGCCGATTCCTGGATCGTTATAGAGATTGACATCAAATGCTCCTATAGCTATAATGGTACCAATACCTGCACCTAGGATGCCTCCAGTAACTCTGGAAGGGATGCTAATATTGGAGTGATTGTAATGTCCCCATGCTAGAGTGAAGATATGAATAATGAAGAAGTCATAGAGTCCTATACCAAGCAAGGCCAGTGGGAGATACTCAAGTGATCGATAGACAACATTTTCCATCCAGTGATATCTCAAGTGTGCCGCGAATCCCATCTGCTCTACACTGTGATGAACCTTATGGAAGTTCCATAACCAATCAAAGCGATGAAGCAAGCGATGAATCCACCATTGGACAAAGTCTCTCACTAGGAATCCAATCAAGAGTATAGACCACATGGGTAAGGATCGTAGTGGGTTACTGGCTTGCATATTCCATCCTGTCAATCCTTTGATTCCATCATTGAAGAGGTTAACCACTACATCTGATGCAGCGTTATAGATGATCAGTGAAAAGAGGAAAAAATTGAAAAACATATAGAAGAGATCTAACCAAAAGTCTCTCCTAAGAATAGCTTGATCTTTGCGCCAAGGGATGATTACCTCAAGGAAAAAGAAAAACAATGACACTCCAATGAGCCAGTAAAAATAGTTTTGGAAAGAAGGAGTCGTAATCTCATTCCATAGATATCCCGCATAGTTACTATACGCATTTATAAATATATCAAAGTATCGCTGAATCATGGTTTGATAATATGGGTTTGATGTAAGTCTCTAATATACAGTAAACACCCTAGAGTCGTAAGAGTTTACGGTCGATTCTCGCAAGTATGACTATGCACTACATGCTGTCTTTGTACTTACGATTGGTAGTGACGTTTCTATTAGACTCTTATATCCACCAATGACTTCTTTGAAATTGTGGATTCCTCTGGACTTGAGTATCGAAGCTGCAATGAGAGAACGATAACCACTCTGGCAATGAATATAGAAGTGTCCCTCATCGGGATAGCTCGACAAGTGGTCATTGATCTCAGAGAGAGGTGTATTGAGTGCATGATCGACATGTCCATTAGCATACTCTGCTGGTTTCCTCATATCGTAGAGTGCAGATGCATTCATGTCGGCGAGATTGCTCGCCGTAATCTGTGTGATTTGGTCTAGTTCTCTTCCAGACTTAGACCACGCATCGATGCCTCCCTCTAGATATCCAAGCGTATTATCAAAGCCTACTCTAGAGAGCCTAGTCACGGCTTCTTCTTCTCTGCCAGGATCTGTGACGAGTAGGATAGGAGTGGTGATATCAGTAATCATATCACCGACCCAAGGTGCAAATCCACCATCAAGACCAATAAAAATTGATCGAGGGATATGACTACTCGCATAGTCGGTTTTGGATCTGACATCTAGGACTAGGGCTTTACTGGACTCTGCGATTGCCTCAAAAGAGGCTGGATCGAGTGGTTGAGTGCCTTGTGAGATGATGCTATCGATATGCTCATAACCCTCTTTGTTGAGTTTGACATTGAGTGGGAAGTATGCCGGTGGCGGTGCTAGTCCTTCAGTAACTTCAGCGATAAATTCTTCTTTAGTCATATCAGCACGGAGAGCATAGTTCATCTTCTTTTGATTCTCTAAGGTGTCCATCGTGATTTTCATCATGTTTTTACCACAGGCTGAGCCTGCTCCATGTGCAGGATAGACCATCACATCATTGGGTAATGTCATGATCTTGCCACGCAAGCTATCATAGAGCATCCCAGCGAGGTCATCCGTGGTCATGTCATCAGATTTCTGAGAGAGATCAGGTCGACCTACATCACCTAAGAAGAGTGTGTCGCCGGTAAATATTGAATGCGGTTTGCCGTCAGCATCCTTGAGAAGGTAGCATGTACTCTCAAGTGTATGTCCTGGTGTATGGATGACTTCTATCGTCACTTGTCCGAGTGAAAACACCTGTCGATCCTTTGCGATTATACAATCGTAGGTAGGATTGGCATGAGGTCCATAGATGATAGGTGCTCCAGTCTTCTCTGCGAGAGTCAAGTGACCACTTACGAAGTCAGCATGGAAGTGAGTCTCGAAGATGTATTTGATCTTGGCATTAGCAGATTCTGCTTTTGCGATATATTGGTCCACTTCTCTGAGAGGGTCTATGATTGCAACTTCGCCGTTGCATTCGATATAGTATGTGCCTTGAGAGAGGCATCCTGTATAGATTTGTTCTACTTTCATATCTAGGTATCTCTGTTTTTTGTAATAAGGATGTTCACTAAGTGTAAAGGTACGGCATACTCACCAATCAACCTCAGAGTGAAATGAAGTGAGCTGATCGTAGAGGTGTACTGCTATATTTGGAGGATGGTGATTTCTACTCTTTGGTTGAGCTTACGTCCAGCGATTGATTTGTTGGAGGCAATTGGTTTTCTTTTACCATAACCCTTATAATTGAGACTAGATCTCTCTACTCCGTTCTCTACAAGGTAATCTGCTATCATTTTAGCCCGAGCTGTTGAGAGTTTATCGCAGTAATCATGATTAGGCACACCATTGGTATGTCCTCCGATCTCAATTTTCACAGTTTTATTTTCTTTTAAAAATTCCGCAAGTTCTTCTAAGACTATTGTAGATCCTTCTTTGAGTTGAGTGGTATCAGGCAAGAAGTATAGCTTCTTCAACTTGAGTTTTTGGCCTACGACTAATTTATCTTTTTGTAAGTCCTTTAATATTTTTTCATCGTTCTTCTTCTGCGTGATTTTATTATTTGGACTTGCGACTATTTTGGGTTGAGTATTTATCTGACCTTTGGTTTGGGGTGTCGGAGGTGGAGTTGTAGCTAACTCTTTTGGTTGGTTAGGTTTCTTGATACTTCGCTTTCTTCGTTGCTTGTTATTGGCTGCGATGAGATCTTCATTTTTCTTCTTTATTTCCTCTTCATTTCTAATATTCATCTCTTCTCTCTCTTCGAAGAATTCCATCACAACATCTGTGTCACCGCAGTCTATCTGAATGAAATCACTTGCATTATCTATAAGCAAGTGTCCCAAGTAAGCATCGAAGAGTGGTGTCTGATAGAATGCTTCTAATGTGATATATCTATAGTTATGCGTAGGACTGATTGTGAAGATATTGGTCTGCCATTTGGTATTGCCGACTGCTCCGGATTCTGCAAGGAGTTCGATATTGCCACTTGTCGGATCTTTATAGCAGAGTGTATTGCTACCCCAGATTCTCAAGACAAGAGGCACGTCAAAGTTTTGTTCTTGATCACCAAGCCCTTTGGCTATTGACCAATAGTGAAGTGACCTGACCATATCGACTGAAAACAAGTAACACTGACCCTCCTTGAGCGGTGTGGATAATTTCTGACTGATGGACTCGTAAGTGTTGTTGGCTCTAGCAACCATCCCTAAGTAAGTTGTACCTTGCGATGGAGGATGAGTTATTCCTTTGCCTTTTGTTTGGTCAGCTTTAGTCTTGCCCCAGAAATTTCCAGGATGGATATCAGGCGGAGTTTCTCCTCTAAATTTGTATTGACCACAGTCTTCCCAGTCATCTAATTGAAAGATATAGTGTCCTCCAGCGATGAGACCTTGTCTAGCAATTCCTTCAAATGAAGGATTTTTCACCTTGATATCTTGTCCGAATACCTGTGATCCAAGACACAGTATTGCGATAAGCGTAAATAAGTTTGAGTTCATACTTAATTTCAAAACTTCGTTCGATTTTTACACGACAGTGTGACCAAATCAAATTGAATCTAAAGTACTAACGTAGAACTATGAGAAAGCGTTTAATCCAGTAACATCATAACCGGTTATTAGCAAATGAATGTCATGAGTTCCTTCATAAGTAAGGACGGTCTCGAGATTCATCATGTGTCTCATGATTGGATATTCGTTAGTGATTCCCATTCCTCCATGAATCTGTCTTGCTTCTCTAGCTACTTCGAGTGCCATGATGCAACTATTACGCTTAGCCATTGAGATTTGCTGCGGTGTCGCCTTGCCTTCATTCATCAGTTTACCGAGTCTCCAGACCATGAGCTGTGCTTTGGTGATTTCAGTAATCATCTCAGCGAGTTTTTTCTGTGTCAGTTGGAATTGTCCGATTGGCTTACCAAACTGTATTCTCTGTTGTGAATATCGAAGAGCCGAATCATAGCAGTCAAGAGCTGCACCTATTGCTCCCCATGCGATCCCATATCTTGCCTTAGATAGGCAGCTCAGTGGTCCTTTGAGACCTTTGATATTAGGTAGTACATTAGACTTAGGTACTCTGACATCTTCGAAGACTAGCTCTCCTGTGATCGATGCTCTGAGTGACCATTTGCCATGGATCTCTGGTGTAGTGAATCCTTTCATCCCTTTCTCGACGATGATCCCTCTGATGATCCCTTCGGGATCTTTAGCCCAGACTACAGCCATGTCAGCCACGGGGCTATTAGTGATCCACATCTTGGCTCCATTCAGGATATAGTGATCTCCATCATCTACGAGGTTTGTGACCATGCCATTTGGATTACTTCCGTGATCTGGTTCAGTCAATCCAAAGCATCCGATCAACTCTCCTGATCCAAGCTTGGGTAGCCATTTTTTCTTTTGTTCTTCTGATCCAAATCTATAGATCGGGTACATGACGAGAGACCCTTGGACTGATGCCATACTACGGATACCGCTATCACCTCGTTCGAGTTCCTGCATGATGATACCATAGGCAATATCATCCATACCTCCGCCACCGTACTCTGCGGGGAGGCTAGGTCCATAAGCACCGATATCTCCCAATGCCTTGAAGAGGTGTTGAGGACATGTAGCTTCATTGGCATGATGCTCTATGATAGGGCTGACTTCTTGCTTGACCCAATCTCTTACTGCATCTCTTGCCATCAAATGATCTTCATCCAAGAGATCGTCTATTGCAAAATAGTCATGATGCTGGTATAGGTCAGTTTTTACACTTTTGTGTACTCCGTTGCTTGTAGTGGTGTCCATCTTTCTAGTTTGTAGTCAGAATAATTGTAATCTAATTATTGACAAAAGTAATATATTCATTAGTTAGTATTTGAAACAACAGTACATTTATATCATTATTTGATTCTTGATACAATTATTACTATGTATAAGACTACAGTAGCACTCGAGGAGATGCATTTCTATGCCTATCATGGGTACTATGAGCAAGAGAGAAAAATGGGAAATGATTTTTATCTGACTGTAAAGTGCAAGGTGGATTCTTTTGACTCAGCAGATGATGAGATACAGGATACGATCAATTATGAAGACCTCTATAGGGTGTGCTCTGAGCAAATGGCAAGCACTCAACTCCTCTTAGAGACTGTAGCTGCTAATATCTTGGATGTTATCAAGCTTACATGGTCTAGTGTGTCATCAGCTCAGGTAATACTAAAGAAAGCAACACCTCAGTTGGGAGGCAGGGTCAAGTATAGTACGATTACTTTAGAATTTTAAATGAAAATTAACTTGACCTTCGGATTGTTTAAGGTCGTTGAGCTCGTTAATAAGCTGAGATGCCGAAGGGTCTCTTAGAGTAAAATTAAAAATATATTAATCACTAATTATAAATAACATCATGTACAAATATCTCTCAATACTATGCTTAACACTTGGACTAGTCTCTTGTGATCCTAAGCAATTGCAGACTGCCTTGGATATCATTAATAGTACGGCTCAAGGTAGCCAATTCAGTGTAGCAGACGGTCTCAAAGAAGCGCTAAACTTTGGTGTAGATGCAAGTGTCAAGAAGCTCTCTGCTGACGGAGGCTACCTCAATAGTATCTATAAGATTGCACTGCCGCAAGAAGCACAGAATGTGGTAAATTTGGTAAAGAAAGTTCCTGGATTTCAAAATATAGAAACTCGGATAATCTCTAAGATCAATGCAGCGGCAGAGGATGCTGCGACTAAGGCTACACCAATCTTTGTCAGTGCTATCAAGTCTATTACATTTGACGATGCGATGACGATACTTAAGGGTAAAAACAATGCTGCGACTCAATACCTCAACAACAAGACTTATAATCCACTCTTCAATGAATTCAAGCCTGTAATCGTGAATTCATTGAATAAGGTAGGAGCTCTAGATCTCTACACAGATATCATCAATGCTCACAATAAGATTCCTTTTGTAGAGCAGAAAAATCCAGACATCTCGAAGCATATTACAGATAAAGCACTTGTAGGATTGTTTGCATTAATCGCTAAAAAGGAAAAAGGAATAAGGACAGATGTCTCGCAAAGAACTACCGACTTATTGAAGAATGTATTTTCACAACAAGATTAAGTATAGAAGACATCCATGCTACTCCCTCTTGAGCTTGAAGGAGGAGAGGAGTTATTAGATACATACTAAACCCACTTTGTGGATGGTAGAAATAAAAAAGAGGGAAGCCCGATACTGGGATTCCCTCTTTTTATTTAGTGATATCTCTGTCGAGAGTTATCTTCTAGAGTATTGTCTGCCTCGACTATTGCCACTCTTCTTACGATTGGCATGAAACTCCTGCTTACGTCTTTGCTTTTCTTTATTCCATTCTTTCTTTTCTGCTGCAGTCATTGGTCTTTCGGTCTGCGGGAATGGATGTCCTTCTACGACTTCTATAGATTGGTTGATTAATTTTTCAACGTCTCTAATGAAGCAGTTTTCTTCTGGTTCGCTGATTGACAATGCGATTCCTTCTTCTCCTGCTCTTCCTGATCTGCCTATTCTATGGACATAAGTTTCTGGCACATTTGGAATGTCATAATTGATGACATATCTCAGTTTGTCTATGTCGATACCACGTGCCGCGATATCTGTAGCAACGAGTACTCTCAGATTTCCATTTTTGAAATCCTTGAGTGCCTTTTGTCTCTGATTTTGGCTCTTATTGCCGTGGATAGCTGCGGAGTGAATATTAGATTTTTTGAGGTTTCTTACTATTCTATCGGCTCCGTGCTTTGTCCTAGAGAAGAGTAATACTTGCTCGATGTCTTCATTTTTCAAGATATGTACAAGTAGACTATGCTTGGTCACTCTATTGGTATAGTACACATACTGCTTGATCGTCTCGGCAGTTGATGACTTAGGCGTGACCTCTACCTTCTTTGGATTATCTAAGATAGTCTTAGAGAGTTGCAAGATATTATCTGGCATAGTAGCCGAGAAGAAGAGTGATTGTCTATCAGCTGGCAAGAGTTTGAGGAGCTTCTTGATGTCATTGATGAATCCCATATCTAACATCCTATCTGCCTCATCTAAGACAAACATCTTGATATCATCCAGAGAGATATATCCTTGACTGATCAGATCCAAGAGTCTTCCTGGTGTTGCTACAAGTATCTGTACACCTCTCTTCAGTGCTTGTACTTGGCTGTGTTGCTTGACTCCTCCAAAGATTACCGTGTGAGATGTCTTTGTGTATTTACTGTAATCTCTGATGTTTTCATCGATCTGTATAGCGAGCTCTCTTGTCGGTGTGACGATGAGACATCTCAGTGGTGCATCTCTATGATGACTGCCGTCAAACTGATGGATCAATTGAATGATTGGAATCGAAAAAGCTGCTGTCTTACCTGTACCTGTCTGAGCTACTCCTAGGAGGTCTTCTCTGTCAAGTACAAGTGGAATTGATTTTTCTTGGATGGGGGTTGGCTCTTCATAGCCTTTGTCTTTCAATGCAGAAAGTACCGGATCAATTAGATCCAATTCTGTAAATTTCATATAATCAAATTTGTTGTCCTACCTACTCAAACTCTACTGCACAAAAAAAATTTGACTGGAAGACTCTGTTATTTAATGTCGGCAAAGATAGTATAAAATTACAAGTGACAGCAATCAAGAGTATCATATTATTAAATAATCAAATCTGTTATCTATTGGTTGTGAGACCTAATTGACCCTAAGCTACTGAGGATACTGCCTTAATGACGGATTTGTCTTACGATGGAGTATTGACAAATAGTATTCTGATCTGCATTGTTAATACAGTCGTATATATTGCTGGGTTACTCTTGATCGCATCATTCTGCTGGACACATTTTGTCGTAAGACACCGAAAGAGAAGCTGACTAAGATTGGTCTATTGTGTGACTTAGAAGAGATAATTAACAAGAAAAAATATTACAAGATAGATCCAAAGACCATCCAAAAAGTGCCAATAGAGTGTCAGAAGGTCTAAGCCCCGTTTTTTATCTTGATCTGAAAAGTAGACGAGTACACTGACTGGTGATACCATCTTCTTGATGGCAATATAGATGTGATATCCTAAGAAGGGGATACCGGCCACGACATGGGCTAAGTGGACTGCTGAGATCAAGTAGAGGTATGCTGCCATATTGCCACTTTTCAGACTGATATTCTGAGCTAACATTTGGTTCCAAGCGACTATCTGAGCAATCAGAAAGAGCACTGTCAGTCCCATCGTAATCCATAGATAGGTCTTATACTTACTGGTGTTATCTTCTAAGTATTGCTTCTTAGCTTGGATGAGAGTATAACTGCTCCCGATAAGGATAAGTGTATTGATATAGAAGAGTATGGGGACAGCGATAGGCTCTAGCCCTACCGTAAATCGATTGTACAAGTACGAAGCAGAGAACCCTAGAAAGAGTGCTGATACTCCAGCAAGTACAAGAGTCATGACGATATAAGATGGATGAATGAGTGGCTGTCTAGGATTAGTCATAGATTTTTTCATGAAATGATCATAGAGTAATTGATGTCAACATGATGGAAAACATCAAACCGCATGAGGAGTTGTGAAATACCTCAAAGAATATTGCAAATTGTGGCAGAAGTCCTTCACTCAATAGGATAGGGATGTCCTCCCGCTATGAGATATAAATATTAGTCACATTGGATAATAATACCCTCCGTCTCTGGACGATAGAGAGATATGCTGTGGTAACACCTGCGTAGAAAGTACCTTCCTATGATTGACTACTTCTCTAAATTCAAAGTTTCGATTTGGTGAACCGCCGTATACGAGAACCGTACAGCCAGCTATTCAACTTTTGCTCTGAGCACAGTCTAATGGGTACGGTTGTACTTCGACATTGTTCAGCAGAGCTATGAGAGGCGTATTGGCAGGACTACAATCTTGTCAGCCGTCTACTCGATGTGTGCCTGGCAATTCTACTTGTTTACTATCATTTGTTAATTTACTATCTCTTTCTTGGGTTGTCTTTCTGGTCTATTTTTTTGCTCTAGACTATTTTTCAAAAGCGGGTCTCACTAATTCTACTTCGTTTCTTTTTAGTTTCATTTGCCCTGCTCTTGCTTCCCAGGATTGGCAGATCTCCTTTATTTTATCAATCTCTTTTTTTGCTTCTTCTTCCTTCAATCTAAAGTAAGAATGCACTTCTAAGCAAAGATCAAAATTGAGACTATTATCATCTTCGTCAATATTTAAGCTCAATCCATATCCATCTGGGTTTGGATTGATATCATAAGCTGGACTCAACTTCCATCCTTCTTTTGGGTTTAGAAGAAATCCATGATTTCGTAGATGATCATCTGTATTGGAGACGGCAACAGAAAAAACGATCCTTTTCCACAACTCACGTATATCGGCTGTTGGGTCCGCTCCGTATTGTTCGATCATTTCTACAATTTCTAAATAGGAACCACCTTGAGCATGATCATGACCATCTTTATAGCCTAGTAGTGTCATTGCTGAAGCAAAATGAGTTCGATCAGTTCCTGATCGATCAAAGCGTTTTGTTAAAAAAGTATGTTGATCTCTTGAATAGATTCGAGCATCACAGTTTGCCATTCGAATACCGAAATCGATGGCCATTTGATAACAAATATATTCCCATGCTCCGGTATCTCTTTCATCATTCTTACTGGGGAATTTAGCAATCAGAAGATTTCCTTTTGGATCTATGACGTTTGCTTTAGGACGTGCTCCTCCAAGAGGAGACCCTGGTGCAAACAGGAGATTTAACCATTCCTTTGCTTTGGGATCATCAATGAAGTTATCATTTTCATATCTAAGACTCGCTTGCTCCAATTCTCTGATCGTGTTGATAGGTGGTGTCGGCATCTCATTTCCTTCATGCAAAAATGACCCAGCAGGATCTAGTTTAAATCGTAGTGCTCCCATTCTTGTTTCATCATTCACTCCTAACAAAAAATCAGATTCAAAAAGTGGATTTTGCCTTCTCTGTTCGTCTCTTGCTTTAATCGCTTCTCTTCGTTTCATCAATTCACGTCCCCATCTATCTGGCGAAGAATCGAGAAATAGACCAAAATTAGGCTTGTCATCATTTACAAATTGTGGACCTGTGTACATTTTTAAATCTGGATCTAATTCTTGGGCCATTCCAGTTTCAAGCCAAGATTTATCGTAGGAGAAAGAGAAGATCTCTTTTCCTCTCAGAAGTTCTGCCTTTAATGTTCCCATCAAATGGGGTCCTTCCAAATTAATCCAATCCGCGTATACGAAAATTTCCTTCATCTCACTTCTTTATTCTTTTCTTGGTGGTCAATTGAGCATCTTGAAGTTTTCTCCCTAACGGATCATTACTAGCAAGCTTCTTGAAATCGTCTGTTAATCCAAGAACTGAAAAAACCTGGAGGTATATTCCAATACTAATATGATCACTGCCTTTTTCTACATGCCAAAGGGTAGACCTGCCGATGTTTGCCCTTTCTGCTACTTGCTCTGAAGTTAAGCGTCTTCTTCTTCTTGCAAGTTTGAGATTTTCTCCCAGGTCAGTAAGCATTTTCCGTTCTTTAGGCATTAAAACAGCCTTCTTAGATTTCATAATGTTTCTATTTACGGACAAATATACTTAATGTGTTTCTATATACAAGCATTAAGCTAAATTAATTCCTCATTCTAAATATTTGAAGAAAAATCACCAAATAGTAGAATGGTGGATGGAAAAAGGTTCTGAATGGAAGAAGTAACAATGTGTCCGGAAGACTCTTAGTTTTTTAGGGTTAACATTTCTCTGTCTGATTATTTCATTTGAACGAAGATTCTAATTCTGGTTTTAATGAGCTGCTTGCACCTAACTATCATATACCCTACATATTGCGATTATTACAACCAGTTAGCATGAAGTATAAGCTAGGGGGTAGTCTTGCTAAAAAAAAGTAAAGGGTTGACTCATAGAATCAACCCTTTTACTTTACACGATTGTAACATGGCTTTATGCTGAGATAATTCCTTATCTCAATAATTTCATTGGATTCTCTAAGTAGTCTTTGAGGGTCTGTAGGAATGCTGCTCCTTTAGCCCCATCTACTATCCTGTGATCACAACTTAGAGTGACCTTCATCGTATTGCCTACTACGATTTCACCATCTTTGACGACGGGTTTTTGCACAATAGTGCCTACTGCTAAGATACAGGCATCAGGTGGATTGACGATTGCAGTGAACTCAGTAATGCCAAACATTCCAAGATTGGATATTGTGAATGTATTACCAGTCATTTCATCCATTCCAAGCTTCTTATTTTTTGCTTTTCCAGCCAGCTCTCTGATGTCGCTATAGATGACGCTAAGTGGTTTTGCATCTGCATTTTTGATGACAGGTACAAGGAGTCCATCCTCTACTGCTACAGCTACGCCGATATTGATATCCTTGTGGAAGGTCATCTTATCACCATGCCAGCTACTATTGATTGCTGGATTTTTGCGCAGGGCAGATGCACACGCTTTGACCACCATGTCATTATATGAGATGCGTTGTTCCTCGTCTTGGTTGAGCATTTTTCTTGCTGCCATTGCATTGGTCATATCTATCTCCATAGTGAGATAGAAGTGTGGAGCACTGAACTTACTCTCACCGAGTCTACGGGCAATAGTCTTACGCATCTGAGATACAGGCACATCGCCATACTGGAAGTCTGCAAGTGCAGGAGTGCTATTGTAAGTTGCTGATGATTGTGCTGATGCACCACCGCTTGCTATATAGTTTTCGATATCTGCCTTGACTACTCTTCCGCCTTCTCCACTTCCGGTAATACTAGCAATATCCACATTGCCCTCTGCAGCAAGTTTTTTGGCTAATGGTGATGCGAATATTCTGCCACTAGATGTTGGTATTGGCGCCGTCACAGGTGTAGGTTTTGGTGCTGTTGCAGCCGGCTGCGGTTCAGGTGATGGTTTGGGAGTCTCCGCTGCAGGTGTTGCTGGCTCCTCTTTGGCTGGAGCTTCATCCTTGATATTTGCAAGTATTTCTTCTACATTTTCTCCTTTTTCGCCGACGATAGCGATGACTGCATCTACTGGTACGGCACCTTCTTTGACACCGATATGTAGGAGAGTACCTTCTACATAATTTTCAAGCTCCATAGTTGCTTTGTCTGTTTCAACTTCTGCGAGGATGTCGCCAGGTTTTACGACATCACCTACTTTCATGAGCCATCCGATGATGATTCCTTCTTCCATTGTGTCACTGAGACGAGGCATTCTGATTATTTCAGCCATATATTTTGATCTGTTTTTCTCGATAACGAGAGTCTAATAATTTGCTCCAAAAAACAAAAATAACAACTCACTTACCATTAATGTTGATATCTTCAAAAAAAATGTCAATTAGCGGTATATTTACGTATTTATAATATGTAGTAAGCAGATTGAATTGCCATATGGGATATTCCTCCAAGATTATAGAAGAAGTAGTAGAAGCACTGAGTGCATTGCCATCCATTGGTAAGAAGTCTGCGATGCGGTTAGCTATCCACCTAGCCTCAGACTCGTTTGACAAGAAAGAAAAGTTGATCTCATCCATGACTAGGATGATCAATGATCTGAAGCTCTGTAGTGAGTGTCATGGGTTCTCCGATACAGCTATCTGTAGTATCTGTAGCAATCCAGCCAGAGATCAACATACTCTCTGTGTCGTAGAGTCTATAAGAGATCTCATAGCGATCGAAGACACTGGCAGCTATCGAGGTCTCTACCACGTCCTCGGCGGCATCATCTCTCCTCTAGAGGGTATCGGCCCCGAACACTTAGAGATAGACTCTCTCGTCACACGATTAGATACCTTACAGACTCGAGAGTTGGTGATGGCCCTGAGTCCTACGATCGATGGGGAGACGACAATCTTCTACATCAGTAGATTGCTCGAGGCAAAAGATGTAACAATCTCTACGATAGCACGAGGCGTTTCGTTTGGTGGAGACCTGGAGTATGCGGATGAATTTACACTTGGGAGATCGATTAAAGCAAGACTCCCTTACCAACAAAAACAATTGTCGTAATTTGGCGGCATGACTGACATCTCTGTCATTATTGTAAACTATAATGTGAAGCACTTCCTCAGGCAGTGTATCGAGTCTGTGGTGGCAGCTACACATGACCTCTCAGTAGAGACTATAGTAGTAGATAATACAAGTGTAGATGGATCTGTCCAGATGCTCAAGGAGGAGTTTCCCTCCGTGACTTGCATAGAGAATACTGATAACGTAGGTTTCTCCAAAGCCAACAATCAAGGGATAGCTCTAGCCAAAGGTAAGTATGTACTCCTCCTCAATCCAGATACGATCATCCAAGAAGATACTCTGATGCATTGCTACCAGTATGCAGAGCAGAATACTCATGTGGGTGCTATCGGAGTCAAGATGCTTGATGGATCAGGCAGCTATCTCCCAGAGAGTAAGAGGGGTTTTCCGACAGCTATGGCTGCATTCTGCAAGATTACAGGGCTGTACAAGTTCTTCCCTAGGTCGAGGAGATTCAATGCTTACTATGCAGGTCATATAGATCATGATGCTATTGGCAATGTCGATGTGTTGTGTGGAGCATTCATGTATATGCGAAGGGATGTAGTGAATCAGGTAGGAGGTCTCGACGAAGACTATTGGATGTATGGAGAGGATATAGATCTCAGCTACCAGATACAGAAGGCCGGATATGAGATCACTTACTTACCTACTACGAGTATCATCCACTACAAAGGTGAGAGTACGAAGAAGAGCTCTCGGAAGTACAATACTGCCTTCTATGGTGCTATGCAGATCTTCTTGAGTAAGCACTTTACAGATCGGAGTTCGCAAGTGACGCTAGCTACCCTTAAGATCGCTGTCGTGACAGTGGGTGCACTGAGCTATCTCAAGCATATCGGAGGGAAGGTAGCAGCATGGCTGATAGATGTCGCAGTCAGTTTGGCGATCCTCCTCTCTCTAGTACCACTTTGGGCTCATACTTGGCATGGTGGATCTGATTACTTTGACCAAAGTCCATATCTCTATTGGATTGTAGGGATAGTAGTAGGGTTGATGCTCTTACTCTTTGTGATTGGGCACTATGATGATGATGCAAGACGGAGAAGGTATGTCCCCGCAGTATTGCTCTATGGGGGAGGAGTATTAGTCTTTTATTCTTTACTTCCTGAGCAGTGTCGTTTTTCAAGAGTACTTGTTGTATTGTCATCTCTCCTTCCTGGCATGGTGGCATTTCTGTCACGCCTCATACGTAATCGTATCCATGGATTTACATTTGCCTACGAGCACAATCGCAAGAGGAGGTTAGCTGTAGTCGGTAACAAAGCATCAATCTCAATCATCGAAGGATTACTAGGCAGTCAACTGAGTCAATGTATCGTAGCGAGGATAGCTCCATCATCTCACATCAATAATGGTAAGCCAGAGTATGATAAGTCTTACTATCTGACCGATCTTAACCACATCCAAGATGTCTGCAATATCATGGAAGTCAATGAGATTATTTATTGTAGTCGTGACCTTTCTATGTCAGCGGTATTCAGCAGTATGTCGCGACTCGGAGCTAATATCAGATATCGGATCGCTAATCACTCTAATCAAGCGGTACTCGGGTCTGATAGTCAGTACACTCTAGGTAAATGGTACACGGAGGAATTGGCTTTCAATATCAATACTGGTGCTAATAAGAGATTGAAAAGGCTCATTGATATCCTTATCTGCATCATCAATATTGTCTGCTCACCATATCTCATCTTGCGGTCTAAGCGTACGAGGCAATTGTTGACTCACCTCCCACAAGTATTGGGAGGTAGGCTGACATGGTGGGGCTACCCAACTACAGAAGAATTGCCCGTAATCAGACAGAGTGTCTTCGATGTGAAAGACCAATATCAACCAATCCAACAATTAAATATCCTCCACCTAAATTATGCCAAAAACTACAGTGTGTGGCAAGACATAACCATGTGGATAAACCTTATAATCTATGGATAAGCTCAGCACAGATGTCAAAAAACTCGTAGAGAGCAGACATCCTAATGTCGTCAAGATCAGACGTCATCTTCATAAGTATCCAGAACTTTCATTCCAAGAGACTGAGACTGCAAGTTACATCGAATCTCAGATCAAGTCACTCGATATCAAAGAAGTCAGACGATCTGTAGACACAGGCATCATCGCTACGATCGGGAATCCAAGTAAGCCACCTCTATACCTGAGAGCAGATATCGATGCCCTGCCTATCCAGGAGGCTAGTACTGTGGATTATGCATCATCTCATACTGGTGTGATGCATGCTTGTGGACATGATGTCCACACTGCCACATTGCTCGGAGCCATGGCAGTACTCAAGGCAAAAGAGGCTGACCTTAAGTATCATGTACACTGCGTATTCCAGCCTGGAGAAGAAAAACTCCCAGGAGGTGCATCATTATTGATTAAAGATGGACTCTTTGAGAGTACGAAGGCAACTGCCAAGATGATTGGTAATCATGTCCATCCACCGCTTATGGCAGGTCAAGTGGGATTCAAAACGGGGATCTATATGGCGTCTGCTGATGAAATCTATCTTGATGTCATCGGCAAAGGAGGGCATGGTGCTATGCCCCATCTCTGTATCGATCCTCTACCGATCGTTGCTGAGATCATTACGAGTCTACAGACTGTCGTCAGTCGATCAGCCAACCCATCGTTGCCAACAGTCTTGACATTTGGTAAGATCAATTCTGATGGTGGAGCTACTAATATCATCCCGAGTAAGATCTCACTTCAGGGGACATTCAGAACATTCGATGAGGGATGGCGGTCTGAGGCACATCGACTTATCAGACAGCGGGTAGAGCAGATTGCACAAGCGCATGGAGCAGTCGCTAATCTAGAGATCAGAGTTGGCTATCCATCTCTATACAATGATCCCACACTTACCGAGCATTGTCGACAGTCAGCGATCAGATACTTAGGGATCGACTCCGTGGTTGATCTCCCAATAAGGACAACATCGGAAGACTTTGCCTACTATAGTCATGAAGTACCATCATGTTTCTATCGTGTAGGCACTAATAATGCATCCAATGATTATGGATCATCTGTACATACACCGACCTTTAATGTCGATGAGGACTGCTTATTGACTAGCGTTGGTTTGATGGCATGGTTAGCATTGAGCTAAGATTTAGTGTTTTAGTGATTTAGTGATGCCTTCACTTATTTCACTATGACCTTTGCGACATGTTGAGAGTATTTACATTGAGAGGGAGATACTTTTACTCCAAAGGATAGGAGTACTTATATCTCTGATGATTTCACAAACTTAAGTGAGATCGAATTGACACAGTGTCTTGTATTCTTAGTAGTCAACCGCTCACCTATGAAGACATGTCCAAGGTGTCCATCACAAGTATTGCACACGATCTCGGTCCTCCGACCATCGGCATCAGTCACTCGCTTGACTGCACCAGCTATCTCATCATCAAATGCTGGCCAACCGCATCCACTATCAAACTTGTCAGTTGAAGTGTAGAGAGGGGTTTCACACTGTCTACACACATACATACCAGATTCTGTATGCTTATCATACTCGCCGGTAAATGGTCGTTCTGTTCCTTTGTTGAGGATGACATGTGCCTCCTCTGGCGTAAGTTTATTATAATTGTTATCACTCATGCGTAGTATAACCGATAAGTCGGAGACTTAGTTTAATGTGTAGATAGTATAGTTGAGAAATGTAGCAAAGCTCACCCAGATCAAATAAGGGATCATGAGCAGTGCTGCAGTCTTATCTAACTGATTGAATGCCTTAATCGTAAGGATGATCCCGATTACGAGCACGATAATGATCACTAGTGCTAGACCTATCTGATGTAGTCCGAAGAACACTGGTGACCAAGCAAGATTGAGGACAAACTGTGCTATGAATAGACCAATAGCTGACTTGCGACTCGTTGATGGTAAGAGATGCCAGATCCTCCCTATGGCACATCCAATCATGATGTACAATGTAGTCCACATTGGTCCGAATATCCAAGATGGAGGATTCCATGAAGGTTTGTTTAGAGTTTGATACCATGAGCCTATTTCACTGACAGTACTGAGTCCAGATGCAGTGCCCAATGCAAAGCATATAATTGCCCCAAGGAGCATTTTTTTCCAGATTTTATCTAACATGAGGTTTTGAAGTTTAGTAATATTTTTGGGAATGAATTGCTTCCATTATGATGTCATGCAATAGAGAATAAGCTATATTGAGTGTAAAATAACACATCTTATGAAATATCTAATTACATTACTCGCATTAGTATTTATGTTTACTTTGGATCTAAGTGGTCAATCATCTCCCAGTCACGAGGTAGGTCTGAGGTTGAATAGTCTGAGAGACTTCTCCTTCATCTATAAGAAACATAGAAATGAAAATAAGTATTGGAGGATAAGGAATTTTACCTCAGGAATAAATTTAAATGATTTTTCAGAATCTGTGCAGTTTGGCCTCTCTCTAGGACTTGAAAAACGAAGGAGTATCAACCCAAAATTAAAGATGGTGACTGGTCCAGAGTTCGGGGTTTTTACCTCGATAGTTGATAGTTCGACTGGAGGGGATATTTCTTTCATTCGGGTGACTTTGAGTTATATCGTAGGATTGAACTACACTGTTAATGATGATTTTATCATCGGGATAGAGATATTGCCTAGTCTATCTGTGTCAGAGTCGAGTCTATCCCTGACAAGTGGGTGGAGTACAGCTGCTCTAGTTGGTGTCTATGCATTCGAAGGTCAGCTCTTCAAAAAATCACGATCTGAATAGTCGCGGTGGCTCTAGAGTTACATCATCTCTATCCCCATTGCTTGAGCGATGAGGAGCATGCAAGTTGGGATGAGATTGTTCAATGCATGAATCATGACACTATGAGGCCAGCTAAATTGCATCCTCACAAACCCTAGGTAGAAACCAAGGATTAATTGTGGTATCACCAAAAATGGCATCTTCCAATAGTCCTCAGCACCAAGGGTGAAGTTGAAGATATGCAGTGCCGCAAATCCTAGTGTGAAGAGATAGAATGCTATGGCAAAGTAGCGAGTAAACCACTTGAGAGGATATCTGAAGAGTGCTTCTTCTATAATCGGTGCAAGGATGACTGCAACGAAGAATAACATCAATGGCGTAAGCTCCAGCTCCATCTCGGTCATCGCATGTGGGATGTCATCAAGTCCTAAGAGAGAAGACATCCCCGCCATCAATAACATATACATCAAAAAAAGCACAAAAAAGCCTCCAATAAGATTCTGATTAGAGTAGAGAGGTGCATTGATCTCTGGATCTCGATGTGTCGGTCTCAAACAGTATGCTCCAAAGACTTTGAGGTAGTCGATAAGTGGTAGATGCTGTGGTTGATCTAGAGTCTGCTTGTGTTCGATTGGGTTTTCCATTGAAGTCTTATTTTGGTATGATAGCTCAGAACTATCACCCAAAGATAGGGATGTCTTTAGACTCTTTAAATTGAAAGTAATCTTTACCAATGTTTTTTTTGTCAAGGCAGAAAATGCTGATCATTGTGATTTGATGTAAAATTGTCTTGTTGTGTTCAAGATTTGTAATTTTGAAAAAGGTCTATGAGTGCTATTGATTCTGTTGAGGATATTGGTACACATATTTTGACTAATTTAGCAGCAGCAGTAATCATTTTTTAATAATTAAGTATCCATGAAATTTCCTAAGCTCTCTTTACTGATATCGATAACAGTATTGTTAACATTTAGCCTCTCTAGCCAAGATTCCATTTCCCTAGAGGGTCTCTGGAAGGACTATAGCTATGCATACAATCGTGTGCCTGGCTTTACATTTATGGCTGATGGCAAACATTATAGCCGCAAAGAAGACGATCAGATAGTCAAGTATGACTTGACAACAGGGAGTATGGTTGATGTCATTTGGGATTCGTCTAAGTATAAGGATGTTGCTGGATTTGATGGTCAGTTTGGCTCGTATGAGCTTGTAGACAATGAATCTAAGCTCTTCATTACCGATAATGTCAAGTCACTTTATCGCCGTAGTTATTTCGCTGATTATTATTTATTTGACCTCGAGTCAAAGCAGCTCACACAAGTCTACGATAAGGGGCAGATCCAGTATGCGACCCTGAGTCCTACTGCAGAGCAAGTAGCATTCGTCTTTCAGAATAATGTCTATATCAAAGATCTCAAATCAAATACCATTACTCAAATCACCTTTGATGGAAAATCCAATGCAATCATCAATGGAGCTGCAGACTGGGTCTATGAAGAGGAGTTTGCTTTCGCAAAGGCATTCTTTTGGAACACAGATGGTACAAGTCTCGCTTACATGAAGTTTGATGAGACTGCCGTCAAGGAATTTACCATGACACTCCACTATGATAAGATGTATCCAGTCTATCAGACATTCAAATATCCGAAGGTAGGTGAGCAGAATGCCACAGTATCTGCACATATCTACAACCTTGCTAAGAAGCAAACTGTCAAGGTTGACCTTGCTGAAGATCCTGAGATGTATATCCCTAGGCTCAAGTGGACAGAGGACCCAGATGAGCTCTGTGTCTTCCATCTCAATCGACATCAAAATGACCTCACTCTCTACCTTGCTAACCGTAAGAAAGGTAAGGTCAAAGCACTCTTGAACGAGACGAATAAGTATTTCATAGATATTACAGATGACTTGACATTTACCAAGGATGGGGAAGGCTTCATCTGGACGAGTGAGAAGAGTGGATATAATCATATCTATCTCTATGATATGAAAGGTAATGAGGTGAAAGCTCTCACGACTGGCAATACTGACGTGGTAGCCTACCAAGGTATGGATGTCTCTAATGGTGATATCTATTACAGGTCTATAGGGGATACTGCCTTGGAGAAAAAGGTCTATAGAGTCAATATCGAAAGTGGTCAGAAAACTTGTCTGACGCCAATGAAGGGGACTAACTCAGCACAGTTCAGTAGTACCTACGATTACTTTGTCAACACACTGAGTACCATCAATACAGCGCCAACATATACTGTCCATGACCGTCAGGGCGAAGTGGTGAGAGTCATAGAAGACAATGCCGAGATGTCCAAGATTCAATCGAGTGTAGGTACTCAGCCAGCGGAGTTTTTTACATTTACCCAGTCGACTGGAGTCGAGCTCAATGGCTATATGATCAAGCCAAAAAACTTTGATGAGAGCAATGAGTATCCTGTCTTCATGTTTCTATACGGAGGGCCTGGTAGTCAGCAAGTGACTGATGCTTGGAAGGGTCAAAACTATTGGTGGTTCCAACACTTAGCGAGTCTTGGATATCTGATTGCTGTTGTTGATAATAGAGGTACTGGTGGCAGAGGAGAAGAGTTCAAGAAGATGACTTATATGCAACTCGGGAAGTATGAGACTGAGGATCAAATCGATGCTGCTCGCTACTTAGGAGGGCTTAAGTATACTGATGCTAGTCGTATTGGGATATTTGGATGGTCGTACGGAGGTTATATGAGTAGTCTGTGTCTGCTCAAAGGAAATGATGTCTTCAAAGCAGCAATAGCAGTAGCCCCAGTGACTAACTGGAAGTGGTACGATAGCATCTATACCGAAAGATATATGCGTACTTATAGCGAAAACAAAGATGGATTTGATGATAATAGCCCGATTCACTTTGTTGATCGACTCAAAGGAAACTACCTACTCATACATGGGATGGCAGACGATAATGTCCACTTTCAGAATACTGCAGAGATGGCCAACGCTTTGATTGGAGCTAATAAACAATTCGATACATACTTCTATACGAATCGTAATCATGGGATCTATGGTGATAATGCGAGACTACATCTGTATACCAAGATGACCGAGTTTGTGTTAGAGAAGTTGTAGAGCACATTGGAGTCTTTCTCTCTTTAGGTCGATTATTGATCATAGAAATATTAATAGACCATCGCTACAACCTCAACCTTAATTACTCTTCCAGAAGTAAGGAGAAAATAGGATGAGGATTGAGAATAACTCCAGTCTTCCGAGTAGCATGATGAAGCTCAAAAAGACTTTAGCTACAGCGGGTAAGTGAGCAAAGTTGTCCTGTGGTCCTAAACCTCCGATAGCTGGTCCGACATTTCCCAGCGAGGTCGCCACTGCGCCTGCTGATGTCAACAATGGTTGGTGTACATTGGGGATCATGAATGTCATGATCACTGTACCAATTGCAAAGATCGCAAGGTAGAGCAAGAGGAAGACTAAGACGTGTGTAAGTATCCTCGGCGCTACGAGTTGATTGTCAATCCTCAATCTAATCAGTCCATTGGGATGAAGGATTCGTTTGAATTCTAAGATTGAATTTTTGGCAAATACCATATGCCTTACTATCTTAATACCGCCCGCAGTAGAGCCTGCACAAGCCCCTGCGAAGAGCAGCACGAAGCAGAATACTGTCAGCGACGGATGCCAAAGTGTATAGTCTGCTGAGACATATCCGGTAGTAGTGATGAGAGATACCACATGGAATGCACCATCTCTAAATGCCTTCTCTATGCCGATGTCGGTATGGTAGAGTTTGACAGAGGTAACGATTAAGATAGACAGGGATACCAGACCTAGATACGCTTTGAATTCATCACTTTGCCATACCTTAGATAATTTTCCTTGGATGCCAGCATAGATCAGAGAGTAGTTGATCCCTGCCACAAACATGAAGAATAGTACACAATATTGAATCGCTGGACCAAAGGCTGCCATACTTGCATTCTTAGTAGAGAAGCCTCCAGTAGCGACAGTTGTCAACCCATGATTGATCGCATCAAATGTCGTCATACCCAAGAGCCTTAGTGTAATGATAATCAGGAGTGAGATGCCTAGGTAGAGCAGCCAAAGTCGCTTGGCTGTTTCCTTGATTCTTGGGTGTATCTTATTGGATGTCGGTCCTGGAGACTCAGCGACGAAGAGCTCGACACCTCCAATCCCTAGGAGTGGAAAGATCGCTACAGTCAACACTATGATCCCCATCCCCCCAATCCACTGAGTCATACTCCGCCAGAGCATGATCCCAGATGGTAGGGCTTCGATATCGGTGAATATCGTAGCACCTGTAGTAGTCATCCCAGAGATACTCTCGAAGACGCTATCGTAGAGTGTAATGCCCAAGTCTGTGAGTAGGTAGGGAAGAGCACTAATGATACCTGCCGTAAGCCACCCAATCGATACGATGAGGTAACCTTCTCTCTTACCGAGTTTGGGACTGGCAGTACGAGTACTGGCAAAGAGCAATGCTCCTATAATGATACCAATAAGTGATGCGTAGAATAGTCCTCTACATGAGTTGATGTCATAGGTGAATGCAACCACAAGAGGAATCAGCATCAATGCCCCTATACAAAACGAAATGGCACCGATAACCTTGATGATGATTGGGAAGTTGATAGACATTACTTGAAGATTTCTTCTACAGTTTTGATTGCTTCCGGTAGGACGAAGATGATTACTTTATCTCCCAGATTCATCACGAAGTCACCACCAGGAATGAGAGTGGAGTGACCTCTAATCACACCAGCAACGATACACGTATGAGGGAGATTGAGTTCTCCGAGTGAGAGTTGAGTAAGTCTTCCTTGTTCTGTGATTTTGAATTCTATAATCTCAGCATCTACACCATGTAGCGTAGCGATTGCCTCTACCTTCCCTTTACGGACAAATCTGAAAATATTATTTGCGGCGATGATCCTCTTATTGATAATCGTATCTACTCCAATATTTTGAGAGATATGAGTATAGACGTCATTATTGACCTGTGCTATCGTCTTGTAGACACCACTTTCTTCTGCTAGGAGACTTGTCAGGATATTGATCTCAGAGTTAGGCGTCAAGGCAACGAAGGCATCCATTCTTTCGATTCCCTCTGACTCTAAGAATTCCTTGTTACTGGGATCACCAATAGAGACGAGACAGTTGTTAAGTGTCTTGAGAAACTGCTTGCCAATCTCTTTGCTCGGCATCAATACAGAGACATTATAGATATCCTGCAAGAGCTCAGCGGTACGGAGGCTGAGAGGGGTGTCTCCGATGATCATTACATTTTTGATCTTCTTGCTTTGCTTGCCAAGGAATGGCATAGCCTTATCAATATCCTTAGTCTTGAGACTGAGGTAGAGGTGATCACCCTTGTAGAGGTGAGTGCTTCCCCTAGGTATAATAGTCTGGTGATCTCTGAGTATCGCCACACCTCTGTAGGTAAATTCGCTATTACCCTCATTGATCTCTGCGACTGTCTTACCGATCAAGTTAGAGAGTGCATCTATTGAGAACCCTACGATACTCAATCGTCCTTCTTCGAAGTCAAAACTATCGGTGAGTGATGCTCTTTTGATGAGTCGCTTTATCTCCAAGGCAGCTAATTGAGTAGGAGAGATCAAAGTGTCTATTCCAATCTTGCAGAAATACTCTTTCTGTTTAGCCGAGAGAAATTCAGAATTGGCCACTCTAGCAATGGTCTTTTTAGCTCCTTTCTGCTTAGCAAGTATTGCTGTCAACATATTGGTGTCTTCACTCGTCGTGACAGCGATGAAGAGATCAGCACTTCCTACCTCCGCCTCTTCCATGACATGAAGTGAGGTAGCATTGCCCGAGATAGTCATGACATCAAGCTTGTCTCTGACATAATCAAGTACATCATCATCACTATCGATAATGGAGATATCTTGATTTTCTCTTGAGAGGAGTTTTGCGAGGTGATAACCCACGGATCCAGCTCCTGCGATAATGATTTTCATAATTGGCGATCATTTGACAATGATACCTGATGAGTCTTACTCTAGGTAAATGTCACAAAGCCACAAATGTAGGCTTTCTTCGGTTAGCGATAAAGCCAAACGATACATTTTGCTGATGTCTAGATGAGTCGAGTGAACCGTAATTCAATCCTACACTGTTGAGATGTAGTGCTAGATTCCTATGGAAAATCGTTATCTTTGGATAATCAACACACAATTATGAAAGAGATATTCTTCACTCTATTCTTTGCAATCTCCATCCTTTGGATTGGCGACGTCCATGCCGCTATACTGATAGACATTTATCCTGAAGACCTCAATATAGAGTGTAATGATAGTCCCGAAGGCTATGATACACAATTGGTCTATGACTGGATCGATGATTACCTCTCAGCAGTCACCGTGACATCAGATTGTGATCCAGTGGACGAAGTCTGGTCACATGACTACAGTGGAGAGACAATCCAAGATTGCTTTGGTAATATTATCGTAGAATTTACAGTAACTGATGCATGTGGAGATTCGGACTTTACATTTGGGAACGTCACCATTGAGGACTTGACACCACCCAACCTCGATCCACCGAGTATGATGAGTCATGTGCTCTACTGTGATAGTGATGGCAATATCGAAGGATTGCAGGAACTCATCAATGATAACTACACCTTGACCGTAGAAGATGATAACTGTAGTGGCCAGGTCGAGTTAAATGTCATCCCAGACATCTCGATCCTAGAGTGTGACTCTCACGAGTACTTTGAAGTATTTACTATGGATGAGTGTGGTAATCAATCTGAGACACATACCATCGATATTAAGGTCGAGTATATTCAAGTCCAGTTCAGTGCTGATAACTCTATGGTAGCAGAGGACGACTCAAGTATCCAGGTATGCCTCAGTCTCAACTCTGAAGTGGATGGAACTGTAAGTGTTGATGTCCAGAGGATCAATCTATCAAGTACTGCAACTAATGGAGTAGACTATGCGAGTATACCATGGGTGCAATCATTTACATTTCCTGCAAATAGCACAAGTGATCAATGCTTTACATTTACGCCGATAGATGACGTACTCGCTGAGTCAGATGAGAGTGTCACCTTCGAGGTTATAAGTGTTAGCGGAGGGAATGCTGTCATTGGTGTGGACTATGCCACTACAATTGTCATTGTAGATAATGACGATGACGATGATGACGGAGTGGAGAACTCTATCGATAACTGTCCAGATACAGCCAATGAGTTTCAAGAAGATTTTGATGGAGATGGGTTAGGAGATGTCTGCGATCCTGAGACGACAATCTCACAAGTAGCTGAGTTTCAAGATTACATTTATGTCAATAAACTCTACTCTGGGATCATCGTACAGTCAAACAATGGTGACTGTTGGGTGATAGTGGTGCAGAATGATGGGAGTCTCAATACAGTAAGTGTTTCCTGTCCAGATTAATTGAATAATAATAGAGGTGGGTTACAGACTTTCGCAGATATTGATATTGTACACGGTGATTGGCACTCTATGGAGTTGTACAAGCAAGGTGAGGCACGCTGTGGTCCAGCCAAATGTAATGCAGTTTCAAGACGGAGATATTCTGTTTCAAGATTTGGATTGTGGACCATTCTGTGATGCGATAGAGAAGGTAACAACCGGGTATAACAATTCCAATCTCTCGCATGTAGGGATGGTAGTGACTAGCGAATCTGGACACAATGTAGTCATTGAGGCAAATGGAGACGGAGTAATCATAACTCCAATCGATACATTTCTCAATAGACAGTTAGACCTACAGGGAAATCCCAAAGTAATACAAGCTAGACTCAAGCCACAATACAGAAATCTCATCCCGTCTGCAATAGCTGAAAGTAAGGCACTCCTTGGTAAATCCTACGATGAAGTCTTTGATATCAATAATGATAGTTACTATTGTTCGGAGCTCATCTATTGGGCTTTTAAGAATGCCAATGAAGGGACTCCTCTCTTTGAACTTAAGCCAATGACCTTCGTTGATCCTGGAACTGGTAAGACATTTGACATCTGGGTTGATTACTATGCTAACCTTGGCTTGGTGATTCCTGAGGGACAACCAGGTCTCAATCCAGGTGGGATGTCTACATCACCTTTTATTGAAATCATAGATCTATTTGGTAACGTCAGCACCAAGTAGAATCAATAAATATCAGAGAGTTGCAATCATTGACGTGAAGTCGAAGTATTGACGTATGTTTGACGAAGTGTAATTGTCGGGAATTTTCTGAGCCATTTGAATCGTCCAGCAGACCTTTTTACACTATTTTTGATAAATAAAGTTGACATACACCAACTTTTGTTTTGAAAGAGGATTAATTTAAGTGTATTTATACTCAACCTGTGATATCAATGAGAATGTCTAATCAAGTATTCTTAAGAAAGTGTCTATTGTTAATAGTGGCTCTATCTTTTACTCTGAACTCTTACTCTCAAGAGCAATCTAATGGTCAGAATACAATAAATGTCAAAGGGGTCATACTTGATCAAGAAAGTAGTGAGCCTCTCATCGGAGCAAGTGTCTTAGAGTTAGACACTGACAATGGAACGATCACTGATATAGATGGTCAGTTCGAATTTACAATCACAACTGGAGCAACACTCCTTATCAGTTATATAGGATATACAGATAAACAAGTAGCAGCCACTAATACTGAGATGACGATCTACTTAGGATCGGATGCCAAAGTATTAGAAGAGGTAGTAGTGATTGGATACGGTTCGCAGAAAAAAAGCGATCTCACAGGAGCAATATCAAGTATCGGAGTCAAAGAGTTGAAGCAACTCCCCTCTACTGGGTTGGAGCAAGCATTGCAAGGAAGAAGTGCTGGTGTATATATCACTCAGAACAGTGGATCTCCAGGTGGAGCGATGTCGATACAGATTAGAGGTTCTGGATCGACACTATCGACTGAGCCACTCTATGTCGTAGATGGTATCCCGATCTCTAGTGATAATGCAGGGTCATCTAACCTCAGAGACGGTCAAGGACAGAATAGTAATGCCCTTACTACCATCAATCCTAATGATATCGAGTCAATCGAAATATTAAAGGATGCATCTGCCTCAGCAATCTATGGATCGAGAGCAGCTAACGGAGTCGTAATCATCACCACCAAAACAGGTACAGCAGGGAAGACCAAAGTCTCTTATGACTTCTATACTGGTAGTCAAAGTCTCTATAGGAAGATACCAATGATGGATCTCTCTAACTATGCCCAATATATCTCTGAAGTCGAAGTGGGGAGTATCGAAGAATTTGAAAATCCAGAATTACTAGGTAAAGGTACTGACTGGCAAGATGTGATCTTTCGCAATGCCGGTATGCAGAATCATCAAGTATCAGTCTCTGGTGGGAATAAGGATACTCGGTTTTCTGCCTCAATAGGAGCACATAATAAGGATGGAATCGTGCAAGGGTCTAATTTCAAAAGATATTCGGCCAAGCTCAATATCAATCAAAATATCGGAAAATTCAGAGTGGGAATGAATATCCTCACTGCGAAGACAAGAGAGAATATTGTATTTAATGACAATGATAAAGGTGTCATCTATACAGCATTACTGACGCCACCAATCGTACCAGATAGGACTCTAGATGGGAGTTTTGGGGTAGCGCCTACAGGAGAGAATATCGTACTGACATTTGACAATCCACTGGCTAATGCCATAGAGATCGAAGATGTCAATGCAAAGTTCAGATTGCTAGGAAGTCTCTACAGTGAGGTCGATATTACACCTTGGTTGAAGTATCGGACAGAGTTTGCAACAGACTTACTCTACTCTAATCATGATAGATTTGAACCTTCATTTGATCGAGGGACTCAAAGTAAAAACTCAAAAGTGACTAGGAATCCAGGGAATACAACGTACTGGAATAACAAGCACCTACTCACGCTTAATCATGCAATCAATCCTCGCAATAAATTTGTACTCTTATCAGGATTCGAAGCTCAGGAAGGGACTTACAATTGGTTATTTGCCGTAAGGGAGAACCTCCCAACTAACAACTTGAGTGAGCTCGTACTGGGTGACGCAGCGACTCAGAATGTCGAAGGTGGAGCTGGACATTGGGCTTTGCTCTCTTACTTCGGAAGATTGAATTATAACTTTGACGAGAGATATCTCCTGACTGCTACCTTCAGAGCAGATGGATCATCAAGATTTGGACCTGAGAATAAGTTTGGATACTTCCCATCTGTTGCATTTGCTTGGAGGTTGTCCAATGAGCAATTTATCAAGAATATCAGTTCGATATACAACCTTAAGTTGCGTCTTGGATATGGTGCAGTAGGGAATCAAGAGATAGGACTTTACTCATTCTTAAGTAAGTTACGTCCAACAGACGTGGTAGTAGGAGATATCCGTACTACAGCATTTGCTCCAGCTAACATTGCTAATCCAGGAGTCAAGTGGGAAAGCTCTATCCAATCCAATGTAGGATTGGATCTTGGACTCTGGGATAATAGAGTCGAAGTAGTCATAGATGCCTACCAAAAAACTTCTAGTGATATGCTATTAGAGTCTATCTTACCTGCAACAGCTGGAAGTCTAGCTCCTCCATTCGTAAATATTGGAGAAATTAAGAATACTGGAATCGAACTATCGGTAAATACACGTAACACTGTAGGTAAACTCGTCTGGAAGACTTCCGCAAACCTATCGATCAATAGAAATGAAGTAATTGATCTTGGTGAAAATGGATTTATCTCAGGTGTGATCCAAGGCCAACCAATAACACGGACAGAGGAGGGGAGGCCTATCGGTCAGTATTTTGGCCATAAGGTAATTGGCATCTTCAGAGATGCTGATCAAGTCGCTAGTCATGCATTCCAAGAAGCAGGGACTAGAGCTGGTGACCTGATCTTCGCCGATCTGAATGAAGACGGCGTTATCGATGACGAAGACAGAACTTATATCGGAAGTCCTCATCCTGACTATACAGTCAATATGATCAATGACGTCAATGTAGGGAATTGGGATTTTTCAGTATTCTTTAGAGGAGTATTTGGGAATGAAGTCTACAACATGCTCAAGCGTGATATTGCTGGTACTGGAGCTTGGCATAATCAATCTATCGTCGTCCAAGACAGATGGCAGCCAACCCATCCTGATGGCACACAACCAAGAGCAACTGGAATAGATCCGAATATCAATAGAAGAGTATCAGATAGATTTGTGGAATCAGGAAGTTTTATCCGATTACAGAATATTTCTCTAGGCTACTCCTTGCCTTCTACCTTGTCAGATAAGATAAGGATAGGGAGTCTAAGATTCTATATCAGTGGGCAGAATCTGTGGACTGTCACTGGCTATTCTGGTTATGACCCAGAGATCGGCTCATTCAATCAAAATCCTCTCATTAATGGAGTAGATAACGGTCGATTCCCGATTGCAAGATCATTTACTCTAGGTGCTAATGTGAACTTTTAAAGTAACCGCGATGAAAAAAATATATTTATTACCACTCTTTGGAATAGTCATCTTATCACTTGGATGTAGCGATTTTTTGGATCGTCAACCCTTGGATGAAATATCTACTGCGACATTCTATACCAATGCTGAGGAAGCAGACCTTGCTGCTAAGTCTATGTATAGTGCCATCCAAGCGATCAATTGGAAAGGAAAGTCTTGGATGATCGAAGAAATACCATCGGATAATACGACACCAGGTGGTAACGATCCTGATTTCTCTCCAATAGATAACTTTACGACAAGTGCAGATAATGTACCAGTACTTGAGTACTGGACCGAACATTACAGGCTCGTCACATTAACCAATCAGATACTCACATTTGTCTCACCAATAGACATGGACGAAGATCAAAAAAATGCCATCCTAGGTGAAGCAAGATTCCTACGTGCTTATGCCTACTTTGACTTGGTAAGGATATTTGGAGCAGTACCTATCATAGATGAAGTACCGACAATCTCTAGTGATCTCAATGTTCCTCGTAACTCTGTAGATGAGGTCTACGATTTCATCATAGACGACTTGCAGAAAGCAATAATATGGTTGCCTCTAACAAGGGCTGCGTCGGAGAACGGAAGAGTGACAAGTCACGCCGCTAATGCGATTCTTGCTAAGGTGTTTGTTACAATTGGCAGATATGACGAGAGTATGGAGCTATGTAGAAATGTGATTGCCTCTGGACTCTACAGTCTTGAGCAAGACTTTGCTAACAATTGGCTGAGAGATAAGAGTGATAATAATAGTGAGTCTATCTGGCAAATCCAATATGTGGGTTGCGGTCCTGGTAACACTGGGAATGCTCTGCAAGCATTCTTTGCGCCATGGGGTCAAGCGATCACAGGCAATACTGATGGATGGGGCTCTCAAATCCCCACAGCTCCCTCGATAGATAATCCTACAACTACCATATTAGACGTCTACTCTAATGATGACCTAAGGAAATATCATACTATCATGACCCCTGGTGATGAGTATCCAATGATTAATGCAGAGACTGGTGGATATATCTATCCTGCAACTGGAGCATCAAGAGGGCAATCAAATATCAAGAAATATGTCATAGGTGGTGGTCCAGATGTCTGCTTTATGAGTACTCCACAGAACCAACATGCAATCAGATATGCCGATGTGCTGCTGACATTGGTAGAGGCTTCATGTAGGTTGAGTGGCGGGATATCAGTCACACCAGATGTTATAGAATCTTTCAATGCAGTAAGGACTCGAGCTGGTCTTTCTGAAGTAGGTAATGTCACTATCGATATGCTATTTGACGAACGAAGAGCAGAGTTTGCATTCGAAAATCAGAGATGGTTTGATTTACTGAGGTCTGGCAAAGTCAAAGAAATCATGCAGGTCCATGGAAAGCAATTCCAAGACCATAGTGTGCTCTTCCCAATACCAGCAGCGGAGATATCAATCAATCCTAATCTCACTCAAAATGTTGGCTATTAATATGAAAGTAATAACTACAATAACTCAGTTAGGTCTAGCTGTACTCATCATCATAGGCTTAGGCTCTTGTACTAGGGTAGGAGCTCCAGCCGTCGACATGTACGGTCCAGAAACAGGACCTGCTCAGACCTTGATTACAGTCCATGGTCAAAACTTCGTTGATCTTGTTGCGATTGATTTCGATGAAGAGGTAGCCGCTGATTTCAATCCGTCATTTGGGAAGGAAGATGTCCTCTTATTCCGAGTGCCAAATGATGCAATCGTTGGAGACAATATGATCAAAATAGAATCTGAGCATGGGCAGGTCGAAATTCCATTTAGGGTCACCTTAGATGCGCCTTCTGTATTTGATTTCGGTCCTAAGTTTGGTAATGAAGGAGAGCATGTCTGGATTACAGGAAAAAACTTCTTTGAACCCCTTGAGGTACTATTCTTTGATTCTATCCCAGGTGATATCGTATATCATCAGGAAGACTCATTAGTAGTGGTGGTCCCGCCAAATGTGCAGAAAGGAAGGATCAAAGTAAAAGCAAATGGTGGATTCTCTTTGACTCCAGAATTATTCTTTTCTACTCAAGAGTTGTTAGTCAATGACTTCGATGGTAATGGGGTCAGATCAGAGACCGATAAGTGGCTCTTCTACGGAGGTATAGATCAGAATGCCTCCAATGCAGTGAATAATGAGTCTCCAGACCCGATAGATGGGAATTTTTTGAAACTCTCCGGTACTGACCAAGGGTCGTCATGGGTAGGAGGTGCTGAGTCCAACTCGGGAGATGTAGATGTGTTCAATACATTTGAGATCTCTTCTGATATCAATAACACATTCTTGCAGTTGGATATTAATAGTAACGGTCAAGACGATACTCACCTCATCCTGATTCTAGCCGAACGAGACGGATCGACGAATGACTTTACTGAGACGGTCGCTGTTAACTGGTCAGGATGGAATAATGTAAGTATTCCACTCAATAGATTCTCCGATATCAATGGAGCAACACCAGATCCACAAAAATTAAGAACAATCAAGTTGCACTTATTTAATGAACTCAGTTCAAGTCAAAAAATGGAAGTCAACATTGATAATCTAAAATTCATACAAATCCAATAATTAAATTTTACTATTATGAAACACATCTTTACAATTTTACTCTTATTAATGATACTTGGACCACTTTCGGGTCAAGTCTATATTGATAACTTTGATGATGGTATAGAAAACAATGTGGCCCTCGGTAATGGATATAGTAGCGCAGAACAAGACGGCGAATGGACTATTACAGGAGACGGAAGCACAGGTGCCTTCGAATTATTCGTATTGACACCAAATAATGATGATGGTACAGTCGCTACCATCGATATCTCTGAGAATAATAAAATTTTTCTCAGGGCAAAAGCAAGTAATCTTGGTACACAACTTAGGTTGGACGTCAAGGATGCTGATGGATTCGCAACCACTTTAGCTGGACTGACGAAGACACTTGTCAGCGATTATACAGTATTTGAGTTTGACTTCAACGGTAACCTTAGTGATGGTGGCTTTGGCGGTACGAGCTGTATGTCAGCAGATGCACCATGCCCAGTTGACCCAACTCAGATTGTAGAGTTTAACTTCTATGTCAATCCGGGCCAAGGTGCCTTTGGAGGATCGATCGTAATGGACTTTATCGCGGTAGGGTCTGCGCCAAATGTTGGTCCAGAATCTGACGTATGGCAAGACCACTTTGATGATGGAGTAGCACTCGAGTATATGAATGGATCCGGTACAGGATTAGTTAATTCAGTATCTAACTCTAATTGGGTAATCACTGGTGACGGTACTGGAGGACTTTGGGAACCAGTAAATATGTTGTTCTACAATCAAACCACTTTAGACACAATAGATGTCCCTGTTACAGAAGGAAATGATAAGGTGTTTATCAGAATGAAAACAAATACACCTGGGACCACAGTCAGACTTGATCTCCAAGATATCAACGATATGGCAACTACTGGAGCAAGTATTACTAAGCCAATTACAGATGAGTGGACGACTTATGAGTATAGTTTTTCAGGTACGTATACTGACTTAGGATTCGGAGGTACAGGATGTACATCAGATCAAGCGCCTTGTCCAGTCGACGGAGATAGGATAGCTAATATGATTGTATTCATCAATCCAGGTGCTGGAGCATTTGTTGGTGAGGTAGAGATTGATTATATCTCTATCGGTAGTGCATTGGAAGAAATAGAAAACCCTGAAGGATTATTAGTCTATGGCGAACACTTTTCAGAGAGCAGTGAATTTGTAAATACTACGGCAGCATTTGAACTCTCAGTTGATGCTTCAAATCTCAAAATCACTGGATCTGGATTTGATTCTCCATTTGCGTCTATCGCATACTCTATCCACGATATGGGTACTGGCGAAGGCTCATTTGTAGATGCCAGTGGCAACAATAAGGTGTACCTAAGAGCTAAGTCTGACGCGGCTAACACACTATTGAGAGTAGATCTTATCGACACATCAGGATTTACAACTACATTGCCATCGATCACTCGTCTGATCGAGAGTGATTATACGACATTGGAGCTTGACTTTACAGGACAGTATGTCGATGCAGGATATGGAGGGACAGCGTGTGAGTCTGATGATGCCCCTTGTCCAGTGGATCCAACTGCTATCAGTACAGTACTTCTCTATCCCAATCCAGCGGATGGAATGTTTGCAGGATGCATAGAGATCGACTATATCTCATTCGGTGCTCCTCTTGGCGAAGATGTATTGAGGTATGAAGATCAGTTTGATAATGATGTCAAAGATCAGTTTTCTGATGTTGATGGATTTACTGTTGAAGAGACAGGAGGAGAGTTGATACTGACTGGAGATGGTACTGGTGGTGCATTTGCTGCATTTAATTATATCACTCACAATACAGAAGACTTATCAGCACTAACAGTGGATATGACCTCTAATAACAAACTTTATGTCAAGGCAAAGTCAACCGTACCAAATTCAACTCTACGTATCGATCTTGTAGATGCTGATGGATTCGTAACTACAGAACCAGCAACAACTGCTACGATAAACGAAGAATATGCTATCCTAGAATTTGATTACACGGGGACATATACCGACGGTGGTTATGGCGGTACAGCATGTGATATGGGACCTTGTGATGTAGATGGGATGACTGTTCAGAATATGCTCTTCTATATTGACCCAACTACTGGGGGATATGGAGGTACGATGACCATAGATTGGATATCTACTATCAGACCAATAGATGAGACTCCTGTTGTAGATAATGGTCCTGTAGGGATTGATGATTATGCTGACTCAATGGACGATAATCTATTAGATTTTATCTCAGATAATGATGGACTTGTAACGCTTGCAGAGGAGGGTCAGTTAAAAATAGTAGGAGACGGTACATCTGGAGCATTTAGCCCAATTGTCTATGAAATGCATGAAGGAATGGATTCAGTAATTGTGAATGCTGTCAATAACGAGAATAAGCTCTACATCAAAGCAAGATCAACTGTGGATGGATTGCCGCTCAGAGTTGATGTACAGGATAATCAAAGTTTCTTGACATCACTTGCTGGATTGACTCAAGGACTCACTGAAGATTTTGCAGTCTACGAGTTTGACTTCACTAATAATTATAGTGATGGAGGATTTGGTGGTACTGCTTGCGAAGCTGGACCATGTCCGGTAGATGGCGAACGACTTCAGAATATCCTCTTGTACTTAAATCCGGGTATCGGGGCATTCTCTGGAGAGGTACACATCGACTGGATTTCTTTTGGTTCTCCAATTGAAATACTTGATGTGATTGATCATGCAAAGTTGAATTCTGCTCAGATCTATCCTAATCCAACTAGCGATAAGTTTGTCCTAGAATTTGATAGCCAGAAATCTGCAAATGGGAATATCTCTATCTTAGATATCTCAGGTAAGGTGGTCCAGAATGTCTCTATTGGTACAACACAAGCAGGTCTCAATACACACTCTGTAGATATCTCAGCACTGGATGCAGGATTCTACTTAGTCAATTTACAGTTAGATAATACTACTGCATCAGTTAATAAACTAATCGTCAAGTAGTCCTATAACTTTGTTAATGAACATTAAAGTTCTTGCTTTCCTCTTCCTTCCCTTGTGGCTTTATTCACAAGATGCATACCATATGAGTTTACTTCAGAATCTGAGTGACTCATATGGTTTGGAAGATGGAGTTTTTGTATTTCCAGATACAGAACCTGAGCTATTTGGTTCAATATTCGAGTATGGCTCTCTGTCTGTAGAGAATCAAAGCGTCGATGCTATGGACTTTACGATAAGTAAGCATATCGAAGTGATCACTGAAAGTCAAAATGCATGGGATACAGGATTGTCGTTACGAAATACAACCAGTATTGCAAAAGATGATTTGATTCTGTTAGGCTTTTGGGCAAAACAGACTTCTGGTCCATCCCAAGTATTTGTGTTCGCAGAGAACGGTGTGGATTACGAAAAAGAGTTTTATCTGCCCCTCAGTTTTACTCCTGATTGGACTCAATACTATGTTGCTTTTAGAGCTTCTGAGAGTTTTGATATAGGGAGTTTACAGGCTGGATTTCATCTCGCTTCATTGCAGCAGACAATAGATATTGCAGGGTTAAATGCAATCAACTTTAAGGATAACTATTCGGTAGATGATTTGCCATCGTCCTACTCTTCATTCAACTATGATGGAAGAGAGTTAGATGCACCTTGGCGTGGCTTGGCAGCATCTCGGATAGAGTCATTAAGGAAGAGTAACATTACTGTCAATGTTGATGACGAGTCTGGTAATCCTATAGAAGATGCTCACGTCTCTGTCGAGATGCAACAGCATGATTTTGGGTTTGGCTCGGCTCTAGTGACTTGCCGATTTCCAGGTAATAATTGCTACGACGAGACCTATGTCAGCAAAGTATTAGACTTAGATGGGAAAGGACATGGATTCAACGAATGTGTAAATGAAAATTCGCTTAAGTGGAGAGCATGGGAGCAACAATGGCTCGGCACACCTGACGAAACGGTAGCAGCATTCAAGTGGTTGACAGAGCAAGGAGTCACGATGAGGGGACACAATTTGATCTGGCCCGGGAGTGCTTGGTTGCCAGATGATATTAACAATAACTTGGACAATCTGCCTTACATCACGAATAGAATCGAAAGTCGAATAGATGAAATGATCAATCACCCTGAGCTCCGTGACTATGTCAGAGACTGGGATGTGTTGAATGAAATTACAACGAATAGAACATTGGAGAATGCTTATAATAATGACTCCAATCTTGCGAATGGTAGAAAATTGTATAATCAAATATTTGAGAGAGTAAAAGAGTATGATCCAGGGCTAGAGTTATATATCAATGATTATATGGCTATCTCATCAGGATCGGCTAACCTAGTGGCGAGATACAAGACATTCCTCGACGAGCTAAGAGATGCCAATGTACCCTTTGATGGGATTGGATTTCAATGTCATATCGGCTCTATTCCCAACGGAATACCACAAGTGGAGCAAATATTTAATGAATTCTATCAGCGATATGGTAAGCGAATGAAAGTAACGGAGTACGATATCAATGGCAATATTGATGAAGATACTCAGGCAGATTATATGCGAGATCTCTTGACTCTTACCTTCAGCCACCCTGGGATGGATGCATTCATTATGTGGGGATTTTGGGATGGTAACCATTGGAAAGACAATGCACCTATGTATAATCTAGATTGGTCGTTGAAGCCATCTGGTGAAGTATTTATCCAGAAAGTATATGACGAATGGTGGACAAGTGAAACTCAATTATCCGATCAGTCAGGTAAGAGTACAATAAGAGCTTTCAAAGGGAAGCACGAAGTAACCGTCTCCAAAGGAGATGTGTCGATAACCCAACAATTGTATCTACTCTCAGATACAATCATCAATATACAGTTACCAGTGATTACAGCATTGGAAGAGGTTGATAAAGAATCATTCACCTTCTTTCCAAATCCTGTCACTGAGAATAAGCTCAATGTAAAGTTTCCCACTCATTATGATGGAGTTGATATCCAACTCTTTGATGATTCCCGGAGATTAATTGAGACATATAGAGGAGTACGAAGTGGTGAAGATTTAGAGCTGTCAGTCACCTCAGGGCTGTATTATCTTGTCATATCTGTGGATGGTCTACAGGTGACCAAGAAAATTGTAATGCAAAAGTAAAATTGAAATGAACAAATTTTTTTTATTCTTGACTATAATAGTATTTATGGTTTCAAACGTAGTAGCACAAGAGGAAAAGTTTCCATTTGAAGATTCAAGTCTTTCAATAGAGAAGCGAGTCGATGATCTAGTGAGTAGAATGACTCTAGAGGAGAAAGTCCAACAATTGATGTTTGAGTCTCCGGCAATTCCACGTCTCAATATCCCAGCATATAACTGGTGGAATGAATGCCTACATGGGATAGCACGTAACGGTAAAGCTACTGTGTTTCCTCAGGCGATTGGTATGGCAGCAGCATTTGACGACGATCTCATGTTTCGTATCGGAGAGGCAATAGCAATTGAAGGAAGAGCCAAGTTCAACGTCAATCAGAAGACTGGTTACATGGATAGATATGCCGGGTTGACTTATTGGTCACCCAATGTTAATCTATTCAGAGATCCTCGATGGGGAAGAGGTCAAGAGACTTATGGTGAAGATCCACATCTTATCAGTAGACTAGGAGTTTCTTTTGTCAATGGATTACAGGGTGATGGCGAACAACTCAAGGTTGCCGCTATGGCTAAACATTTTGCCGTTCATAGTGGTCCAGAAAAACTCAGACATACCTTCGATGCAGTAGTCTCAAGGCACGACCTATGGAATACCTACCTCCCTGCTTTCGAGGCACTCGTAACTGAGGCTAACGTAGAAGGCGTAATGGGAGCATATAATAGAACTAATGGAGAACCGTGCTGTGCCCACTCTTACTTAATGGACGAGGTACTCAGAAAGAAGTGGGGATTTGATGGTTATTACGTCTCTGACTGTTGGGCAATTCAAGATTTCTTTGAAGGACACCTGATCAGTAAAGATCGGAAAGACGCTGCAGCTAAAGCTCTCAATGCAGGCTGTAACTTGAACTGTGGCAACACTTATCCAAGTCTAATCGAGTCAATAGAGTCTGGTCTGACTGACGAGGCAACTTTAGATGCCAATCTCAAGCAGTTATTACCAACACGATTCAAACTTGGATTATTTGATAGTGATGTCTCAGCTTACGATCGTATAGGGATAGAAAAAGTCCGAAGTGAAGAACACATCAATCTCACATATGAAGCGGCATCCAAGTCTATCGTCCTACTCAAAAATAAAGATAACACCCTTCCTCTCGATCCCAATATGAGGAATCTATTCGTCACAGGACCAACAGCAGCAGATGCTCAAGCTCTCCTTGCTAACTACTATGGGGTAAGTGATGATCTGAGGACATTATTGGAGGGCATCACTTCATCTGTATCATCCCACACAGCGATACGTTATGTGCAGGGAAGTCTACTTGATAGAGAGAATGTTAATCCGATGGATTGGTATTCGGAGGAGGCAGAAGTCGCAGATGTCACCATAGCTTGTATGGGGATAACTCAGCTTCTCGAAGGTGAAGAAGGTGAAGCCATCTCCTCACCATCAGCAGGAGATAGAGATTATATCACACTCCCACCTCATCAGATAGAGTATCTCAAATTACTCCGTACAAAGGCAAAAAAACTCATAGTTGTGATCACCGGAGGAAGTGCTATATCTATCCCAGAGATTCATGAACTGGCTGATGCAATCCTCTACGCATGGTATCCAGGTGAGCAAGGAGGTAACGCTTTGGGGGATATCCTATTTGGAAATGTAAATCCTTCGGGGAAACTGCCCGTAACCTTTGTCAAATCTATCAATGATCTTCCACCTTATGAAGATTACAATATGAAGGGCAGGACTTATCGGTATCTTGATGTCGAACCTCTTTATCCATTTGGATTCGGATTGAGCTACTCTGACCTTGAATATCAGAATCTCAAGTCTTCATCTAAGTCTATGAAGGAAGGTAAATCTCTCACTCTGACTCTTGATGTCGTCAATAAGAGTGATAGAGATGCACAAGAAGTAGTACAAGTCTATGTCTCCAAAACTCAGAAGTCGAGTACAGACCCTCATCAAGCTTTGAAAGCATTCAAGCGGATTTCGATAAAAGCGAATTCGACAGAAAAAGTTGAAATTGAATTGGACGATAAAGCATTTAGTCAATACGACGATCAAGGTAATTTGCATCTCATACCTGGAGAGTACAATGTGACGGTATCGTCCTCATTGCCGATTGAGAGATCGTCAGTACTTGGTTCTGACCAGAGAGAGTCTTATTTGATTAAAGTAAAATAGAACAAGAAAAACAAGAATGTATTTACTAGGTTACGATATAGGAAGTTCTTCGGTCAAGACAGCATTGGTCGATGCCAAAACTCGAGCAGTCATAGATGTGGTGAAGTATCCAGAGCAAGAGATGGAAATCATGTCTAGACAGAAGGGTTGGGCAGAACAGCAGCCAGAGCTGTGGTGGAGATATCTCTGCATTGGTACCAAATCAATCTTAGAGAAGAATAACATAGATGCGGCATCTATTGAATCTATCGGGATAAGCTATCAGATGCACGGTCTAGTGGTAGTCAATAAAGAATTACAAGTACTGAGACCAGCAATAATCTGGTGTGATAGTAGAGCAGTCTCTATTGGTAATCGAGCTTTCGAGCAAATGGGACCAGATTTCTGCTTAAGTAATTATCAAAATTCTCCAGGAAATTTTACCGCAAGTAAGATTAAGTGGATCAAGGATAATGAGCCAGATACATATCGAAAGATATATAAAGTGATGCTACCAGGAGATTATATTGCAATGAAGCTCACTGGTAGGATATCGACTACCATCTCTGGACTATCCGAAGGGATTCTTTGGAATTTTAAAGAAAATAGAATCGCTACTAAGCTCCTTGATCACTATCAAATCCAACATGATCTGATCCCTGAGGTATTGCCAACTTTTTCGCAATCGGGTAAGCTAACTGCCGAAGCATCTAAGGAGACTGGTCTCTCAGAGAATACAATTGTTACCTATCGAGCTGGAGATCAGCCCAATAATGCTCTAAGCCTCAATGTCTTGAGACCCGGAGAGGTCGCAGCTACCAGCGGGACTTCGGGTGTAGTGTATGGAGTAGTAGATAAGATCGTCGTCGATGAAGAGTCTCGGGTCAATGCCTTTGCACATGTCAATTACTCAGATGATACCAAGAGGACAGGAGTACTCCTCTGTATCAATGGGGCAGGCATCCAGTATAGTTGGCTCAAAAATCAAGTAGCAAGATCCAATCGGAGCTATGAGGATATGGAGAGGATGGTGTCTACGGTACCAGTTGGATCAGAAGGTATCCTTATGTTTCCTTATGGAAATGGAGCAGAAAGAATATTCAATAATCGTAACTTAGAGAGTCATATCCTCAACGTAGAGTTTAATAGACATACAAGAGCTCATCTGTATAGAGCTGCACTTGAAGGAATCGCATTTACATTTGTCTACGGTATCCATATCCTTATCGAGATGGGTATCAAAGTAAACAAAATGAGAGTTGGTAATGATAACATGTTTAGATCAGAGGTGTTTTCGACAACGATCGCAACCCTGCTCAATATTGATCTCGAAGTGTACGATACAACAGGAGCTGTAGGGGCCGCATTGGCATCAGGTCATGGGAGTGGGAGATATGACTCACTTGAGAGTGTCCTCTCATCTATAGAACCAATCAGGACATTCTCCCCAGCTCATAATCATGCGGAATACTCTCAAGCATATCGATTCTGGGAAGACAACCTCTACAATATTATCAATAATACCTCAAGAGGCAAAGAATTAGAATCTCAAGAAATCACTGAGAAAAATAAACTTATCGCAAAGCAATCACTCCTCATTGAAGAGCAAGATAGAAAGCTCAATGAGGTCATTAGAGGCCTACAATCATTGAAAACCGATTACAATAGTAAAGATATCACTCTAATGATTTCTGGTCTGGAGAGAAATGTCAAACGAGTAGAAGAGATTTCAAATCATATAGATTTATTAGACAATCCCTATATTGATAATCTGAAATCAACTTACCCTGACCTGAGTTTTGAAGAACTGAAGATGTGTAATTTTCTTAAATTGAGATTTACTACTAAAGAGATTGCAGAGAAACTGAGCTTATCATATAGAGGAGCTGAAACTAAACGATACAGACTCAGAAAAAAAATGAATATTAACAAAGGTGTGTCTCTATTTACTTTTCTCGATTCTGTAGGAAGTAAGTAGATACGTTATAACTCAATACTACTTCAGCCTACCTTTATCAAGAATGATGATGGCAATGGAGTAACATAACCTTATAAGAAACCAATAATCAATAATGAAAACAGGTAAAGAATATTTTAAAGGAATAGGTAGGATTGCATTTGAGGGTAAAGGATCAAAGAATCCCCTCGCATTCAAGTATTACCAACCAAATAAGGAAGTCAGAGGTAAGACGATGGCCGAGCATTTCAAATTTGCAGTTGCATATTGGCATGCATTCAATAATGGAGGGAATGATCCATTTGGTACAGCAACGAAGTCTTATCCTTGGGACAAGTCAGATGATGTAGTAGTAAGAGCAAAGGACAAAATGGATGCAGCTTTCGAGTTTATGGATAAGGTAGGCATTGATTACTTCTGTTTTCATGATTTTGACTTGATCGATGAAGGGCCAACGCTTGCCGAGTCTGCAAAGCGATTAGACCTCATCTCTGATTATGCATTGGAGAAGATGGAGAGCACTAATGTCAAAGTACTCTGGGGTACTGCCAACCTTTTCTCCAATCAGAGATATATGAATGGTGCCTCTACTAATCCTCACTTTGATGTGGTAGCATATGCTGGAGCTCAGGTCAAAAATGCACTTGATGCTACGATCAAACTCAATGGAGAGAATTATGTATTCTGGGGAGGTAGAGAAGGTTACATGTCATTGTTGAATACAGACATGAAGAGAGAGCAAGAGCATATGGCTAAGTTTTTGCATATGGCCAAAGATTATGCAAGAGCTCAAGGGTTTAAGGGGACATTCTTTATCGAGCCGAAGCCAATGGAACCTTCTAAGCATCAGTATGATTTTGACTGTGCAACAGTAATAGGGTTTTTGAGACAATATGATCTACTCGGTGATTATAAGATAAATATTGAGGTCAATCATGCTACATTAGCCAATCACACATTTGCCCACGAGCTCCAAGTCGCGGCAGATGCGGGAGCACTAGGATCTATGGATGCTAATCGAGGTGACTATCAGAATGGCTGGGATACGGACCAGTTTCCGATCAATCTGTATGAGCTATCAGAGGCTATGTTAGTCATACTCAGAGAAGGCGGATTCCAAGGAGGTGGGATCAACTTTGATGCGAAGACGAGAAGAAATTCAACTGATCTAGTTGATTTGTTCTATGCTCATATCGGAGGGATGGATGCATTCGCTAGAGCATTATTGATTGCAGATTCGATCCTTGAGCAATCTGATTTCAATCAATTACGTACGGAGAGATATGCTTCGTTTGAGAGTGGTGATGGTAAGTTATTTGAAGAGGGTAAGATGGGCTTGGCAGATCTCGCTAGATATGCTACCGATAGGAGTGAGCCACAGTTGATCAGTGGTAGACAGGAGCTCTTTGAGATGATTATCAACGATCATATATAACCTCATTATATTGTGAATTAGAAAATATAAATTATGACTTTTGAATTATTAGACTGGATAGTTTTAGTAGGGTACTTCGTGGTACTGCTAGGTGTAGCCTATTGGGTCATAAAGAGAGAAAGCAAGAATACAGAAGACTACTTCCTTGCTGGCCGAAATGTTGGATGGTTTGTGATCGGTGCATCCATATTTGCCTCTAACATTGGATCAGAGCATGTAGTCGGTCTTGCAGGCACAGGTGCAGAAGGGAATATGCCTTTAGCTCACTATGAGTTACATGCCTGGATAGTGTTATTGTTAGGGTGGTTCTTTCTCCCATTCTATATGCGGAGTGGGGTATTTACGATGCCAGAGTTTCTCGAGAAACGGTTTGATAGTCGATCGAGATGGTTCTTGTCGATCTTCTCTATACTTGGTTACATTTTGACGAAAGTCTCTGTTACCATCTACGCTGGAGGGATAGTTATCTCTAATCTTCTTGGACTAGATTTTACAGTATCGGCATTGTTGACTGTAGGGATTACAGGGTTGTACACCGTCTTAGGAGGGATGAAAGCTGTCGTTTACACGGAAGCGATACAGACGGTAATCTTGATATTTGGTGCTTTTGTGATTACGATACTTGGCCTCAATGCAGTAGGAGGGTGGTCTGAGTTACGTGCCGCTGCCGGTCCTGATCACTTCAATATGTGGCGACCATCTAATGATCCTGATTTTCCTTGGACTGGGATGGTATTTGGTGGGACTATTGTGGGGATTTGGTATTGGTGTACAGACCAATATATCGTCCAACGTACTCTCGCAGCTGCTAATATTCAGATTGGAAGGAGAGGTGCCATCTTTGGTGCTTACCTTAAGATATTACCAATTTTCATATTCTTAGTGCCTGGAATTATCGCTTATGTACTTGCACAGCAAGGTGTACTTGAGTACTCTAAGAGTGATGAAGTATTCCCAGCTCTTGTGCAGTATCTCTTACCTGCAGGATTGAGAGGTCTTGTAGCGGCAGGGTTGATGGCAGCATTGATGAGTTCACTAGCCTCCGTGTTCAACTCGAGTTCTACAATATTTACCGTAGACATTTTCAAGAAAATGTATCCCGATACTCCAGAGGATAAATTGCTCAGGACAGGTAAGATAGCAACGGTAGTAATCATGATTATTGGATTCTTGTGGGTACCATTCTTAGAGGCATTATCTAAGGGGACACTCTATCAGTACTTACAAAGTGTGCAAGCATACATAGCTCCACCAATCACAGCGGTATTCTTAGTTGGTATCCTTTGGAAGAGGGCTACCTCTCAGGGTGCAATCACGACATTGTTAGTTGGTATTGTCATTGCTGCATTGCGAATTACTGCGGAGCTCATCACTGATGACACCTCTACAGGCATCATGGCTCAGTTTGCATCTATAAACTTCTCACATCTTTGTATTTATCTTTTCTGTTTCTATGTCGCGGTCCTTATTGTCGTGAGCTTGTTGACCAAAGCACCAAACGAGGATCAGATCGAAGGATTGACATTTGGGACTTTGACAGACGAACAGAAAGCCTCTGCAAAGAATACATACACTTTAGTTGATATTGGAGCATCTGTAGTATTGATAATAATTATTATTGGGATATTATATTACTTCAGTGGTTAAGCAACATCCGCTAAGTAATCGTGTTGTGATTGTAATCAAATGAAAAAATTAGGTACTATGAAAGCATTACTTATATTAATCTTAAACTTAAGCGTACTCATCTGCTTATCTCAAAGTGTTGTCTATGAAGACAATTATGATTCTGGTTACCTATCAGTAAGTAATCCACCAGCTGGCTATGCTATTGACATCGTAGATGAGGCATTTCAGATCGTAGGGAATGGTAATGCAAGTCCTTGGGCTTCTATGAATTACATGATGCATGATGATGGGAGTTCTCCATCAATCATCAATGCAAGTGCATCACCTAAGCTCTATATCAGGGCAAAGGGGAGTGGTCAACCTGAGGTGAGAATAGACTTTCAAGATCAATCAGGCTATATGACTAATCTTGAACCAGTAGACATTACACTCAATGAGAATTATAATGTCTATGAGTTAGATTATAGTAATCATCTCAATGATGGAGCTTTTGGTGGTCCATGTCCAGTCTCTCCATGTCCGGTCGATCCCGCTAATATTCAAGGACTCTTATTGTTCGTCGATGCGGCTGATGGTGGTTATGAAGGGACGATAGATATTGATTGGATTACAGTAGGGGCTCCTCTCGATGGTGCAGTTGTAACGGTTGAGCATGAGATCAGATATAACCAAGTGACATACCTCACAGGGCAAAGAAAGATCATTAGCGTAGTTGCAGACTCACCATTTGAAAACCTAGAGTATCGAATATTTGGAGAGTCCTCAGGAACTCCAATAATGACTAACTCAGTAACTGGTAATAGTAGATGGCAGCCTAGCCAAGAGTATGTTGCCAATGTCGATATATCAGCGATTGATCAGCCCGGCAACTATACCTTTGAGACGGCATTAGAGTCTATCGAGTTTATGGTCAGTGAAGATGGCTATGAAGATCTCTGCGAAGCCTCACTGAAGTACTACTATTACAATAGAGCATCTCAAGAGCTTACATCAGAGTACGCAGGGTCATGGAGTAGACCTCTAGGACATCCTGATCAAGAAGTAATCGTACATGCCTCAGCTGCCTCCGAGTCTCGACCTACAGGTACCATCATCTCATCACCTAAGGGATGGTATGATGCTGGCGATTACAATAAGTATATTGTCAACTCGGGAATCTCTACTTACACACTATTAGCTGCATACGAGCATTACCCCGATTATTATAATAACTTGAGTATCGATATCCCTGAGCAGAACAATGATTTGCCCGATATCTTAGACGAAATCATCTGGAACCTTGACTGGATGCTGACGATGCAAGATCCTGAAGATGGAGGAGTCTATCACAAATTGACAGGACTCAATTTTTCTGGAATCATCATGCCACACCAATATAATCTAGATAGATATGTCGTGCAAAAATCAACTGCTGCAGCATTAAACTTCGCAGCCGTCACTGCTGTAGCAGCAAGAATATTTTCAGAGTTTGAAGCAATCAAACCAGGATACAGTGACAAGTTGCTCAGTGCCTCCGAGAGTGCCTACACATGGGCCAAGTCTAACCCTTCTGCTTATTACGTCCAACCAAGCAATGTCAATACCGGAGAGTATGGAGACTCCAACGTCCAAGACGAGTTTCAATGGGCAGCATCAGAGTTGTATATCACTACGCGGAATAGCCTCTACCTCACTGACATCAATATTAATCAGATCGGTAATGGTATCCCTTCATGGCAATATACCGCACCTTTGGCATTGATCTCATTGGCCAATCATGGTGAAGACTTAGGCAATGATATTGATATAGATGTCATTAACAATAGGCTATTGCAAACTGCAAATCAATTGAGAGGTACTGTGGCTCTAACTCCACTAAGAGTGGCCATGGGGTTGAATGATAATGACTTCATCTGGGGTAGCAATGGCCACGCTGCTAATCAAATCATGATATTGATCCGTGCATATGAGTTAGAAGATGATCTCAGCTATCTCCAAGCAGCTTATATCGCTATAGACTATCTCTTAGGTCGCAACGGTACAGGATACTGTTATATCTCTGGATTTGGAGAGCTATCACCACTCAAGCCTCACCATAGACAATCGCAATCTGATAATTTTTCTATACCAGTACCAGGAATGCTTGCTGGTGGTCCTAACCCAGATCAACAAGATGGCTGTTCCAATTACATCGGGAATCTCCCAGCCAACTCTTATGTAGATAGCTGGTGCTCTTATGCATCCAATGAGGTGACAATCAATTGGAATGCACCATTAGCATATGTGGTCAATGCGCTTCATTTTTATCAGAATGGCATCTCCTCTTCAGTACAAGAGGTTAGTCGGAATGAAACGTATGCTCTCCAAGTATTGCCCAATCCAGGAAGTAACACTGTCTATCTTCCTCAGATCAGAGAAGGAAGTAACCAGGAACTACAGATCTACAGTCAGAGCGGACAGGTTGTATTACAGCTAAGCTCTACATTGAGTCCATATATTGACGTCTCACAGTTAGCTAAAGGAATCTATATCTGTCGGTTGATAGATCAGGATAAAATATACACAACTCGATGGTTAAAGGTCGACTAGCTAATACGTAATTTCTGAGCAAGGAAGATTAGTATTATATCCATCTATCCATGTCAAGAATATCTGGATGAGTATTGACTTCAATGCTTGTTCTAGAGTTAGAGATAGTCTCGGTCAACTTATCAGACGTGTGTCATCTCAGAGTAATTGTATTATATATCATCTAATAAATATGTGATCCTTTGAAAGTAGCCTTAGCACAAATCGCCTCAGTCTGGTTAAATAAAGAAAAGACTACAGTCAAGGTCTTGGAGTACATCAGTCAAGCTGCTGATGAGAAGTGTGACTTAGTCATCTTCGGAGAGGCAGTACTCCCAGCTTACCCATTTTGGTTGTCTATCACTAATGGAGCAACCTTTAATGACCAAATCCAAAAAGAAATCCATGCACACTACATAAAGAATGCCGTCTGCATCGAAGATGGTGATTTGTCAGCAATATGCAAGCTCGCTAAGGACAAGTCAATTGCTGTTTATCTTGGAGCCATTGAAGCTCCCAAAGATAGGGGAGGGCACAGTCTATATTGTACGCTGATCTATATTGATGCGAATGGAATCATCCAATCATCACATCGAAAGATCCGTCCTACCTTTGAAGAGAGACTTGTCTGGAGTCCTGGTGATGGTCATGGTCTTGTGACTCATCAGTTGCAAGAGTTTACTCTAGGGGGTCTCAATTGTTGGGAAAATTGGATGCCACTGAGTAGGACAGCTCTGTATGCTCAAGGCGAAAATGTCCATGTTGCTGTCTGGCCTGGCTGTGTGAGAAATACAGTTGACATCACTCCATTTATTGCAAAGGAATCAAGATCGTACTCTATCAGTGTCTGTGGACTCTTTGGTAAAGAACAGATAACCAACGATATTCCTCACTATGATATGATCCAAGAGAACTGTCCTACAGTCATCGCAGAAGGAGGCTCATGTATCGCAGCGCCAGATGGCAGCTGGGTCATAGAGCCGATTGCTAATCAAGAGGGAATATTCACTGCTGAGTTGGACTTCAATAAAGTACTTCAAGAGAGACAAAATTTTGACCCGGTCGGACATTACTCAAGACCAGACATCACAAGACTCTCGGTCAACCGAGAGAGACAGTCGATCGCTGAGTTCAAAGATTGAAATCTAGACACTAATCATAGTTATGAAGATAGTCCTAGTCTGCAACTTATCGTAGAATGATATGTGGTCGTCTCTCTGAGGTACGAAGAGATATGCGGTCATCATTTAATTACTTCTATTGGATCTGGATCTGGATTTGCTGGTTCTGTTTCTGACTTGTATCTCATCATTGAGTTACACTACAACTCATCTCCTTATCGTGATCTACATGTCTTTGATCACTCTTCCATACTCTCGTCGATAGCAGTTAATAATAACAACACTCAAGACTCTTGATACCTAAGATCGGTCAATGCTTTTAGCTGTACCTATCGAGTCATGCTAGAGCTATGTCTTATGCCAAGTAGTGTACTTGTGTAAATGCCTCACAGGCCTCTATCACTCATGATATATAGGTCATAATCTAACAGTGAATTGAGTGAACCTAGAGTCAATCGGTAGGAGTATTCACTTCTAAAATTACTGATATTACAAATATGTATTAAGTGTAAGTATCAGTAAAATAAATAGTTATATAGCTTCTATTTGTGTTAAGTGTTGGCTTGCTCTCCTTCAATGTCTCAATCAGTCAAGCTAAAAATGGTGATGGGTATCCCAATCTTTAATAATTCGTAAAGATTTCAATAAAAATAAATTAAAAAAGATTTAGGACTAAAGTATTGATAAACTGATCTCTTATATGTGATGAAAAAAAACCATGTGTTTTCATATTAAAATTAGTCATTATTCGACTCGCCTTTTGGAATAGTACTTGGTCTACAAGTCGTGAAACTAACTAACAACACCCAGCTTCAAACTAGGGCTGGCTAATAGTACATTATGAGTGAAAACGAATTTTACAAAAACCAAAGATCGATGAGAAACCCATCACTTACACAATTTTACAATTTGGTAGAATCTAACTCTGGTATCAACTTACGTAGCGTCATGTTGGTACCATTACTTATGTTACTGATGACTATCAGTGGCTTCAGTCAGGCAACTCCATCATTTACATGTGATGCAGATTGTGAGGGCTTTTTGCAACTAGAGCTCTGTATCACTACATCTCAAGCTAATCCACCTGTATCTACAAGTAGTGGAGATTTTCATTACAAACCTCTCTCCGATGCTTGTCCTGTGCTTATTGACAGCCATGGACCTGTATCTGCGCCTAGATTTGTGTTTGAAAACACAGAAGATGATACGTATTGTTTTGATGGATTCTACATGCAGTATGGTGAGTCAGTCACGTATGTTATAAGAGATGCGGTCAACAATCCTATTGCAGGCACTGGATCTACTGGAACAATTACGGCACCAGCAGCTCCTATACTCTCTATTAGTGGGCCTAGCGAGGCATGTGTCGGTAGCGAAGATAGTGCTGAGTTTGTTGCTTCGATTGATCCTGCTACTGATGGGACATGGTCAGTTACGAATGCTGGTGGAGTTCAGATCCAATCAGAAGTAGCTGTAGATGGTGAGACCATATCATTTGCATTTGAAGGAGCTGGTAATTATACGATAGGACTGTCTTTAGTGACTGCCGAGGGATGTACGTTTACTACAACGGCTCCATTCTCTGCTGCTGAGCCTACTGGTTCGATCGAGGGTGATAGTTTTGTCTGTGATGATGATCCTGCATCCGTATACTTTTTTCAGTCAGATAGTGATCTAGATTGTACTCCAGAATTTACGTTGATGGATGCCAGTGGAGCAGATGTTTCATCTTTCCTTATCATAGGTACTCAACCAGGAGTTGATCCAGCATTCTCTACAGGAATCGCATGGCCTGCAGGTGCAGATGCTAATTCTCCATATACGTTGACATTTGATTGTACAGCTGGGATTAATTGTAACCTCGCTGAGCCAGAGACTTTAGAGATTACATTCTCTGATGGTACTGCAAGTCAGATGGCTTGTAACAATTTGGTAAATATTACACTTAATCAAAACTGTGAGTTGATTGTAACTCCAGATATGATATTAGAAGGGACTGATGATGATCCTGATAGATTTTCAGTGGTGATAACTGATATTGATACTGGTGAAGAATTGCCAGATGTATTGGATTACTCTCATGTTGGTGGTACATTCCAAGTGATGGTGATCGAGGATTGCTCTCTCAACTCTTGTTGGGGATTTATCAAAGTAGAAGATAAAGGCATACCTACACTTGAATGTCCTGAAGAGTCTCTCGTTAATTGTGAGCAGCTCTATGATTATACATTGACTGGATTTCCAGTATTTGATCCGAATGAGGTGACAGTAACACCATCTGCAAGTAATAATGGAAGTACTGACGATAGTTGGTTGGTTACAGGATTTGACAATTGTACAGATGCAACTCTTACATATACAGATGCGATCGATAGTGAGTCATGTGAGTTTGATGAGCCAGGTACCGTCATAGCACGGACATGGACGATCACTGATGCTTTAGGTCATTCATCGTCATGTACACATTTAGTGAGTATCATTAGACCAGAGATATCGTCTATTGAAGGGCCTCTCTCTTGGGATGATAATATCGCTGGTGCTAATCCATCTATAGATCTCTGTGATCTCGATCCATTCTCAACTAACCCTATACCACTCGATGAGAATGGTAATCCACACCCAGACTTTACAGGATATCCTGATGGATTGTTCTGTATGAATGTCACACTGAGAGGATACGATGATGTCAGAGAATTGGAGAAGTGTGGTACAGGATCAGAAGCAAGGAAGATCATCAGAGAGTGGTCACTTCATGAGGCTTGCACAGGCGAGATAGTAACACTTACACAGATAATTACAATCGCTGATAATGCTCCACCTGCAACGACTTGTCCTGCAGATAATATTTTTATCCCTGCTGATCCATATGAGTGTGGTACAGCAGTAGAGATCTTCCCTTATCCAGGGAGTAATGGATTGGGTGAGATCGTAGCACTAGTTGAGTGTTCGTCATTTACCCTTGAGGTATTCTATAAGGCAGCATTGCCTGGCACTATTATCCCTGGTAACGATGAGTTTACGAGTCTTGGATTTGTTGATGGTCCTGATGACTCAGTAATCGTACCTGCTACGGATGGTAAGAGAGTATGGATTACATACCTCGTAGAGGATGCATGTGGCAACACAGCATTTGCGGATGCAATCAACAATAGTGGAGATGATTTTGCTCCAGACGAAGTCTCATGCTTCTATGAAATTAACTATCAAGATGTGACTCCACCGCAGCCAGTATGTGATCTCTTCTCTGTAGTATCAGTGGGTGCTAATGGATGTACTAAGGCAGGCCCTCAGTCATTCAATGATTTTAGCCATGATAACTGTTCTGATGAGTTGACTTTTGGAGTACAGAGGATGGATGATTTCAATGCAAATGGAGAAAACTTCGGTGACTTCGTAGAGTTCTGTTGTGATGATGTGAAGTTTACTGTAGTTGATGGAGAAAATGTTGCAGTTCCTGTAATGGTAATCCTCAACGTCACTGACGAAGAAGGTAATAGTAGCTCATGTATGGTCGAGGTTACAGTAAAAGATCCTATTAGCCCTAATCTCACGGACTGTCCGAGTAGTACTACTGTCGACTGTGAAGATACAAGATTGGGTAATTTAGCATCATTTGGTGCACCGAGTAATACTGATAATTGTGGAGCAACATTAACTAAGCTTCCAGATGTCATTGACTTAGACGAGTGTGGTGTTGGTACGATCGTAAGATCTTGGACACTTGTAGATGCATCAGGCAATGCAGGTCAATCATGTACTCAGACAATTAGAGTTACCAATATGACGCCATTTGCAATCAGCGATCAAGATTTCCCAGCAGATGTTACAGTTGGATGTAATGATAGCACTGATCCCGCTGATACAGGTGAGCCATCAATCAGCGCTATTGGATGTAGTAATGTACTCTATAGCTATGATGATACGAGATTTACATCATTGATAGGAAGTAACTATTGCGAAAAAATATTGAGAAAATGGTCAGTAATCGATTGGTGTAACCAAGGGAATACGACTGTATATACACAAGTAATCCGTATAGAAGATAACGCAGCACCTGTGGTATTCTGTCCAGTAGCTGATCTCTCTAATGATCTCATCTTTGGATCATGCAATAAGGAAGTTACATTGGTAGCGACAGCTAACGATGACTGTACTGATGCCTCTGAGCTGACGCTGTATCATACCGTGAGTATCAATGGTGGTAATGCTATGACTTCTTCAGGAGGTGATGCGACACAGTTGTTCCCAATAGGTACGCATTCAGTGACATTCTTTGCAGAAGATAATTGTGGTAATGTAGGGCAGTGTAGCCTCTCATTCACAATTGACGATAATATCTTACCGACACCATACTGCCTAGATGAGGTAGTGACGGTAATCAGTGCAGCTACAGGTACTGCAGAAGTATGGGCAGAAGATCTCAATGCTGGTAGCTTTGATAATTGTCCAGATGGAGGAAGTGATGTAGAAGTTTCATTCTCTCCGACTCCTGGAGATCTTGTCAGATTCTTTACTTGCGAAGATCTGACTAATGGTGTGGTCGACACATTTGATGTCAATGTCTATGTCATAGATGAAGACGGTAACTCTGACTTCTGTACGGCTCAAGTGATCGTACAAGATAACAATGATCTCTGTCCTGACCTTCCAGTCATCGATGATGAGGACGAAGGCGACGATGAGGGATCAAGCAGAGTAGCAATCTCAGGTGAGATCGCTACAGAGAACAATAGAATCATCACTGATGCGATGGTAAGACTAAGTTCTAGTCTTCCAGAATTCCCTATGGAAGAGATGTCTGATAATGGTGATTATATGTTTGATGAGCTCTTAGGTAATAACACTTACATGGTTACAGCTGAGAAGAATGATGCTCATGGTAATGGAGTCTCTACACTTGATATCATCTTGATACAGAGACACATCCTCAATATTCAAGATCTTGACTCTCCATATAAGCTAATTGCTGCTGATGCAGATAATAGTGGATATGTCAGTGCTAGTGACTTGGTAGATATCAGGAAGTTGATCTTGGAGATTTATACTGAATTCCCTGACAATAACTCATGGAGATTTGTCAAGAGTGATTTTGCATTCCTTGATCCTGCGCAGCCATTCCCATTTGAGGAAGAGGTGGATCTAGATAATCTAGGTACAGATGCCAATATCGATTTCACTGCTGTGAAAATTGGTGATGTCAACCAAAGTGCCACAGTAGATGAGTTACAAGGAAGCAATGTAGAGAGTAGAGGTAATAATCCACTCAGATTACAGACAGCAGTAAGAGAGTCTGTACAAGGTACTACTTACTTAGATATCGTTGCTGCTCATAATTATAGCTTAGTTGGATTACAGATGGGGATCACGACTCAGACAGCGATCGAGACGATTGCAGATGGAGTACTTGATCTCAATGATACCAATCTCAATCTATCAGAGTCTGACAAAGGACAACTCTTACTCAGTTGGAATACACAGGATGCCACTCATGTAAATGCTGGTGATGTCCTCTTCACGCTAGTCGTAGATGGAGATGATGCTACTCAGATCTCACTCGATGAGACAGCATTTAGTACTGAGGTCTATACGACGCAGGATGATGGTGCACTATCGATACAACCAATTGTAATCGAAGGGATCACGGCTGACTCTGAATTTGTCCTCTATCAGAATAGACCAAACCCATTCTCAGAGTCTACTCTTATTAGCTTCTCTCTGCCAGTGACGCAGTCAGCTACACTCTCGATCATGGATGTAACTGGCAAGGTAGTATACTCGGTGACAGATACTTACAACAAGGGATACAATGAGGTACTATTCAATACTTCTATTGTAAATACAACGGGCATACTCTATTACCAAATCGAAACAGAGACTTATTCATCAACTAAGAAAATGGTCATTTTAAAATAATAAATATCGTGGTTAGATACTATCGAGAGTTAGCGCTTGGTAGTATCTAATCGACGAATAATCTTATCTCATAATGACTAATAGCAAAGAAATATTTTCAATAGCTAAAACTGATTTAAAAATCATGAAAATGAAAAATACATTACTTACAAACTTAAAATACTTAGTGACTTCAGTCTCTATGATCCTGTTTGGCTTGACTGCTGGACAACTTGTAGCTCAGGTGGATTGTGATGCTGTCACTATTACTTGTAACGATATGGTACAAGTATCTCTCAATAGTGTCTGTGAGCAGGCATTAGACTTTGACATGATCGTCGAAAATCCAGCAGATGACGCTACATATACAGTCACTCTCTCGGACTTAGATGGCAATCCTCTCCTTGATCCTACAGGAGCTACGATTACTGACAATGTCATAACATTAGCTCAAGCAGGAGATACCATTATGGTAACAGCTCAGTTAGATGATTGCAGTATTTCATGTTGGGGATATGCATCTGTCTTTGATAAGTTAGCTCCGCAGTTGACATGTACAGACCTCTTCATCGATTGTGATGAGGCGATCCCTATGACTCCACCGACGATAGTTGATAACTGTGGTGACGCAGTACTTACATTCGAGGACTTAGATGATGGCATCATGTGTGATGTCGTCGAAGATCCAGCAGGTACATTCACGAGTTACTCTTCTATCTTAGAGAGAGTATGGACTGCCACTGATGGACATGGTAACTCATCATCATGCTCACAATTTATCCATTTTGCAGAGGTAAGTGTGGATGATGTAGTGTTCCCAAGCGACTTTATCGTTGATTATAATCTAGGTAGCCTATGCAGTGTCCTTGATCTACAGGGAGTATTGCCAGAGGTAAGTGGAGAGCCTACATTCTTTGGATGTCCAAGTCTCCAGTTTCAGTATAGTGACTTAGAATTCGAGATGTGTGGAGCTAGTACTAAGATGCTCCGTACATGGTTCGTAGTTGATTGGTGTAGTGGAGAGTTCAGAGAAGAAGGACAGAATATTGAAGCCTTTGATGATGAAGCTCCAGTGGCACAATGTGGAGAGACTTGTTATGAGATCTTTACTACAGATGGATGTACAGTAGACTTCAATATCCCAGTCCCTGTGAATGGTGCTGATGATGGTATTGACCCATTACTGCCGTCTTACATTGATTGTAGTGATGTTACATATAGAATCTTCATCGGATTTGTTGATCAAGATTTAATTGATCTTGATGAAGATGCTGATCCATGTGGTGAGGAGTTCAACGACTTACCGATTACGTATGAAGAGGTACTCCCTAATAGTGCTGGTGAGTATATCTACGAAGATGCTACACTTGGTCTCTACTGGTATAGATATGAGTTCGTGGATGCATGTGGTAATGTCCCAGTTAACTCATTAGGTGAGCCTGACTTCTGTACTGCAGATGTCATCGTGAAGGACGGTACTGATCCGTTTGCTATCTGTGAGGGTAACACGAAGGTATCACTCAATGCAAGCTTAGAAGTAGAAGTATTAGCGACTTCTATTGATGATAACAGCTTTGACGAGTGCAGCGATATTGTACTCTATGAAGTGAAGAGAATCGATAATAACTTATGCGAATCATCGGATGCAACTTACGGGCCAACAGTAACATTCTGTTGTACAGATGCTCACGGTCAAGATATCCCTGTAATGCTTAGAGTTACTGATGCTTTTGGCAACACTGATGAGTGTGTAGGTTCAGTCTGTGTCTCTGATTTCGTCACACCAGTCGTACTCTGTCCAGCTAATGATGAGGATACGATAGAGTGTGGAGAGAGCTTTGATGATGCAGTATTTGGTGAGATTACAGTAAGCTCTAACTGTCCTGGTACATATACTCCCGTTACTACATATGATGATTCAGGTCTCAATGAGTGTGGTGTAGGAGAGGTAATCAAGACTGTAACATATAATAATAGTGCAGGTGTGTCGATCGGGTCATGTGATCTGATCATCAATGTCATTGGAGACGGTGGACTATCTATGTCTGATATTACTTGCCCAGGTGATGTAATAGTTACTGACTGTGGTGGAAGTTTCACTCCAGCAGCTCTCAACAGTATGCCTGTGATCAACCTCTCTAGCTCTTGTGCAGATGTAGTGATGAACTATGTAGATGGAGAGCCATTCCAAGATCCTAATGTGATAGCATGCTACTCAATCATCAGAAAGTGGACAATCGTTGACTGGTGTACGTTCGATATAGACAGCCCCAATACAGGCGAATTTTTCTGTGAGCAACAGTTGAACTTTAATAGCTCTGATGGTCCTACATTTACAACCGATTGTGATGAGAAGATCACTGTCGCTGATAGTGACTTAGATTGCGAGCACGAAGTAGTACTCCTCGTACAAGCGATTGATGAGGATGGATGTACGCCTTCATCGCAGATTGATTACACTTGGGAGCTTGATGCTGACAGTGATGGGATAATCGATGGTACTGGTACTGGTAATGATGCCACTGGTGTCTATCCAGTTGGATGTCACGAGATTACATTCTTTGCCTCAGATAATTGTGGTAACATCACAGAGTGTACGATAGAGTTCTGTGTGACAAGTGACAAAGAACCTACACCGATCTGTAGAGCAGAGTTAGTCTGGGCATTGGGTGCAGATGGTACGACAGAGGTCTGGGCATCTGACTTCAATATCAAGAGTGAGTCAGCATGTGGGACTGATAGTACGTTGACATTCTCATTTACAGAAGATGGGCTTACACCAGCATTGGATTTCACATGTGACGATATCCCTAATGGTATCGGAGCAGAGATATCACTCAATATGTATGTCATGGATAGTAGTGGCAACTCTGAATTCTGTCAAGTCACTCTTATCTTACAAGACAATCTAGATGCTTGTCTCGATAGTAATACAAGAAATGCATTCGTAGCAGGAAGAGTCTATGACGAAAACTACAAAGGAGTAGAAGAGTTCGAAGTAGAGTTAGAAGATATGACTGATGCTGATACGATGATGGAACTTACTGACGAAGAAGGAGATTACCAATTCGAATCAGTAGAGTACTATGACTCATATATCGTAGAGCCTGTTAGGAATGATCTTCACAAGGAAGGTGTCTCTACTCTCGATATCATATTGATCCAAAGACACATCCTTAATCTCGAGGCACTTGATTCTCCATACAAGTTGATCGCAGCTGATGCTAACAAATCTAATTCTATCAGTTCTGCTGATTTGGTAGAATTGAGAAAGCTTATCCTCGATGTCAAAGATGAGTTCTCTGATAATACTTCTTGGCAGTTTGTAGATGCTAATCAAGTATTCATCGACCCGACTCAGCCATGGGAGTATGAGACTAGCGTATCGATACCAACTCTCTTCATAGACTATGCTAATGTAGAGTTTGTAGCTGTCAAGACAGGAGATGTCAACAATAGTATCAGCTACTATCTCCACAATGATGAGACAGAGGTGAGAGGTGCAGATGCATATCACATCAGTACAAAGGATCAGAAATTCTCTGCTGGTCAGCAAGTAAAAGTAACACTGAATGCAAGTCAAACTGCTGAGCTCTATGGTGCACAATTTACAGTGGACTTTGATGCAAGCGTATTGACTTATCTTGACTACTCAGTCGGACAGTTAGACCTGAGTGCAGATAAGCTCTCATCTACTAAGGCTGATGCTGGTCTATTGACATTGTCAGCAGACTTTGTCCAAGGAAGAGAGATTGCAGCAGACTCTGAGTTGACTTCAATCTACTTTATTGCTCAGCAGGATGGAAGACTCTCAGATGTGTTAGACTTGACATCTGAAGTGACAGTTGCAGAGGCGTATAATACGCATCAAGAGGTCATGGAGATCACTCTCGACTTCGAGGCGGGTAATCAGATTAGCAACGACTTAGTCGTATACCAAAATGAGCCTAACCCATTTGCAGGGAGTACGACAGTACCTTACTATACTACAGCAGAGTCGACAGTATCTCTGGAAGTATTTGACGCTTCGGGTAAGACACTCTATCAGACAAGTATGGCTGCTGCCAAAGGACACAATAAATTTACTCTTAGTGGAGATAATGTACCAAGCTCTGGAGTATTATTCTACAGAGTACAATCAGGAAAAAGTAGTATCGTCAAGAAGATGATATTATTAGACAAGTAATGTACTAGTTTTGTAAGTTATGGATGCCAGGAGATTTATCTTCTGGCATTTTTTTTTGCCTGGAGCGGAAATGTAGTATCACTTGGTAGGCTGCCAATAGGACTTCATTATCATCATAAAAGTCAATATAAAGTCTACTCAACGATTAGAATCGTTATAAGTCTCTCCACACTTGACTATCTTACTGCATATGAGTGATTTAAATATAGGGATAACTTACTCTATATTTTGGCAACTCTCATCCTCAATTGTCTAGGTATTCTATGGTCTATTTGAGGCTAGCAGAAAGGGCGAAGGATAATGTCAAATACTTTCTAATTTGAGTATATTTGCCCCCTATGAGATTGAAAAGCCTTGATATTAAGGGGTTTAAAAGTTTTGCTAACCCGATCCACGTCAAATTTGACGAGGGAGTTACTGGGATCGTTGGTCCTAATGGGAGTGGTAAATCCAATATCGTAGATAGTATCAGATGGGTGCTAGGTGAGCAGAAGAGTAAAGAACTCAGACTCGAGTCAATGGGGGACGTCATCTTCAATGGAACCAAAACACGAAAGAAAGGTGGGGCAGCAAGCGTCACTCTGACATTTGAAAATACTAAGAATGTCTTACCAACAGAATATAAGGAAGTCGCAATCTCTCGGACACTCTATAGATCAGGAGAGAGTGAGTACAAGCTCAATAATGTCAAGTGTAGACTCAAGGATATCAAGAACCTATTTATCGATAGTGGGATAGGATCTAATACCTATGCGATCATAGAGTTAGGGATGGTAGATTCGATTCTCTCCGACAAAGAGAATTCTAGGAGGAAGATGTTTGAGCAGGCAGCTGGAATCTCAAAGTACAAAATCCGAAAGCGAGAAGCACTCAGTAAATTGGCATTGACCAAAGCAGATCTCGATAGGGTAGAAGACCTCCTCTTCGAACTCGAAAACAGCATGAAGTCACTCGAAAAACAAGCAAAGAGGACTGAACGCTACTACAAAATCAAAGAAGATTATAAGGGACTCAAGATAACTGTTACTAAGTCACAGATCAAAGAATATGATCGTGAGCTCTTCGGAATGAAAACCATCCAGGATGAAAGGATGAAGCATCTCACTGAGGTAAAAGCAACAATAGCTAAAGCTGAAGTGACACTCGAGGAGCTAAAAACAAAAAATCTTAATGACGAGATCAAACTCAACGAGACTCAAAAGCAACTCAATACTATCGTCAGTACCATCCAATCTGTAGAAGGTACAGAATCACTCAGAAAACAAGAGTTGACATTTCTCAGGACATCTGAGACAGATTTGCATAAGCGAATACTGGAAAATAAAAATCAAAGTATCGAGCTCGAAGGGGCAATACAACAAAAAAAGGAACTCGAAGAAGCTGAACAAATCCAACTCAAATCAGTCAGCAACCAACTCCTCGCTGTAAGGAATGCCTACGAAAAATTTAGACTTGAAGTCACTGATAAGTCCGAGTCCTCTAATGAAAACGAACAACTCTCTCTCAAGTATCAAAATGAAATATTTGAGTACGAAAAACAACTTGTCAAAGCAGAGGGTAATCTCCAACGAACTAAAGAGAGACTCCAAGAGCTCGATGCATCCCAAGCATCCAATACCCAACAAGTCGAAGAGCTGAACTCTGTCATCCAAGAGAGTACTCTGCTTATCGCTAAGTTGGAGAATGATCATCGGCAAGCAGAAGAGAAGTATAACAAGGCAGTAGCTGATGCCAATGCAGTAGAAGAGAATAGACGAGAGACTGCAAGTGCTAAGAATAGAATAGCAAGAGACCTCGATAGAGTGACCACGGAGACTAATATGCTCAAAAACATGGTGGACTCACTTGAGGGATTTCCAGAATCTGTAAAGTATGTCCATGAGGTAACAGAGGGAAAGATCCCTCTGCTCTCAGATCTGTTTTTCTGCCCAAAGCCATATCGTAATGCAGTAGAGTCATTCCTCGAAAACTATCTCAATTACTTCGTCTCTGATACTGAGGCTGAGGCCCTCAAAGCCATAGATCTCCTCAAGCAAGGGCAGAAGGGAAGAGCAAGTTTCTTCATCTTGGAGAGGTTAACATCAGACGTGGGGCAATTGCCTAGTGATTCGATTGTCAGTAAGTTAGAATTCGATAAGAAGTATGCACCACTGTTCAATCATCTCTTTGGAGGTATTGCCATCGCTCCTAATACTGGTGAGAGACAAGGTCAGTACATCTTAGAAGACTCTACAGTCATCCAAAGAGAATACACTATATCTGGTGGAAGTGTAGGACTCTTCTCAGGGAAAAAGGTAGGACGTAAAAAAGCCTATGAAGAGAGCCTCAAATCAGTAGAGAACCTCGCTAAGGAACTCCAAAAAGTAACTGAGAAGCTAGAGGTCATCGAAAACAAAATCGCTAATACTAACAACGAAGAACTCAGAAAAGAAAAGGCTCAGATTGATGTCGCTTATATGAATGAAAAATATAAGCATGAGCAAGTAAAGAAAAATTATCTCAAAGCAACATCTACTAAGCAACACAATGCTGAGTCACGTACACAATATCTAGCCACTCTAGCTGAGACCGAAAAAGAAATCAGTGAGGTAACACTACTCCTAGCTGAAAAGAAAGAAGCCAAAATTGCAGTTGACAGTATACTTGCTGACGAAAAATCACTCCTCACAGGTCTACAACAAGAGCTGAGCCAACAATCAGCTGCAGTCAATGCCCAGAATATCGAGAAGATAAAAAAAGAAAATTATCTCAATAGCATCACTGAGGCAAGACAGCGGTTAGATCAAAGAAAAAACGAGGTTGACCTTACCCTTGAAAAAGATCAAAAAGCACTCCAAGAAGTAAAGCTCAAGCTCGAAGAACTCAAGACGTCTGGGACAGATATGACCGGTGAGATCAAAGCACTCTATGATCAAAAAACTGAAGTAACTCAATCTGTCAATGCGATAGAGCAGCTGTACTTCCAAGAGAAATCTCATATCCAAGACCAAGAGAAGAGTCTCCGTGACCTCAACAGTGAGCACACCAGTCTCCAGTCGAAGATCAATGCAAGTAAAGAAAGAGAGCAGACCTTCCTCTACGAACGAAAGGGGTTAGTAGATCGCCTCCTTATCGAATTTAGTATCCAAGAGAGTGAGATATTTGCCGATCAAGAGCACACTGAGGAGATACCAGATGATCTCAATGAAGTAAAGCTCAAACTCGAACGAATAGAGAAGCGAATAGAGAATTATGGAGATATCAACCCTCTTGCAATCACAGCGTACGAAGAGATCAAAGAACGCTATGACTACATCATAGGTCAGAGAGATGACATCCTAGAAGCTACTGAAGACCTACACAATACGATCAAAGAGATAGAGGAAGAGGCTAATGCCAAATTTAAGACTGCATTTGACCAGATCAAAGTCCATTTCCAAGAAGTGTTTAGGACCTTCTTTACTGAAGATGATGCCTGCGATCTGATCCTCGAAGACGAGTCCAATCCGCTTGATTCTACGATAGAGATCATTGCACAACCAAAGGGCAAGCGGCCGAAGTCACTCAGTCAGCTCTCTGGTGGTGAGAAGACGTTAACTGCAACAGCCTTACTCTTTGCACTCTACCTACTGAAGCCTGCACCATTCTGTATCTTCGATGAGGTAGATGCACCACTCGATGATCTGAATGTCCAAAAATTCACTAAGCTAATTAATCAATTCTCTAAGAATAGCCAGTTTGTGATCATTACCCATAATAAGGTTACAATGGCCGCTGTGGATATGCTCTACGGAGTATTTATGCAAGAGGTGGGAGTAAGTGAGATCAGTGCAGTGGACTTCACTGACAAGGGCTTTGACTTCAACTATCAAGGAATAGAGAATTAAGGCTTCACCTTAGCATCTCCTCAGCATGTAACTATGCTAGAGTAGAGTAGAGTATAGATTTTCTTATCAGTCGCCACTTAGTTGCTTAGATCAACGAAGACTCCTACAGAGTAACTCGGTGCTGCAGCGATAATTTCTCCTCGCAGAGCACCAGCATAATTCGCTGACAATCCAACCTGTGAAGTGATGTAATAATTGATCTCCAATGCAAGACTTGCAAACTCAGTATTATTGGCAAATATCGTCGTACTTGTATTATTAGCAGCAGTATCGCCATTTTTGAATGATTCTATAACTGCTAATTTGGTGACAATCCAGAGTTTGCTCTTAGCAAATGAAAAACCTACTTCTCCTCCAAATCTCAACTCTTCTGAAAAGCCTCTAGATCTTACGTTTATCCCGCTGTACAATGAAAAATACGCAGGAATCTGTCCGAGATTAAAACCACTGCCAGCATCTATCTGAAAAAGTTGATTGAACTCACCATCGCCAGTCTGAAGATTCTGTTGTAATCCTCCTCCGGTCTTTCCTGTCGGAATACCAAGTAAGATACTTGCTGCAATAGGAATCGATGCTCCTGGCTGAGTCAATCCAAACTTGAGTCCAAGGTCAATGTCTCCAAGACCATTCAACGCATCACCTGGAATAATTATCTCCCCAGTTGTCTTCGAGACTACATTGTTTGTCACATTTCTACCGAATAGATTAGCATTGAGGTTGAGAGTCAATCGATCTGTGAGACCATACTCTCCATAGAGAAATGTATTATATATCCCAGTTGTAACATTGGGGTCTATGAGTCCTTGATCTGTGTAATGCTGATCAAATACCACCCACCACTCTGATAGCTTGAAGTAAGCATTGCCTTTCGCTTGTGGCCAGGGTCCTCCTGCATATACTGATTGAGAGATCAAGAGAAGTGTGACTAGAGTTGTGAGTTGGTGAGATATTTTCATCCTAGTTTGATTTGATGGTTATTATTAATTGATGACACCATCACCAACTTTGACATTGAATGGCTTGCAGAAATAGAGTAAGTGACTAAATCCATTAATGTCTTGATTGGGAACGAGATACTCATGTGCCCCAGAGAAGACCGTAACTTCACTAATCTCAGTAGCACCTCCTATCGTGTTTGGGTTGTTAGTGAGATACACATACAGACCTGGGAGAGCAGAGCTTGCAACATAGTTATTTTCAAATACTATTTTCAAATCATCACCTTCTTGAGTAATTGTAAAGTCTCCATCCAATTCGTAGAAACTCGATGGTTCTATAGTGCCATTTTTGCTTGCGACTTCGGTCACGATTGGGTTTTCGCCTACACCCAATGAGAAGGTATTGCTAGTACTTCCATCAGTTGTGAATGCAGTTAATTGGGTAGTCCCCAGACTGATCGCCTGTGCCACTCCATTATCAGAGACACTTACAATACTATTATCATCAGTGGTCCATGCTATCTCTTGTGACTCTTCGATACCCACTTCATTGAAGTAGGTGGCGATAAATGTATATTGGGAGCCTAACTGCAATGAATCAATAGGATTCATGATTCTCAATTCAGGGTCTACTCGATCTTCAACGATGTCGTCTCCAATACATGAGTTGAGTAAGAGTATCTGACAAGTGATCAATAGAAAGATTACATTTTTCATAATATGTAAGTTTATACATAGATTATGATTGATTACTCTCTTAGGTTGCCTTGAGATGTCACAAATAGCAATAGTCTTAGTGAGTAAGTAACACTGGTTATTCTGATGTGGAGTTAAATTATCTAAATGAAATTCAACTAATTAATTATTGTCCTGAGAAAGGGGGAACTACACTATCAAGGATGGATCAATAACTACAGATTGGCGAGTATTTATACTAAGCTCAAACAAGTAGATGAATGGCTTCGAAACCGTCTGCGATACTGTATCTGGCACGATTATAAACGACTGATCCTGAAAGGTAAATGTCCGGGGGACATTTAAAGGAGAGCACCGCTAGCGGATGGGCGGGCCCAGAGCGGAAGCGTAAGAACCTCAT
>CALLAW010000032.1 GCA_938001865.1 uncultured Saprospiraceae bacterium | reverse complement strand
ATTGGTATTCATTTTGATACTATTGTAGTATCAGACATTTATACTATATTACATTATGACATACGACAACTTTACAGTAAAGGCACAGGAGTCCATCCTCAAGTCTCAACAGATCGCAGGAGGACTAGATCAGCAGCAGGTAGATACTACTCACCTCCTTGTAGGCATCTATAAGACCGACGAATCGATCCCCAAGTTTGTATTCTCTAAGCTTGGAGTCAATATGGTCAGACTCATGACGACTCTCGAGTCAATGATAGAGAAGTACCCGAAGGTCACTGGTGGTGATGGGAAGCAACACCTCACCAATGATGCCAACAAAGCACTCAGTCGAGCTAAAAAAGAAATGAAAAACTTCGGAGATGAATATATCTCCGTAGAGCTCATCTTACTCGGCATCGTGACAGGCAAGGACAAAGCAGCAGGCTTACTCAAAGATATGGGTGTCACCGTAGATGGCTTGAAAGCTGCCATCAAAGAGCTGCGAAATGGTCGGACAGTGACAGATGCCAACTCTGACAATCAATACAATGCCCTCAAAAAATTTGCCGTCAATCTCAACGAAAGAGCAGAAAGCGGTAAGCTAGACCCGATCGTAGGTCGTGATGAAGAGATCAGACGTATCCTCCATATTCTTTCAAGACGAAAGAAAAACAATCCTATCCTCGTCGGAGAATCAGGAGTCGGTAAGACTGCCATCGTAGAAGGTATCGCTTGGAGAATAGTCAAAAAAGATGTCCCAGAAAATCTCGCCACTAAGCAGATCTACTCTCTCGATATTGCTGCCTTGATCGCTGGAGCTAAATACAAGGGAGAATTCGAAGAAAGACTCAAAGCTGTCATCCAAGAAGTCAATAGCTCAGATGGTGAGGTAATTTTATTCGTCGATGAGATCCATACCTTGATTGGAGCTGGAGGAGGCAACGGAGCAATGGACGCGGCCAACATCCTCAAACCAGCACTCGCCAGAGGCGAACTCAGAACAATCGGTGCTACCACTCTCGATGAGTACCAAAAATACTTCGAAAAAGATAAGGCACTCGTCAGGAGATTCCAGACAGTGATCATCGATGAGCCCAGTCTTGAGGATTGTATCTCTATCCTCAGAGGTATCCAAGACAAGTATGAAGTATACCATAAGATAGACATCCTAGATGATGCACTCGTAGCTGCAGTAGAGCTCTCACATCGCTACATCACAGATAGACAGTTACCTGACAAGGCAATCGACTTGATAGATGAGGCTGCTGCCAAACTTCGCCTTGAGCTAGACTCAGTACCCGAAGAAATCGACGAGATGGACCGTAAAGTCAGACAACTCGAAATCGAAAGAGAAGCAATCAAACGAGAAGGAAGTGAGAAAAAACTCTCTGCAATCAATAAGCAAATCGCTAATGCAAAAGAGTCGCTAGATAGTATCACTGCTAAGTGGAAAAACGAAAAAGAAATCGTTGATAATATCCAGAATCTCAAAAAACAAATGGAAGAACTCGAGCATCAAGCCGAAACTGCTGAACGGAATAGTGACTTCGAAGCAGTCGCTAAGATCAGATACGGTGACATGAAAGAGGTCGAAGTCAAACTCCAAGAAGCAGAGAAAAAACTCGAAGAATTGCCTGACGAAAATCGATTTACTAATGAGGAAGTCACAAGTAATGAGATCGCTGAGGTCGTAGCCAAATGGACTGGTATCCCAGTAGCAAAAATGCTAAAGTCCGAAAAGGAAAAACTCCTCAACATCGAAGACGAAATCAGTCAAAGACTCATCGGACAAAAAGAAGCAGTGGTAGCAGTATCGGATGCTGTCAGACGATCTAGAGCAGGCCTAGGCGATCCCAATAAGCCGATCGGGTCATTCATCTTCTTAGGGCCGACAGGTGTGGGTAAGACCGAGCTAGCCAAGTCACTCGCTGAGGTACTCTTCGATGATGAGAAAGCGATCACTCGGATAGATATGAGTGAATACATGGAGAAGCATAGTGTCTCAAGACTCGTAGGAGCACCTCCAGGATATGTAGGCTATGATGAAGGTGGACAACTTACAGAAGCAGTACGGAGAAGACCATACTCTATCGTCCTACTTGATGAGATAGAGAAGGCTCACCCTGACACATTCAATATCCTACTCCAAGTACTCGATGATGGTAGACTTACGGATAACAAAGGTCGAGAGGCCAACTTCAAGAACTGTATCATCATCATGACGAGTAATATGGGAGCAGAGACCATCCTCGAAAACTTTGAAGACCTTGATGCAGTCGGTGATGAACACAGAGCTGACATTATCGAGACGACACAGTTAGAAGTGTTTGACCTATTGAAGGAAACCCTCAGACCAGAATTCCTCAATCGGATCGATGACAAGATTATGTTCTTACCATTAACGAAGGCAGAGATCAAGCAGATCGCAGAGATCCTACTCAAGAAGACAAGGAAGAACCTTGCAAGACAAGATATGTCAGTTGAGTTTTCAGAGTCAGCGATGGACTTGATTGCTGATCTTGGCTATGACCCACAGTTCGGCGCTAGACCACTGAAGAGAGTCATCCAGTCAGAGATTATCAATCCGCTGTCACGACAATTGCTCTCTGGTGACTTAGCACCTGGTGACACTATCTATATCGGAACTGATAAGAAGGGTTTTACATTTACCGAGAAGGACACCAAGTCAAAATCAAAACCAAAGGTAGAGCCAAAGAAAAAGAAGAAAGAAAGCGAGGTAGATAAGCTCAAAAAAGCAACTAAAGATCTCGAAGATGAGATAGATAATGTGAGTGATAATTAACAACTGTTAGAAATGATAAAAAAGCTTGGCAAAAAATTGTCAAGCTTTTTTTTATGCCCAATTGCAGCAGAAACTCAGACAGCTCTCATCACAGATGATCTTGGCTAACGTATAGGACTAGCTAGACAGAGAGTACCTTGTAGAAGCTCTGAAGTAGTTATCTCTCGTGAGAGAAGTGTACCTTTGCACCATGACATTCAATGATCTCAATCTTGGTAAGGCTCTCAACAATGCTCTAGATGACCTCGGTATGACCGAGCCTACTACGATTCAGTCTAAGACTTTTCCACTCATCATGTCTGGTAAGGATATCATAGGGATAGCTCAGACTGGTACTGGTAAGACATTTGCTTACTTACTCCCTTCACTAAGATTGTGGAAGTTCACTAAGACTATCTACCCTCAGATCTTGATCATCGTACCGACTCGAGAACTCGTAGCTCAGGTACTAGAGGAGGTGGAGAAGCTGACAAGCTACATGACATTTACAGCAGTGGGTGTCTACGGTGGGACCAATATCAAGACACATAAGCATGCTCTCTCACTCGGCTGCGACCTCGTCGTAGGGACACCTGGAAGACTCAATGACCTCCTGCTCGATGGTGTGCTCAAGGCAAAAAACATCAAAAGACTCATCATCGATGAAGTGGACGAGATGTTGAACCTCGGATTCAGAGTCCAACTGCATACGATCAAAGAGTTTCTCCCCGAGAAGAGGCAAAATCTGATGTTCAGTGCTACCTTGATACCTCAGGTGGAGACAGTCATCCAAGAGTACACCACCTTCTATGACAAGGTAGAAGTAGCACCATCTGGTGCTCCACTTGAGAGTATCGATCAGTCGGTATATGCTATTGCCAACTTCAATAGTAAGACTAATCTTCTCATCCACTTGCTTGAGCACAATGAAGAGATGTCCAAGGTACTCGTCTTCGTATCTACCAAAAAGATGGCCGACATACTCTATGATCGACTCTATCCAATCTTCGAAGAGACGATTGGTGTCATCCACTCTTCTAAGTCACAAAACAATCGATTCCAGACTGTAGAATTTTTTCAAGATGGGACTTATAGGTGTATCATCGCTACAGATATCATCGCTCGTGGGCTAGATGTGTCATCGGTGACTCATGTCATCAACTTTGATCTCACAGATACCCCTGAGAAGTATATCCATAGGATCGGTCGTACTGGTCGTGCTGACAAGAGAGGTCAGGCAATTGCATTTGTGTCAGAGTCAGAGAGAGAGTATCTGGACCAAATCGAAACACTGATGAAGACTCCAATCGAAGTGAAAGAAGTCCCTGAGGAAGTCGTCATCTCTGACGAATTGATAGAGTTAGAAAAGCCAGTAGAATTTGTCCCTTTCAATAATCATAAAATGAAAAAGTTTGTACCCTCAGGTCCAGCATTTCATGAAAAGAAGGATAAAAACAAAAAGGAGAATCGCCACATGACACGGTCTCAGACTCAAAAACTCAAGTACAAAAAGCCTAAAAAGAGAGGGCAGAAATCGATAAATAATAAGAAGAAAAAGTAATCGATGTGCCTCAGTATGATGGCTGACTAGAGAGTCAATCTCTCCAACTGATCTACGCCATCACCATCGCCACATGAGGGATATCATCCTCGAGATAAGTCTCACCTATCCGAGAGAATCCACACTGAGTATAGAACTGTTGGAGGTGCTCCTGTGCCGAGATCTTGATAGGCAACTCTGACCAGAGAGACCGACACTCTTGGATAGAGTGATCCATCAGTTGGTATCCTAGACCGATGCCTCGATGTGATGCAGCGATGACTACCCTGCCGATAGAGACATGATCCGTATAACTTACACCCATGGGTAGCAGTCTGGTATAGGCGACAAGCGATCCATGTTCATCCTTGACTAAGACATGATGCGACGCTTGGTCTTTGTGGTCTGCATCGATGTATGGACAGTTCTGCTCCACTACGAATATTACCTGACGGAGATGGAGAAGATCGTAGAGATCATCCTTCGAGAGATGCGTCCATGAGTAGGTCGAGAAGTGATATTGAGCTAGCTTAGGGTGAGGAGTGTTTTGCATTTACATAAGTGGATTGATGAGCACCAGAGTTAGTATCGACAGTATAGGTATAGGTAAGTATAAATGGATAAATCACTACTTTCAGTGAGAGATAGTCTTAAGAGTAGCAAGAGTTAACATATTGTTAATTTCTTTTGGACTCGACCGCAATATATAGATTAATAATCTATAGGAAAAAATTAGATATGTGTTTAAGTTTGTAACATTAACTAACTAAATACAAAAATGAAAAAACTATTTACATTAATTATGCTTTGTTCTGCAGGGTTTTTATTCGGTCAGAGTACGACTGGTAAGATCATGGATGCAGCTAACAACACTCCACTAGTGGGAGCTACAGTAACCATAGATGGTAAAGATATGGGTACGATTACAGATATTGATGGGATGTTCTCTATCAATGCAAGCAAAGGAGACAGATTGGTCATTTCATATCTTGGATATGATACTAAGACGATCGAGATTACATCAATGGGGGATCTAGGAGCTATCGGAGTAAGTGCTGGATCATTATTAGAGGAAATAGTAGTAACTGGAGTAGTTGATCTCGTCAAAGATCGACAGACACCTGTAGCCTCTTCACTCGTAAGAGCTAGAGATATTCAATTGAAACTAGGAACTCAGGAGTTTCCAGAGATATTAAAGTTAACACCATCAGTCTATGCAACTAAGACAGGTGGTGGGTATGGTGATGGTCGTATCTCAGTAAGAGGATTTGATCAGACTAATACAGCAGTAATCATTAATGGTCAACCGGTCAATGACATGGAGAATGGTAGAGTATTCTGGTCTAACTGGGCTGGATTACAAGATGTCGCTTCTGGGGTTGAAATCCAAAGAGGTATAGGTGCCTCTAGATTAGCTGTGCCATCAGTAGGTGGTACAATCAACGTTGTCACTAAAACGACAGAAAAAGAACAAGGAGGGTTAGTCAATGTTGCCGTAGGTAATGACGGATATCTCAAGACAACACTTGCATACGATACAGGTGAGATGGACAATGGATTCTCAGCTGGTATCTTACTCGGGAGATGGCAAGGTAATGGATATGTCGATGGTACTCAAGGCGAAGGGTATAACTACCTCTTCTCGATGGGGTACAATGCAGGCAATGGTCACAAATTTAACGGTAGCTTTATCGGCGCTGGACAGTGGCACCACCAAAGAGATGCTTGGTTATCTATCAATGATTATGAGACATTCGGAGAAGAAGGAATCGATAGACGATTCAATGGTGACTGGGGATTGAGAGATGGAGAAGAGTTCACATATAGAAGAAACTTCTACAATAAGCCGATTGCTTCATTGAATTGGGATTGGAAGATGAATGACAACACTTCATTAGCTACAGTAGTATACGGCTCATGGGGTCGAGGTGGAGGTACTGGTCCGAGAGGAAGAAACTTCGGTATCTATCCATTCAGAGAGGAATTTACAACTGGTGTACCCAATCTACCATTCAGAACAGAAGAAGGTCTGATTGACTTCGATGCTGTGATTGCTAATAATCAAGCAGGTGATGCTTATACTGGGCCTGACTCAGAATTTACAGGACAAGTGGTAGGTGCTAATGACCGTGACTTAGACGGAGTAGATGGAATCAATACGAATGCGTCGATAAGAAGATCATCAATCAACTCTCATGACTGGTACGGGGCTATCTCTAGTCTAGAGCACAAAATTGGTAACCTCACACTTGGTGTAGGAGTTGATGGGAGGATCTATAGCGGTATCCACTATAGGATCCTTAATGATCTCTTAGGCCTAGATGGTTATGCTTCTACTGGAGACATTAATAATAGTCCAAATATTATAACAACTACAGCTGAGGCTAGACCATTTGTCAATGTTGACCTTGACGAAAAACTTAACTACTTCAATATCGGTAATGTCAATTGGCTAGGTGTGAATGGTTTAGTGGAGTATGCAACAGAAACATTCACAGCAGTAGCTCAAGGTGGTGTATCCAACCAAACCTACCAAAGAGAAGACTTCTTTTCGTACTCAGGTGATGAGCAACAATCAGATACTCATGCTAAGGTCGGTGGATTTATCAAGGGTGGAGTCAATTACAATATTGATGCGAATCACAATGTATTTGCAAATGCAGGATATATTGAGAGACAACCATTCTTCGATGCAGTATTTCCAAATTTTGCAAACAACATCAACGCTGATGTAGAGAACGAGCAGATCATCTCATTTGAGCTTGGTTACGGATTGAGACACAGATTTATCGATGCTAATGTTAATCTTTACAATATCAATTGGTCTAACAGATGGTTATCAAGAAGCGTAGACTTAACTGCTGGAGAGTCAGGGACTGCCGTATTCTCAGATCTTGCCAATATTCATAGCGGGATAGAGATAGACTTAAGAGCTAAGCCGACGACTGGATTGATCGTCAAAGGGATGCTCTCTGTAGGTAATTGGGTCTATTCTGATAATACTGAAGCTTCGGTATTTGACGATAACCAAGACTTGATCGGTACTTCTACACTATTTACAGAAGGAGTCAAAGTAGGAGATGCTGCTCAGACTACTGGATCATTAGGATTAGAGTATGAGATCATTGATGGATTATCTATAGATGCTGACTGGTTGTACTACGGCAATCTCTATGCTGACTTCGATATTATCGGAGATGCATTTTTAGAGTCAGACAACAATGGAGCTCTTCAATTACCTGATTACAATCTCTTGGATGCAGGTATTACATATGAGATGAGTTTCAATAATGGTCACAGCTTGACTCTCAGAGGTAACATTAATAACCTCCTTGATACTGAATATATCGCAGAGTCAAATACCAATATCTTTGCTACTGAATCAACTCCTGAATCTGCACTCTACAACGGAATCGACAAGTCTAACTTTGTCTGGTTTGGATTTGGAAGAACATGGAATGCTTCTTTGAGGTATAACTTCTAAGCACTAAAAATACTCAGACTTAAGTCACATAGACACAATGTCATAAGCCGTCTCTCCCAGAGAGGCGGCTTTTTTTTGGCCTATATTGAAGTCCCATTTCCATAGCTTACCGTGAGGTAGGTTAAGATCTGAAGAGATATGGTCGATAACACCTTGCATTCATATCTCAGGAGCTATCAGTGACAACTGATACTCGTTAGCTTCCACCAAAATAAAACTGAGTAAAGCAATACAAATAATAGAAAGAGGTTCTATATGAAATACAAACAAGTAATGTTAGAATTGTGAAATTATTAAGCACATTAAAAATTGCGGCATTTTGTTTCTTGTGTTTAAAATCGTTATCCTCGCAAACTTCAATTGAACCAATTGTAGGGTTATCATTTGCCAAAAACAGTGGTTTAACAGACTTCAAATTAAACAATTGGTCATCAGGTGCAATCTCTGACAGCGAATTTCAGACTAATCTATTCTTAGGATTAGGTATTACACAACACATTAATGAGCATATACTAATTAATACAACTTTTCAGTACAGTGAAAACAAAATGAAGTATGTCGATACAGGATTTGCTGGATACCCTAATTTGAAGTTCCGTAGGATAGCCATTACAACAATTCCAACTATAAATATTGCAGAAAATATTCAATTAGGCGTGGGTATCAGTTATCAATTACTAAGAAATTTCAACATAGGCTTTGACGAGCTTAATTTTTGGACAAGTTTTAGTGATTCACACATTCAAGACCAGTTTGGATGGGTAGCTTCGGCTGCTTATGAAATAAAGTCATTAGTGATAAGCACACGTTTTTACAACCTAAAAGCACTAAATCCAAAATCATATCACCACGTTGACAAAACAAAAACACTTGAAATATCTGTTGCTTACAGATTTAATGTCTTTAACACAAAAAAAGAAGCAAGTAGTAAAAGATAAAATGTATGAGCAAATAGACTTTAAAGTTATTAGAATTTCCATATAGTTGTCGCATAGTAAGTAGATTTTTAATGAAAAGGAACTTCGTGTGTTAATTACTACATAGTCAAGTAAAATTGAATTCATGAAACAAATTAATGAAAGGCGAGAAGCTAACATTAGATATGACGTCATCCCCTGCTCCGTCGGAGACGAACGCATATCACCCTCCGATCTCATGCAAGTAAAGCACCATGGCAATGTCGACACCTAAGGCAGTGTAAGAGACCAAAGAAACTCTTTAGAATAAGGGAAAAATCTCTATCTTCGTGACATGAGTAACTATATCGTATCGGCACGGAAATATCGACCCCAAAAGTTTGAGGAAGTAGTCGGACAGAGCCATGTCGCAGATACACTCAAGAATGCCATAGCATCAGAGCAACTAGCACATGCCTATCTCTTCTGTGGACCACGAGGAGTAGGTAAGACGACCTGTGCTCGTATCCTCGCTAAGACACTCAACTGCACAGATACAACCGATAAGATCAATCCATGCGGTAAGTGTGACTCATGTCAAGCATTCGAAGAGAATGCATCATTCAATATCCTCGAGCTAGATGCAGCATCTAATAACTCTGTAGATCACATCCGTACTCTCAACGAACAAGTACGGATACAACCCTCCGCAGGGACTAAGAAGGTCTTCATCATAGATGAGGTCCATATGCTGACGACTGCAGCATTTAATGCATTCCTCAAGACACTAGAGGAGCCGCCACCATACGCAGTATTCATCTTAGCTACTACCGAAAAACACAAAATAATCCCCACTATCCTCTCGCGATGTCAGATCTATGACTTCAAGAGGATACAAGTATCAGATATCGTCACACAACTCCAACATATCGTAGCCGAAGAGGGAATCAAAGCAGAGACAGAGGCACTCAATATCATCGGAGAGAAGGCTGATGGTGCGATGAGAGATGCACTCTCCATCTATGACAGAGTGGCAAGTGCTAGCGGTGGAGAGATCACCTATGACAGTGTCATCAAGAATCTCAATATCCTAGACTACGAATACTACTTCAATATGGTGGAGAGATTTATGGAAGAAGACATGCCAGGTGTGATCACACTCTTCCATGATATCTTGGGTAATGGCTTTGAAGCTTCACTCTTCCTCCGTGGCTTAGCTGAGCATCTACGTAAGCTGCTATTGAGCAAGGACAGTAAGACCCAATCACTCCTAGACTCAAGTGAAGAACTGACTCAGAGATATGTCACACAGAGTAGGACTACTAGTCTGACATTCCTCCTCAATAGTCTCAATATCGTGACCAAGGCAGATCTCAATCTCCCCATGGCATCACATAAGACACTCCATACAGAGGTCGTACTAGGCAAGATTACATACTTGTCAAGAGCCTTCAAAATCGATAGTAAAAAAAAAATTCCTCTCCTCAAGTAGACCCACCATCGCTGCCCGATAGTACTCCTCAACCGAGCAAAGGTCTCTCATCAGATACATCAACACTCGATACAGCTCAAGTACAGAAGCCTAAGCTACCTCCAACATCGACATCACTACCCAAGCTCAATACCATAGGGATATCATCTGATCTAGATGCACTGATGTCATCTATAGAGAAGAAAGAAGAAGAGAAGACACGACTACTCAAGCCTCTAACAGCACAATCACTTGAGGAAGACTGGGAAGACTTCAAGTCAAAAATCAACTCAAAATCTATCCAAGCCTCTCTGTCCAATGTCAAATTTGAGATCAAGGATAATCATCTCTACGCTTATGTCCCATCTAATCGGACTGGAGAGGTATTGAGTGATAGCAGATACTTCATAGGATTCAGTGATAGATTCAAAGAAAAAGAGATCCTCAATACCATTGTTGTGGATACTGACAAGTTTCCTAACTACACTAACGTCGCGGAAACGACTAAACCAAAGAACGTTGCTGAGAAGTACCAACTAATGACTTTGAAAAACATTAACCTAGAAGTATTACGAAAGACATTGGATTTGAAATTTGATGTCTAATCTCTGACAAACCCTTATCTTAGCTCAATGAAAAATTCAACTTTTTGGTATCTAGAAAGTGTCGATGTTGCAGAAATATTCTGTGACAACAAAATTGCCGCATCGGAGGATGCAAGCAATAGCCACTTGAAACTCAAGAAAAACGAATACGTCTATTTTCCCGATGAGACATCTGATCTTATCTATTTCATCACCGAAGGAAGTATCAAAGTAGGTACGACAAATGATGCTGGCAAGCAGATTACTAAGGCCATACTCAATAGAGGAGAAGTCTTCGGAGAGCTCGCTATCATAGGAGAAGACACCCATAGAGACTTCGCTATAGCACTTGCTGATACTGAGATCTGTACTGTAAGTGTAAGTCAGATGAAGCATCTCATGAAAGATCACGGACCACTCTCGATGTTCTTCATGAAGCTGATGGGATCTAAGGTCTTACAGATGGAAAAGAGATTAGAGTCTCTAGTATTCAAAGACAGTAAGACACGTATCCTCGAGTTTATCGTAGACCAGGTAGATACGAGAGGCCAACAAGTAGGCTACGAGTGGGTAATCAGGAATCAACTCACTCATCAGGAGATCGCTAATATCTGTGCTACTTCTAGACAGACTGTAACGACCTTGCTCAATGATCTCAGAGCTCAGAATATCATCACATTTGATAGAAGAAGAATGCTCATCAGAGATCTTGACAAATTAAAATCAGAAATGAATGTATAGACTGTTCATCCGTCCATTACTTTTCCTTTTTGCTCCCGAAACCTCCCATCATCTAGCTCTCAAGGCACTCTCACTCTGTCTCAAGATACCTCTGCTCTCTCAGGTGATGCGTAGCACATTTAGCTACAGCGGTACACATGAGCAGAAGACTCTCTGGGGCATTACCTTTCCTAATGTAGTAGGTCTTGCAGCAGGCTTTGACAAAGATGGCAAGTATATCAAGGGACTAGATGCCCTAGGGTTTGGATTCATAGAGGTAGGTACAGTGACCCCTCTGCCACAAGATGGCAACCCCAATCCAAGACTGTTCAGGCTCAAGCAAGATCGAGGCTTGATCAATAGGATGGGATTTAACAATGAAGGTGTGGATGCCCTAGTCAATAGACTGAAATCCCTCGATAGAGATAAGATCTCAGCTGTCATCGGTGGCAATATCGGGAAGAATAAGGTGACACCCAACGAGGAAGCACATCTCGATTATCTCAAATGCTTCGAGGCACTCCACCCATATGTGGATTACTTTGTGGTCAATGTCAGCAGTCCCAATACTCCAGGATTGAGAGCCCTCCAAGATAGAGATAGTCTAGAACTGATACTCACTACCCTCTTGGATACTGAGACACATCGCCACTCTGCTAAGCCGATCTTACTCAAGATCTCTCCAGACCTTACACAGGCAGCTATCACGGATATCGTAGACCTCGTCAACTCTCTCCAGATTGATGGAATCATCACATCCAATACGACCATCTCTAGAGATAAACTCAAGACAGCATCGACTCAGATCGATAAGATCGGTAATGGTGGACTGAGTGGTGCTCCAGTCAGAGAGAAAGCCGATCAGATGCTCACTTGGGTAAATGCAGAACTCCAATCTGACAAAGCTATAATCGCTGTCGGAGGAATCGAAACTGCCGAGCATGCTCTAGCCAAATTGCAAAATGGAGCCGATCTGATCCAAGTCTATACCGGATTTATCTACGAAGGCCCACTGATGGTAAAGAAGATAAGGAAGGGACTCGAAGCAGCCCACACCTCAATAGCATGAGCCAACCATCATCGGGTGATTATCTCTCCTGATGAGAGCTGTTGACGGACATCGATCACTCTCTTAGAGTTGTCAATTGGAGCTATCGATAAATTCTCTTTATTTAAATGGAGTAAGTATTGTCTCTGGTCATGCTATCCTTCTCGACCATCGAGTCCAATGCTACTGTGGTATCTATTGTTGCATGGCGTAACTACTTCAGTTTGTCAGGATTCTTCCCAATGTTTTTACTTTCTTTGGTAACTCTTCTTTCGAGTTTTTTTATGTCTTCTTCTGCAGGCAAATTTTCTGGTCTAATCCCACGTTCAAGTAAGATTTTTCGAACTGATCCATTATTTGTGTTCTTCTGATATTTTTCTCTCGTTACGTAAGTCTTTTTCTTTAGTGTTGAACACGGTTATTTCCGTTGCGAAATCTTTAGCTTTGATTGTAATTGTTGGTAAGAAATCAGCTAAAGCTCTTCCTTATCGGAACACCAAGTTGACGCTTCATAGATTGAGTGCTTTTAAAAATGGCAAATAAAGCACTTTTTTAGTGCTGTTTTGAGATCTTCGGGACTCAGTATGAACATAACTCTCCAGAGGTTATCGCAGAGTAGTTTGATTGAATCCCCAATTGTCTTTTGATCGTTCCGAAGGGATGTTCGCTATCGCTTGCCTACGTCTTTAGAGTGCTTTGTTTGCATTGACAGTTTCTTTGTTTTTTTATACTTCACATGCCATCAGGGCGGAATTCATACCTTTCCTTCTTATCAAATTTGTCAAAGTGTTGGAACTCTTTACCGTCAAATCTAAAGACACCAGTATTGCGTGATCCTACCCAGATGACCTCAGAGTTATCCTGATATATCGTGAGTAGGAGAGCCGCATTGGTTCTACTCGCTACTGGATAATTGGTAAGTTGATTTCCATCATACTTCCACACTCCACCAGTATATGTCGTCATCCATAGGTTACCATCAGTATCTGTAAGTCCCGCATTGTAGTACGGCAGTCTATCTGGGAAGTACTGCTCAATCGGATCGATACCTGGGAGTTTATTGTAGTATTGGATACTGTCGATGGTAGTTACCTCATACTTACTGACAAAGTTGCTGAGCCACACATACCCATTGTTATCTTGTAATATAGATCGTACTCCTGGTACTCGACCATCAGGTAATGTCGTGAGCTCCTGCTCACCTATATGCAGGAATGAGTGACCGTCATATCTGAATGCTCCAGCTACGATAGTACCGATCCATACTGCCCCATCTTGATCTCTATCTACTCCATAGACTGCATACGGACTGTGATTCATCCCAGCAAATCCCAGACCTACTACTTCTGTCCCATAGATCGAATCTAAGTTGAGGACAGGCAATTGGAGCTGATGAAGAGAGTGTCCATCATAGCGGATGAGTGTATTCCCATTGCAATTGAACCAAAGATCATCTGGCGACAATCTCCAGACATTCTCTTCGCTGGTAGTGAACCGTAGAGTCTCAAATCTCGTACCGTCATACTTGCTGATGCCATCGGGTGTCTCGATATATAGAGTTCCATCTTTGTCTTCTTGTATCCCTCTGATGCTATTATCGACTAGTCCATCGTCCTCTGTATACTGCCTGAGTGTATTGCCATCATAGCAATAGATGCCCTCCGTATTGCTCCCAAACCAATAAGTACCCGTCTGATCTTGGTGGATAGCCCAGATATCATCATCCAAGTCCTTGACCTCATTGGATACCACATTTGGAGAGCTCTGGTACTTACTGTTGGCAGTATTGCACGATGAGATTATGATGAGAATTGAGCTAATTAGATAGAGTCTTTCAATCATATGAGTCGGGTGCAATACTTTGGATGTTAGATCAACTAATGGGTACACTTATTTACTCCATTCTACGGATAATAGAAAAAAGAGTTACCCTAAAGATACGGAGACTTTTATTGTGAGGAGGGAGCTCTGTATAGAGTGTGTCAGCATACTCCTTGGGAGAGCTTTGCATGATCAGATCACTCTCACTACACTGGAGAGATGACAGGATGACATTTACCTAGAGTAATACTCACTCGATCTCTACGGTAGTCTCCTCAGTAGTGTGTGCCCTAGCAACCAGCTGAGTAGCCAGCACCCGAGCCCAAAGAGCAAAAATCCTCGGTACTTCTCTTCGTACCGTTTGTAGACATTCACTTCTATCTCTGTCTTTTCGAGAGTATCGATGTAGGCGTAGATTTGTTCGAGTTGCTGTGAGGTGGTAGCTCTGAAGTACTGTCCACCTGTCTGCTTGCTCATCTCTGTGAGGAGAGTCTCATCGATATCTACCCGTGTCGTACCATACACAAATGTGCCATCCTGGCGTCTACTTACGGGAGCTCTTGCTCTGCCATTGGATCCCACGCCTATACTGTAGACCTTGACACCGATCTCTTTGGCAATATCAGCTGCCGTCATTGGTTTGATATACCCAGCATTATTAGATCCATCGGTAAGGAGTATGACGATCTTACTCTTGGCCTTACTCTCGTTGAGTCTGTTGACTGCGGTGGCTAGTCCCATCCCTATGGCTGTACCATCCTCGAGCAATCCACACTGGAGGCTTCCTAGGAATGCATCGACGATATCGTGGTCTACTGTCAATGGACACTGTGTGAATGCCTCACCGGCAAATACCACTAATCCAATCCGATCGTAAGGTCTCTTATCCACAAACGATTGGGCCATGACCTTCGAGATTGATATCCTGTCAGGGTTAAAGTCTTGAGCTAGCATACTACTTGACAGATCCATGACAAGCATGATATCGATACCCTCTGCTTTGATCTCTTCTTCTTGGAGGCTGAGTTGTGGTCTCGCCAAAGCGATCAATAGTGCTGCAAGACCTAGGAGCTTCATGATCGGGAGTAGTCTACTGAGTACCTCCTTGACTGATACCTGATGTGTGATCTCTCCTAGACCTGGCAGAGGCATCGGTGTGGCTGTCTTCACTCCGCGACTATAGTACCAATAGGCGAGCAGCGGTACGATGACTAGAGTCAGTAGCAGCCAAGGATTATGAAATGTGTAGTTACTCAGTCCCATGATCATCTTGGTTCTCTTCTGTAATCTCTTGCTTAGTCTCTTCGACGAATCGGAATGCTTCATCTAGGAACTCCTCATGCATGCTATCGGTTGGTTTTGCTTTCGCAAATTTGACTAGATCGGCTACTTGGAGTATCCGTGTGAGAGATGCATTGTGTGTCTGATCAAAGTCTTTAGTCTCGAGTGCTTCTTTGATCTCAGATGTCGTAGACTCCAGACCTTGGATCTCAAATCGATTCTCTAGGTACTCTCTGATGACGTAAGTCAGCTTACTTTGATATTCTTTGACAGCGCCTTGCTCCCAGAGTCGATTCTCTCGGAGGACTCTTAGCTTACTCAGTGCTGTGATATGTGCTGGTAATTGAGGTCCGATATCCTCTACTGGCTCATAGTCTAGGTCAAGATTTTTTTGCTTGCGTCTGCTCTGGATGTACGAGAGTAAGACTGCCATGACTATCAGCGCAATCACTATAATCAACCAGAGGAAATCTTTCCAATTTCTCTTCTCCTTGGAGATAGGGGCAAAGGCATTGATGACTTGTGTCGTATCAGCGGGAATTCCTGCTGTATCAAACTGTACATAGAGAGGCTGAGATTGGAGAGCCCTTACTGTGAGAGTATCCTTGGTCGTTGCATCCATATAGATGGGATGTGGAAAGCTGAAATATCCAAAATCCCAAATCCTCAGTCTCAACTTTTGTTCGAGTTCGTACTTGCCGTTAGGTCCACGTTGAGTATCAAATGTCGTGGTCTCATCAGTATCACCGAATGGTGACTCCAACCACTCTATATCGATGTCATCCGTCTGGATGAGACTACTATCTTGGTTCATTGCTAGATTGGTAATCTCTCCGATCGGAGCATAGTTGATCGAGAGTCTACCGAGTGGTTTGGTATCACTTATCTTGAGGATCATAGACAACTCTTCGCCGACATCTACCGTATCCTTATCGAGGATGACGCTGACGAGTGGTTGGCTATTCGCTTGTAAGCAAATCCCAAATATTACAAAGATCAAGATGTAAGATTTACGCATCATCTACCCTGTTCTCTTTTTGAAAAATTGGAGTAATGACTTGACATAATCATCACCGGTAGCAATACTGATGATATCTGATCCTAGCTTCATAAATGTATCCTTGAAGTATGCTTCGTTGTCGGCGAAAGCCGATTGATACGCATGTCTGACAGTAGGGTTGCTCGTATCAATTGTCCTGAGATCTCCAGTCTCTGGGTCGATGACCCTGAGGAGTCCGACATTGGGCATCTCGACCTCAGATTGGTCATAGGTATGGATACCTACGACATCATGCCGACGTGATGCGATAGTCAGAGCATTATCATATCCTTGATCCATGAAATCTGAAAGGACAAATGCGATACTTCTTTTCTTCTGGACATTAGTGAGATAGCGGATCGCTTTCTCGATGTCAGTGCCTTTGTGCTCAGGCTTATGGAATATTATCTCTCTTATGATCCGTAGGATATGTGACTTCCCCTTCTTAGGTGGGATATACTTCTCTATCTCTGAGGAGAAGAGTATGGCTCCGACTTTATCATTGTTTTGGATCGCCGAGAAGGCAAGTACTGCACTCATCTCAGTGACTAGATCACTCTTATACTGTGCTTTGGTACCGAAGAGTGATGATTGGCTGATATCGACGACAAGCATCAGTGTCAACTCTCGTTCTTCTTCGAATACCTTGACGAATGGAGACCCGGTCCGAGCAGTGACATTCCAATCAATATTCCTCACATCATCGCCATAGTGATAGTCTCGTACCTCGCTAAATGACATACCCCTCCCCTTGAAAGCACTCTGATACTCACCAGAGAATACTTGCTTGCTGAGACCACGAGTCTTGATCTCAATCTTGCGTACTTTTTTTAAGATTTCGGTAGTGTCCATCTGACTCATCTCATTATGGGACTTGTACAGTTTTGATGATTTGGTCTATGAGATCTTCTGCGGTGATATTTTCTGCTTCTGCCTCATAGGTGATGCCGACACGGTGTCTCATGACATCCTTACAGACATTGCGGATATCATCTGGGATCACATATCCTCTACGCTGCATAAATGCGTATGACTTTGCTGCCATCGCGAGATTGATACTTGCTCTTGGTGATCCACCATAAGCGATGAGATTCTTCAAGTCGGCGAGTCCGTTGTTTTCTGGTTCTCTAGTTGCGAAGACGATGTCAAGGATATAATTTTTTATATTATCATCCATATAGATCTTCTTGATGAGATCTCTTGCTTTGAGGATTTTGTCAGGAGTGACTACGGCTTCGATTTCTTTGACTGTCGTCCCATCGATAAATCGATTGATGATTTCCTTCTCGTCAGACTTAGATGGGTAGCCGATATTGACCTTGAGCATAAATCTATCGACCTGAGCTTCTGGCAGTGGATAAGTCCCTTCCTGCTCTATCGGATTCTGAGTGGCAAGTACGAGGAATGGTTCTTGGAGCTTGTATGACTCTTTGCCGATCGTCACTTGCTTCTCTGCCATAGCCTCAAGTAATGCACTCTGTACCTTAGCTGGAGCTCTATTGATCTCATCAGCGAGTATGAAGTTGGAGAAGATAGGTCCCTTCCTTACTTCAAAGGTATTTTTATTGGGATTATAGATCATCGTACCTACAATATCTGCTGGTAAGAGATCTGGCGTGAACTGGATTCGTTGGAAGTCTGCCTTCACGGCATTAGAGAGGGTCTTTATGGCGAGGGTCTTAGCTAGACCCGGGAGACCTTCTAGGAGGACATGACCTTTGGACAAGAGTCCTATCAAGAGACGTTCGATCATATAGGTTTGGCCTACGATGACCTCCCCAGTGGCACGTTTGATCTCATCTACGAAGGCACTCTCGATTTGGATCTGTTGATTGAGTGCTTCGATGTCTATGGATTGTTGCATATCTCTACTCATTAAATTAGTATCATTAAAAAAAAATAACTCTTAGCTCTCGTCACAAGACACTTCCGCTACGATGTCTCTCAACGAATATGCAAAAATGAAGAATTTCTTCCGTTTCTTAACACTTCTGATTTTTAAATTTTTATTAAAGTAACGAGATTGCTGATACCGCTACTCAGTGTACAGAGATCTGTATCGCTAATCTTCAAGATACGCTTATTCTTAGCAAGTAGGGAATTAAAAAAAACATTGCATAATATTCGCAACACTCTACTAACTTTGCTGATTGTGTAATTGTAAGAGATCGAGGGTATCGCGATATGTAGAGTCCTCATCACATTTACGCAAGTATACACAACTATAACATCTCAGAGAGTAGAACAAGATGACAAAACAGAGTGGGACTGCCAGTGCATACAAGAAGGAATTGGAGGCGATTCGCAATACGATTCATATCAAAGGTGCCAAAGCGAACAACCTTAAGAATGTAGAGGTAAAGATTCCCAAAAACAAACTCGTCGTCGTAACTGGTCTGTCTGGGTCGGGCAAGTCATCACTCATCATGGATACTCTGTATGCAGAAGGTCAGATGAGGTATGTCGAGAGTCTCTCCAGTTATGCTCGACAGTTCCTCAGTCGGATGAAAAAGCCTCCCGTAGACTTTATCAAAGGAGTCTGTCCGGCCATTGCGATCGAGCAGAAGGTCACTACATCTAACTCTCGATCTACTGTGGGATCACTGACAGAGATATACGACTACTTCAGGCTCCTCTTCGCTAGAGTGGGTACTACTTACAGCCCTATCTCGGGCAACAAAGTGGTCAAGCAATCGGTCTCTGATGTAGTAGATTACATCCTCAATTTGGAGCCGAAAAGTAGAGTCCAACTCCTCTTCCCGATCAATAAGAGCTATGAAGATCGGACTCTCTCTAAGGAGCTAGATTATCTCGGTCAGAAAGGATTCTCAAGGATCTATACTGGTGGTGCCCTTCACAATATCGAAGACTATCAACTGTCCAAAGCCAAACACCTCAAGACCAAACTCAATAAACTCAAAGAGGACATCTACGTACTCGTCGATCGGATGACTAACTCTGATGACAAAGATAATCTGAGTCGGATGGGTGACTCCATCCAGAGTGCCATCTACGAGGGTGGTGGAGAGATGACTGTACTCCTTGACTCTGGAGACTTGGTGGGTTTCAATAATCGATTTGAGCTGGACGGAATGTCTTTCGTAGAGCCAAGTCATCAGATGTTTAACTATAACAATCCACATGGTGCTTGTCCGACTTGCGAAGGATACGGCAAAGTACTCGGTATTGATCGCAATAAGGTCATACCCAATGATGAACTCTCTGTCTACGAAGGGGCCATCGTCTGCTGGAAGGGAGAGAAGTCGTCATACTATCAGAGACAACTGATCAATGCCGCAGCTCTCTCTGACTTCCCTCTCCATAGACCGGTCAAAGATCTGACCAAAGCAGAGTATCAACTCATGTGGAATGGCAACGAACACTTCGATGGTATCGCGACTTACTTCCAAGAGTTAGAAAAACAAACTTACAAAATACAGAATCGAGTAATGCTTGCGAGATTCAGAGGAAGGACTGTGTGTCATACCTGTCAGGGCAGTAGACTCAGGCCAGATGCTCTCTACATCAAGATCGACAATACAGACATCTCCGACCTGATAGATATGCCAATCGACGAACTCTATGATTGGTTCAAGGGAGTAAATCTCTCTGATCACGAGAAGGCTATCGGTAGTAGGATACTGATCGAGATAGAGAATCGACTAGCCACAATGATCTCAGTCGGTCTCCCTTACCTGACTATCAATCGGATGTCATCTACTCTCAGTGGAGGCGAGACCCAACGGATCAACCTTACGCGTACACTCGGAAGCAATCTGACTAACTCTCTCTACATCCTAGATGAGCCAAGTATCGGCCTCCATCCGCAGGATACTACTAATCTTGTACGAGTGCTGAGAGACCTTCGTGATCTCAATAATACTGTCATCGTAGTCGAGCACGAAGAAGAAGTCATCAAAGCCGCTGATGAGATCATAGACGTCGGTCCAGAGGCAGGTGTCCACGGTGGAGAGATCGTCTTTGCCGGACCATACAAAGACTTTATCAATAAGAAGAAAAATACGCGTAGCCTTACGGCAAATTACATCACTGAGAAGATTACGATTATTCCACCTGAGAAGGTAAGAACATTTACAAGAAGTATCAAACTCATAGGTGCTAGACAGAACAATCTGAAAGGTATCGACGTCACTATCCCTATCAATGTACTCACTGTAGTCTCGGGAGTCTCAGGGTCTGGCAAGTCTACTCTCGTACGTGATGTGCTCTACCCTGCTCTCAGCTCAGCCATCGATCAGAGTGTGACACAGTCTCAAGGGAAGTATCACGAGCTCACCGGGGACACTGGAGCAGTCTCAGTCATCGAGTATATCAACCAATCACCGATCGGCAGATCATCTCGATCCAATCCTGTGACATACATCAAGGCATATGATGCGATCCGCAAGCTCTATACATCTCAGCAATCAGCTAAGATTAAGGGATTTAAGCCCAACCACTTTTCGTTCAATACGGATGGAGGCAGATGCGAAAACTGCCTAGGCGATGGATATATTACTGTCGAGATGCAGTTCTTAGCAGATGTCCAACTCGTCTGCGAAGATTGTAAGGGTCAAAAGTTCAAAGAGGAAGTCTTAGACGTCACTTATAAGGATAAGAATATCTACGATGTACTCAGTATGACTGTTGACGAGGCCCTCACCTTCTTCGAAGGAAGGAAAGAGATCTACAACAAGCTCAAGCCACTCCAAGATGTAGGCATGGGATATGTAGCACTAGGCCAATCGTCATCTACTCTCTCAGGTGGCGAAGCCCAACGAGTCAAACTTGCCTCCTTTCTCTCTAAGTCAAGTTACAAAGATCATATCTTTTTTATCTTCGATGAGCCTACGACTGGTCTTCACTTCCACGATGTAGTCAAGCTCCTCAAAGCACTCAATGCTCTGATCGAAAAAGGACATACCGTACTCGTAGTAGAGCACAACCTCGATGTCATCAAGTCAGCTGATTGGTTGATCGAGCTGGGACCAGAAGGGGGGAAGAAGGGAGGCCACCTCATCTATCAAGGTGATCCAAGAGGTATACTCAAGGTAAAGAAGAGTGCAACTGCTCCTTTCCTCAAAGGAAAATTCTAGATTCAGGTGATCCTCACTTGCTATCATTGATGGACACTTTACTCCTACAATGAAGCTGCTCTCATCGTGACCTAAGCAAGAGATACTTCCTACTTGACAGTAAAGAACTGTAGGGGAGCATTGTTCATCGCTATGGCTAGAGTCTGTTTGCCATTTACCATGAGTGATTCCATGTCCTTAGCATCACCTCTAGCATAGAGTCCTGACTCTTGCGAGTTGACTACTGTAAACGATCGATCCTTTCCTTGCAAGAGCACAGCACCCTTCCCGGCATCTAATCGAGTAGTCTCTACTTCCATCGCATAGAGATTACCTGCAACGATGATATCTTGCTTACCGTCTTGATTGATATCAGTAACTAGAGTACTATTGATCGGCGAGATCTGTACACCAGTGGGGAGTTCGGTCCATGACCACTTACCACCATCGTTCCAGAGGATACCAGAGGCAAGCGTATTGACGCTATATTTTTCGGCTGCATTGAGATTATAGATCTCTTCGAGACCAGCTGTGGCAAACGACTCAAAACTCTGAAATTTTGATTCGAGTTCTGGGAGTTGTTCTGTCGAGCATTGCTTACCTCTCACTGGGACGACCTTGTCACCAGAGTAGGTAGCGAGTACGATATCTGACTTCCCATTATTATCAAAGTCAGAGGCATAGACTTGGAATGGTTTCTTCGCAGATGCTTTGAATTTGATATTCTTACCGATATTACCGAGTACTAGATCTTGATCCCCGTCACTATCTAAGTCCTGAGCTGTGATACTGAACCATAGCCCGTTGAGGTCTTTGATGAGTGGTGTTGATTGCCATATCCCATGAGCATCCGACTTTAATATTGCAGGACTGCCCCACTCACTGACGTAGTAGACTATGGGTTGATTATCTTCAGTGCTGACTACGGCATCTGTCACCATACCCAGGTCAGAAAGACTCTTCTTACTATCTGTGTTGATGGTGAGCTTACCATTATCATTACGGAGCAGATAAGATTGAGGGCTGAGAGGATATCTGCCACTCACGACTCTACCGAATACTAGGATGTCTTGGTCACCATCTTGATCATAATCTATCGCTACTGGGACACCAGTATGAGACTCTGTCCCAGGGATTCTCCTTTCGGTAAATGTACCACGTCCATTACCGATGTAGAGTCTATCGGTTAGCTTGCCATTGCCTTCGGTCTCTTCGTATCCAGCACTTGTGATGTAGAGATCTTGGTCACCATCATTATCTACATCTAATACCAAGATCTCCATATCTTCATAGCCTTGGGTCTTGGGCAACTCTCCTACGGTGAACTTGCCGCCACTATTCTGTAAGAGTATCTGAGTATTCTGTCCTGCACTAGCCCCTAGCACGAGATCTTCTTTTCCATCATTATTGAAGTCACCTTTGGCAATGAATGGACCGAGCTCTGTGGGTTCGTAAGGGAGTAATACTTGCTTATTGAATGCATCGAATTTATTCTCCACGTGATTAGCAACTTTGTCCAATTGGGGATTGTATGCGAGCAGAGTATTGGCCTGGCTCTTAGGGAGATATCTTCTTACTTTCTTGGTAGTTGACTGATCTATGACATTGAGGGTATTGACCTTGAGATCCTTGTGGATACTTTCATTATTGTCAGGCCACTGCACGACGACTGAGTCTATCTGACTGACATTACCTAGACCAAAGTGGATGGCAGGCTCCGAGTTAGACATGAAGCCTCTGGCGTTGACATATTCTTTACGCTTGACGAGATCGCCGGCATAGACTGTAGCCACAGTATTGAGTACTGCACGGTGATCACTTGATGTCTTGAATGCGATTCTTAGACTATTCCCCTTCTTGGAGGCATTGTTTTCATAGAGACTCACTTGTGCATTGACATTATTTACGATCAGATCAAGATCTCCATCCCCATCAAGATCTGCATATGCAGCCCCGTTAGAGAATCCTGGTTCGCCGAGGCCGACCTTATCAGCTCTGTCTTCGAAGTGGAGATTACCATCATTGATGTACAAGTAATTGGGGAGAGGATTAGATGGAATAGACTGTACGAGACTCAAGATATCTCCGATCGATCCAGTTTTGACGATTCGCTTTTTGGTGTTTTCGATATAATCGTTGTTACGGATATCACGTTTGATTCCATTAGTGATGAAGATATCCTCATGGCTATCATTATCGAAGTCATTCATCAGTAAGCTCCAGCTCCAGTCTGTCTTAGCGATCCCCGAGAGATTGGCTATCTCTACGAACTTAGCATTCCCCTGATTGAGTTGAAGCGTATTATGCATATATTGATAGTGATACCCTTTATCTACATTGGCATGAAAAGTCTCGGGGCTCATTGATGGCATATTAGTCTTAGATCGATAGTGTGATGCCCCAGCCATATCCAATACTCCGATATCAGGCAGACCATCATTATTGATATCCTCTATATCAGTACCCATGCTGAAGTTACTGATATGATCAAAGCTCTCTTGAGTAGTCTCCTTGAATCCCTTACCCCTTTGGTTGAGATAGAGATAGTCTGGCTTATCGTAATCATTGGCAACGAAGATATCAGTCCACCCATCATTGTTGACATCTGATGCCACTACGCCTAGTCCATAAGCAAAGTTGCGGATACCCATCTGAGCAGAGACATTGGTAAATGTATTGTTACCATTATTCTGATAGAGACAGTCTGAGGTATTATCATCTAGATATGTCGCTTCTTTAGCACCTTTCTGAAAGTAAGTCTGTCTGACTTTACGAGCATTGGAGGGTTGATTCATTACATAGAGATCGAGATCTCCATCTTTGTCATAATCAAAGAATGTGGATTGTGTCGTATAGCCACTATTAGCTACCCCATACTGCTGAGCTGACTCAGTGAATGTCAGGTCTCCATTGTTGATATAGAGTTCGTTGATTCTATCCTTGGGATTTTCGGAGTACCCATATTTACTTACGTAAATGTCAGTGAAACCATCACTATTAATATCGATGAGATTGATACCGCTAGAGATTGCTGATGTCACATTGAGATTTGCCTTCTCCGTAATCTCTTCAAACTTGAGGTTACCTTTATTGAGATACAGCTTATCCTTACCATAGTTTGCACCTAGGTACACATCATACAGTCCATCATTGTTGATATCACCAATCCCTACTCCACCGCCATAATAGATGGCATCCCAGACAAAGTGATTAAACTTTGCAGTCTCCTCCACGACATTGACGAAGTCTAGGCCAGAGTCAGTAACCTGAGTAAACTTGTGTGGGAGGTTAGCATCCACGTGAGATGAACCATTTGACCCCGATCCAGTACCATCTCCTCCACAACTCAACATGGCAAATAGACAGAGACTTACTAAGATTGTGATTCCTCTCATTATACAGGTGATTTTATAATTACAACAGACTTCTAATTAGTGCAAAAATAGAGGATTATTTGTTATTAATTAGCTCCATTTCATCGAGATTACTAAGAACCATCCCAAGTAATAATTCGTCCATAATGTCGTTCTTAATGCATTCTCTATTTTAAATAAATTAGGTTGATCTTGTGTCTTTTCATAGATTCGCAGTACCAACTTTTTTTATTACCTACAAAAAAAATAAAACATCCATGAGAATCCTATCTCTCCTCCTTATAGCTCTGACTACTGTAATCAGTCTCAACGGACAGATGCACGAACCCGTAAAATGGGAAACATCAGCGGAGCATGTATCTGGTGACGAATTTTTGCTCATCTACAAGGCAAGCATCGAAGATGGGTGGAATGTGTACTCGATGTACATGGAAGAGGGAGGACCAATCCCTACTGCAGTCTACTATAATGACGATAGCCAATTCGAAGCACTCGGTGATGCCAAAGAGTTAGGAAAAAAGAAAAGTGGAAAAGATAATCTCTTTCCAGACATTAAAAAAGTCATCAAATTTACCTCCAAGCGACCATACATCATCCGTCAAAAGATCAAGGCACTAGATTACTCTAAGCCACTCAAAGGGGAGCTCGAGTATATGACATGTAATGATAAGACATGTCTGCCCCCTACATTTGTTGAGTTTTCGTTTGATCTCAATGCGTTGAAGGGTGGAGCCGCTGCAGGTATCGCAGATGATGGAAGTGGTGCTGCTGGTATCCAGATAGGAGGTATAGATCTCAATAATGGAGGTGGAGAGAGCGGGATGCTTAGCCCGATTACCTGGGATATGAAGATCATTGAAGATGGCGATGTACATCAGATTATCTACACTGGCAATATGGACCCAGGATGGAATCTCTACTCTATGTACACTGCAGAGGGCGGTCCCCTGCCTACAGAGATCGTATTTGATGATCCAGCCGGGATGACATTTGTCGGTAAGACTACAGAGCAAGGGCATCGCAAAGAAGGACCCGATCCACTCTTCGGAGGAGTCAATGTCATCAAGTTCGTAGATGATGAGCCAATGACAATTACTCAGACAGTAAAGGTCAGTGATAAGTCTAAGAAGTATAAAGGATACCTCTCATATCAGACGTGTGACGCAAGTAGATGCCTACCTCCGAAGGACGTAGAGTTTGAGATGGACTTCACTTCCTTGAGTACAGGTAATCAAGGGATAGAGAGCGGAGCATCATCAGCGGTATCCTCGGCAGGAGGGACACTTGCAGCTCCTACAGATGGAAAGATCTTAGACCAGCGTATCGCATCACTCTTCGATACTAAGAGCAAGCCACTTGCTGATTGTGGTGAGGCAGAAGTAAAAGAATCTGATAGCATGTGGGGAATATTTGCCGGTGGATTTGCTGGTGGATTACTCGCCATTCTATTGCCTTGTATCTTCCCTATGATACCGATTACAGTCAGCTTCTTCACCAAGGATACCAAAAGAAAAGGTTGGGTCAATGGATTAATCTACGGTTTATCGATTATCGTGATATTCGTTGCAATCGGATTAGCAGTTACTGCATTACTCGGACCAGAAGCACTGAATAAATTGTCAACGAGTGCAATAGCTAACACTCTCTTTTTCTTAATATTTGTAGCCTTTGCAATTTCATTCTTTGGCTATTTTGAAATAGCCTTACCGAGTTCCTGGTCTACCAAGAGTGATCAGATGGCAGATAAGGGTGGATTACTTGGGACATTCTTCATGGCATTTACCCTAGCACTTGTATCATTTAGTTGTACTGGACCGATCATTGGTACAGCTCTTGTACAAGTCGCATCCAGTGGGAGCTATGTCGGACCATTCATGGTGATGCTTGGATTCTCGACAGCACTTGCCTTGCCATTTGGATTGTTTGCAGCCTTTCCATCTTGGCTCAACTCACTACCGAGATCAGGAGGTTGGATGACAACAGTCAAGGTCGTGCTTGGATTCTTAGAGTTGGCACTTGCGTTAAAATTCCTCTCAGTAGCAGATATGACGAGTCATTGGGGATTCCTCAGGTATGAGCTATTCCTTGGGCTTTGGATCTTGATTTTCTTAGGACTAGCACTCTACCTGATGGGCTTCATCAGATTTCCGCATGATGGTCCACTCAAGGTGAAGGATATCAAACCAGGGAGGTGGTTGTTTATCGCTGCAGTATTTGGATTGGTAGGATATCTCGCTACGGGATTCAAAGTCAACAAAGAGACTAAGAGTTATGAGACTCCAGCACTGACAAGTGGTCTAGCACCACCTGCGACATATAATTTCTTCTTACCTGCCGAAGAGTTGGATAAGAATATCAAAGCAAAGTACCCAAGTTATACCAAGTGTGCTAATAACATCAATTGCTTCAAAGACTATTACGATGGTCTCGCTTATGCAAAAGAGGTGAACAAGCCAGTCTTCTTAGATTTCACAGGATACGGATGTGTCAATTGCCGGAAGACAGAAGAACACATCTGGGTAGATCCAGAAGTCAGGAGAAAACTCAACGATGAGTATGTACTCGTCTCACTCTACGTAGATGATAGAGCCAAAATCGAAGAAACTCTATACTCTGGCGAGCTGAGTGGCTACAACAAGCTCCGTAACATTGGTAATAAGTGGGCAGATTTCCAGATTACTAACTTTGAGCAAAACTCACAACCACTCTATGTGATTATGAATACCAATCAAGAGGTAGTAGCTCACCCGAGAGGATACAGAGAAGGGATAGAAGTCTATGATGATTTCCTAGATTGCGGATTGAAGGCCGTCGGCAAGTAAGTCTTGCATATCCTCTATCAGTAGAGTGTGGCATCTCCATCAACTTGGAGATCACTCATGCTGTGTGTGGCATCCTCATATGATTACAAGGTACTTACTCTTATCTAATTGATTTGAGGTGAGAGCCCTAGTAAAGTAAGGAAAGGTACATCTCTGGTTATTCTCGATTGAGAGTAGAAGAGATCCGTGTGTCTAGCTCAGGTACTTCGCTACGATAGGTAATCTCCTACCCACCCCAAATGACTTAGAGCTGACTCTGAGTGTTGGAGCAGTCTGGTATCGCTTGAATTCATTGATGTTGACCAGTCTCAATATCCGTCTGACAAGAGCCTCTTCATGCCCCATTGCGATGATTTCTTTAGGCCCTTTTTTGTTTTCGATGTACTCATAGAGGATCTCATCCAAGATGGCATAATCGGGGAGACTGTCGGAGTCTTTTTGATTAGGTCTGAGCTCAGCAGATGGTGGTTTGGTGATCGTATTCGTCGGGATGACCACACCATCCTTATTGATGTACTCAGCGAGTCTGTATACATCTGTCTTGTAGATATCTCCGATGACAGAGAGGCCGCCACACAAGTCACCATAGAGTGTCCCATATCCGACTGCCATTTCCGATTTATTGGAGGTATTGAGTAGGATATTTCCAAATTTGTTGGAGAGAGCCATATTGAGTACACCTCTAATCCGAGCCTGGATATTCTCCTCCGTGACATTGAATTCGGTCCCTACGAATGCTGGGGTCAATGCCTCATCGAATGCCTTGTAGATATTAGCTATCGGGATGATATCATATGGCATATTGAGATTCTTGGCAAGTTGCTCTGCATCAGATACTGAGTGATCCGAGGAGAACTGTGATGGCATCAAGATACATCTGACATTTTCACCTCCGAGTGCCCGAGCTGCGATCACAGCAGTGACTGCAGAGTCTATACCTCCAGAGAGTCCAAGGATCGCCTGACTGAATCCAAGCTTACCAAAGTAGTCCCTCACACCCATCACTACAGCATCGTGCATCTCTCTGAGATTATCATCGATCTGAGGTGCCTCAGTATCAGCTATCAGCAGATCATCAAGATCAATAGTCTCGATCGCCTCTTCGAAGTATGGCAACTCCTTGTAGATATTGCCTTTAGCACCAGCGACTAATGATCCACCATCAAAGAGGATCTCAGTCTGAGCACCGACATGATTGACATAGATCATTGGTATCTGATATCTAACCACATTATCCCTTACTACCTGCTTGCGGGCCTCTGCATGGTTGACACTAAATGGCGAAGCAGAGATATTGATGATGAAATCAGGCCCAAGAGGGAGCATCTCGTCCAGCGGACAGATGGGATAGAGAGGATTCTCGTTACCGATATTCCAGATATCTTCACAGACTGTTAAGGCGATTTTCTTCCCCTTGAACTCTACGAGATCAAAGTCATATGATGGCTCAAAATAGCGATACTCATCAAAGATATCATAGGTAGGCAACAGAGTCTTATGATGAACCCTAAGTGTCTCTCCTCCATAGAAAAAGTACGCTGAGTTGAACAGATCCTTGCCCTCAATCTTGGGATTGCGACTAGGAGCACCGACGATAATACCGATATCGGTAGATAATGCCCGCAACTGATCAAGTACTTGATCTGACCTATCAATAAAATCTGAAAACTCCAAAAAATCCCTCGGTGGATAACCAGTAGTAGAGAGCTCACCAAAGATGATAAGATCACTCTTATCACTGTGAGCCTGACTGATGGCATCTGACATCAATCGTAAGTTCATGTCAAAGTTGCCGATATGGTAATTGAGCTGAGCTAGGGTGATCTTCATAGTTATAGTATCTGTTCGTAGACAAATGTAAGGTCTCTCTGCTTATCTATGAGTAATATAGAAAACATCTTTGCTGTTAGCTGGATAAGAGAGAGTTAGAAGAGTCATATTAAACATTTAACACTTTAAGTTGAATTATTATCGAAGCACAATTTATCTTGTTCTCATTAATCATAAACACAAATTATAAAAACATGAAAAAACTTAACCTTTTATTTGCAGTAATGCTCTGTTTTGTTGGAGCAGGAACTCTATCAGCACAACAAATCTCTCTGGCTGCTCAGCTAGGATGGTCAGTCCCTAATGGCGGTGGAGTAAGCGAACAAGCTGAAGACCTAAACCTTGATGGTGGTCTTACTTATGGAATCGACGCTATCTATCACTTTACAGAAAACCTCGGCGCTGGTTTGGTACTAAATAGATCTATTCTTGCTGGTGCAGGAGGTGGAGATGTCGATATTTTCGGGATGAGGATATTGGGTGTCAAAGGTCACTACAGACTCAAAGATGAAGGATTTACTCCTTATGGTGCTCTTACTTTAGGAGTAGCCCAACTCTTAACTCCTGAACTTACAGTGAATGGTTCACTCATAGAAGAGCAGACTGGTTCTGGCTTTGGTATTATGCCAGAAGTGGGACTACAATTCGGAAAATTCTTCATTGGTGCTCAGTATATGGTCCCAGTAAAATATACAATCGAAGAGATCGAACTTACTGACAAAGCAGTAGGTATATTGAATATCAATGTTGGATATAGATATGCTTTCGATCTCTAAGACACTTTTTTTGAAGTATCTAGAGTCATAAGTTCTCAATCTTCACTCATAGTAACCGGAACATTGATCTTGTCGTGCTGATTCGCTTCAGTACGACATTTTTTTTAACTCAAAATTTTATGAGGGTACTCCCAATCACTCTTGTTATGAGTAATATCGCAATCTTTACTTCACTCCTAAAATAGAGATGCTATGCCAAAGCAGTTTCTTATCGGAATATTCATACTACAGTTAATATCCGTCTTCTCTTATACTCAGGTAAATGGCTGTTACAATTCTCTGACCTTCTTTGAGTTTGAAAGATTCTATACATCAGAGGATCAACAATATCTGAAGACTCTATACTTGGAGACCAAGTATCCGCCTCATGCAAGAGAGAAATTACAGGAAGGAATAATCAGAGTACAGCTGATCAATCACTCTAAGGACAATACAGAAATCTTTTTATCGGGATCAATACACCAAGAGCTATTAGATGTAACCAGAGAATCAATACAACAAGCAAATGCAAAACACCTCATTAACAATGATCAAAAATTTATCACTCACTTCTACTTCAAGTATGACTTAGAGCCATTTGATCAAGAAGTGAGACACAATGATGATGATGGGATTGACATAATAATCAAAGCATTTCGCATCCCTAGATAACGCAATATCTCCTACCTCAGATAACTTACCTGCTCGATCTGCCCTCCGCGATTCATCTCAAAGACAAGAGTATCGGGATTGAGTTGGAGTATTTTGACCTTCTTTTTTTGTTGGCCATCCTCTTGAGTAAAGAGATCATCATCGATAAACCAATAGTCACCTTGCTCTGTCTCACTTCCATAATCTACGGTGTACCTCTTTTCAGTATCAAAAGTAAAATCCATCTTTCGATTGATTGGTTGATTATTGGCAGTGATGATCCATGTATCTTGCTTCCATGTACCGATGATATCTGTATCGTATGTTGTAGTTGCTGACTCACATGAGACAAGACACACCATGAGACTCAAGCCCAAGGATACGATTGCTATCAGTTGATTCATATTTTTACTCATGTTGATTACTCTTTGTTGGTTACGATTATTCTGGATTATTCTGGATTATCAGATTGGCACCAGACACTCAGCTCATTGCCACTAGGATCTAAGAATTGAAACCTCTGACCTCCTGGAAATGAAAAAATAGGAACAACGATCTGACCTCCATTCTTCACTATGACTGATGCTATCTCTTGTAAGTCATCGTGATGCAGTACTACGAGGGCACCACCTCTCATGATCGGTTGGTCTGTCACCTCAAATCCCCCATCAACACCACTCCCCGAAAAGGCAGAGTAATTAGGTCCAAAATCTTGGAATTCCCATCCAAAACAACTCTGATAGAAGTGCTTAGTAGCTTCCAGATCTTTGACGAGAAACTCTATGTAGTTAATATGATTATTCGTGGGCATAAGTGATCAGTAATTGATATGGTCAGTGTGGAGATTATTAGCTCTCACTGCCAAGATAGCAACTTTCCACGGGACTAATATCCAAAGTCAAATACAATCAGACAACTTTACTTCTTCAAAGGGGTTATATCTTCGTCCAAAAAGAAAAAAGACGAAATACCTCCATGGAGCAAGAGACATATTGGATCCTCAAATACCGCAAACACATACTTTGGTCTTACCTAGTCCTATCGATAATTGCACTTTTGGCTTTGACCCAGATTCGCTTTGGGTTTAGCTTTGAACAGTTTTTTCCCAAAGGAGATCCCGAACTAGAGTTCTTCAAAGAGTTTACCTCAGATTTTGAGACTGATGACAACTTTATGCTCATCGCCATACAGTCAGATCATGGAGTGTTTTCCAAGAGATTTATAGATGAGATTGTTGACTTTTCACAGCAGTGTGACTCTCTTCCATATGTGACATCAGTACAGTCGCTTGGTACGATGAAGCTTCCACAGTTTACTCCATTTGGGTTCAAGTTTAAGCCGTTTCTGAGAGCTAGCCCTGAGAGTGATCGACTCCAAGATAGTATCAGCATCATGTCTTCGCCTAAGCTCCGCAACTCTCTCATCTCCAAGGATGGTGATGCCATGCTCATCCTCATCAAGCATCAGGACAATATCGGCATGAGTGAGTCTACGGAGTTGATGTCAGCATTCAATACTCTGTGGCAATCTCAAGACCACTTCACTGATTATCATCTCCTCGGTCGGGCATACTTCCAAGATGAGCTAGCATCTATGCAACAGAGAGAGATCCTGATATCTTCTGTCGTCTCGGTCTTACTTGTGAGTATCATCTTCTTCTTCCTCTATCGCCAACGACTCTTGATCTTAGTATCCCTCGTGACGATAGCTCTGGGGATGCTACTCTTCGTAGGGACGCTATCACTCTTCGGTCGAGAGTTCAATGGGATCTCAGCACTCTATCCTGTACTGATGCTCATCGTAGGGACCAGTGATGTCGTCCATATCGTATCCAAGTATGTAGATCTCATGATTGCAGGTAAGTCCAAATCCGAATCTCTCAAGATCACAGTCAAGGAGATAGGACTAGCGACATTCCTTACTTCGGCTACGACCGCAGCGGGGTTCCTCTCATTGATAACATCTCGGATCGGACCGATCCAAGAGTTCGGTATGAATAGTGCCTTGGGAGTCGTGATGGCCTATGGGATCGTCGTCACATTTACACTTGCGGCGATATCATTCATCCCAAGAGACCAGATCAGACAGACGAAGTTCCAAGGATTCTGGAATCGAATGATGAAAGTCTGCTATCGCATCTCACTAACCAAAGAACGCCAAATTGCGATAGTCTCTATCATCTTACTCATCATATTTGGGGTCGGTATCAGTAAGATATCGACTAACTATGACATCGAGAGTAATCTGCCCCGTGGGGCAAAGGTGACAGAAGATTTTCTCTATTTTGAAGACCAATTTAGTGGATTTAGACCCTTTGAGTTTGCCATTCAGATCAAGCAAGATCAGACAGCATACTCTCCACAAGTGGTCACAGAGCTCTACAAGTTTACAGAGCATCTCAGCACCTATGACGAAGTCGGCGATGTGAGCTCTATCGTAGATCTCTACACAGGGCTCCAATCATCCATCAGTTTTGGACAGTCTGACTCTGCCTTACCCAGTGATAGTATCCTCCGAGTCCTCCAACCATTGATGCCGAGACTACCCAATCCTAGCTCCGCGATCCTTGTCAATAAAGATATGACCAAGACTAGAGTGACATCTAAGATCAATGACTTTGGAGCTGATAATATCCTCGTGATAGGAGAGGACATCGACTCGTGGGTAAATGCTAATCTAGATACGACACTCCTCAATATCAGACGGACAGGCACTGGAGTGATCCTCGATCGCAATGCAGAGTACGTCAGAGCTAGCCTACTCCAAGGGATGGGTCTTGCACTCCTCATAGTGGTCGTCATCATGACTTTCCTCTTCAAAGATATCAAGATGCTACTCATCTCTCTCCTACCCAATGTACTACCATTGCTCTTCGCAGCTGCACTACTTGGATATGCTGGGATCAAACTAGAGGCAACTATCTCGATCATCTTTACCATTGTATTCGGCATAGCAGTCGATGATACGATACACTTCTTGAGTAAGTATAAGATCTCTCTAGGCAAAGGGCTGAGTAGAGAAGAAGCGATCAGAGCTACATTCCTTGATACTGGCAAGGCGATTACATTCACTACGATCATCTTATTCTTTGGGTTTCTGGTATTACTGTTCTCTATCCACCCTCCGAGTAATGTCATCGGTATCTTGATCTCAGTGACTCTCATCAGTGCCCTATTAGCGGACTTCTTCATCTTGCCGATGCTACTGAGACGGATGTAACTCTACCCACATCGTAAGTAACCTATCTCTGCCTCAAGTGATGTACTTGCTAGACACCACAGCTCTCATCAGCCCAGGACTCCCTCTAATGGCTTAATTTTGTAACTTGTGTGACTATTTGATTCAATCCAACGTCAATAAAAGTAAAACAATATACCATGAGTGATTCTAACGTATTCGTAGCAAGTCCAGAAGCTAAAGCACAAGCTAAAAAATATAGAATGTATGCTATCCTTCTCTGGGCAGCAGCATTGATCTTACAGGCCATTACTATCATCAAGCTCATCAGTGATGACACTCTCATCATGATGCTAGTTGCAATCGTTGCTATCTTAGCAATTGCTTTTTTTGGAGGAAGATTCTGGAAGAAAAGTAACAAACTTGACCCTGCATCTGAGAAGAACCCGATAAAGTTTTTACTCCAGAATCAACTCGGAGCTATCATGGGGGTGATGTGCTTCCTCCCTATGGTCATCAGTATCTTTACTAGCAACTCTATCAGTGGTAAGACCAAAGCTATTGCTGGTACAGCAGCATCAGTGGCTATGACAGCAGCTGGTATCTCTGGAGCAGAGTTTGACTCAGCGTCGATAGAGAAATACTCTAAGGAAATCGAAGAGCAAAATAAAGCAGCTCAGCAGCTCAATATCAATAGTGGAAACGTCTTCTGGTCTAAAGCTGGTAACAAGTATCACGCATTTGACGATTGCCAATATATCAAAGGTAAGGCCATCTCTAAAGGATCTATCAAAGAGTCATGGGAGCAAAAAGGTATCTCCGAACTCTGCAAAGTCTGTGCTAAGAAAGCAAGCAAATCAGCAGTAACTGACAAAGCTAAAGACTTGATGGAAGCAGTCAATTAGACGCTTATCCTCAAATAACAGATGTAGCACACAGCATGTATCATACTCTAGAGTGACACCGCTCTACTGGGGCTCTGTCCTCGTGATCCTCTTAACTAGGTTGGGGTCTAATCAGTCGATCTTCATAGTAGCTAAGGCATCGAAGCGAGGGAGATATGTCAAATACTGATCTCTCCCTCATCCTATACTTGTAGTCCAATAGATCGAGCAATAGAGTCTACCAAAAGACGCCTGAGCTCACTACACTTGGATACCTGACTACCGCTCTGCCCTCTGCTCTAAGTCGAGAGAAGAGACAGACACTTGGTACACCATATGGGGCAATGTCTCAGCATCCACATGACATTTCCATCAGGTCAGATCACTTTGATACCGTCTGGGAGCAGTAAGTCAGAGTAGTGTCCAGATCCATAATTATGATCATCACGATTCGAAGACTGAGGAGGGATTGCTGATCTAAAGGATTTCTAATTTATACATTGAAATGTAATGAATTAGAGAGAAATCTTTTACATTAGACTACCCGACAATAACTACCTCAACCTAACCAGCGATGGGAGAACAACGTGTATCAAAGCTAAACAACCTGAAAAATCGGCATCAATTTTTCAATTCCTTGCTCAATGATGTCAAGGCACTTGACTACATGATCCGCAACGATTGGTTTGAAAAAGGGATCACGCGGATCGGTGCAGAACAAGAAATGGTGCTCGTAGATCAGAAGACTCTCAAGCCCAAGACCAATGCAATGAAAGCCCTCGACATCATGAAGAATGATAAGTGGGTAGAGACAGAGCTGGCTAAGTTTAACTTAGAGATCAATCTCAATCCATTAGTACTCCAGGGTAAATGCTTCTCAATGCTCGAAAAAGAGACAAAAACGAAGCTCAATAAGATCCAAAAGACCCTAAATAAACTCAAGACATCAATCGTCCTGACTGGCATCTTACCTACGCTAGTAAAGACTGATCTTGATCTCAAAAATCTCACCCCTAAGAAGCGATACTTTGCACTGATGGAGTCTATCAATCAGCAACTGAGTGGCACAGCATATGAGCTCAAGATAAGCGGGATCGATGACTTAAGGATCAAGCATGACTCCCCACTCCTAGAGGCTTGCAACACTTCATTCCAGGTACATCTCCAGGTAGATGCTGATGAGTTCGTCCCGTACTACAACATAGCTCAAGCCCTTACCGGACCATGTATGGCCATCGCTGCCAATAGTCCACTAGTATTCGGGAAGAGACTCTGGCATGAGTCGAGGATTGCAATGTTCCAGCAGGCACTTGACACTCGTACATCCCATGATCATATGCGTGAGAGTAGCCCTCGAGTCAACTTTGGCAATGACTGGCTCCATGAGAGTATCTTGGAGATCTACAAAGAAGATATTGCCCAGTTCCAACCACTGATCTGTCCCGATATCAAAGAAGATAGCCTTGACCTGATCAACAAAGGTAAAGTACCCAACCTGACAGCACTCCAGGTAAATAACTCGACAGTCTACCGATGGAATAGACCATGCTATGGGATCAGCGATACTGGTAAGCCTCACCTCCGGATAGAGAATCGAGTCCTCCCCTCAGGTCCGACCGTCGTGGACGAAGTAGCCAATGCATGCTTCTGGATAGGTGCGATGAAAGGCATGTATCTTGAGTATGGCGATAAGATCCCAGACCTCTTACTCTTCGAAGACGTCAGAGACAACTTCCTCAAGGGAGCTCAGTTTGGTATCGATACCACATTTAACTGGATTGGAGACAAAAAAATCTCTGCAACGAAGCTCATCCTCAACATCCTGCTCCCACTTGCCGATAAAGGACTCAAAGCACATAATGTCTCTAAGGCAGATCGCAATCTCTATCTCGGAATCATCAAGAAAAGAGCAAAAAAACATATCACCGGCGCTAGATGGTTACTCAGAGGATATAGCGAACTCACCAAGCAGACATCTAAGGACGAAGCACTCACTGTACTCACTCAGTGCATCATCAGGAATCAAGCAACTAACAAACCTGTACATACTTGGAAGCCTCCAACCCTCGCAGACCTCAAAGAGTACAAACCCTCAGCGTTGAAGGTTTCAGAATTTATGGATACTCACCTCCTTACCGTCACTAAAGATGATATCTTAGAGTTTGCAATCAATCTCATGGAGTGGAAGTCCATCAGATACTTGCCCGTAGAGCACAAAGGTAAACTCAAAGGCCTCATCTCATCTAAGATGATCCTTAACCATTTAGCTACGACTAAAAAAACTAAGAATAAATACACTACCGTCGGGGATGTCATGTCCACCAAACCCTCTGTAGTCACACCCGAAACAAGCATCGTAGATGCAATGAAAATGATGAAGAAGAAAAAGGTCGGATGCCTGCCTGTCGTCCAAAATGATGAACTCGTCGGAGTAATCACCGAAAATCATTATATGAATATCACGGACAGGTTGATGGATAGATTGAAGAAAGAGATGGACACTAAGTAATATGTACAAAGGTAAAAAAGTCATCGTCGTACTCCCTGCTTACAATGCAGCTGCTACGATCGAAAAAACATACAAGGAAATCCCATTTCCCCTCGTAGATGAGGTCATACTCTGTGATGATGCAAGTAAAGATGAAACTGTAGCCATCGGTACTAAGCTCGGAATCAAGCATATCATATCACATCCTCATAATCGTGGATATGGTGGCAATCAGAAGACTCTCTACAACAAGGCTCTTGAGTTACATGGAGACATCATCATCATGGTCCACCCAGATTACCAATACACTCCTCTACTCATCCCATCCATGGTCAATATCATCGGCGAAGGACTCTTCCCCGTCGTACTCGGATCACGGATATTAGGTAAGGGGGCTCTCTCAGGTGGGATGCCAGTCTACAAGTATATCGCCAATCGATTCTTGACACTGTTCCAAAATATTCTCGTCAATTACAAACTCTCAGAGTACCACACAGGCTACAGAGCATTCAGTGGAGAAGTCCTCAGGTCGATTCATTATAATGCGAATAGTGATGACTTCATCTTTGACAATCAGATGCTGAGCCAGATCATCATGGCAAAGTTTCACATCGGAGAGATTACCTGCCCAACCAAATACTTCGAAGCAGCATCATCCATCAATCTCCAGCGGAGTATCAAGTATGGAATCGGAGTGATGTACGTCTCAGTCCGTCACCTCCTACATCGTCTAAGGATCGCTAAGTGGTCTATCTATACGACCACTCCATCAACTTAAAACAATCCTAACTCAGTAGACGTTACTCAATCATGTCAGCAAAAGACCCAACAGCAGCGAGCAGGAAGCAAGATCACATCTCACTTGCAATGGACTCAATCGTCACAGGACAAGACGAGAGGTTCTACTATGAGCCACTGCTCTCTGGATTTCCGAGCAAGGCAGATACGCTTCCGATTACCGTAGGACAGAGAGAGATGCAGTACCCTCTCTGGATCTCTAGTATGACTGGTGGGACTCAGCTCGCCAAGACCATCAATCAGAATCTCGCAAGAGCAGCCCAAGACTTTGGACTAGGGATGGGACTCGGATCATGCAGACAACTCTTAGAGAGTGATGAGAGACTCAGTGACTTCGCAGTAAGACATCTCATGCCAGACCAGCCTCTCATCGCTAACCTTGGAGTGGCACAAGTAGAGGAGCTGATCAAGGAGAATACACTCCACAAGATCACTCAGCTCATAGGCAAATTGGAAGTGGACGGCCTCTTCGTACATATCAATCCACTCCAAGAATGGATGCAACCCGAAGGAGATAGATATACCCTCTCTCCACTCCAATGTATCGAGGCTCTCTTAGAGTTGGACATCCCTCTCTATGTCAAAGAAGTCGGCCAAGGGATGGGACCACAAAGCTTAGAAGCTCTGCTCAGATTGCCACTAGAGGCTATAGAGTTCGGGGCACATGGAGGGACTAACTTCAGTCTACTCGAGCTACTCAGATCATCCGAAGGTAAGCAAGCTCTCTATGCACCAGTCACTCGACTAGGACACAGTGCCACAGAGATGGTAGACATCTGCAATACCCTGATCGCTAAGCTAGGAGATCAAGTCCAAACCAAGACCCTCATCGCATCTGGTGGTATCAAGTCCTTTGTAGATGGATACTACTGCATCAGCAAGTTAGCTCTGCCAAGTTGCTATGCTCAAGCATCGCCATTCCTCAAGCATGCCCAAGGTGACTACCAATCACTCTGCGACTATGTAGAGACTCAGGTCGAAGGATTGAGAATGTGTCAATCATTCCTTACCGTTAAATAATAGTACATTTATACCCTCTATGAATACTGCAAAAAGCATCAAAGGATTCTCCAAACTATCCAAAGAAGAAAAGATCGATTGGGTAGCTCGGACATTCCTCTCAGAATCTGTAGATGGCACTGCCATCATGAAGAAGTATTGGTTAGACGATGATAGCGAGCAGAAGATATTTGATGACTTCAGTGAGAATACGCTGAGTAACTTCCACCTGCCATTTGGCGTAGCTCCTAACTTCTTGATTGATGGTAAGTACTATACGATCCCGATGGTCATAGAGGAGAGCTCAGTAGTCGCAGCAGCGAGTAGTGCCGCTAAGTATTGGGCTCAGCGTGGAGGCATCCATACTGAGATCGTTGCCACTAACAAGATAGGTCAGGTCCACTTTAGATGGGAAGGAGAGAGTACTGTGCTCAGTGATAACTTCGCCGCAGCAAGACAGCAGCTCATCGCAGATACTCAGGAGATCACTCACAATATGAGTAGACGAGGAGGAGGCATCTTAGAGATCGACCTCATCGACCTTACCGATCAGGTAGATAATCTCTATCAGATCAAGGCTACATTTGAGACTTGTGATAGTATGGGAGCCAACTTTATCAATACCTGTCTCGAACAATTTGCAGAATCACTGCAGACATATTACTCGACACATCATGCGGATTCAGGACGACTCTCCATCATCATGAGTATCCTCTCCAACTATACTGACCAATGTAGAGTCAGAGCATGGGTAGAGTGCCCAGTAGCAGACTTAGAGATAGCAGGAGACACTCTAGACCATAGAGAGGCTGCCGCCAAATTCAAAACTGCAGTAGATATTGCCCGTATCGATCCCTATCGAGCAGTGACTCATAACAAGGGTATCTTCAATGGAATAGACGCAGTCGTCTTAGCTACTGGCAATGACTTCAGGGCAATCGAAGCATGTGGTCATGCCTATGCGAGTAGATCAGGTCAATATCGGAGCTTGAGTAAGTGTGAGATCGGAGATGACATTTTTAGATTTGAGCTAGACTTACCACTTGCCATAGGTACAGTGGGTGGTCTGACTAAGCTCCACCCTCTCGCCAATCTCTCCCTTGATCTCCTCGGAAGACCATCAGCTCGAGAGCTCATGAGTATCATCGCAGCTACAGGTCTAGCACAGAACTTCGCAGCCATCAGGTCTCTGACTACTACAGGTATCCAGAAGGGTCACATGAAGATGCACCTACAGAATATCCTCAACCAACTCAACGCCTCAGCCGAAGAAAATAGACATGTCTGTAATCAGATCAGTGATCAACACGTCTCTTACAGTAAGGTCAGACAGATCATAGAGCACTATCGTGAAATGGCATAGGATGACTAGAGTTCTCTCAGACTGCTTGAGACCAACCCATCAATATGCTGTCTCTCCACAAGTGAGCAATGAGAGTATCGTGGGCTTACTCTCTGATCATGGAGTCTACTTCCTGTCGGGAGAGTCTGATCGCCTCACTGTCTGTGATAAACTCTAACTTTGTAAGTACATTGCACATATTATATCAATCACTCTAATAACATCAGGTAACTCTCATCAACTATGAAAATCATCTCTTGGAATGTCAATGGCATCCGTGCCCAAGTCAAAAAGGAATTTTTCGATCAATTCAAATCATTGGATGCTGACTACTTCTGTCTGCAAGAGACTAAGGCTCAAGATGATCAGGTAACAGAAGCTCTCCAAGAGTTAGATGATTATCACATCTACTCTAACTCTGCGACCAAAAAAGGGTACTCTGGTGTCTCTATCATCTGCAAGGAAGAGCCAATCTCTGTGAGTAGAGATATCGGTATCCCTGAGCATGATGATGAGGGCAGAGTCATCACTATCGAGACGAGTGATTTCTATCTGGTCAATGTCTACGTGCCCAACGGTGGATCAGGGATGAAGAGGCTGGACTATAGGGCTACATGGGACGTGGCATTTGCCAATTACCTCACTCAGCTCCAAAAGAAAAAACCAATCATCGTAACAGGTGACTTCAATGTAGCACACACCGCGATCGACCTCGCTAATCCAAAGTCCAATTATAATAAGACGAGTGGCTATACACAAGTAGAGATTGATGGTTTCTCTCACATTTTAGCGGAAGCGTCACTTGTAGATAGCTATCGCCATCTCTACCCTGAGGAGGTCATCTATACCTACTGGAGTCTGCGTACAGGTGCTCGAGCTCGTAATGCTGGGTGGAGGATAGACTACTTCCTCGTCTCTGACAAGTACATGGATCGAGTGGTAGATGTAATCACACATACTGACTATATGGGCAGTGACCACTGTCCGATACAATTGTCGCTAAAGTAATGTCTGATAATACTCTACACCTCGCCATACTTGCAGAAGCTACACTCAGGCTGAGAGATGAGTCACTCCCTCGCATCATCCAGTGTCTTGATGCATTGGATACTAACCAGCTCTGGTATACGCCTCATCACGTGACTAACTCTGTGGGTAATCTCGTCCTACACTTGAGTGGCAATATCAGACAGTATCTCTGCTCTGGCATCGGAGGTCTTGCTGATATCAGACAGCGAGATAGCGAATTTGTGCCCAATCAATCGGTCACTACAGCAGATCTCAAGGCTCTTATCACCGGGGCTATCGACGATGGTCTCACTTGCGTAAATGCGGTGCCGTATACTGACTGGCTTACCGAGATCAATGTCCAAGTCTTCACAATGTCAAGATACTCGGCACTCATCCATGTGATAGAGCATACGAGTTATCATGTCGGACAGATCACACATCTCACTAAGGCACAGACTGGCAAGGATACTGGATACTATGATAGCTTAGAGTTATAAGGCGTGGACCTACTCAGCGGATTTGTTCAACTATTAGTTGAGTATGAACTTTACAGTATCGAGTAACTCTCCTGTGTCTCCATCTCTGATCCGGAGGAGATAGAGACCGAGATGTTGAGTATCAAGCTGGACAGTCTCATGGAGTCGGTCACTGCCAAATGTCTGTATCGCCTGTCCACTCAGAGTGATGATATCTGCAGTATAGTTGATCTGATCAGGATTGATGATCTCTACCTGATGAGAGTCAAAGTAGACCTCTAGTGAGGACTGGATGACATCCTCAGTACTGACGAGTAACGTACAATCATAATCACTCGTCGGCTGCTCAATAGTCTGACCAGGTGTCAAATCTCTACCCTCAAATGCAGGATAATCATCTCCATATCTCACCCCTCTGAAGATGTAACCAGTGGAAGGCACTGCATACTCCCATGCCAATTGTCCGTCTGGTGTAAACTCTCTCAGTATCGCGTCATCACCCTCAGTGATGAAGATATTGCCATTGGGTAAGACCTTAGCACCTGACGTGTACTCAGAGAAGAGATTATTGACATTCGTCGTCTGATTAGAATAGATCTTGGTTGGAGTCTCTGGACCGAATGCTCTACCCTCTTCTCTCTGATAGATACCATTACTGAGCACACTAGGTGTATTGATTATAAATGCTTCTGAGTATTCACCTTGAGGTCTATCTAGTCCATTATTGAAGTAGATGATGCTCCCTGCATGCTCTCCGTGGAGGATCCAATTGGGATTGTGTTGATAGAAGCTGAGGTGAGTATTCTCGTCACCGTACCCATAGTTCTGTGGATTACCCCAGCGATAGAGGATATCTCCACCCATCCCCGAGTTACCGCCCGAGCTCCCGGCAGCCTCCTCAGTAGTCGTAGAGTGGTCGATAATAGCGATCTCATTGAGCTTGCGGATACTGAGTACGATCTGATCTAGTTCCGGATTATAATCCATCCCATTGATCATAAATGACTCTTGGAATGTCCAATCAAATGTCAAGACTGCATCCATATCTAAGAGTTGAGGATTGTCCATGACAACACCAAAGTTGGGCTTAGTCGGATCTCTCTGTTGGATGACATGATCTGAGAGATTCCATCGCCATACGACATTACCATTAGCTCTGTCTAGCTCCACTACAGCATCTATCCTGCTCGCTGATTCTCCTGGCTCGAATACATATCCAATATCCTCAAAGTCCTGATCACTGTAGAGCTCTCTTGCCAGACAGAGGAAGTTCTTATTGGGTAGCTCGATGACCTCATAGACGAGGACAATATCATCATCACCAGGTTGGAGTATCTGTACGATATTGTCATCCCAGTCTCTGACATAGACTCGATTGTTCTGGATGTAGACGAGTTGTCCATCGGGCAAGAGCTTGGTATGAAGGTCACTATTCGTTACTTGCCATTGGTTGATGATTTCTCCACAATTGTTGACGAGGAATGTCGCATTAAAGTTTTCGAACATGGTATAACCACCATAGCTATCATCACTATTGAATTGGACACCTTCTGGTCCACCCCATTGTGCGATGAGTGTCCATGGTGTGAGACTTATGATTGCTAAGAGGAGGAGAGATCTCATACGAGTAACTGTTTATTATTTACAAAAACATTCTTAATGTCTAAACTAAGTCAATCTACACGTTTTTATGTTATGCAACCGTTATTTTATAAGTATTGATGTCGTATTTATGTCAAAAATGTCTAGTTTAGAATATTATGATAATTAGAATAGTCATACTGCTGCTCATGGTCTTTACTATCTCTACTGGGATTAGTCAAGTAGAGCTAGGCTGCGTGACTCTAGATTTTGAGACGATTAACGGTTCGCCATCAAGCGAGGGGATAGTCATTGACGATCAATATTTTGCACAGTACGGTTTGAGATTTTCTCGTGAAGATGGGGGCTTTCCAGTCTTAGCGAGAGTTGGTGGTACCGCAGTCGATGCATTTGGGAGTAGTTGGGGTAATAATCAGCCAGCACCAGGGATAGATATTGGACAGTTTTTCCTTACAGATGACGGAATATTATCAGGGACATTTGCACCACCGCTCTTACTGCAGTTCAACTCACCACTCGATAGTATCAGTGGCTGCAATCTAGATATCGACTTCAACGAGCAGTTCATCATACAATCGCTTGATATCAATGGTGATGTCATCCGTGAAGATATCATCATTGCAGGAGATCCAGGGACAGGTGATGGAGCTTTGACTTGTTGGGGGTTCAATCTGGTAAGTTGCGATCAGAAAATCTATGCCGTGAGACTAGAGGGATTCCGGCCCACTGGAGCCTTTGGTCTAGGTATTGATAATATCTCATTTTGCCAAGCTGTGACTACAGACAATGTCAATCTTACCTGCGAAGAAGTCAATGGAAGTATCACCTTACAGTCATCGGACGAAGGGTTTACCTATTCGCTTGACGGGATTAACTACCAAGAGGAGCCCACATTCCAAAATCTACCAGCTGGGTCATATACAATCTACGTAGCGGACCAAGAGGGTTGTGTCTATACTCTAGAGGCAGTACTCTTCGAGATACCGCCTGTAGTAGTGGATGATGTCGTGATCAATGATACGACTTGTGGCTTAGACAACGGAAGTGTCACTATCATCGCATCTCCATCCATAGGCAACACCTATAGCATCGATGGATTCGTCACAGCACAGAGTGAAGCGATCTTTACTGATCTTCCTCCCGGTGACTATGTGGTCGATATCATCGATCGTAATGACTGTACTACATCTGCACAGTTCACCATACTCCCTACTGTACCAGCTGAGATCACTATTGACAATAGCTCTAGTGATTTCTGTGGTCTCTCAGTAGGATCGATCAGTGTAGATGCTGTCTATAATGAGCCTCTCGTTGGATTCAGTATCAATGATGGCCCGATCCAACTCTCACCCATCTTTGAAGGTCTCTCACAAGGAGATTATACCCTGACTGTCTCAGATAGTATCGGCTGTACAGCCAGTACTAGCATCTCTCTTCAAAATGAGATCACAGTAATCGTAGATGATGCAATCGTCACAGATGCTGACTGTGCGGTCAGATTAGGCTCGATAGAGGTCTTAGCAAGTCAAGCGATGGGTAATATCACATACTCACTTGACTCTACCAATGTCTTCCAAGAGTCCAATATCTTTGACAATGTCACAGAAGGGATCCACACCGTATATGTCAATGATGATGAGGGCTGTCGAGTACCCGTCGAAGTCATGATAGACATCCCTGACTGTCCGATCTTCTTCCCCAATATCTTCTGCCCGACCTGCAGTAATGGGGACGATGGCAAGTTCATTATAGGAAGTACAGATCTCTATGATATCTGTATCCTCCGCTATGAGATCTATGACCGCTGGGGCAATCTCATCTTCTATACAGATAAGTTTTCTATTCATGACAATGGATCATGGTGGGACGGAACATTTGACAATGTACCAGCAGAGCAGGGAGTCTACGTCTACCTCATCGAAGTCTTACATGAAAATGGGGAAAAACAAATCTATAGTGGTGATATTACGCTAGTCAGGTGATAGATGAGTCTAACTAACCGATGAGTCCTGACTAACTTTCCACCCATGACTCCGAGAACTCACTGTCGCTATGAGGCAGTCTCACTCAAGCTACGCATCAGTGCAATCCGTATCTGACTAGAACTCAGGCTCGACTCTGAACTCTATATACTCCTCAGTCTCAGGATGTCTGAATCGAAGATATGCAGCATGGAGATGTAGACGATCCGCTTTGACACCATAGAGGTCATCTCCTACGATAGCGACGCCTAGACCATCCTGGTGTGCCGAGTGGATTCGCAGCTGATGTGTCCTTCCGGTCACTGGAGTGAATTGTACTCGAGTCTTCCCCTCTACGACCTCTAGGACTTGATAGAGAGTCTTCGCATGTTTGCCATGTTGGTAGCAGACGAGTTGTCTTGGTCTATCATCAAGGTCTACTCTGATTGGAAGGTTGATTTCGCCGTCTGACTGAGAGAGTTCGCCGTCGAGTAATGCGATATATTGTTTTTGGAGAGTTTTCTTGAGGAATTGTTTTTGGAGGTACTTATGTGCTTTCTTCGTCTTAGCGATCAACATGATACCTGACGTGGACATATCTAACCGATGTACGATCAAGGGACTATTGCTATCAGGGTAGGCTTGTTTCATCCTGAGATATACAGACTCTTCGATACTCTTCCCAGGGACAGAGAGGAGTTCGTGAGGTTTATGGATGACTGCTAAGCTGTCATCTTCGTAGATCGTCTGGATGACCTTACCGACATCTGGACCATTGAGGAGAGGGTTGTCATCCATCGGTAGTCCATCCAACATATGAGCTAAGATTGGTTCACACTTGCCTCGGCATGCTGGGTAATAGTTTTTGTGCTTTCTGACCTCTGACTTTGGTGGTTGTCCCCACCAGAACTCTCCCATACATACAGGTATCAGCTCGTGGGCAAATGCATACTGGAGCAACTTAGGTGCTGCACACTCACCAGCCCCAGATGGTGGTATCTCATAGGAAGTATGCTTAAATATCTCGAGGACACTCTTAGTCTGTCCCGCTCGATTGAGGAAGTGATATTGGTCAAAGAGTCGATGCTGAAGGGCATTAGACATCTCTTTTCGTTTAGTCTTGATTGCTTTGATTTGCTCTTGGTAGGGTGAGAGTTTTTCTGTTATTGCACTGATTTTTTCATTCCACTCATGTGTGATTCTTTTGACTTCGTGCTGTTGGTGGAGGCTCTCTGTCTTATGCATAGCATGGAGCTGATCATAGTCTGATGCTGAGAGAGTGGTGAGAGCAGATTTTCGTATTTTTTTCCTTTCCTTTCGTCCTTTGTTGAAGATGCGTCTAGCTTCAGCTGTGAGTATTTTGGATTGCTCTTGGGCAGTGGTTAGCTCAGCTACGAGAGTGAGATATTGGTCATCTGTCAGTATGGCTTGTAACTTGGCTGTCTCTCCATTGATCTCTTGCTCTCGACTCTTATAGAATCCCTCATCCTTGAGCATATCATAGATTGGTGGTACGAGACCTGGGATGTCATTGCGTCCACCAAGCTTACCAGAGACAGCTGCGATCCATCCGATATTCCTGTCAGTGTCCTTGACCACCATCACCCCAAACATCTTACCGATGACTAATCCCTCTCTGTCGGGGTCGAGCCCAAAGTTGTGTGACCAACCTACTTGATTGACAAGCATCTCTTGGAGTGACTCAGCTGCAAGACGAGTCAGCGGATGCGGATCGTAGTAAAATGGAAAGTTAAAGAGATCAGGCAACGTAATATGATCCACAGATTGGTTGAATCTATGTATCTGCACGAGTTCTCTATCATCAGTATTCATCCTGCAAAGATGCAGAATTTTACTCCCTTATCGGATGATAATAGTCCAACTTGTCAAGACTATTATTGAATAACTCTATCTCTCGATACTCTACTTGCTAGGTGGTTGACTAGGTCTGACCTCGATCTTACTGGGCAGCGTACGTGGATGCATCTGGAGTAGATCTCCGACGATCTGTCCGATGTCTTCACTCTGTATCTTCCATGCCTCTGACTCATCTGGTGTCCTATTGTTAAAGTATGTAGACACTGAGCCAGGCATGATGGTAGTGACTTTGATCCCATACTGTCTGAGATCAAGCATCACTGACTGAGTGAATCCTACTAAGCCGAACTTACTCGCATTATATCCACTCCCCTTGGCAAAGAAGTTAGTCCCTGCGAGACTCGCTATGGTGATGATGTAACCCTTCGAAGCTTTGAGGGCTTCGACGCATGCCTTCACGGTATTGAATACTCCAGTAAGATTGATATCGATCATCTCGTGCCACTCACCGACTGACATCTTATCTATTGGTTGGAAGTGCCCTACTCCAGCATTAGCAACTACGATATCGAGCTTACCCTCCTCTGCGATGATCTGGTTGACAACAGATGTCTGATCATCTAGGCTCCTGACATCACAGACTAGACCCTTCGCCTTACCTGTGTCTGACTTGCTCAGAGTGGCGACAGCTGCATCTACTCCTTGCTGAGATCGTGCCGTGATATAGACGGTAGCTCCCTGAGCTAGCAGGTGAGCAGCGACACCGTAACCGATACCCTTGCTCCCTCCTGTAATGTAGACTACTTTACCTTCTGCCATTTACCTAGAGTGACTTGTGAGCTCCGTTACAGAGGATAGGGTTATCGCTCTGCTTACATGTACAGAAGTGGACATCCTTAGTAGTCTCTGCTGTATACATCTGTGGCTTGAATCCTGTGCCTTTGTGCTTTCCATCGCAGAATGGTTGGTTAGTTGATTCTCCGCATGAGCACCATGCGTATGACTTTCCCTCTTCTACTGAGACCTTGATTGGTGCTCTTCCTGCTATCTTTGGATTTTCCATTTTTGTGTTTTTGTTGTTAATTTTAATACATCTATTACAGATGTTGAGATACTTTCGTTCTCTAATCGTATCATTTACATTGAGTCTAAATAAGAATAAGATGCTCTTTCACAATATTTTTACGCAAGTAACCCTACTCTGCTGCCTCATCCTTGGTGGGTGTAAGGTCTCTCAGGGTGTCAGAGGATCACAGAGCAATGACGCTACAGAGACTACCTACCGCTACCAGAGTCATCTCAATGCTGGTGAGACAGTCATCAAGGAAGACTATAATGTGATCCTTACTCAGACGGGTCTCGGGGATGTCATCTATCGTCAGATCTATCCTGAGATCGACTTCATGACTAAGTATATCGAGTTCAATGATCCACAGCATCTCGTGATATCAGGCAGATACATTGAGTGGTATGACAATGGCAACTTGAAGACCAAAGGACAGTGCTACGATGACCTCAAAGAAGGCGAATGGATCGAATATCACCCTACTACTGGCTCTAAGAAGGCAGTAGGTACATACCTCCAAGATGTCAGAGCTGGAGATTGGAAATACTATAATACTCAAGGCGTCCATACTGAGACATACACTTATGTAAATGGAAAACGGCAAGAGGAGTATCTCTCAATCGATGCCTATGGCAATGAGACTAAGCACATTGGCTTCCCAGCTAACACTCAGACTCTCCCCTATCTCACTAAGTATGATAGACTCGAGACTGCTCAGGCTCGAGATAAGGCCACATTCAAGTCGATCCAGTCTAGAGTCATAGGTAATCTCATCTACCCAGCTCATCTCCGCGATCTTAGAGTGCAAGGCATCACTGAGACTCTCATCACGATTGACTCAGATGGGAATGTCAAAGACATCGCTGTACTGAGTGGTATCTGTCAAGCATTTGCCGAGGAAAGCATGCGGATCGCTAAGCTCTTGGATCGATGGTCACCAGGCACTTGTGATGGACTGCCCTGTGAGAGTGAGTATCTGCTCTATATCTCCTTCAGTACAGAATAGCAATATGAGTGGCTAACCCATCCACACACATCTCTCATCTAATCTATATCTCTCTTCTGGATGCTCTAGATGGGAGCAACATAGCGGTGCCCTCCACTCATGATATGCATCTTTTTGTAACTTAGCAGATGTCTAGATTATAACACTTACTTATGCAGCAAATCCTCCGATCTATCCCCTTCTGTCTCCTCATATTGGCAACTCATCTGGTGGGACATACAGTACAAGCACAGCTAGGTCTAGTCTTACAAGTCGAGGTGATTAATTCGCTAGATAAGCTGGAGTACGCTGTAGGCCAGCGTATCAGCTATACTGTCAAGTCATATCCTGATGAGTGGAGAGTGGGTGTGATTACAGAGATCATGGTAGATGATGAGATCATCATACTCGACAATGGTATCGTTGCCCTGGACCAATTCAGCTCTATCAGGAAGGCTAATGTGCCTGCGAGAGTATTGGGTGGGATGCTGTTTACCTTTGGCATTGGATGGAATCTATATGGAGTAGTTGCTACACTGATCTCAGACTTTCGATTTACGGGTAGAGAGCTCTTTATCGGGTTAGGGTCGTTGGGATCGGGCTTTCTGATTTCTAAGTTTCTCAATTATCGCATATATGACCTTCAGAAGGGATCAAGATTGAGGATAATTGATCGACGCTTTAGTGTGCCTACATCGTGATGTGAGTAGGAGCTGATAAGAGTATCCTCACTCCTCAGCAGTCATGACATCTCTATAGAACTTGCGTATCACGATATACCCCAAGCTCAGTATCAGTCCGAGTAACATTCCTTTGATCGCATTCTGGACGATACTTGGTCGATCTGCTAGGAGTGGGAGCATCGGTTCGTCTATCACTTCGATATAAGGTGTTTTGTTTTTCAGTGTGAAGTCGGCGATCTGGAGATTCTTCTCTACCTCTGCATCCATGGCGATAAGCTTCTGGATATTAGCGATGATGCGTTGCTCTTGGAGCTTGTCTTTGCTCCTGAAGATCCCTTGATTCTTATCATTAAATGTAGCTAAGCTTACTTGTGCTATACTGAGTGCATTGGAGATAGAGTCAGATTTTGCTTTGACGATATCGTAAGTTGCTTTGTGCTTACTGATGGACTTCTCTATGTAGAATGTACTCAGATTGCTGTAGAGTACTTTGCTTATCTCTGCTGAGAGCTCTGGTCGGTGAGTATTGGTGATGATACTCATGATGCCAGTCTCTTCGGACTGGCGAGTGGTGACGATTCCGATCTTACCTCCGTCGGGGGTACCTGCGATCTTGAGGTGGAGTATCTTGAGTGCCTTATTCTCCAATGCACCGTAGGAGTCGACGTCAGATGACTCGAATCTAAATCCCTTCAATGGGAGTGGGTCATCTCCATACATCAGTCGAGTCAGTAAGCTGACATCTCCCCACTCACCTTCTGACTCTAAGTAATCGATCGTGTGATTAGCAAGGTAGTCATCGTTGCCTTTGACCCTGATCGTATCGAAGTAGATACTCTGAGTGATCCGTCTAGACTGCGAGAGTTGTAGTATCTTATCGAGATTGGTGTCCGAGGAGCCACCGAGTCCAAACTGTCCAAGTATCCCATTGATCCCAGAGTTAGAGCCATCCTCCTCATTGACCATAAATGTCAACTCAGCTGGAAACGATGGTCGAGTAAAGAGTGCTAGCAAGAGGAATCCCATGATACACATGCCTGTGACTCCCATCACGAGCCACTTACTCCTCCAGATGGCTCTGATATACTCTTGGAGTGTGAGGAAGACTTGCTTGAGTGAGACATCTTGATCTCTATATCCTTGCTGATTCATCGTCTAGTGTTCTTAGTAGTCTACTTGATAGTTTTTACTATTGACCATCAATCCCAATCCAAGGTACTGATTTATCTGATTATTCTTGTAGGATGTATCGGTGTGATATGTATATACCGCTTGCAAGGTCACATTATGATAGAGATCATAGTTGAGATCGATACTTGCATGCGAGATAGTCCTTAGGTCTCCCTGGAGGAGAGTATTGCCAAAGTTATCCCTTCTCGATCCATTGGGGATCAATATATCACTTCCAATATTGACGATCTCTTCGCCATCAGAGGTGGTTGGATTCTGTCCTTGCTTCGCAAAGAGGTACTTCCCATTTACCCGCAATCGCGGAGTGATCGCATAACCTACCGTCGAGACTATCTCCCAGAAGTTACTCCCCAGCGGATGTGCTAGTGGCTGTGAGAAGTGACTGTAATTGGCCGTCGATACCTGTGGAAACTCCTCTAGCCTCCAGAGGTGACTATAGGTAAATGGTCTGACAAGATTGCCTTCCAATCGAAGGTCCAACTGATCCACTCCAAGAAAGTCATATGTGTATGCTCCAGCTTGGAGTCCATACTTATTGCCCCACCACCCAGCATCATCGAATACTTCTCTGAACTTGAGCTCATCGATGACAAACTGTCCGTACAGATGATACTTGGTCTTGATTGCTACCTTGGCATTTGCCCCAAGCAATACATTATCTGGACTATCTAGGAATTGTTCCACAGTCCGATAGAAGATTATTGGATTGAGATATTGAAATTCAAAGTTGTTCTCCCGACTGAATACGACAGCCTCATAGATGCCGACCTCTAACCATCGAGTCGGCTTATAACTGAGGTAGTGAGCTGCCAGATATTTTTTGGGGAGGAGTCTAGTAACTCCAGAGACATTACTCGTGATACTTGCCAGCTCGGCGAAGATGTTTTTGTAATGGAGCTTCCATACACGTGTATCTAGGGTGACGTAGAAGTAGTTTTGACTATAGTCATTGAGCAAGAGTGAGTGGTATCCATGACCGATGAAGTGATTACCATGACCGAGCTCCAGATTGATATGCTCAGTGACCGCAAGTCCAAAGTACGCATTAGCATTGAGGAAGTCGTATCCTCTGAGATTAGACACTTGACTGACATATGGTTTGAAAAAACCCTGCCCATCTATCGCATTAGCCGCGTCGAAGCGATCACTTTGGTACTGGAGATAATTAGCCTGAGTCTCTCGGAGATCTGAGTAGAAGTAAGCCTTGCCATCGATATTGCCTCTCAAGACAAATCCCCTGGTATTGCGAAATGCCGTATCTGACCGTCCAGTATCATTGCCACCACTCACGTGGATCAGAGGATTGAGATAGACCTTGATACCGTCTCTCTCTAGGCTGAAGAGGTTAGCTCTATCCTTGTAGAAGTGTCTCCATATCCCTGTCCGCTGTACCTGCTGATCGAGGCCAAATCTGTCTTGATTATCTCTATAGACTTTGTGATAGATCCCTTGATTCTTGTCACTGAGGGTGTCAAGATCTAGATCGGGTATATCACTGCGATAGACATTGCCTATGGCTGCATGGAGATTCTTATCAGGATCGTAGAGGGCACTAAGCTTGACTGAGAGCTGGGCGATATGATCATGGCGACTGTAGTGTACTGACTGCCCGATGAGAGATCCACTCATGGCAAATGCAATACAGAACATAAATAGTTGAATACTCCTCATAGTACTATGACTTGAATTCAAGCAAAAAGTCTTTAATATCTGCATCAAATTTTTCTTTTTCATCAAAGTGAAATGCGACCTCTACAGGCAGGATAAAGATAGGGATTCTCTTATTGATCAGTACTTGATTGTGGATATGGAGTCTAGTGGCATCTTTCTCCGTGGTGATAATGATGAGATCTTTGTTGTCCTCTTGATCAAATATCTTGACCAATACCTCTATGTCTCTCTCAGTGAAGTAGTGATGATCCTCATACTTAATCGTATCTACTATCGTACACTTGCTTACCAAGTAATCCTCTAAGTACTGGGTGTTAGCGATCGCAGAGAGGAGGATGACCTCACGCTGTGGTGTGAGCTCAAGTCTAGTGCTCCCATTGTACATGTAGTATGGAGTGTAGTACTTATAGTAAGAGAAGTAGACTGTCTGATGTGCTTGCGGCTCGAGGAGATCGAGGAGCCGCTGGCGATCAGCTGCTTCCATCTGAGGTGGGCACTTAGTCACGATGATCCGTGATGCTCTCTCTGATGCCGATGCATACTCTCTGAGTCTACCTGCTGGTAAGAGTAAGTCTTGGGTGTATACCTTAGAGTATGCAGTGAGGAGGATATTGAGATAGGGCACGACACTTCGGTGCTGATATGCATCATCTAGGATGACTGTCTGTATCTGAGGATGATACTTGAGCATCTCTGGGATACCAGTATTGCGACTCTCAGAGACCGCCACTACGACATCTCTGAACTTCATGGCATACTGCTTGGGCTCATCACCTGAGAGCTCTGCACTCTCCTCGGGTCTGACAAATCTGAACCCCTTAGTCTTACGCTTGTATCCTCTACTCAGTATGCCTAACTCTAAGTATGGATTGAGCAGTCTGATGAGATACTCTACATGTGGAGTCTTGCCAGCACCACCGACTGCAAGATTGCCGATATTGATTACTGGCAGAGCAAATTGTGTGGACTTGAGCAGCTTAGCATCATAGAAGAGGTTTCTGATCCCGAGCACGAGCATATAGAGCAGTGAGAAGGGGTAGAGAATAATCTTAGCGATGATTGAGTCTTGCATTATTTCTTTTGAGTAAGCAATTTGTATCCAATTGGGCAATTGAGACACTGTTTCTGATCACAATATTCGGTCTTTAATTGGAGAAGTGCTTGACTTTCTCTTGCATCGTGAGATTTGATACCAATAGCAGCCCAGTGATCTATGATGCTATTTTTCTCTGACTTGAGTGATTGGAGCATCTCCATACTCCGAAGCTGAAGGTCTTGATCATCGGTAAGTTTTGCTTTGAGGAAGAGAAATGGTACGATGAGATTAATGATAAGTGTCTGGATGGCTGTATCACCAATACTCTTAGTCTGTGCCTTTGAGACCTTGTCAAATGTGTGATGATCATACCAGTGACCATCTTCGATTGTAATGGCGAAGAGATGCTTGACCTCATCCGTCGACTTGCACTCTGATACCTTGCTGAACAGTCTTCCCTGCTGATGGATGAGTCTGGCATACTGAGCTATCCTGAGGGTGGGCAAGTTCTGAGGTCTCAATCTTCCGTGCTTATAGATCGTACTCTCTAGGCTCAGCAAGTCATACTTCTTGGAGAGGAAGAGGTACTCAGTCCTCAGTTGGTGGTGATAAGGATTATCGATAATCTCTTCCTGTAAGTATCCTGCGACTCCGAAGAGCAGTGCCTCCAGCTGGAAGAGAGAGTCCTGATGCTTCAGTAAGATGGAGAGAGGGAGATGCATCCCGAGACGGAGCATTGCATCCTTATTTACCTTCATACCTAGTCGCTGGAGTGTAGCGACATGGAAGGCGGCATCCCAGTCTTGGTCGTGTGTGTTGAGTAAGGTGAGATAGGCTGCTGTCTTGGATTCTATCCGTTGGATTGAGAGTCCTTCTAACCATACTGGCAATAGCCCGAGATCGATGGTAGGAAGGAGATTTTGGCAAGGTATCCAAGATTGTTGATCCATCAGAGTCTTATAAGAGAGGAGGAGCTCTCTATCAAGGATGGGCTCTAATACTAGCGTAGGGATGAGAGTACCGTCTCTGCGACTGATGTCACGGTCATGTGAGTACACGACATGGAGTATGACATTATCATAGGCAGGATCAGTGGTGTGATGATGTCTGTCCCAGTCGGATGATCTGACATGCATCTCGATATGGCCAGCCCACAGTGTCCCATCTATGATCACTCTACCATTACTGAAGTCTGGTCCGGCATCAGTATTATGGAATCCAAAGTCCTTGATGACTATGGACTCGCCTGTACTCGTCTGCAGATGTGTAAGGTCTATACGCTTAGTCTTCCATACGAAGTGTAAGAGATCCTCTGGGATATGTCTCAGTGATCTATCCATGCCTTAGATCTTATCATAGACTCTAAAGGTGTAGTCATAAGGATTCTTTTGGTCCTTGGTGTGGGGCTCTTCGCTGACTAGCTTCCATGTCTGCATGTCTATCTTGGGGAAGTAGATATCTGGTGCATCTACCTCTAAGTCTACTTCTGTGAGATAGAGTTTGGTCCAGAGATCTTGCGTCTGTTCGTAGATCATGCCACCTCCGATGATACAGAGTTCTTCGTCACCATTCTCCACTGACCACTTGATTCCTTCTTCGATACTCCTGACGACTACACAGTTACTTACGATGTAGTAAGGGTCACGAGTGACGATCATATTGGTCCTTTTGGGGAGTGGTCTTCCGATAGACTGATAGCACTTCCTCCCCATCATGATGGTCTTATTGAGTGTATTCTTTTTGAAATACTTAAGGTCAGCAGGAAGATACCAGGGGATATCATTGCCTTTGCCGATTGCATTATTTCTGTCAACTGCCACGATGCAAGAGATGACCATAGTTATCTTTATTTATTGGATGATATTGAGAGCTTTCATTCGAGATTCTGTGTTTTTCTTGTAGGGTGAGATTTCTCCTTTGAGATATTTCTCTATTACTAGGCCAGCCATTGGTGCAGCGATTGTTGCCCCAAATCCCCCATTCTCTATAAATACTGCAAGGGCAATCTTGGGATCTTCTTTGGGGGCAAAAGCAAAGAAGACAGAGTGATCTTTGCCCTGAGGGTTCTGAGCAGTACCGGTCTTACCACATACAGTGACTCCAGTGACTGCTGCAGCCTGACCTGTGCCGTACTGGACTGTTTGTCTCATACCATCTATGACTGGGTCGAAGTGTTCTGCATCTATTCTGACTGTTCTCTTTTCGAATATTTGGTCCTCCATTTCCCCTTGAGGGCTCACTATCTGCTTGACGAGGTGAGGTTGGACATAGTAGCCCCGATTAGCGAGTATCGCTGCTAAGTTAGCGATCTGCAATGTCGTGAGCTCTAACTCTCCTTGCCCGATCCCGATTGACATGATATACGTCGACTTCCAAGAGGAGTACTTATCATTGTATAGGTCATTGTAATACTTAGGTGTAGGGACGAATCCCCTACTCTCACTCGGGATATCTATACCTGTCTTGACGCCAATGCCAAAGTCGTAGAGATGTTCGTTGAGTATGGTCAGTCCTACTTCTGGATTATTCCAACCTTCTTTCTCCACGACATCTCTGAGCATCTGGAAGAAGTAACTATTACAAGAGTGCTGGATGGCTGTCTTCATCCTGAGTGGAGATACATGTGGGTGACAGCCATACTTAAATGTCCGATATTGATAGTATCCCGGGCAATTTACCGACTTATAAGGTGTCCAGACACCCTCCTGCATCGCTATCAATGACAAGATCGGTTTGAAGATTGACCCAGGTGGATACTTTGTAGTGATGGACCTATTGAGCAGAGGCTTATTGATACTATCTTGGCTGAGATTGGTATAGACATCTCCTCTCTCTGAGTTGATATTGAGGAGATTGGGGTCGTAGTTGGGTGAGGACACCATAGAGAGGATCTCGCCAGTACTTGGCTCTATAGCGACGATAGATCCCCGCTTCCCTACCATGATCTGCTCGATATATGACTGCAACTCTATATCGAGAGTGGTGATCAGATCATTGCCTGCTACAGGATTGACATCCAGATTACCATCCTGATAAGAGGAAGACTCTCTACCTACGACATCTTTGAGTACATATTGCTGTCCCTTCGTCCCTCTAAGGACACTATCATAGTATTTTTCTATCCCAGTTTTACCTAAGTAATCTCCTAGGCTAAATTCATTGTTGGCGATATCAGCTTTGTTGGCTTCTCCCATAAATCCTAAGGTATGGGCAGCATGAGTATGAGGATAACTCCGGATATTCCTGATCGTAGTCTCAAATCCCTCGAACTCATGCAGGTGTTCCATGAAGCTTCCGATCGCTTTGGGATTGGCCTTACTGTAGAATGTAAATGGGACGGACTTACTATACCTCGGATCACGCCACTTCTTATTGAGCCTTTCGGCAAATGTACCACGGTCTATCTCTAGTAAATTACAGAGTTTTGTAGTGTCGATATCTTTGGGCACCTTATTATAGGTGGCATTGACATTGTAGATCGGGCTATTCAGTACGAGGAGTTTTTGATTGCGATCATAGATCGTACCCCGAGAGGGATAGAGAGTCTTCTTGATGAGAGTTGTACGATTCGCCTTTGCCTGATAGGTATCATCTAGTACTTGCAACTGTGCTGCTTTGAGCAAAAGTCCCAAAAACCCGACCAAAAAAAACACTAATATGACAACTTGCTTCTGCACAGACTATGACTTTGAGTTAAACAAGATAAATGTCAATATGATCAATATCATAGAGCCCAAGAAGCTAAATATACTCTGCAGTAATATTTCCGAAAGGTAGATAAATGAAAAGGCCTCAACACTAAAGAGAAACAGGCAGAAAGCAATCATTAAGAGTGATGCAACAGAGACCAACCATGATATCCCGTTTTTGCTTACGGATGGAGACTCTCCAGCAAGATAGCCTTCCTTAGGCTCGAAGAGACCAAATACTGCAGGCCTCAAGAAGCTAAATAGGACAAGAGATGCCGCATGGATTCCATAGGTACCAAAGAAGATATCGACGATCATTCCGATCACAAATGCAAGGATGAGTGAGAAGTACTTATTTATCCTGAATGGGAGTGTCAATATGAGGTATGGATAGAGATAGAGATGGATATACTTGAAATCTCCAAATGTCAAATCTACTCGACTCAATACCAATACTTGGATAGAGAGTACTAAGAGTGTGAGGATGATATGTCGTCTGATCAGTTTATAGTTCATCATCGTCAGATTCTATGAGTATCCGTTGCTCTTCTGCGTAAAGATTCTTGATGATATACACCCGATCTGTCAATGTCGGATCATGGGTCAAGGCTACTGTTATCTTATAATTGTTGCTCCCCTCTGGCACGCTGAATCTTGAGATCGTACCGACCATAATGCCTCTGGGAAATAATGTCGAGTAGCCACTGGTAGCGATGGTGTCTCCGACAGAGATATCGGCATACTTAGGCACTGCGTAGAGTGACATGGATCGATTGCTAGAGGTATCCCACTTGAGATTGCCAAAGTAGTCAGTACCCTGGATACTGGCACTGATCTGACTCAGATTATTGAGTACAAGCATCACCTTAGAGTAATGCTCCGTACAAGCCGTAATCGTACCGACGATACCATCCTTGGTGATGACTCCCATATCAGGTGTGATGCCATGCTTAGTCCCTTTATTGATCGTAATGAAGTTATTCCTCAGATTGACCACCTTGCTTGCTACTCTAGCGGGTACGACTTGATAGCTGAGAGTATCTGCATCCAGATAGTCTTGGTATGAATTGTCGTCAGTATATATCTTGTAATTGATGATTTCTTCAATCAAGGCAGAATTTTCTTGACTGATACTATCATTGACTGTACGGAGGTCAAAGTATTCGTTGACATTTGAGGATCTAGAGTTGACCTTAGAGGCGTAGAGATGGACAGAGTTGAGCCATATCTCACTTTGGCTCTGATTATATCGTACGATCAATGAGAAACAGACAAACTCCAGAAGCAGGAATAAGCCCAAGTAACCGTAACGGATCAAAAATTTTATGAGGTTCTGCATAGCAAAACCCTAAATTACAGACTTTGTCTATCAATGAGGAAAGAATATTGATCTGAATTTTTTAACGCTAACCCAGTACCTCTCACTACTGCCCTGAGTGGGTCTTCAGCAATGTGTACATTCAGTTTGGTCCGCTTACTCAGTCTGACATCTAATCCCCTCAAGAGAGCTCCCCCTCCTGTCAGATAGATACCTCTATGATAGATATCTGATGCGAGCTCTGGTGGAGTATCTTCTAGAGCTTTGAGTACTGCTTCCTCTATCTTGCTGATACTCTTGTCTAGTGACTCTGCGATATCTTCGTGATTGGTCATCACTTGCTTAGGGATACCAGTGAGTAGATCTCTCCCATTGACGGGAAACTCTGGTGGTGGATTTTCTAGGTCGGCAATCGCAGCTCCTACACCTATCTTGATATCTTCGGCAGTCCTCTCTCCGATGAGTAGGTTGTGCTTCCGCTTCATGAAGTTGATAATATCATTGGTAAATTCGTCACCGGCGACTCTGATTGATTGGTCAGTCACGATGCCAGAGAGTGCAATGACAGCGATCTCTGTCGTACCACCTCCGATATCTACTACCATATTGCCTTCTGGTGCTTCTACATCTAGTCCGATACCAAGTGCTGCTGCCATAGGCTCGTGGATGAGGTATGTCTCCTTACTATCGACATGATCGGCTGAGTCAAATACTGCTCTCTTCTCTACCTCAGTGATTCCCGATGGGATACAGATAACTATCTTTAGGTGGCTGAAGAGTTTTCTCTTTTCTTCGATGAGCTCTATGAGTCCTTGGATGAGATTCTCAGCAGCTTGAAAATCCGCAATCACACCATCTTTGAGTGGTCGGATAGTCTTGATATTCTCATGGGTCTTACCGTGCATAAGCATCGCCTTCTTACCCACAGCAATGACCTCATCGGTCTTCCTATTAATAGCTACGATAGATGGTTGATCTACTACCACCTCACCATCTTTGATGATAAGCGTATTTGCAGTACCGAGATCTATCGCTAATTCCTGTTTAAATAAATTGAAAATGCCCATTTAGTTATTTCGTTATGTAAGTATATCTATTGCAAAAAGTATTCCTACTCTACGTAGAGAATCTATGAAGACGTAATATTTGATACATCTCCAACTATAACCTTTAAAAATTCAACGGGATTAAAGTACTTTTCGGCTACTTTACGGATATCAGCTGCGCTTATCTGATTGAGGATATTGAGCTTTCTCTTGAATTCGGATTCGTCAAGACCTATAGCCAGATATCTCCTTAGAATGTTAGATGATGCAAATACTCCATCAGAATCTAAGAGCAACTGACCGCGAATATACTGTTTTACTCTTTCTAATTCTAGTTGTGGCACATTTTCGGTCATCATCAATTTCAATTCTTTTTCGATTTCCTTGATGCACTCTCTGACATTGGCAGCATTGACCTCGGCTGCGATACTCAGATAGCCATCATACTCCATACAGTCAAGAGAGGATTCGATGTGATAGCAATACCCTTTCTCTTCTCTGATATTAGTCATGAGTCTAGATCCAAAGTACCCACCTAAGAGATGTGTAGCAAACATCAGAGCATCCCTATCTCTATGATTACGATCAAAGAGCCTTCTGCCCATCCTGATACTCACTTGCTGAGATTGTGGCCCGTCTACTACAAGCTCTTTATCATTGGTAGTCTCACTCTTTTTGTATTGATTGATTCTCTTGCTTTTGACTTGATCGATACTTTCAAGATATTGCACCAATTCAGCGAGTAGACTGTCACTGACATCACCACAGATAACTACCTTACAGTCAGTACCTAGGTGATCATCGAGATACTTCCGTACATCAGTTGACTTGATACTGAGATAATCATTTGGTTCAGTATTATATCCATAGATATGGCTTTCGCCAAAAAGCTTTTCTGTAAAGAGTCTATAGGCTATGACATTATTCTTGACGAGTTCTCCTTTGAGCCTTTCGGCAAATCTCTCTTGTCGTTTGTCGAATAACTCTTGATCTATCTTACACTGATAGATTGAAGCAAGGAATGGTGGGACGACATTGGCGATATCCTTGATCAAGAATGACAGAGATGATGTCAATACCTCCATCCTACTATTGTGACCTACACTAGCTCCATAGAAGTCAAACAACTCCAACATCCCATCAGACGACAGCTGGGCTGTACCATCGTAGAGAGATTGCATGCTACTCCTCGCGAGTGCTTTGATGGGCTCAGTAGATCTGCCTCCACTCCACAAGAGATCCATCCTGATGATCTTACTCCCTTCCCCCTTTACACAATAGAGTTCCATCCCATTTTTGAGTACTTGCTTTATTGGTTCTGCAAAAGCGATTTGGTACTCACTTACTACTGACGGTTTCATTGATCTATTGCCCATATATCTTCTCTAGTCGACAAAATTAAAATACTCAAAGACAAATAGCCTTTTTTTAACTGACTTAATCTATTTTAGTGCTTTAGTTCGTAATAGATCAATAGTAATTATATGAAGTTTGATATCTCGTCCTCAGAGTTGTTGTCAGGATTAGTCATTTGTAGTGGTTCTTTGAGCTCTAATCCGGTACTCCCTATACTAGAGGATTATAAGTTTGACATCAAAAACAATGTGCTCAATATAGCTGCTACCAATCTAGAGACTACCATCATTACCAAGCTTGATGTAATCGCAGATGGCGATATGACTATTTGCGTCCCAGCGAAAGTACTCTTAGATACGCTGAAGGCTCTCCCTCAGCAGCCAGTCTCATTTGATATCGACGAAGCAAGCTTAGACATCCGTATCACTTCGAGCTATGGTAAGTACAAGCTCACTGGTAACGATCCTTCGGACTTTCCAGACATCCCAGTAGAGGCTGATGTCAATACATTCACAGCTCAATCAAAAGAGATAATCACTGCTATCAATAATACAAGCTTTGCCGTGAGTAGTGATGAGTTGAGACTCGCCATGACGGGGGTATTGATGCAGCTGGACTACAATAAGATAATCTTCGTGGCCACAGATGCTCAGAAGCTTGTCAAGCATTCATTTGCAGGGATCAACTCAGAGTTGAGTGATTCATTTATCGTACCCAAGAAATCTCTCGGACTAGTAAAGAATGTACTCCAATCAGACGAAGAAGTCGTAGTCGCATACAACACTAAGAATGTCTACTTCACCAGCGGAGAGACTAAGGTCATTGCAAGGCTCATAGATGCAAAGTACCCTGACTACAATGGTGTGATACCAGCATCTAGTCCCAATGTGATGGAGATATCAAGGTCATCATTCCAATCAAGTCTGAGAAGGATCGCAATCTATGCGAATAAGACGACTAACCAAGTAGTGCTCAAGATCGAAGAAAACAAAATGTCAATCTCTGCTCAAGACATCGACTTTGCTAACGAAGCTGATGAAGTCTTAGATTGCAAATACACAGGCGAACCAATCAATATTAGTTTCAGTGCAAAGTTCTTGATAGAGATGCTGGGGATCATCAGCTCTGATGATGTCGAGCTCCTCCTCGAAGGCCCAAGTAGAGCTGGTATCCTAGTACCAAAAGAACAAAATGATGGAGAAGACCTCCTGATGCTCGTGATGCCTGTAATGGTTGCCTACTAATCCTTAGATCATGAAGACCACTGGTCTATTTTTTGGCTCATTCAATCCAGTACATGTTGGACATCTCATCATAGCCAACTATATACTCAATCATACTGATCTAGAACAGATCTGGATGGTCGTGTCACCACATAACCCACACAAGAGCAAAGCAAGCTTAGCAAATGACTACGATCGACTCCATCTCCTTAACTTGGCGATTGGTGATAATCCAAAATTGAAAAGTAGCGATATAGAGTTCAATCTTCCTCAGCCCTCATATACGATAGATACACTGACTCATCTCAGTGAGAAATATCCAAACAAAAGATTTTCTCTCATCATGGGAGGTGACAATCTTGGATCATTGCACAAATGGAAAAATTATGAGAAGATTCTTGAATATTATTCCATTACAGTTTTTTCAAGACCCGGTTACGACTTAGGTCCTCTCGCAGCACATCCTAAAGTCACAGTACTCCAAGACACTCCAATGTTGCACATCTCAGCGAGCGATATCAGGAACCTCAGAAAACTCAAAAAAAGTATTCAGTATCTCGTGCCAGATAGTGTCTACACAGCCATAGAGCAAAGTGGGCTCTATCTCTAGTCAAGCTAAAATACTGTATAATCCAACGTCACTCGTGTCACCTAGCTGACTTCAATAAGGCGGCGAGATGTAATGAATTTGAAATAATCAGCGTTATCATACTGCGACATTGTATTATCAGTTCATCTAGATTTACCTTACTTCATGAAGGCAATTTTAACAGTTTATAGCATCCTCGTTTTGGTGTTCACAACCACCTCTCATGTATCCTCACAGAGTAGCTTAGCTATCGGAGACTGGGAAGTCTTGCTTCCCTTCAAAAATGGTCGACTCCTCACACATAGTCAAGACAAGGTCTACTATGCAACAGCTGTAGCACTTATGAGTGTAGACAAATCTACCTTGGAGACCAGAAGAGTTACCAAGGTAGATGGTCTCAACGATGTCAAGATCTCAGGTCTTAGCTACGATCACCTCACAGACAAACTGATCGTAGCATATGACAATACCAAGATAGACATCCTATCCAACGGTATGATTACAGGAGTCAACGACCTATTTGAAAAACCAATACTCGGCGACAAGACAATCTATGATATCTATACTATCGACGGCACAGCGTATCTCTCGTCAGGAGTAGGCATTATAGAGTTTGACTTGCGTACAGAGCTCTTTGGGTTCTTCACACCCACTGACTTTGTGATCAATACTACATGGTCCCATGATAATACACTCTATGCAGGTACCGAAAATGGATTGTATCGATTTGACTTAGACAGCAACAGTAATCCTGCTGATATTAGCTCATGGCAATTCCTAGGTGTAGACTACGGTCTAGAGCCAATCTATGAGGTGACTGACATCATCAGTATAGAGGACGATCTATATGTCTCCACTTATGACAAAATATTTTTGTACGACAGTACTTCAGGCCTATTCAGTCAAGTCTATGAGGAGGTAGATAACATCCTGAAGGTAAAGTTCCTATTCAACTATAACGACACTATCTCTGCTGGGATGGAGCAGAGCAGTTCATTCGTAGATCTCTACACTCTAGAATCTGGACAAGCTATCGAACTCCAAAATGACTGTACAGACGTGACCTCAGATGCCTATCAAGATCAATTTGGTCGCCTGTGGATTGCAGATGACTACAACGATATTAGATACATTGAAGATGGGACATGCAAGAGAATCACACCAAAAGGACCTCGATCTATCAAAATGAGTGATCTAGAATTTTACAATGATACTCTCTATATTGCCTCAGGTGGAGCTGCTGATAATTACACTTATTCATTTAGTGATCAAGGATTTTACCAATACAGCGATGGTAATTGGCAGAATTATAATCAATATAATACACCAATTATCGCAGATTCTAACCTTATCAATATCTATACACTCACTAAGAATCCGTTCACTAATAATCTCAATGTCGGCACATATTGGAATGGCATCCTCGACTTCAACATCAATACTCGGACTGGTACAGTTGCCAATCAATACAGCGGGTCTAGCCTATCCGGAGCTGTGGGCGATGATGCCCGTACAAGGATTACAGACATGACTTATGATCAAGATGGTAACTTATGGGTGAGCAATTTTGCCGCATCAAGACCCCTAAGTGTGCTTACTCGAGAGGGGGTATGGCATAGTTTTTCGACTGGCAATTTCAGGACACTGACTGATATCGTCATAGATGACCTAGGGTATAAGTGGATAGCTATCGCGAGTAATAATGGTGGAGTCCTCGTCTATGATGACGGAGGTACGATTGCCGACCCGACCGATGACAGATATTTCGAAATCAACCAGAGCAATTCTCTACTTGAGAGCGGTATAATCCACTCAATTATCAAAGATCAAGATGGTGATATTTGGGTAGGAAGCGAATTAGGGCCAGTAATATTTAGATGCGGGAGCAATATCTTTGATGGAGAGTGCTCTGGTAATGTACGTAAGGTAGACCAAGACGGCGATCTTGCCATCCTCCTTGCTACAGAATCTATCCGTACCATGGCGATCGATGGTGGCAATCAGAAGTGGTTTGGCACGACCAATGGTGTCTATGTCCAATCAGCAGATGGTCTCACAAGGAAGCAGCAATATACAACTGATAACTCCCCACTCCTTGATAATACGATAATCGACCTCGCCTATGATGAGAAGAATGGCATCATGTATATCGCGACGAATAGTGGCCTCAATTCCATAAAGACTGAATCAACTGGAGCTAGCTTCTCTCACTCAGGGAGGGCAACCGTGTTCCCCAATCCTGTCAGACCTGATTATGTAGGACCAATCGCGATCAGAGGATTAGCTAATAATGCCAATATTAAGATCACTGATGTAAATGGGAATCTGGTATTCGAAACAGAAGCCATAGGCGGTCAAGCAATATGGGATGGAATGGACTACAATGGAACAAGAGCTAGTACTGGTGTATACTTAGTCTTTTCTTCGACTACAGATCCTAATAGAGATCCAGACTCGTTCGTAACTAAGATACTCGTAGTCAAATAGTGAAAGTCAACCAATATATCAAGATTGCAATAGTCCTCTTGAGTATTGGAGTGATCGTTACATTGGGTATCAGACATGTTCCCATAAGTATTGCCAGGCTCAGTTACCCAGATATCGCCTTAACCATCTACGACGAAGATTGGTATGGGGGTCCATACACAATATCAGAGATCACGACACACCGATGGTACGAGAAAGGACAATTTGGGTTATCCAATACCGATGAGCTTCACACCAAAATCAAGCGTATGGATAACGACCTATTCATCCAATTCTACCAATATAAAGACACCTTACTCTCTAAGGAAGGATCACACAACCAACTCTGCATCACGCAAGATACCTTCGTCATCGACACCATTACTTCCACACTATTCACTACAGAATATGCTATCACCTCTAACTCTACAGTAGACTACGTACACGATTCAAATCCCGATATAAGCATTCATGATTATCGAGTCAGTTTCAAGGCTCAACTTGAAGTTACAGGGGTATTTAATGAAGAGTTCGTGGCGAGCCAATCTCAAGAACTCTATATATTTAGTGCTATCACTCACATTGAAGATTACCTGACATCTCGCCAACTTTCTGGACAATACTAAGTTCAATCTGGATGGAGTTAGTGTTGCACTCTAAATCTAAATGTATCGTAAGTATTGTGTGTACCCACTACTGTAAGGAAGTATATTCCACTCCTCAGCCCGACTACATCTAGAGTGACATCTGGTGCAGAAGAGTCTAAGTTACGTGTCAAGAGAATTTTACCATGAGTGTCCACAATTATTATCTTCCTTGCATGAGTATCTAAGTTTTTCACATAGAGAGTCTTGTCTGTAGGTACTGGGAAAACCCGAATGTCACTTACCTGATAACCATCGGTCTGTGATGTAATATTGTCTTCTATGGCATATGGACCGACATCATCCTCTGTCAATGGGGCAAACCGAATACTGTCTAAACTATAGTGGTCTGCTCCAGGATTGCTCAGCGCTGGTCTTACTTGTCCATCTATATCTTGATCTATCAGACTATTGTCAAATGGATGAGCATACAAGGGAGAGGAAGAGGAAGTTCGCCATACATCCATCGTATTATCATAATCAATATATGGATTTTCGACAGTAATTTCATTTGAATCAAATGTGGTCTCACTAGCACCTGCAAGTGTGGTGGCATTACCTGTTGGATACATCAAGTTGCTAATCCAAGTAATGTTCTCTCCTTGATCATTCTCAGTATCAACAATTTCTACTAAACTGTTTTCGGATCCACTGATGAGATTGTTAGCAATCGTGATCTCTTTCAAGTCTTTACTATAGTTGTCGTTGTTATCAAATCCGATTTCTATACCATGCACATTGTCAACTAAGGTGTTATTAGCAATAGTCACTCTCTCTGCTCTAAAATGCTTGGAGAGGTTAGAGCTCTGTCCATCGATTGCATCCCCAAGGGTAAGTGTAATAGGTGCATCCCATCGAGTGCCATTGAGCCCTTCCATATAATTGTTAATAATCAAATGATCGGTACCGTATATCCGGATTCCGCCAGTGTACAGTGTGGCTCCTGTTGGAGATATTCCGATGGGTTTATCTCCTCCGAAGAAGTAATTGCTCTCTACTCTGTTTCTATTGCCATGTCTCAGAGATAAAGTTCCGTAACTTTTTCTAAATGTATTATGCCTGATGGTATTGTCTGAGGACTTTACTGATACGATCTCCGGATCGCCATCACAGTCTTCAAATAGATTGTGCTCTACCGTGGTAAATCCACTACTGAGTGACATTTCACTCCAACCTATCCGAATGGATTCTTGTTCGTTGGTTGCTCTTGGACTATTGTTTTTGAAATGGTTATGATCGATTCTGTCATACTGTGATTGATAATAGACTTCTTCTGAGTCAGTATTGTCAAATGAACCATCTACTGTAATATAGTGACCAGGTGTATCTTTATTTTGAAACAAATTGTGATCAATTCTATTGTGGTGACTTGGATAGACAAATGGATAAACATTGTCATTCCATACTCCTCCTATAAATACCCACTTGATAGATTCAGTCGTAGTTAATTCAAATACATTTCTCGTAATGCGGATATTATTACTCCCTTCTAGCTTTACTAAAGTATCTTCTCCTTGACCGTCGAATATAAATCCCTCTAAAGTCACGTAAGCAGATTTGCGAATTACAAAGTGAGACTCTCCCATTAGAGTTACGCCTCCGAGGGTTTCGGCCTTGATGATTACAGGGTTACTTGGCGTTGCGACAATTTCTATTGTAGCTTCAAAGTCATGATAAGTTCCATTCTTGACTATAAAGATTCCACCTTGATCAGATCCATTGACAGCACTTGCTAATTCGTCAGGATCGCTAAATATTTGGGCATTAAGACCAGTAAGAGAGACGAGGACAGTCAATAAGAATGTGAGAGTGTATTGGTATAAATTCATGTTGTCCAAATATTCATTTCGATAGGTAAATTTAGCAGTTTTGATCTCTTCTAGAGAATAGGTTCAGATCAATAATACAAAATAAATTACTTGTCTAATATAATACCATTTACCGACTCCTAGACAGAGTATTAGGATGATGAGCAGCAATTGCCAAGCTCAAATAAGAGCTGTAAAGAAGAGCAATACCAAGAAGAGACTCTGTTTTTTTTGTAACTGTGGATATACTCCTTACTCATGTATCCTGTGACCACAATAACAACAATCACAAGCCCAAAAGAAAAGCCAAGTAAAACTAATTACTTGGCTTAAGTCTTTGATAATGAGGGGTCTAAATGACTATCCAATCTCCTCATCTCTCATTGAGTACCGAAGGCGGGAATCGAACCCGCACTCCGTGAAGAACTGGATTTTGAATCCAGCGTGTCTACCAATTCCACCACTTCGGCATTGTGTTGCAAATATAGAGAGCTTTTTTGTTTTTTGACTATAATTCACAAAATCTTGATATTCTGATCAGCGCAGAACACCCAATCCATGCTAGACACAGCTAATAATAATAATGCACACTCTGATGGCAGTGATCACTCTATTATATCTCTAGAATATAAACTTCCCAGCAATAAATAATAGACTCTCCAACTCATAAACACAGAGGACAATGTAATACTATCACTCACCGACTGTATCAAATAAAAAAAGCAGCTACATCACAAGGGTGTAACTGCTGTTTTGTATGTGGTCCCTCAAGGGCTCGAACCTTGGACCCCCTGATTATGAGTCAGGTGCTCTAACCAGCTGAGCTAAGGGACCTGCTTTTTAGGAAGCGATTGCAAATATACTTTTATTCATTTGATATTTGCAATCACTTTGTTGATTAATCTTTCTCGGATTACAAATTTGAAATGTCTAAGTATGTATTCCAATCTGTCGTCCCACATCAGATATCTATGAGAGGAGAGTTCTCTGAGTGGTATCCACCCACAGAACTCTCTTACTCCTTATTTACATCAGTGCTTACATCCTATCCTACTCTATGATGATAAGTTGCTTGCTTGTACTCATATTATTAGCTCTGATCTCTACCGTATAGACACCAGATAGATATTGACTCAAGTCTATCTCATACTTCTGTAGCCCTTGTTCGGCAGAGTCAGCAAGTACCTCTTGTGAGACGAGATATCTACCTAGTCTATCTATCAGACTATATCCTACCTTAGTCCCTTGAGACATTACATTTACCTCAAGTGTCACTGTATTGGCCGCTGGGATTGGATAGAGTCTCACAGGAATCAATTGGCGATCATCCTCTACACTTATCGATACGATACGAGATGTAACTGTATCTCCTGATTCGTAATATCCGATGATTCTATAGTAGTAGAGTCCTACATCTGTACTGTTGTAATCTATGAAGTCATACTCTGCATTGGATTGTTGATTAGAGAGGAGACTTCCGACTTCTTCAAATGTTGCTGTATCCACTCGTTTCTCGATCGTATAGTAACTGACTGTCTGGTCATCTATCATCGTCCATTGGAGTGTATTCTTCTCCTCTACTCGAGTAAGACTGAGGTCTAAGCTCTGAGCTGACAGGATCACGGACTGCAAGAGTCCTATGTCGATATTGGGTACATTCTCTCCATCAATCAAGAGATACGTATCAGTAGTATTGAGACCATGTGTGTGGTCTAGATCACTATCGATGTCATCTGGCTGAGCATTACTAATCGTAGGAGTCATCCCAGACGGAAGTGTAACACCTATATAGTACTCTATAGGCATGAGTCCTGTCACACTATAGTTACCATTGAGATCCGTGACCGTTGAGGTGACAAGTATACCATCACTATTGTACACTTGGATACTCACACCTGGCTTGATTGGCTCTAGGTCTTCCTGCCCACCATCACCATCGACGTCTATCCATACTGTACCTGAGAGTGAGGCTTGATTAGCAAATCCTGCACCGATATCAGTCTTCTCTTCACAGCTCACTACTGTGAATGCATCCGTTGTATTCAGTCCATTATCATTCGTAATGTCGCTATCTATACTATCGTCATTCCCTACATCTGGGAGTGATGAGCCTAAGCCACCTGGAGGAGTCGTATACTTGACATAGTATGTACCAGGAGGCACACAGATATTCCAATATCCATCATCGCTAGCTGTACCTGGCTTGTGTCCTGTGTATTGATAGTCATAGAGCACATAGTCACTTCCTTCGGCTCTATAGACATTGACTTTGATCCCATTTATCCCGTTCTCATGGATATCTTGGATACCATCTCCATCAGCATCATACCAGACAATATCCCCTAGAGGTATACACTTATAATATCCAGCATCCCATGTCAGATCATTCTCCCCTGCACTGAGATTGATCAAGCTCGTAGTACCAGGACCAAAACTCTCATTGACATCACTATCGAGACCAGTGTTGCTCCCCTGATGAGGAAGCGTCAATTGGTATCCCATCGGTGCAATGAAGTCTAGATAATAGTCACCTGGATATAAGTCATCGAAGAGATAATACCCATTGGTATCAGTCACCTTGGTATCGATCACATTGCCATTGGAGTCGTAGAGTGCTACAGCTACTCCGGCGATACCTGACTCATTAAGATCTTGGATACCATCACCATCGAGATCATGCCAGACTAAGTCTCCTAGGCTAGCATAAGGGATCAATCCTACATCTATCGAATCATCAAACTCACCTCCCAATACTGTGATACAACTCGTCAGACCATTGATATCCACATTGCTATCAAGATCTGGACTATTCCCCTGACCAGGGAGTGTATAGGTGCAGCCTTGAGGCAGATTACTTATGTCAAATGAGAGGTAATAATCTCCAGGGAGCAAATCCCTAAAGAAGTAATGTCCATCTCCATCTGTCACCATCTGAGCTATATAATCTCCACTGCATGTAAATGCTGTCACTACTACTCCTGCTACTCCTAACTCACCAGTATCTTGGATACCATTACCATCGAGATCCTTCCAGACTGTATCTCCCAATCCTCCTACGACGATAACTGCAGCTGGATCGTGATCATCTTCGTCTTCGACACCTTGAGGTGCATTTGGCCCTAGACCGTTGATATTATTGTCATCTGCATCACCTGGGAGGACTGCATTCTCGGCAGCACTATTGCTACTAGGTGTACTATCTATATCAGTAAGTGGTACTCCGTTTGCATCGATTGCATTTGCGATCTCAGCATAATTGTACCAGTCAGAGTTAGCTGGTGTACTATCGATCGAGACGATCAGATCAAGAGTGACTATCGTAGATGCTCCTCCGACAAGTGGTGTGGCTATGACAGTGCTGAGTATACCACCAGTATTGGTCCAATCGGGGTTGAGTACTGGGTCATATGTATATCCACTACTGAGATAGTCATTCACCGTGATCTGATCAGCAGTCACATTCCCTTGGTTGAAGATCTCTATCTCAAATGTTGCCGTCTGACCGATGTTGTAAGGACCACTATTTGCAATTGTCTTCCTGAGAGCCAAGTCAAAGATTGGTAACTCTTCAGGGTCATGATCATCCTCATCTACTGTCCCGTCATCTGAGATATTATTGTCTTCTGCTGCATCATTTGGAGTGCCTCCAACATCATTAGTCAAGTCACTATCAGGCGTACTATCTACATCATCCGGTAGACCCAGAGTCAGTGGATTGGTATCATCAGCTTGAGAGATCTCTGCATAATTAGTGAATGCTGATGGGTCAGTACATGGTGCTACTCTCAACTGCAGTGGTATCACCTGACTCGTCCCCGGTGCCAATATCGTCTGGATCGTATGACTCACAAGATTAGTACTCAGATTGTAAGTCCATCCTGTATTCGCCGCAAGACTTCCGTCAAATGTAAATCCACAAGGTATCGCATCAGTCACTGTGATGTGTGTCGCATCTTCATTACCTTGGTTAAATACTTCGATATTGAATGCAGCGATCCCACCATAGACTGGATTGGTATTCCCAGTATCGAGGGTCTTCCTGAGTGCTAGGTCAAAGATATCCGGACCAGCAGGATCGTGGTCGTCTTCATCTTCGCCAGCGAGCGGTCCGCCACCTGTAATCACATTGTCATCTACACCGCCAACCATCACAGGATTATCATTACCAACTTCATTGTCAGGTGTACTATCTATATCTTCGCCACTCTTATCGACACCATTAGCATCTTCATAGTAGGCAAGTTCTGCTCTATTATCCCAGTCATTAGCTCCTCCTGTTGTCTGCAACAATTCTAAGTCGAGTGAGACTATTATAGACTGATTAGGAGCCAGAGGACCTGCGATCGCATCATAGCGTAGTACTCCTGATGAGACCATTGACCACTTAGGATCGTTAGTCGTCACTGTTGTAAATGCATAACCAATCGGCACATAATCATTGATCTCTATCGCATACAGATCGATGTTACCTTGGTTAGTTATCTCTATATCGAATGTCAAGATATCTCCATAATTATACGGTGGTTGAGTCACCAATACTTTAGCCAATGCGAGATCTACGATCTCGATATCTCCACAAGTATATTCTACTTCTTCTGGGATGCCATCATTAGATCGATCGAGAGAGGTTTCATTGTAGAGTCCTTCTCCTGGCTGAGGCACTCCCGCATCATCAGTACTCCCGCAGTATGTGTATATCTCATCACCAAGAGTACTCGGATTACTGAGATTGATACTCACATTTACTGTCAAGGTATAGCAGTGGGTCTCACCATGGTCGAGACCTTGATCATCGGCTAATACCCATGGACCAGTACCTACTAATGCACCACTCAATTCACCGCCACCACTTACGATATCTGTAGAGTATGTACCCGAATTGATTATAAAATCATCGTCAAAGTACGGTTGATCCCAAAGGTCATATGCTCCTGGAGCTCCACCGATATTCTCAACTGTCACTTTGAATTGGACATCGTAGGTTCCATCAGCATTTCTCTGATATCCGAGGAAGTCTTTAGCATGAGTGATATAAGGGATATCAGCACAGACAGTATCTCTTGCATCTGGGAGTGCATCTCCATCTACATCCAATAGAGACTCATTGAAGAGTCCTTGTCCTCCATCATCTGATGTCGCCGGATCTTGGCGAGTCCCACAGACAGAGTATAGCCCATCTCCAGGTGTCATCTCATCTTTCAAGTCCGCTACTGTGCAGACAGTCAATACATAGAGATGCGTGCCGTATCCTGGCATGAGTTGATCAGTCGCAAGTGACCATCCTGAGGCTGGTGGTGTCGTCGCCAATTGAGTATTGACATGGACAGAAGAGCTATACTCAGCACTCAAGATCACTATGTCATCATCAAAGTCTGGAAGATCATAGAGACTATATGTCCCAGCTGTGTTGGATGTATTGTAGACTCTGAGGTTGTATTCTGTACAGTAACTATCGTCAGGGTTCTGAGTGACCCTTGCGAGAGTTTTTTCGTGTTTGATACCGATCACATCTACATTGAATTGGCAAGTCTGAGTGTTGCCATTACTATCTGTGACAGTATACTCGACCACAGATGTCCCTGCTACGAATGTCGCCGTCTCTATCTCTCCAGCAGCCACATCTGTCAGAGAGACTGTTGGCGATGATGAGTGAGTAATCGTATAATCTATCTGACCGACCCCACAGTTATCAGTCGGTATTGGATGTGTCCAATCAACTGCTCCTACGCAGATCCCATCGACTTCGCTATCAGCGATAATCAGGATATCCGCTGGACATACTATCATTGGTAACTCTAGATCTACTACAGTTACTTCAAAGCAACACATCGCGACATTGCCACTCCCATCAGTGATCGTATAGCAGACTTCACTTACTCCAAGATTGAAGGTTACGCCAGCTGCATTGTCTGATCCACTTGCATTGGTAGCTCCTGTGATCGTATATGTAATCACCTGGTCTGGACAGTTCTCTACAGAGATGCTTGGTGCTACTTGATCATCCGACATCCAGACACAGAGGCCTGGTGATGTTGCCACTTCGATACCATTAGACGGACACAATATCATCGGTACGTCAGAGTCTACCACTGTCAGCGTAAATGCACAGACACTCGTATTGCCACAGAGATCTGTCGCAGTATATTCAAGTTGAGTCTCTCCAAGCGGAAATTCTGATCCTGATGCAAGTCCTGCAGTCTGCTCTACTGTCACACTACAATCGTCCGCCGCTATAGGAGTAGAGAAGATAGGATTAGCTCCACAGATGTCTACATCTACATTGATCACGATATCAGATGGACAATTCAAGAATACTGGTTCTACTGTATCTATCACATAGATCGATGCAATACAAGTCGTACTATTGCCACAATCATCTGTCGCGATAAATGTTACTTCAAGCCCATCTATCTGATCACAACTGAGGTCTGGTAATTCACTCGGAGGGTCAGCTGTCACTGTAATCGTGCTACAGCCATTAGCATCAACTCCCACTGCGCTATTCAACCAACTTTGGAGTAAGATAGCATTGTCTTGGTCACCACACTCTAGGATGAGATCTGCTGGACAATCCAATAATGGATCCGTCGTATCTACCGTCCTATAGTTACCAAAGTCTGTACTTACATTGCCACACTGATCGATCGCTGTGAAGAGGTATCTCTCAAAGAGTGTCCCTCCACAACCGATGTTACTGTCCCACAATGTACTTGTAATCTCGACCGTCCCACAAGCATCTGTAGCGGTTGCTTGAGCTATCCAATCTTCGATACTTGTAGTGACTGAGCCACACTCTTCGATATAATCTGTCGGCACTGTGAGTAGAGGTGGAGTCCTATCCTCAGTGATGAGACTCGCAGTCGTCGCCGTACTATTACCACAGTTATCTGTCACGACGAATGTATACACTACCTCTCCAGCTGCTCCACAGACTGGAGTGAAGTCATCAGATGTATACGTCCAAGTCAGTTGCTCATCACTACAGTCATCTGTTGCGATGGCACCACCATTAGAGTTGAGCCATGTGGTGATCTCTTGCGTAGACCCACACTCCAGCACGATATCTTGAGCTGGGAGCAATACTGTCGGTGGTGTCGTATCTGATGTCGTCACAGTCCGAGTATCTGTAGTCACATTGCCACAGAGGTCACTTGCTGTAAATGTAATCGTCTGCACGGTCGTAGATCCGCAACTCTCTACCATCGTACCAGGATAGTCATTGCTGACAAATGTGAATCCATTACAGACATCATTTGCAGAAGCACCATTGATCCAAGTAAGCGTAAAGAATGCATTGAATGGATCTCCACAACTCAAGTCTAAGTCATTAGGTAAGTTGAGTATTGGGGCAGTAGTATCTTCGATCCTGAATGTCGCCGTCGTAGTAGAGGCATTGCCACACTCATCTGTGGCTGTGAATGTCACCGTGATATCTGTCGTACCTGAGCACTCAGTAGTCACTGATCCATTGAAGTCATTGGACCACGTAATCGGACCTCCACACTCATCTGTAGCTACTGCACTTGCATGAGAGTTGAGCCATCCTTGGAATAGGATACTTTGATTAGTACCATCACACTCGACTGAGAGTGATTGGGCTTCGGTCGTTATCACTGGTTCTACATCATCTATCGTCATATACCTTGCAAGACAGCTACTCATATTGCCAGCTGCATCAGTTACCGTATATTGATAGACTCTATCAAATGTATTGCCACATGTGCTGAAGTCAGTAAGTAACAGTGTATCCACTGACAAGTCATCATCACAGTTATCAGCCACAGTACTCACGATACTCATGTACCAATCCGTAAGACTCTGAGCATTGCATGCCACTCCTGATACATCGTTGCAGAGTATGGTAGGATCTTCGCAGTCTTGTACGACTACCATAAATGTACATGTCGAGACAGGGTTACCCATCGCATCCATAATCTGGTATGTCACTGTAGACTCTCCGAGGTTGAAGATTTCGCCAGCGGCATCATCTACACCTGTACTCTGAGTAGCTCCTGTGATGATATAGTTGACAGTATAGTTAGGACAGTTATCACTTGAGTTGATCGGTGAGACATCATTATCTGATATCCAAGTACACGTCCCTGTAGAGTTACACTTGACTACATCATTAGATGGACAAGTGATCACTGGTAATTGCTCATCTATCACTGTCACTGTAAACGTACAGATCGAGGCATTACCACAACCATCCGTTGCAGTGAACTCTATGGTTTCTGTCATTCCTGCTGCTACCATCGTCCCTGCATCAGGACCACTAGTCTTGACGATAGTCACTGGACCATTGCAATCTGTAGCCGTCGGCGTGCCATAGTTAATCACTGCATCACACTGCCCTGCCTCTGTAGTAAACGTCAAGTCCGCAGGACAGAAGTCGATACTAGGTGGTGTCGTGTCAGCAGTGATTATGATGTCTGCACTCGCAGTACTCGTAGCTCCACAATCATCCATAACAGTCCATGTCACAGTGATACTGCCACCACATTGATCAGGGACTTGTCCATCAAAATCGTGAGAAACAGTCGTTTGCTGACAAGCGTCTATGACAGTATATTGGTCTAGCCAAATACTAATCTGAGCACTGAAATCATCTCCGCATCCCATCTCTAAGTCTGCAGGTGCTTGGATCGTCGGATCGATATCATCAATTATCGTAAATGTCGCATTAGCTGTACTTTGATTGTTACATGCGTCTGTTGCTGTGAACGTATACTCCCTCTCGATGATACTATTGGTACCAGCACAGATCATCTGCTCTTGGAAGAGTACAGCTGATACCTCTGCAGTACCGCAGAGATCTGTTGCACTTGCCGAGTTGAGCCAGAGATCAAATGCTGTCTCAAAGTCAACATCACACGATGCTGTATCTGTGGCTGTTGGTGGAGTGAGCACTGGATCTGTAGTGTCAGTGATATTGACATTGGCATTGACGCTAACCATATTGCCGCAGACATCAGTCACCGTATATGTGTATGTGATGATTGTCGTATTGCCACACTCATCTGATCTGCTTGCTTCGAGGACTGTAAGTGAGACCATCCCACAATTATCAGTTGCCTCCATACCGCGATCTGGATCGTTACTTGTATTATCATCTAGCCAATTTTGAATCTCCGTGATATTACCAGCTCCATCACACTCGACACTCAAGTCAGTTGGTGGAGTGATTATCATTGGTAGTTCATCATCTTCTAGGAAGATAGATGCTGTACATGTCACTGTATTGTCACATTCGTCACTTGCTGTAAATGTGATGATTGTCCCATTTGCCCCCGAGCAATCTAGTGTCAACATATCAGAGAAGTCATTGACCACTTGGACATCACTACAGTTATCTTGTGCTGTAGCTAGAGCTAACCAAGAGTTGATAATTGCCGTATTATTGACATTATTGCACTCCAGTGTAAGATCATCTGGGCATGTAATTACTGGTAACTCTGTATCATTGATCAGAATATCCGCTGTACAGTTGCTTGTCAGACCACACTCATCTGTAGAGGTAAATACTACTGATATCAGCCCTGATTGATTACAGACAAATCCCTGAGGTGGAGCTACATAATTGTGAGTAATCGTAGGACTTCCACACTCATCTGTCGTCGTAGCCGCAGCTAACCAGTTGCCGATGAGGGATGCATTATTCGGATCACCACAAGCGAGCACTAGTGGCTGAGGGCATGTGATCGTAGGTGAGGATGTATCTTGGAGGATATAGCTTGCGATACAAGTACTCTGATTACCCGCAGCATCAGTCGCCGTGAAGAGATATGCTTGGCTCGATGTGCCACCGCATCCACTTACTGAGTTGAATAGTGTCGCTTCGATAGTAATATCACTAGCACAGTTGTCAGTCGCTACTGCTGTCGCTTGCCAATCTAGGACAGTCATCGCAGCTGGATCATTACACTCTACGATCATCTCCATAGGACATGTCAATACTGGTGCTTCGCAATCCTGGATCACTACATCAAAACTACATGATGTCACATTGCCACTCCCATCTGTCATGGTATAAGTAACTGTGCTCGTCCCAAGCTGGAAGACTACACCTGTAGCATTATCCGATCCACTCTCTGTAGTGGCACCACTGATGCTATATGTCAGAATGTAATCAGGACAGTCTTCTGTACTGAATGATGGTGATACTGAATCGTCGCTGACCCACATGCATGTCCCGATATCTGTACACTGTACGATGTCAACACTTGGACACGATACGATCGGATCTGTAATATCTACTACGCTTATATCCCAAGCACATACTGCAGTATTACCACAAGCATCTGTCGCCATGAACTCTACAGTAGTCGTACCTAGAGGGAATTGCACCCCACTCATCAGTCCTGAGGTCTGAGCTACAGTAACATTGCAGTTGTCTGATGCTATCGGTGTGCTGAAGATCGGTGTACTTCCACAACCACCATCAGCATTGAGAGTAATATCAGCAGGACACATCTCAAATGTCGGAGCTGTCGTGTCAGTCATGGTTATGAGAGATGTACACGTAGTCTCATTATCACAAGCATCTACTGCTCTAAATGTCACTGTCAAACTACCACCACCCATACAATCAAGATCTGATGGAAGATGAGAGTAATCATGAGTGAGTGTCGGTATATCACACCCATCAGTAGCCGATGTAGTCGCTAACCATGCTACGATCAGTGCAGGATTGTTAGGATCGCCACACTCTAGCGTGAGGTCTGCAGGGCAGATGATCTCCGGTGGTGTGATATCTTCTATCGTATATGTCGAGAGACATGTCGAAGTATTACCCGCTTCATCTGTTGCAGTGAAGAGATATGTCTCAGCCATCGTATTGCCGCATCCACTCACCGTATTGAAGAGTAGCGCAGAGATATCTACTGGAGTATCGCAGTTGTCTGATCCACTGACAGTAGATTGCCAATCATCAATCGACGTTGCTGCTGCATCACTACATGTCACTATCAGATCTGTTGCACAAGAGATGACAGGGTCTTCACAGTCCTGTACTACGACATCAAAGCTACATGTGCTACTATTATCACTGCCATCTTGGATAGTGTATGTCACTGTACTCGTACCAATATTGAATATCTCTCCTGTGGCATCATCTAATCCACTTCCTTGCGTAGCACCTGTAATCGTATAAGTGATGGAGATACCTGGACAGTCATCCAGCCCGGTGTTGGGTGCAACTGTAGTATCACTTGTCCAGACACATGTACCAGTATCAGCACACTTCACTGTATTGCCGATCGGACAAGAGACTTCAGGATTATCTAAGTCTACTACTGTTATATCATACTCACAGACGTCTGTATTGCCACATTCATCTGTTGCTGTGAACTCTAGAGTAGTCGTACCTAGAGGGAATACGGTGCCACTTGCTGGACCACCAGTCTGGGTAACCGTCACACTGCACTCATCAGTAGCATCAGGCAGACTGAAGATTGGTGTATTACCACATGCGTCGTCAGTATTCAGCGTGACATCAGCTGGACAATTGACAAATGTCGGTGCTATAGTATCATCTATAATGATCTGTCCAGTACATTGAGAGTCATTGCCACAAGCATCACTAGCTGTAAATGTCACTGTGACTGTCCCTCCTCCGTTACAGACTAAGTCAGTTGGCAGCCCGATGAAATTATTCGTAATGGTGATCTCACTGCAATCATCGGCAGCAGTCACGGTAGATAACCATGCGGAGACAAGAGTGAGATTATTAGGATTGCCACACTGGAGAGTGAGCGGGATTGCTGGACAAGTGATTGTCGGTGCAGTCCTATCCTCTATCACAAAGCTGGATTGCTCCGAGAGAGAATTCCCACATGCATCAGTCGCTGTAAAGAGATAGACATATGTCTCTGTAGATCCACATCCACTCACTGTATTATCTAGGAGAGTTGTCACAGTGACCTCTTCATCGCAAGTATCTTCTGCTGTTGCGGATGCTAGCCATGTTGACAATTCTGCTTGATTTCCTGATCCATTGCACTCTACAGTAGTAGCCACAGGTACAGTCAGGATAGGGTCAGTCGTATCGAGGAGTTGGACGTTAGCAGAGGCTATTGCAGTATTGCCACATGCATCACTCACGGTAAATGTGTATGATGTTATAGTCGTACTCCCACATGTGCCCTCTGGCACATCTGCTACTGCAGTCCAAGTCATATTCATATCACAATTGTCAGATGCCTCAGTACCTCCATTGTCAGCAATCCAGTTAGAGATGGTTGCCTCATTATTCGCCTCGCCGCATTCCAAGATAAGATCGTCTGCAAAGCTCGTGATCACTGGCACTTCATTATCATTCAGTATGATGGAGGCTGTACATGATGTAGTATTGTCACAATCATCAGTCGCTGTGAATGTCACTACTGTCCCTGTGATGCTATTGCAGTCCAATGTCAATCCAGATGTGTAGTCATGGGTGACTGTGATGTCTGCGCAGCTATCATCACCTGAGGCTAGATCTAGCCAATTGTTAATCAAAGCTGCATTATTGACATTGTTGCATGAGAGGGTCAGGTCTGATGGACACTCTATCGTCGGTGCCTGCGTATCATTTAGAGTGATATCCGCTATACATACAGAGGAGTTACCACAAGCGTCGGTCGCTGTGAATACTACTGAGATCAAGCCCGTACCATCACAAGTAAATCCGAGTGGTGGTGCTACATAGTTGTGTGTCAATAGAGGGGTATCACAGTTGTCCTCTGCACTGACTGACGCTAACCACGCAGTGATGAGTGCAGTATTATTAGTATCGTTACACTCAAGAGATAGCGGTGCTGCAGGACATATAATCTCTGGTGCCTGATTATCTATGATGGTATAAGTTGCAAGACATGTACTCGTGTTCCCTTCTGCATCCGTTGCGGTGAAGAGATAGACTTCGCTGAGTGTATTGCCACATCCAGAAATCGTATTGAAGAGAGATGGAGTGACTGTTATCGATGCATCACAATTGTCCGTTGCTGTTGCAGTCGCTTGCCAATCAGCCAGTGGAGTAGCTTGCGGATCCCCACAGACTACTGTAAGGTCAGTCGGACATGCTAATATTGGGTCGTCACAGTCTGATACGATGACATCAAAGCTACACGTCGTGACGTTATCACTTGCATCGGTCATGGTATAGGTCACTGTACTTGTCCCTAGTGCTAGGACTTCTCCTGCTGCATTATCACTGCCAGTTGCCGTGGTTGCTCCTGTTATTGCATAAGTAATTGTAAAGTCAGGACAGTTCTCCAGGTTGAATGCTGGAGATATAGAACTGTCACTTATCCAACTACAAGTCCCAAAATCCACGCATTTAGCTACAGCGACACTCGGACAGAGTATGATAGGATCGATATTATCTACTACTGTAATATTCCATGTACAGATTGCAGTATTGCCGCATCTATCAGTGGCAGTATACTCTACAGGTGTCGTCCCTAGTGGAAACTCCGTCCCACTTGCATTCGCTGATGTCAATGCTACTGTTACATCACAATTGTCCATTGCAGTCGGACTACTGAATATCGGTGTCGATCCACACTCTCCATCAGCATTGAGAGTAATATCTGCTGGACAATAATCAAATGTCGGGACTGTGGTATCTTCTATGGAGATCTCAGCTGTACAAGTTGTCACATTGTCACAGTCGTCTTCAGCGGTAAATATTACGGTGATCATCCCTCCACCTTCGCAGAGAAGATCTGTAGGAAGTGTAGTGTAGTTATTCGTAATCGTCGGTGTAGAACATCCATCACTTGCTGTTACAGTGCTTAGCCAATTACTGACAAATGCTTCATTATTTGCATTGCCACACTCGAGTTCGAGTATTGGGGGACAGATGATCTCTGGAGCTGTGTTGTCTACTATCGTATAAGTTGCCAGACATGTGCTTGTATTACCAGCAGCATCAGAGGCAGTGAAGAGATACGTATTAGAGTCAGTCTGTCCACAACCACTCATCGTATTGAAGACTACTGGTGTGATCAGTGGGTTGATATCACAATTATCTGTAGCAGTCACTGTCGCTTGCCAGTCAGCTAATGCTGTCTCTAGGTTACCACATGTCACTGTGATATCTGCTGCACATGTCAGCACTGGTGATTCGCAATCGTCTACGATCACATCAAAGTTACAGGTACTGATATTACCGCTACCGTCTTCAATAGTGTAGGTCACTGTACTCGTACCTAGATTGAATATTTCGCCTGTAGCGTCATCGTCCCCTGTCGCTGATGTAGCTCCAGAGATTGCATACGTTACTTGGAATTGTGGGCAGTCTCCAGTCTCTACATTGGGACTGATGGAGTCATCACTTACCCACTGACAAGTACCTGTATCTGCACATATGACGACAGGGATAGATGGACAACCGATCATCGGATCTGCTGTATCTACTACTGTGACAGTATAGCTGCAGATTTCAGTATTGCCGCATCCATCTGTTGCTGTAAACTCTATCGTCGTCTCTCCGAGTGGTAAGAGAGTACCACTTGGTGATCCAGCTGTCTGGGTAACAGTCACTTCACAATTGTCACTCGCTGGAGGGGCAGAGAAGAGATAAGTATTACCACAATCACCATCTGTATTAAGTACGATATCCATTGGACAATTCTCAAATGTTGGTGGAGTCGTATCATCGAGTATAATCTGAGTCACACATGCGATGAGATTATCACAATCATCTACTGCCGTAAATGTCACATCGATCATCCCTCCTCCATTGCAGAGTAGTGTAGATGGTACATCGACGTAATCATTACTGATAGACACATCGTTACATCCATCAGCTGCTGTAGCTGTTGATAGCCATGCTGCGATGAGTGTGAGATTATTTGGATTACCACACTCTAGAGTGAGTGGTACTGGACAATCAATCGTAGGAGGTGTCTCATCCAGTATCGTAAATGTTGAAAACTCCTCTGTCATAAATCCACACTCGTCCGTTGCTTCAAATCTATAGGTATAGCTTGCAGTATTACCACAACCACTGATTGTATTGTCAACATAACTTTCGATAGATGAGATCTGGGAGCATCCATCTGATGCCATTGCGGTTGCTAACCATGATGCAAGATCTGCTTGATTTCCCGATCCATTACACTCTACTGTCAAGGGAGCTGGAGGGATTACGGTTGGCGCTGATTCGTCTTCGACGATAAAGCTCGCTGTCGATGTTGCGATATTGCCACAGTCATCAGTCGCTGTGAATAGATATGGAGTCGTCGATGTCCCTCCGCAACCAACGATTGCTGTCTGTGCTGTTGCAGTCCATGTAATATCATCATCACAATTATCAGTGGCCACTGCACCACCATTATTCTCAATCCAATCATTCTGTTGAGTCACGAAGTCTGCTGCACTACACTCAATCGTATAGTCCGATGCAAATGTGGTAATTATCGGTACTTCATCGTCTTCTAGGAATATCGATGCTGTACAGGTAGTCTCATTATCACAATCATCTACTGCTGTAAATGTGACCACTGTACCTAGAGCCCCTGTACAATCAAGAGTCAACATACTATCGTAATCGTGAGTAATCTCGACATCGCTACAGTCATCATCTCCAGTGGCAAGTACTAGCCATGATGCGATCAATGCATCATTGTTAGAGTCATTACAGATCAGGACTAAGTCATCTGGACAGACGATACTTGGACCAGTAGTGTCATCTGATATGATGATATCAGCACTGCCGGTACCAGTTGCACCACAAGCATCTGTGACACTCCAAGTGACTGTCACACTACCGCCACACATCTCAGGTACATCTACAAAGTCGTTAGTCACCACTAACTCATCCTCTGAGTTACAATTATCACTCACGATGTAGTCATCAAGCCAAGCTATGACTGCTATTGCTGCATCGTCAGTACAGTCGAGTAACAAGTCATCCGGAGGAGTAATCATGGGATTAGTAAGATCTTGTACTGTATATGTTCGAGTAATTGTCCCATCTGTATTGCCACAATTATCGATGGCATAGAAGCTGTATGTATAGACCGTAGTCTGGAGAGTCCCGTCACATGACTCTTCGATCCCTTCGAGGTGATTGATCACCATTGGAGTAAGGTCACAATCATCTGAGACTATAAATGTCTGTGACCAAGCCACAGGATCTGGACTGGCATCACAGCTGACTGTGGTATCATCTGGTACTGTTACTGCTGGTGGAGTCGTATCTATCAGATGTACTGTAGCATTCTCTGCTACTGTGAGGTTTCCGCATTGGTCTGTAGCGGTGAATTGATAGATGATATCTTCAGCCCCATTGCACGTCACTTGAGAGTTCACTATTGTGTTAGCTACTATCGATGCAGGGTCACAAGCATCTGATATCACCATCCCACCATTGAGTGCTAACCAGGCTGCAATTGCACCTCCAGGGTCTGCACTCCCATCACACTCGACAAAGAGGTCAGTTGGAGGTGTAGTGACTACTGGTGGTGTAGTGTCATCTAGTGTGATCTGTGCTGTACAGGTGATCACTGTACCATCACAACTGTCACTTATCGTAAATGTCACCGTAGTACTGCTACCACACTCTGGCAACGCTGTGTAATCATTGGTCACAGTCACATCTCCACACTCATCTTCTGCTTGGGCAGAGAGTAACCAGCTCGTGACAATGTTATCAGTATTAGGGTCACCGCACTCTACGATGATGTCATCGGCACAGAGGAGTGTCGGTGCTATTGTATCTTGTATCGTCACTGTCGCAGTAGTCGTTGCAGTATTACCACAAGCATCCGTTGCTGTGAATAGCACATCTGCTGTACCTGTCTCATTGCAGTCATCAGTAAGACCCGAGAAGTCATTGGTCCAGATGATGTCTCCGCAATCCTCAGTGTTCAGCATAGCATTACCCTGATTACTCAGCCAAGTATTGATCGCTATTGATTGGCTCGTACCACTGCACTGTATGACGAGGTCTGTTGCTGCAGTGATGATTGGTGCAGTATTATCTACCACACTATAAGTCGCCTCGCAAGTACCACTATTGCCTGCTTGATCAGTTGCCGTGAAGAGATATGTCCTCGTATACGAATCGCCACAAGACTGGTCTAACTCGATGATCTGACTGATTACGGTCAGTGGTTCTGAGCATGCAGCGATATCACCATTAGCGATGATCGCAGCTTCGGTATCATCAAGCCATTGTTGGAGATCTTCCATCCCACACTCGATACCCAAGGCATCACTACATGTAAATGTTGGTGCCTCACAATCCTCTACTCTGACATCAAACAGACATGTCGCAACCAACGGAGGCATCGTAGAGTTATCTGTAATCGTATATGTTACTGTACTCGTGCCAAGTTCAAAGTCGATTGCATCTGCATTGCCTGTACCATTGGCACTCGTAGCACCCGTAATCGCATATGTAACCACAAAGTCAGCACAATTATCTGTATAACTCGCATAGATGCTCTCATCTGATGTCCACGTGCATGCTCCGGGGTCAGCACAGTTGGTCACAGTATTAGATGGACAACTGATAGTAGGTGTCGTATCATCTACGACTGTGAGATCAAATGTACAAGTCGTGATATTGCCACAAAGATCTGTCGCTTCGAATGTTATCGTTGATGTTCCTTCGGGAAAGATATCTCCAGATTGGAGGCTTCCAGTTGCATAATCTACATTGACAAATTCACCACAATCTTCTGCTATGGGAGTACTAAAGACGATATCGGCTCCACAATTAGCAAAGTCTGCATTTACTGTAAAGTCACTTGGACAATTTAAAAACATCGGTCCTGTGACATCTGCAGTACCAATAATCTGACCTTGATCTACGGTCGTATTGCCACAGAGATCTGTCGCTGTATATGTAATCGTAATGCTCTCACCGGCACAGAAGTCAGGGATACTGCCATCCCAATCATGCGTAATCGATACCGATCCACAATTATCAGTACCCGTAGGGAGAGCTAACCATGCTGCTATCTCTCCTGCAGCTTGGTCATCACAGTCAATCGTAAGATCTGCAATCGGATCCAATAGCGGATCGACATCATCTGTGACTGTGATCGTTTGTGTCACTATTATCTCATTACTACAATCATCAGTTGCTATCCACGTCCTCGTCAGGGAGTATGATGTGGGACAATCTGGATCTGGTGAGAATGTCTCAAAAAATTCAACATTGACAGGGTCAGTACAATTATCGGTAAACTCTACAGTGGGCACGGGTGGTGCAGCCTCATCACATGAGAGATTCGCATCAGTGGGTGTGGCACCTACCACAGTAGGAGCCTCTGTATCATCTACAAAGGTGATCGTCTGTACACATGTTGCGATATTGCCAGCCTCGTCAGCAAAACTGTACGTCCTTATGAGGTCTGAACTCCCAGCTGGACAAGTCTCTGGCGATGTCTCTGTCTCGTCAATCGTAAAGAGGATATCCCCAAGACTCGTACAGTTATCCATCACTGCAAATGCACCAACATCTAACAACGGTGGTGGACTCGTAGCACATGTTATAGAGAGCATATCACTTGCTTGACTACAGTCTATCGTAGGTGGAGATTCATCTTGGACAGTGACTGTCATCGTACACTCTCCTATCTTACCTGTCTCATCTTCTGCTAAGATCGTAACACTGCTCGTCCCTACATTGAATAGCCCATCTGGCAATCCGGGACCACTCCTCGATGTAGCTCCTGTAATCTCATAGCTCAATATCAAATCATCAACAGCGGTACAATCATCAAATAAAATATCTGGATTCAGCCCAGTCACCATGGCTGTGCAATCTGGACCAGCAGTCGTTGTGATGTCATCTGGACATGTCAGTTGAGGCTCAGCGCAGTCTTCAAATGTAGCTGTGAAACTTGTAGGAAATAGATTGTCACATCCCTCTAAGAAGATAAATGCTTGAGAACCTTGTACAGCATTTACCGTGAGTGTCAAGGGTGCTCCACATGCTGGTGGCACAAAATCCCAATATCCCCAATCATTCTGTGTGTTGGCATTCCTACCATCTGATCTGGAGGTACACTGCGAGAGGACTACCATCTCGGTCTTACATCCAGGTAAGTTATCTATGGTGGTATTGATCACAGCTCCTTGTGCTGGATAAAACTCCTGTGTAACTGTAGATCCGTCATCTACAAATATCTGTACCTGAGCATTAGCCATCTGTTGGAAACTCAAATTACCGTGCCAATGCTCTATGAAGAGTCTGATCGTACCTACCTCTGTGACACAATAATTGACTTGGACTGAATGCCCAAACATGTTAAACGAAGTAAGGAACAAGAGAAAAGAAAAAAGACTCTTCTTGAATTGAGAGTTTGCTTGTTTCTTGTTTTTGTCGGTAAGAATTAATTTCTTATTCATACATATAACTTATGCCGAAGTCAGTTATAGACGGACGTCTATAATTCACTTCAATGATAAAATCGCTGTCCTCAGATGAGGGCATACATTAGGTTCCGATTAGATCAGTCTCTAGCTAAGCTATTTGTAAGGTTGCTGTTCTATATTAGTAAAGTAAGTTGACGCTTACTCTATGGTTTTCTCTATTGGTGAGATGACTCTTTGTATTTTATTTATAAGTCATACACACATCTAAATCCGATATTTGATTGTACTCTTTGTTGTTGATAGATAAGTAATTGTCCTTTACTCTTAGTATCACTACACATGCTGAAGTCACAGAGATACGAACCACCTTTGGCCATTACTAAGTTTGACTCGGACTGGACATACTCCCAGGCATTGCCATAGATATCGTGTAGTCCATTCTCTAATGGGGGCATCTCACCTACTGGACTTAGCCGATTACTATACCCATCGTTACCGTAGTCGCGATATGGAAATATGCCGTGCCAGATATTACCTTTGACGACTTCTCTTCCAGAGTAACTCTCCCATTCCTCTGGAGTAGGTAATCTTCCATCTTGAGATTGACAATAAGCACATGCATCCTGATATGATACCATCGTTACTGGCAGACTCTCGTCTTGATCCTCCATATAGTTCATCCATGAAGATGCTGATGGCACCTCTATCCAGGCAGCTGCTTCTCTACTATAATCATATCTCAGGCCACCATCATCATAAGTAGTGGTGTAATCTGTCTGTAGCAAGAAGTGTTTGTATTGATCAATTGTTACTTCGTATTTATCTACTGAGATACCTAGTGGATCTATCGCAATATTGGTACTCTGCTCTGATGACAACATACAGAATACAGTAAGTATCGAGGTACAAATATGTGAGAGATTAAGGTGTCTAAATAACATGTCTAGTATACGAAATGCAGTAAATTATCCAATATGATATAAAACATACCTACAAATATACAACAAACATATGTAAAATAATAATAATATGTAAAATACTGATTACTCCCTTTCATTTAACATATTGCGACCTTTAGCCTACTTGTCTTATTCTCTCGATATCTCCTTCATGTCATCGACGACAACCTAGCGAATGCTTGCCTGGCAACTCTCTGATAAACAGCAAAGGTCAATCACTCAGTAGAGTGATTGACCTTTGCTCTGATTTGATCTTATTAGCACTTAATCTGTATAAGACTCAGTGACTTTGGATTAGATCTTACTTATCCATGAGGAATGTTACTTCACCATAGCTACTCTCTTGGTAGTCACTTGATGACCATTCGTCAGTCTGATCAGATAGAGACCTTGAGCAAGGTCTGAGAGGTCTATCTGCAGTGATTGACTTGACTGAGATACAGTGGCTCTGTGATAGACCTTACCAGAGATATCCATGACTGATAACTGTAAGTCAGCTCTCTGACTCATCTCTACTGTGATATTGATCAGTCCTGTGGTCGGATTAGGTGTCGCTTCGAAGAGGTCAAGCCCATCGATATTACTTACACTACTGACTACACCATTGACTGTGTATTGAGCATTGATTTGGCATCCATTGTCATCTTCGATAATCACTGAATACTCTCCAGCAACTAAGTCAGAGATGTTAGCAGTGGTAGGACCGTGACTCCAAGCATAGGTAAGGACTCCAGTACCTCCTATCGCGATGAGGCTTATAGATCCGTTACCTTGGCCTACTGTCTCCTCTTGGATAAGCTCTGCTGTGATGGTGATCTGATCTGGTTGGGCTATGGTGAACTGAAGGATCTCATCAGTATTGCCTGCATCAGTGATCTCAGCTTGATACTCTCCTGCTGCGAGTCCTGTGATCTCTTGTCCCTCTGCTGTGAATCCATTGGGACCTGTCCACTCCACTGAGTATGGTTCCAATCCATCTGTGAGTGTGATACTAATACTTCCATTTTCGTCTGCAAAGCAGTCTAGATCTGAAGTTGCTTGATGAGTGATAGCTACAGGCAGTGCTGCCACGATATCATTGCAATCTGTGACATCTCCACACTTATTAGTCGTAGTGAGACAGACTTCATATCGACCAGGGATGACGTAGGTATATGTTGGGTTGACTTCTGTAGATGTAGCACCATCACCAAATGTCCAGACCTGAGAATCCACTTGGTCATCAGCTGTATAAGCAAAGGATTGTGTCAGTTGACCCTCTGCTGAGAATTGGAATGTGGGGAGTGCCGTCTCATCCATCTCTACCTCAAATACTCTAGACTCCTCACATCCTAGAGTTACATTTACAAGAGTGAGAGTGTATGTACCCGGCTGTGCTATCTCTACTGAGTGAGTCTCTCCGATGACCTGTCCACTCGCATCTGACCACACTGCTGCAAATGCCGAACTCCCATCAACCTGATACCCTAAGTTGATCGTCGGTGTAGCACAGTCGAGGACTTGTTGGCCCCCAGTCGTATTGATTTGTGGGAAGATGTACTCCTCTACTGTCACGCTTGCTATCGTAGAGCATCCTATCTGATTAGTGGATATTGCTTCTATCGTAGTCGCTTGGTCTACATCGATGCACTGATCTGTACTGATGAGATTGCCATTGATTGACCATTGAGTATCTCCATCACTTGTAGTCATGCATAGCGTAGTACTCTCTCCTCTACAGATGAGCAAGTCACCTGAGACTTCGACCACAGGAGGTGCTTGGCTGAAGAGGACTTCGATTACTTCTGTAGAGGTGCAGCCATTGCGCTGATCCGTTGCTACCACTGTATATGTCCCCGCCTGATCTACTTCTAGGCTGGCGTCGGTATTTCCACTTGAGATACTGCCATTGGTTGTAGACCATTGATAGTCTAGATTAGGATTAGCTGAGAGTGTAATCAGTGCATTAGCACCACTACAGTCGACTGAGCCCACAGATAGTACTTCTATGACGGGTTGTTCTTTGTCTTCTTGGACTGTAATCGATTGTGTCGCAGTACATCCATTGATACTACTTGTAGTGATGAGTTGGTATGTACCAGCTGCATTTACTTGGAGTGTAGGGAGAGTATTAGAGCCTATCGTAGACCCATCGGTCGTGATCCACTCGTAGGTAAATGCGTCATTGGGGTTAGCGACTAGCATGATCTGATCTTGCTCACAAGTGAGTGTCCCTCCTGACGTGATATTGACATCTGGTGACGTGATATCTTCTAAGATGGTGTAGGTCTGTGTAGACTCACATCCTGTCAGACTATTGGTCAGAGTGAGCTGGTACTGTCCAGCTGTACTGACACTTACTTGAGCAGTGAGTCTACCTCCTTCGATGACTCCATCATCAGATGTCCATCGATAACTATGATTATCAATCTGATCTACTGTGATAAGTGTCACTTCGGTAAGGCAATTGATCTGCCCTTGCTCTAGTAGCGTGATAGTAGGAGCCTCGATATCTTGATCTACAGTTACTGATGTGACCTTACTACATCCATTGTCAATATCTGTGACCCTTAGCACATACTCACCAGGTAAGTCAGTGATATACTCTGCACCTTGGGCGATGAGATTTCCTTGATCATCTAACCACTCGTAGCTGTATCCATCTTCGTCATTTGCCTGGAGCACTGCAGTTGTCTGGTCACAAGTGAGGAGTGTAGGTTGATTGATAGATACCTCTGGCACGTCTGTTGATGATGCTACTTCATACGTCTCACTACTTACACATCCTGAGATGATACTTGTACTTGTCACTGTATACTCTCCCGCTGACTCTACGATGATCTCAGAGCCAGTAACTGATCCACTGATAGATCCATCTGATGTCGTCCACTGATATGTTGCTTCTCCGTCATCTTGGATACTGATGCTTGAGGTAACATTCTGACAATCAATGTCGGTGATCTGGTCAAGGACGAGAGTAGGGGCATCTAGGTTCTGATCTATCACTAGCGAGTCGGATGTCACACATCCATTAGATGAGTTAGCGACTTGAAGTGTGTAGATACCAGGAGTAGAGACGTCTATGTTCTCATCAGTGCTGATGAGAGTACCGCTCTCTTCAGTCCAGCTAAATGCCAAACTGTCCATATCTGTGGTACTCATCAATGTCGTACTCATCACATCACATGTCAGTGTACTCTGACTAGTGGCGATACTCAGTACTGGGACTAGTGTGTCTGTCGCTACTTCAAATGTCAAAGTATCTTGGCAAGTAGAGAGAGTATCCTTTACCGTCAGAGTGAAGAGTCCAAAGGTATCAGTCTGGACTATATATCCTGTATCTATCGCTAATGTATCCAAGTCCCAAGTATAGATGATATGCTGACCTATGGAGGAGCTATCAGCACTCAAGGTGATCATCTGCTGCTCGCAGGTAATCATCTCTGGCATCAGAGTATCCACTGTGGGCACGGTTGGTTGTACTATCTCTGATGTCACTGAGACTGTACAGTTATCTGCATCTCTGATGAATATGGAGTAGATGCCTGCATCTAGGTCTTCGATGATGGGATCATTGTACGGTGTGCCATTGACGAAGTAGATAAAATTGCCAGCTCCGCCATCTGTCTCGATCTCTAAGCTTCCTTGTTGGCCATCGCAATTGGTTGGTATTGCCTCTACTTGTGCACCGAAGAACTCCGCCTCAAATATCGTATACTCCTCCTCTGCAGTACATCCCGTTGCTTGATCCGTGACCAATACTGAATAATCACCTGGCGCCAAATTTTCATTGTAATAAGTGTCGACACCATTGGACCAATCATATGTATAATCACCACTCCCATTCAATCCATCTACTTCGATATATCCATCATTCTCTCCAAAACAAGAGACGTCCTCTAAGTCATCAAGATCTACGGAGATTCCATTACCTGGAGTAATCGTAATCGGTCCGACCTCTACACTGTATCCATTCTGATCTTGTACCTCCACTGTATAGACTCCTGGAGCTAAGTCGTTAGCCGTACTTCCCGTCTGACCATCTGACCAGATATATTGCAATGTCCCATGACCACCTGTAGCCAATATCTCTACTTCATCAGATGAGCATCCACCATCAGATACCAATGTGAAATCTGCCTCAAGAGTAAATGACTCTATCCAATCTCCCCATCCAGCAACTGATAACTGACCGACTTCGTAGATTTTGAAGTTAGGCCCGACAGCATAGAGTGTAGGGAAGAAATTGAGACTAAAATCACTATCAAGCTGATTAGCATCAGATGATCCCGGATTGATAATTGGATGACTCACTCCTGCAGTCCAATCTCCAAGTGATCCTCCACTGCATCCACTACTCCCATAGATACACTGCTGAGAAGTACCCGAGTCTGGCTCTATGAAGAATACCATTACCTCATCTGTCCCTGATGGACCATAGTCTTCCCAGACTGTCTCTAGCGTACCAGTATTGTGATAATTCCAACAGAATCCACACCACGTCGCTGAAAAATCTATGACGACACCTTTGCCATCCGAGAGATAATCGTGAAGGTCGTGAGTCACTCCATCTAGATCATCTAGGGTAAAATTGGGTACATCACTACCATCAGGTAACTGAGAGTGAAGACTAGATACAAAGGAAAGGAAAAAGAATGCAGCGTAAAAAATTCGGAATTTCATAGGGTTTTATACTTTTAGCTTACTAAGATAATATTTTCTTCCAAAGTTGTCTAAATTACTGACTGACAGTTACTTTAGTCGCTTTTCTCTGATTTATGTCTCTATTTGACACAAAATTGGATACTTCTTAGGGAGAAAGCTCTGTTTTTGGATGAATTCTGAGGGAGGAGATATTCCATTCTCCAGTTTGATACTTGTCGCTTTGTGACTCGTCATAATCTCCTTCACATCTGATTGAGAGCCATAGAGACCCCCTCCAATCATGATCTCTAGTCTTGATTGGATATCGATACCAGTTGGATGGTTAGCTCATGGTTAATCTTTAAGGATCTTCTCTGTCAGTAAGATATCATCATTCTGGATGATTCTGACCCAATAGACACCAGGGATGAGTTGATTGAGAGGGAGCTGGACAAAGTTGTTATCAAAGTGCATAGTACCGCTTGTGATGATTTGACCACTGACGTTATACACTTCTATGAGGGATACGATATTGGTGTTGTACCTGATCTCCAACATATCTGAGAATGGATTGGCAAATATCTTAGTCTCCAGATAGAGGTCATATCCACTACAGTCTTCGTCTATCCCATTATCAGCAATGTCTTGAGCCCCTGGATTGATTGTGGCATCGACATCATTACAGTCATCAGCGTTAGCCACGAATCCTATAGGAGCTGTGGTAATACAAGTATCCATCGGCGACTCTCTATCACCATATCCATCATCATCAAAGTCTAGATAGTAGGTATAGTATTGGAGATCTTCATTGATCTTACCATCGCAGTTATTATCTATTGCATCACAGATCTCGATAGCCTCTGGGTTGACTGCACCACTAGAATCATCACAGTCGGTCGCATCTACAACGAATCCTGCAGGTGGGACCATCAGACAAGTATCTACTGCAATGGCTACATCACCATATCCATCACCGTCCCTATCCTCAAAGTATGTAAATACTGCTAATCCAGCATTGAGTAGACCATCACAATTATTGTCTATCTCATCGCAGATCTCTACTGACACTGGACTGACATCAGCCGTCGTGTCATCACAGTCATTGGCATTGTCTACATAGCCTTCGGGAGGGGCAGATTGGCAAGTCTCGATCGGCACATTGCTATCTCCATAACCATCGACATCACTATCTCTATAGTATGTGAAGAGCTGTAGTCCTTCGTCGATATCACCATTGCAATCATTATCCAATCCGTCACAAGTCTCCACTAACCCTGGATTGACAGCAGGATTGTTATCATCACAGTCTACATTGGACAAGAAGCCATCACCATCTTCGTCCGTAAAGAAGAGACTCTTGGCCTTCTCTACTGCGAGACTGGCAATCTCTATGCCCATCAATCGTCCTGGAATATCGTCAATCGGTGGATGTATGCCTCCCCATATCCTGGAGAGACTAGTCTGATCTGATGCATCACGGTACGTAGCCCACTGGAGTTCAAATGACTGAGAAGGTCCTTGCTCAAACACCAAAAAATCATTCATCTCTATCTCAAATACTCCCATTCCACCTGGAAAGTATTCATCTCCTGTGATAGCTGTCAATACCTCAGCCGCTGCTCTCGAAAATGTAGAATGACCCGAGACATATCCAGCAAAATTAGGTGTCACAAAGGTAGGTCGCTGATAAGGCCACCACTCTCCTGCTCTGATCCATCCTACTCCTGCGACATCAGTCTCAGGATTATCGATGAAGTCTGGCCCTTGCCAAGTGTAGAGTTTTATGTCGTTAATGTATTCGCCATTTGCACCAGCGAGTGGGTCACCAGCTGTGATGAGCTCTATGTATCCTGGATCTAGCTCGATACCAGCGACGTGATAGTTAGGTAGATTTGGATCAGTGCTCTGACCCTTCTCAGCTAAGAATCTGATGGCCGAGACTGGTCTGATATAATCATAATATCCTTTGAGAGACCATGTATTGATAGCAGCATCATGCATCGCACCTCCAAGCGTAAAGTATGTCTTGATATCCCACTCTAGATCAGATAATTCTTCTCCTACACCTTCAAACTTTTTGACTAGATCGGGATGACTATTGACTTCGGTAAGCAAAGCAAACCAGTGACCTGGTGGTGTCTCCGAATCAGGACCATCAGCCCAGAACTCTGCTAATACTCTGGTGTAGTCTCCTCTCGGTACTAAGTTAGGCTCGTATGGCTGACCTGTCTTGGGATTGACTGCTCTGCCAGTACCCGGATCTCCACCTCCTGGCAGATTATAGAAGGCTTGGTACTCTTCGAAGGTAGTCGGTAGCTCCTCTACTGAGATATTACCACTGCTACCAGGGGAGATATCCCACATGACTCCATCGGATGGATCGAGGTGAGAGGCCCACTTGGATACGAGACTGAAGCCCCACTTGTATTCATCACTCGTCCCTTCACCGCCCACAGTATCTATCAACATCGGAAACCCTGGATCAATATAGATCTGATAATCATCCCCACTGGCTGTAGTATATGTCGCAGGCTCTGTCAATGCAAATGGTGTAACATTGCCCCACTCTGGACTTAGAAACGGAGGAGTAGCTCCAGGTAAGACGTTGCCACTCTGATCGATAAATGTGGTCAAAGTAAGCGGTTGCCATCTATTCGGATCGGAGATTGTCGGGTTACCATAATCTCCTGGGAACAATGGATCATTGGATGGTGTGTAATATGCATTGCCATAATTGAATTGCTCCCTAGCTCCATCTTGGAGGCCATACTCTTGGTATTGTCTAAAGATATAATTGCCCAACTGAGCTGCATCACCTGTAGAGTAATCTGTACCAAAGTTGAAGATATCTCGTCCCTTGGTAGTCATATAACTATCTATCCGATTAGTATTGAGGAACCATCCTGGTGAGTTGGCAAATCTCCACCTGAGCAGTCGATATGCTGCAAAGTCTAATGCCTCTAGCATCGCCTCTTCTGGATCGCCACTCGGCGTAAATCCATCAAAATCACTCGTGTAACTTCCAAGAGTGTTACCCAATAAGTATGGCTCAGTATCATTGAATACTGCCCACACATCATACATCGCCGCAGAAGTGTGATGGAGGTTACGAGCATGTACCGTAGGACGAGCTAAGTCCTCTCTGATTGCTTGGAGCAAAAATTCTATCCAATCATGTGCCTCAGATTGTGCCTCAGCCTGCTTGACAGGAAGTGACATAATCAAGGTAGTCAATACCAAACTGATAGCTATATTTTTCATATTCAAGGTATTCTCAAGTTTACTGGATCAGACCTTTAGAGGATCAGATACAAAGTTACTCAATCCAATTATATATTATCAAAGAATCTATGTGTCGATTAGTTGGACATCAAGGAATCGAACTCTCTGAGTATTGACTCTAACATATCACTCATAGAATCACCTCAGGAAAGGTCACTGAAAGTTAACCAACTAATGATTCGATAAGTTCCTGGAGGTTGAGAGATACTTGATCTCCAGTAACCATCCGCTTGAGCATATATTGACCAGATTTGATTTCGTCTTCGCCAATAATGATCACGTGAGGAACTGCCCGACTGTTAGCGTACTTCATCATCTTCTTCATTTTGGCTGGACCAGGGTAGACATCAGTCGAGACGTTGTGATCTCTCAATTTCCTCGCAAGATGCATGCAGGTATCTATCGACTCTTCGTCCATTGGAAGTATCAGAGCAGTCAGTGTATTGGATACATCTTGAGGAAATCTCTCAAGTGTCTCCATCACATCGTAGATCCTCTCGGCACCGAAACTGATACCTACACCCGACATATCTGGCAATCCAAATAAACTCGTCAAATCAGCATATCTCCCTCCAGCAGCAATACTGCCCATCGGAGTCTCTGTAGACTCTACCTCGAAGATCGTACCGGTATAGTAACTCAATCCCCTTGCAAGCGTTGGGTCTAGTGTCAGTGTATTCTTTAATTCCACGTGAGACAGATAGGATTTCACCCTATTGATCTCTTCGAATCCTTGTTTGCCAGCCTCTGTACTCCCAACCTTCTGCTCAAATATTGCTGAGTCTGTCTCTTGGATAAGTTCTAAGATCTTGACTCCAGAGTCATTTGAAATCCCACGATAATCTAGCTCTTGCAGGACACCTTGCTCACCTATCTTATCAAGCTTATCAAGGGTCGTTGTCATCTCAACGAACTGATCTTCCACACCTGCGTACTGAGCAACTCCGAGTAAGATCTGACGGTGATTATATCTGATCTTAACCTCCAAGCCCAACTCTGCAAAGACAGTATCGAAGATCTGAATGAACTCTGATTCATAGATCAATGCATCTGATCCAATCACATCAGCATCACACTGATAAAACTCTTGATACCTCCCCTTCTGTGGACGATCAGCTCTCCAGACTGGTTGTATCTGATATCTCTTGAATGGAAACTGAAGGTCATTGCGATGCATGGCTACGAACCTTGCAAACGGTACTGTGAGATCATATCTGAGCCCCCTCTTGGAAATGCTAGTCACTACTTTATCAGAGTTCCGATCCTTCATTGCTCCTTCATCAGCTTTGGCCAAGAAGTCTCCATTGTTCAGTACTTTGAAGAGCAATTTGTCACCTTCTTCCCCGTATTTCCCCATGAGGGATGAGAGGCTCTCCATCGCTGGAGTCTCGATCGGAGCATATCCATAACTGGAAAATACTCTCTTAATGATAGCGAAGATGTGCTCTCTCTTTAAGACTTGGTGTGGAGCAAAGTCTCTGGTGCCTTTGGGTAGTGTTGGTTTCATTCTCCTTCTGTATTACTCTACTTTGCGGCTGCAAATTGATTGAGAAATCTGACATCATTCTCAAATAAAAGTCTGATGTCACTTATCTTATATTGGAGCATTGCTTGTCTCTCTATCCCCATCCCGAAGGCAAATCCAGTGTACTCTTCTGGGTCGATACCACAATTCTTCAAGACATTAGGATCTACCATCCCACAGCCGAGTATCTCTAACCATCCTGTCCCTTTGGTAATCTTATGGTCAGTCTCAGTCTTCAGTCCCCAGTAGACATCCATCTCGGCACTTGGCTCTGTGAATGGGAAGTAACTCGGTCTCAATCTGATCTTAGTATCTGGACCATACATCTCTCTTGCATAGTACAAGAGTGTCTGTTTCATATCGGCGAATGATGCCTTCTTATCAATGTAGAGACCCTCTACCTGGTGGAATTGGCAGTGACTCCTCGCTGAGATCGTCTCATTACGATACACTCGTCCTGGGGCAATGATTCTGATCGGTGGCTTACTATTCTCCATCACTCTTGCTTGTACACTCGAAGTATGTGTACGCAGTAGTCTCTGGATATCTGACTTCACTTCAGTCTTCAGGTAGAAGGTATCCTGCATATCTCTTGCTGGGTGATCTTCTGGAGTATTCATGGCAGTGAAATTGTGCCAATCATCCTCTATCTCTCTCTCCTCTGCCACTGAGAAACCAATCTTCTCAAAGATACTGATGACTCTATCCATCACGATTGATACCGGGTGTCTAGTCCCTTGACCAAGTGTACTCCCAGGTGCAAAGAGATCAAGCGAAGCTGCTGCATCTTTATTGGATTGCTGCTCGATACCTGCCTTTACCTCCTCATATCTTGCCTCAGCAATCACCTTGAGTTCGTTGAGCTTCTGACCGAATTCTTTTTTCTGCTCATTGGGTACGTTTCGCATTTCTGCAAAGAGGGGCTTGATGCTATTCTTAGTCCCTAGATATTGAATTCTGAATGCCTCAAGAGTCTCTACTGAGTCTATTGTATAGGCATTGATTTGTCCTTTGATTTCTTCTACTTTATCGAATATCTCCATAAGATGTAATGTGATCAAGTGTTGATTAATGATCAAAGGTACGGAATTAGCGTAATTTAAAGTTGGGCTTTGACAGACTCACGAGGTTATCAGTTGGGTAACTTTCTTTCATATCGTTGACTTCACTCATAAATCGTTCATAAGAGTCCAAGTTGTCGTCTAAGCCTCGACTTTTGGACTCATAATGCATTAAGACTGATTGAGAAGAGTACACGATATACTTACCTAACGCTAAAAGTCTCAGGCACAAGTTTACATCATTGAATGGCACTTTAAGGTTTGACTCATTCATGCCACCAATGTGACGATACAGTTCTGTACGTACAAGTAAACAAGCTGCGGTACAAGCAGATAGGTTTTGATCTAAATGTGATCTTAAGAAATGTCCAGTATCATCACGCATCATATACGTATGTGAGTGTCCTGCTACACCTCCAATACTTGTAATAACACCAGCATGCTGAATGGTAAAATCTGGATAAAGCAACTTAGCGCCTGGTTTGACAACCAAAACCCCTTTCATCGATATGACCTTCTACTTTCTTGTTACCTATGGTCCCCATTCTCCATTTTCCTAGAGGGAGACATAGCCCCTCCTAATAGCTCTCTTGATCAGTCCGATAGAACTCCCACAGTCAAACTTGATCAATAGATTAGCTCGATGGGTCTCGACAGTGGATTTTGAGATATAGAGTGTACTTGCTATCTGCTTTGTGGTCTGTTCTTGGAAGATCAGCTCTAGAACTTCCTGCTCCCGTTTGGAGATATTTATTGGTTGATATAGGGATATAGCTTGCATAGTTTTCACATTTTTTAATGAGTGATATTACATTTACAGATGAGCCATTTATCTTGAATATTACTCAAAGTCACAGCCATCGAGCACTGCTTGGAAGTCTTTACCTATGAGTACTTCAAACCCTTGCTCGAGTTGTATAATGTTAGCTGCACTGTAGTTGACATTGGCATCGATCACTTGGTTGGAGATGATAGAGTCGGAGGCTATGAAGTCTTGATCTATGATCTGCGTACCCATCAGATTCTGAATAGCTACGCAAGGATTTTGCTGAATATCTACCTCTAAGTCAAAAGCAAATCTACTTTGACTAAACTCACATGCATTGTCAATTGGCATAAACATGCCAAGGTTAAATAGGGTCGAAAATATTATTCTTCCAGGTCGAAGTCCATACTCTGCTTGGGTTGGTATACTAAATAGAGTAGTATCTCCGCCCCCTCCTACAAAACTAATTTGGACATTCTCAATTACCCACTCGTCCTGATCCTCAAAGTCACCATCTTGATTTAGATCAATGAAGAAGTTAACGTAAGATTGAGACACCTGATTGATCGTATGCCATTGGACTAGATTGTATTCTTGATCATCATTCAATATGATTTGTTGCTCAGCATGTATATCCCACTGATCATCACAGTAATAATCGTCGTCAAAAAATTTCTCATTCTCTGATAAATCCAGAATCTTTACGCTATCAGGAACAAAATTAAAAGTGGCACAAGGAGTAATTAGGTTACAATAACTATTGTCATAATCAGATTCTATAAACACAACATTACTATACTGATCTGGACTGTTTACTGCAATGACTCTATACCAGTAATCTACTCCTGCGATAATTGATTTGTCCAAGAAGTATGTAACGTCATCATGGGTAGCACCATTAATCATTTCTCTATTCTGCGGATTGGATGTAGTGTAAGACTCCCAATCATAGATAGGCAAAAAACCTGTAGAGTCAGACTCTAATGATCGCTCTATCAGATATCCGAGATTATCCGTTACATTATTCCATCCTATATAATTATATAAGTGAGTATTCTCAAATGAATCGATCACTGGTGCCGCTGGACTTGTGGTCGGCAGGAATCCTTGGATATCATAATCTGTATCTGCCAATCTGAATGCTAATCCATCCGCCATGACTGAGTCCTGATCTGCCGTAAAATGATCTCTATATGTAATCCAATAGCCCATAATATTGGTCGTATCAGCGGCATAAGGATTGCCAAAAATATCTAACGTATCAGAGTTGCTACTACATCCAAACCCAATGCAAGGATCAGCAGGAGTATCACAGAGACCGTCACCCTTAAAAGTGTCACTACAGTTAGAATTACTGCCTGATCTAGGAACATGCTCAGCTGACACATAATCATTGCCAAACTCTGTGCCTTGATGTGTATGACGCAGACCGAAGAAGTGACCGAACTCATGTTCTGGAGTTTCTCCATCATGTTGGATTCCTATATAATTTATTTTCATAAAGGCTTGTGGAGTGAGATTATTGTCTGGCATCAATGCAAAGCTCGATCCATTACCGGGAGCCAACACAATGTTAGTCGCATTAGTATCACAGAATGGACCATAGATGTCTTCGACTAATACATTATTAGAGTTTTCTGTAGTGTTATAGATCGCGGTACTATCTACAAATCTAAGGTCGGCCAGATAGAGTCGTGAATTGATACTCTCCATCAAATAGTGATTAGTCTTAGAGAATACCCAATTTCGCCATTCATTGAGATAGTAAGATGGTACCTCACCGTCATCATCTCTAACTACTACCATTACAACCGGGAGGAGCTCCATTGTATCTGTAGATGAAGACCTTAGTAGTTTGAGATGGGTGATTTGCTCGTTATATTCTTTCCATTCTTCTTTCGATTGATCCAATTGGAATCCACATCCTTGGTTACTTTCATCGTATTGCTGGGTACTAGGATTCTCTAACTGTGCTACAAGAGAAGTCGCTGAGATGAAGAGAGTCACGACCACTCCTAATTTTGTCAATAGTGTCATTTTGAAAGCGGTTTTTATGTTATTCATTCTGTTCTAATTCAGAGAGATGAAATTCCCATTTTGATATGATCATACTCGCTTATCACTTTCGCTTATTCAAAATTGCTTTGCAACAGGTATACTAGACTAGTCAAGATAGGAATCTAAATGTTTGATAAAGTTAGAGATAAGAGATGGGGTGTCCAATGTAACTTTTGTTAGATGACTGATTGATTTTCTGACAGAGTCAGCAATTATTTTTACGATAGTGAAAAAGAAAGAACCAAGAAAAAAGGCGAGCCGAATAATCTGTCAATCTCTATACGTATTCTTTTTATAGTATCTTTCGTTGACAAGTCTGTCGTCACCCAATGTATTTATTTGTGATTTCAAGACAGTGAAAATAAAGAAGGGACCTAATGCTAGCTAAGTGTGAGATTAGAAAATACTAGAGAACACAACTCATATCAAAACCCCTTGTCGTATATGTTGTGGATGTGTTATTTGACAGTACCGATAGTAATACTGCAATCGCTGTAGATTTCCTTATAGAGTAGACCTTTTGAGAGCAGACTGAGTATCTCGTCTTCTCTTGGAGAGAGTGGGAGATCTAGGTTGACTCTTTGCTCTCATAGTTTGATGTTGATTCAGTTTACTGTTCTTATTATCGGTATCTTACAGATAAGTGTCAGTCCTGGCTCAGCATCTCTATACTCTATCTCTCCACCCATCAGCGCTATTCGATCCTGCATATTTTCCAGTCCATTACCAAGGATATTCTCTGATTGAAGACCGATCCCATTATCTGAGATTTGAAGTATGAGATATGGAGTGTCATAAGAGCTCTTAATACTGACATCTGTCGCCTGAGCATGCTTAACGATATTATTCAATGCCTCCTTGACGATGAGTAGGAGGTTACGTCTGACTGTGCTCGTCAGTGAGATCTCATCATATACTCGGTCTGAGTCAAATGCCAGATTGATCTCAAAGTCAGACAGGTATTCCATACTATATCGTCTGATGTAGGCCACAGTACTTGAGAGATTATCAAACTTAGAGTTCATCGCCCAGATGATATCACTCATGTTAGTGACGATGGTATTACTCTGAGCGATGATCTTATCTAAGAGGGCTTGGTCACGAGGATTATCCATCTTACGTCGTGCCCGTTGACTGACGAACTTAATCGTCGTCAATCCTCCACCCAGATCATCATGCATCTCTGCTGCGATCCTGTTACGTTCGTCCTCGAGTGCTTGTTGCTTTTGGAGGAGGAGGTCTTTCTCTTTGATGAGGTACTGCTGCCGACGATTACGGCTTGTGAGCAAAAACCCAATTGTTAAAGTAAGCAATAACAGACCAAGAGTAATTGCAATCCACTTACGTCGAGTACTGATAAGATCCTCTTCTGCGAGTTGAGTTTTATAGCGTTGACTTTCATATTTTTCGGCGGCTTCAAGCTCTATTTTTGCACTGATTCGATCTTCGACATTGGAGATACTATCATAGGTGACTAAAGCCTTTTGGAATGCATTTGTCTTTGTATAATAGGTTTTAAATGAATTTAACAACTGTCTACGATATGAAAGATCATTGATACAGACACTGTCATACTTCAGTTCATTGAGTATTAATAATGATGAATCAATTGGGCCGTCTCTGATAAAGATTTGTGAGATACCTAACAAGCAAGACACTACAAGATTATCATATCCCTTATCTTCAAAATATTTCTTTGCTGTTTCAAATGATTCTCTAGCTGCTGAGAATTCTTCCAGTTTATATTGCATTCTTCCCATGTTGTGTCGCAGCACATTTGCTAGATACTCATTTCGACCATCAAGGTAAGTTATTGCAAGTTTGTTATAATAGATTGTAGAGTCTGCTAGAGGATTGACTATGATCTCACTTGCGTAGACATTGCCCATATAGAGATAGGTCATGCCGATGCCTGTACTATCGGCAAGTTCTTGCCTAATCTTAAGGCTGCTTTCATGTGCTTTCATTGCAGCCCTACCATTTCTGTTAGACAATCTTAAGAGTACCCCATATTCGTCCAAGGCATCTGCATGCTTCAGATCTGACTCACCTATTTCATAATACTCAAGAGCTTTATTGATCAACTGCATTCCTTCTGCAAATTCTCCAGTCTTCCTAGCTTGCTTAGCACTGAATAGATAGTAATTAAATGATCCTTGCTCAACTTGGGATATAAGTTCATCGAACCTCCCATTCTTGATGAGATACTGACAAGAGTCATAAGTAATCTCTGCGTAACCTTGATTGAGAGATATGAAAAGTAAAAAAGAGATTCTATACAATAACCTGTGCATCTTACGTGACTAGGCTATTTGGCTAAAGGATCTATGACTGAGTGATCATCAGGTCTCAATATTTCTGGTCCTTTTCCATTTTTGTATTTTTCGTATTCATCATAACTGTCAAATTGATAGACATTGAATAAGGAGTGATACTTCCTAGTCTGGGCATTAAGATTAACTTTTTCTGACCATTCGAATTTATTTTGTTCTCCTTTTACAATGTAAATATCTCCTAAATAATCACTAGAGTCTGAATTGCCATAACAGTTCATTGTAACTATTCCATATCCAGATAAGGGGGCCGATAGTTCTGCATAAATTCTATGTTTAGTTTTATTAATTCTAAGCGACTTAATGCTAGGCGTTGTAGGTACTACTATAATTGTTAGTCCCTCTATTTCTACCAATTCCATTTCGGTTCTCTTTTGTCTCATAATTCAATTTATTAAAAATTTATAACCAAAAAAAGGATTTCCAACTTCAGCAACTACCCGACCACAAGCAGACCGCAGGCATCTAAGAATATTGGCTCGAGTGATTTCAATACTTTCCAGATTAATCTACAGGAGAGATAGCTTGCAAAGGAATTACAGTCAGTAAGATACATAACAGCATCCATAAGTAAAAACTATTGCATGACTTAGTACCCTTACTATTCAAATTCAGAAAAGAATCCTCCTGTTGACTGCATCTCATAGGACTTTAAGTGAGTCAAAGTTAGAAGAAAGATAGAGGCTTGAATATCTAACTTTAGTTAGATACAGACAGCTTGTACATTGGAGTTATGATTTACGACAATGAGGGTTTAGAGAAGTATTCGACAGTATAGGTGGGTAAGGATCAGAAGTACTCAAGCAACATACCGATCACCCAATCCATCTGACAACTCACACACGTCATCCACCTTCCCAAACCACTGATAACGATTCCGAGCAACGAAGCGGTAAATAACATCAGTAAGAACAGTGGGCAGGAGACCGAAGTATCTCACCCAACTCCATGGCGATCTCAAGTGCTTAGCTATCTTGAAGACTGCAGTACTCTGACTCGATATCTGTCCCTCAGAATAAAAGAGGATAGAGTCACCGATCTTCTTAGGAATCTGCAAGTTCTCAATACTCTGGCTACCGAGTCTAGCGAACCTCAGAGTAGGCGACTCCTCATACTTAAGTATCAGTCTAATCGTACGAGAACATAGCACACAGTCACCATCATAGATGACAAGGTTGTCTATCCTGTCTGATGTGTTAGTATTCTGATTACTCAACTGTAATTATTCATCGGTTATGAGAAGAGGACATTTGTCAATTCTTCAACCTTGGAGAGGCCTATGAGTTCAATCTGATAAGAAGAATTTTTGATTGCATCAATTGAGTGCTGTGAGAGATAGAGGTGGGTGAGTCCCATCCTCTCTGCTTCTTTGATCCTCTCTTCTACGCGGTGTACTGATCTGATCTCTCCTGTAAGTCCTACCTCTCCAGCAAAGGCTACCTGCTTACTGATCTGAAAATCTTGAAACGATGACACTATGGAAGCAATAATACTCAAGTCAAGAGCTGGGTCAGTACACTTGATGCCTCCAGCAATATTGAGGAAGACATCAGACATCCCGAATGACATCCCGACTCTCTTCTCTAGCACAGCGAGGAGCATATTGAGCCGCTTATTGTCAAATCCTGTGCATGATCGTTGTGGATTGCCGTAGGTCGATGTACTGACGAGTGCTTGGGTCTCTATCAGTAAGGGTCTCATCCCTTGGATAGTAGCTGCTACGGTAGATCCACTGAGGTGGTCTAGACTCTGCGAGAGTAGGAGCTTGGAGGGATTGTCTACCTTGACAAGTCCTCGACTCTGCATCTCAAATATTCCTATCTCATCTGTCGAGCCATATCTATTCTTCTTTGCTCTCAGTATCCGATAGTGGTAGTTTTTGTCCCCCTCAAACTGGAGTACCGTATCTACGATATGCTCTAGGAGCTTGGGACCAGCGAGTCCTCCATCCTTGGTGATATGACCCACAATGATGCAAGGGATTCCCTCTTGCTTACAGTACTGTACGAGACGGTTAGCACACTCTCTGATCTGTGATACTGACCCTTGACTCGCCTGTACATCTGGTGTATAGATTGTCTGGATCGAATCTACGATGAGCAGATTGGGCTTGAGCTCTTTGGCTTGATTGAGTACTGTGTCAAGGTTGTTCTCTGAGATGAGGTAACAGTCATCATTGCTATACCCGAGTCGATCAGCTCTCATCTTGATCTGATTGACACTCTCCTCACCAGAGAGATAGAGTGTCTTAGTCTGAGTAGTTGTGGCAGTTTGGAGTAAGAGAGTAGACTTACCGATACCTGGCTCGCCACCAAGTAATATGATACCACCTGGGACCAGTCCCCCTCCGAGTACTCGATTGAGTTCGGAGTCATTGGTCTGTAAGCGTCTAATATTCTCCACAGAGATTGAGGAGATTTTCTGTATCTTATTTTGAGGCTTAGAGCTTACTCTATTGATCCCACTTGCTGATTTTTTCTCTATTGCTCTTTCCTCTAGTGTATTCCATGCATCACACGACTTACACTGTCCGATCCACTGAGGGTGTACCGCTTGACACTCACTACATACATATCTCGACTTCGCCATGGAGAGGAATTAATTACTATTGAAATTAAAAAAAACACTAATCAAAAGGGGATAATAACCTTATTGTCAATGCATTACAGTTGTTGATTATCATTAAGTACTGCAAAGTTTCACAATTAGTGTGTGACTTGCAATGAGAGGTTACGTCTAATGATTCATAAAACTAGTTGTAGTTGGTTTAGAATCCAAATTCAATTGATTTTTTGGGGTTATGCAGGGTACTCGATTACATTGAGTGCCCTGTTTTTATTGGCCCTCTACCGACTTGTATCTCTGAGGCTCCTCTATTCTATTTACACTTTTTTTTAGTTGGTCTGATCTCTCTGGTAGGATACTTAGAGTGTAATCTCTAATTCAATGTCAGTTGGTGGTAAGCATTGCTTGTCATTGCAAGACATATATGTTACTATGGCTGTGAGTGGAGTACCTGGAGTAGAGTTTTCTACAGTTTGGACGAATATTGCTTGTCCAGCAAATGTCGAGACACTCATGCCGAATAAGTCACTTTGATAACTCTTAGGAGTAGTTTGCTCTCTATAATCTCCAGAGAGTTGAGCCTTAGATTCAAAAGTAATGTCAGTCGCTATCGGACCTCCTTCTTCTGTCGTGTTAGAGTAGATCTTCCACTTATCTAGGATATCTGCTGTGATAATCACATCAATCTTACCATCATTCTCAACCTTATCTATCGACCATTTGACGGGACTGACCTGTGCTATTGCACTCTGGGTAAATGCAAGTAAAGCAACTAATGTTAAGAGTAGAGAATGTGATACTTTCATAGGTGTAGATTTAAGGGTTATATCGAGTACTAAAGGTAATGGAGTCTCGTAGACCGAGTCAAGTCTCTTCTCGACTTTAATCCAAGATTAACACTGTTATTAACACTTTGGAGGGTTCTAGGCTTGGCAAACCTTACATTTGGCTACGACCAATAAGAAAAATCCGAATCTGACTACCCTACTCTTGAAGGATAACAGTAATTTTGACCCTTTGTCAGTCAGACCAAATCATCTACTCTATGCTATCATTCTTCACTACCAAATCTCAGATCACCTATATCGTACAATCGAAAGGTAAACTGAGTAAAGCATCCATCGCCAAACTCGAGTGGGTATTCGGTAATGCAACACTGAGCAAGAAGTCTAAACTCAAAGGTTACTTCATCGGTCCGAGAGCTAACATGATCACTCCATGGAGTACCAATGCTGTGGAGATCACTCAGAATATGGGGATCAAAGGGATCACCCGTATCGAGCAAATGATGCAATGCAATAAAAGCACTCAGTATGACTATATGCTCGGTCAGAAGTACAAAGGACTCAATGCGAATAGTCTTGATATCAAAGTAGATATCGAATCTGTCAAGGACATCAAGGATATCCAGGCATTCAACATCTCAGAGGGTCTAGCTCTCAGCAAAGAAGAGGTCGACTACCTCGATGCTCTCTCGACTCGACTTGGAAGACCTCTCACTGATTCGGAAGTATTTGGCTTCAGCCAGGTCAATAGTGAACACTGTAGACACAAGATCTTCAATGGAACATTCGTCATCGATGGTGAGGAAAAAGAGAAATCACTCTTTGCGATGATCAAAGAGACTTCCAAGAAAAATAAAAATACAATCGTCAGTGCATATAAGGATAATGTGGCATTCGTCAAAGGTCCGAGGGTAGAGCAATTTGCTCCCGAGCAGCCAGAAGTGCCATCACTCTATCAAGCCAAGAAGTTTGACTCTATCCTCTCTATCAAAGCAGAGACACATAACTTCCCGACAACCGTAGAGCCATTCAATGGTGCTGCTACTGGGAGTGGTGGAGAGATCAGAGATAGGCTCGCAGGAGGTCAAGGATCGATCCCTCTCGCAGGATCAGCTGTCTATATGACGAGTTACTCAAGACTCAACTCACAGCGACCTTGGGAGCAAGCAACGAAGGAACGGAATTGGCTCTACCAGACTCCACTCGATATCCTCATCAAGGCGAGTAATGGTGCTAGTGACTTTGGTAACAAGTTTGGCCAACCATTGATCCATGGGTCTGTATTGACATTCGAACACAAGGATAAAGCTCGCATGCTTGGCTATGATAAGGTCATCATGCAAGCAGGAGGCATCGGTTATGGTAAGCTAGACCAAGCCCAGAAGCAACTCCCAACCAAGGGAGACTCCATCGTCATCATGGGTGGAGATAACTATCGTATCGGGATGGGTGGAGCAGCAGTCTCCTCTGCTAATACTGGAGAGTTCAGCTCTGGGATCGAGCTCAATGCCGTACAACGGTCCAATCCCGAGATGCAAAAGCGAGTAGCCAATGCAATCAGAGGACTCGTCGAATCCGATGAAAATCCCATCGTCTCAATCCATGATCATGGTGCTGGTGGTCACCTCAACTGTCTCTCAGAACTCGTAGAAGACACTGGCGGTCGGATAGATATCGATAAGCTGCCTGTAGGTGATCCCACTCTCAGTCACAAAGAACTCATCGGCAACGAATCTCAAGAGAGAATGGGTCTCGTGGTCAAGCCAAAAGACCTAGACCTCATCAAGGCTATCGCAGAGAGAGAACGAGCTCCAATCTATGAAGTAGGTACAGTCACAGGTGATATGACATTTACCTTCGACGCTGGCAAGAAACAAAAAAATCCAATAGATCTCGGACTGAGTGACCTCTTCGGATCATCGCCTAAGACTGTCATGTCGGATGACTCTATCAAGGCAAGCTACCCTAAGATCAAGTATAAGCAGTCTAAACTCAAGTCCTACCTCGATCGAGTACTAAGATTAGAGTCTGTCGCCTGCAAAGATTGGTTGACTAACAAGGTAGATCGATGTGTAGGTGGCAAAGTCGCTAAACAACAATGCTGTGGCGAACTCCAACTCCCCCTCAATAACTGCGGAGTCATGGCGCTAGACTTCACATCACAGTATGGCATCGCTACTGCCCTAGGACACTCACCGATTAGCGGTCTCATTGATGCGAAGGCAGGATCCAGGAATGCCATCGCTAAGTCACTCACTAATATCGTATGGGCACCTCTCAAAAACGGGATAAAATCAGTCTCCCTCTCTGCCAATTGGATGTGGCCTTGTCGTAATCCAGGAGAAGATGCAAGGCTCTACGATGCAGTAGAAGCTGCAGCTCAGTTTGCCATCGAGCTCGGAATCAATATCCCGACAGGAAAGGATTCGCTATCGATGAAGCAGAAGTATCAGGACAAAACTGTACTCTCACCTGGTACCGTAATCATCACCGCAGCTGGTCAGTGCAATGGGATCAGCAAAGTCATCGAACCAGTACTCCAAGTCGGAGGTGGAAGTATCTATTACATCAATTGCTCACGAGATGCGTACAAGTTAGGAGGATCTGCTCTCGGGCAAATCTTAAACAAAGTAGGCCAATACACCCCAACAATCACTGACACCGCATACTTCAAGGATGTGTTCAATGCTGTGCAGACTGCTATCAAAGCAGGATTGGTCACCGCAGGTCATGATATCTCATCAGGTGGATTCATTACTACCCTCTTGGAGATGTGCTTCCCATCGACTCAGGTCGGTGCAGAGTTAGACTTGACAGGAATGGATACTGATGTCATCAAGCTCCTCTTCTCTGAAAATGTAGGACTCGTCATCCAAGGACATAAAAAACTAGAAAGCGTACTCTATGACGCTGGTATCCACTTCCGTAAAATAGGAGAGGTCGTAGAAGGCAAATCTCTCAAAATCACTCATGAGTCTGGTAACCATAAGTTCAGAATCAACAAACTCAGAGATACTTGGTATGAGACTTCATATCTCCTCGACACCTATCAGAGTGGTAAGAAGAAAGCAAAGCAACGCTATAAGAATTATAAGAAACAACCACTCAGATATACATTCCCAAAGGACTTCAATGGTAAGGTAGCTCGTAAGAACTCTCAACGACCTCTCGCAGCTATCCTCAGGGAGAAAGGAAGTAACTCCGAACGAGAGATGGCTAATGCCCTCTACCGAGCAGGATTTGACGTGAAGGATGTCCATATGTCTGATCTCATCTCAGGAAGAGAGACCTTGGAGGATGTGAGATTACTAGGAGCAGTCGGAGGATTCTCTAACAGTGACGTCCTTGGATCAGCTAAGGGCTGGGCTGGTGCCATCAAGTACAACAAGAATGCTAAGACTGCCATCCAAAACTTCTTCAATAGAGAAGATACTCTCTCTGTAGGGATCTGTAATGGGGCTCAACTCTTCATGGAGCTTGATCTCATCAACCCAGATCACAAAGACGGTGGTCGACTCAAACACAACGACTCTCAGAAGCACGAATCAGCATTTACATCAGTATCCATCAAAGAGAACAACTCAGTCATGCTCTCTAATCTGGCTGGGAGTACACTTGGTATCTGGATCTCACATGGAGAGGGGAAGTACACGCTACCGATGGATGAGGAGGCATACAATGTAGTAGCGACTTATGGATATGACAGTTATCCATCCAACCCCAATGGTAGCGACTACAACGTGGCCATGCTTTGTAGTGATGACGGAAGACACTTGGCTACGATGCCACACTTTGAGAGGTCTCTCTATCCATGGAACTGGGCTCACTACCCGACTGCAAGACAAGGAGACAAGGTGTCGCCATGGATTAGAGCATTTGAGAATGCTAGGGAGTGGTGCTTGGAAGCATAAGTAATCTGACTTTTATCCTGCCCAACCTTCTCTATCTAAGCTTCGATACTGGATCGCTTCTGCTAAATGTTCGATGAGGATATCGTCTACTCCTGCGAGGTCGGCAGCAGTCCTTGCCACTTTGAGTATCCGATCGTATGCTCTTGCTGAGAGTTGGAGCTTGGTCATTGCAGTCTTGAGCAATACTGCTCCAGCTTGGTCGATCTGACAGACTTCCTTCACCATATTACTTGGCATCTGGGCATTGCAGTAGATATCCTTATACTCTTTGAACCGTTCTTCTTGGATGAGTCGAGCTTGGATGACTCGCTTAGAGATATCCTCACTTGTCTGCTCTGCTGGTTTGAAGTCTGCTAATTCGTCGTAAGAGACTGGAGTCACTTCTACATGAAGGTCTATCCTATCGAGTAACGGACCTGAGATCTTGTTGAGATATTTCTTTACGATTCCAGGACCGCAGACACATTCTTTATCTGGATGATTATAGTAGCCACAAGGACAAGGGTTCATCGATGCGATGAGCATAAATGATGAGGGGTACTCTACCGTCATTTTAGCTCGACTGATCGTCACTCTTCGCTGCTCCATCGGCTGTCGGAGTACCTCGAGGACTGATCGCTTAAACTCAGGTAACTCATCTAAGAATAAGACTCCATTGTGTGCTAGCGAGATCTCTCCTGGATGTGGATTGGACCCACCACCAACAAGAGCCACATCACTCACAGTATGATGTGGTGATCTAAATGGTCTGACAGTCACAAGTGAAGAGTCCTCAGGCAGTAAGCCTGCTACCGAGTGAATCTTAGTCGTATCTAAAGCCTCATGGAGAGAGAGTGGAGGCAAGATCGTCGGTAACCTCCTTGCCAGCATGGTCTTACCTGCTCCAGGTGGACCGATCAAGATGGCATTGTGACCACCTGCTGCGGTGAGCTCAAGGGCTCGTTTGATATTTTCCTGTCCTTTGACATCAGAGAAGTCTACGCGATACTCGTTTTGAGTGTCATTGAAGAGCTCTCTAGTGTCATACTCGAGAGGACTGAGATCCGACTTACCTTCGATGATACCGATAGCTTCTACGAGAGATGATACACCATAGACGTCTATGTCATTGACTATTGCTGCTTCCTTAGCATTCTGAGTAGGTAGGATGAAGCCTTTGAATCCACTCTTCCTAGCTTCGATACTGATGGGTAGCGAGCCTTTGATCGGTCTGAGACTACCATCGAGTGACAACTCACCCATGATCATGAAGTCACCTAACTTCTCTGCATCTATCTGACCTGTGGCAGCTAGGATACCTAAGGCAATTGTCAGATCGTAGGATGATCCCTCTTTGCGAATGTCAGCAGGTGCTAGGTTGACGACTATCTTGAGTCTTGGCATCTTGTAGCCGATATTCTTGATGGCAGCCTCTATCCTCTGGAAGCCCTCCTTGACAGCGTTGTCAGGGAGACCGACCATGAAGTAGAATTGCTTACCTGCAGCTACTTGTCCACCTGAGTTAACCTCTACAGTGATGGTCTGAGCCTCCACACCTTGTACAGCACTCGCATATGTTTTTACTAACATGGTTTTTTTTAAGTCTTCTATTTACAATATCTCATCTTAGGCATTAAAAATAGTACCAAGGACAACTCTCCGAATAAAGTGTTGTTACCTTTGTTCAACTTTTCAATATTTCAGATATGATCAAGACAGACATCCTTATTGTTGGAGCAGGTCCAGTTGGACTGTTTACGGTATTCGAAGCGGGACTCCTCAAACTCAAGTGCCACATCGTAGATATCCTACCTCAAGTAGGCGGTCAACTCTCTGAAATCTATCCTAAAAAACCAATTTACGATATTCCTGGTTATCCATCGGTATTAGCTGGTGATCTTGTTGACAATTTGATGGAACAGATAGCTCCATTCAAGCCTACTTTCACTCTAGGTGAAAAGGCTGATGAGATCAAAAAAATAGACGATAAACTGTACCAAATGACAACTGATAGAGGTACAGTAATCCAGGCACCTGTAATCGCAATCGCGGGAGGTCTCGGATGTTTTACCCCGAGAAAACCACCCATAGAAGGGATCGAACATTATGAGCCAAATGGCGTCGACTACATGGTCAGAGATCCCGAAAAATACAGAGACAAGACTCTTGTCATCGCTGGAGGCGGTGACTCAGCACTTGACTGGACGATAGAACTCTGTGACATCGCTAAGAAGATCAGTCTAGTCCATAGACGGGCTAGCTTCAGAGGAGCACTGGACTCAGTGGATAAGGTCATGGCGCTAGCTCAGGCTGGTAAGATAGATCTCATCACAGAAGCCCAAGCAGTAGGACTCAAAGGAGACAGCGGACTCAGTCACGTGACCGTCAAGACTAAGCATGACACAGACCCCAAAGATATCCAGGCTGACTACTTCATCCCACTCTTCGGACTGACACCTAAGCTAGGACCAATTGCAGAGTGGGGACTCAATATCAGCCGTGGTGCCATAGAGGTCAATACAGAAGATTACAGTACCAATGTACCAGGTATCTATGCCATCGGCGACATCAATACTTACCCTGGCAAGCTCAAGCTTATCCTCTGTGGATTTCACGAAGGAACTTTGATGGTCCAATCTGCATTTAAGTATATCTACCCAGATCAGAAACTGAGTTTCAAGTATACCACTGTCTCAGGGGTCAATGCTTTTGAATAAGAAAATAGAATGGACGACAATACAATACAGCTAACGATTATTGACAGAGAAGACGTAGAGCATTCCATAGAGGCTCCTACTGATATGAACTTCAATGTCATGGAAATCGCTAAGGCATCCGACCTCCCAGTAGAAGGTACTTGTGGTGGTATGGCTCTCTGTGCATCGTGCCATTGCTATGTGATGACAGACCACCAACTCACAGATCCCACTGAAGACGAAGAAGATATGCTAGACCAAGCCTTCTTTGTCGAGGAGAATAGCAGGCTCGGCTGTCAAATCAAAATATCCAAGACGATAGATGGACTAGTGGTAAAGCTAGCACCTGTAGATTAGTGAGAGTGTAGGGGTTGACTGTTATCAACAAGCAGTACCTTTACCCACGCAATGGACCAGACAGCAATCCTAGATCTCATCAAGCTCAAATTCAAGTTTGCCAGCTCATCGGCTGTAGCGACGCTACTAGATTACTGTCTCTATCTTATCTTGGTTAGCCAAAGCATCCTACCGACAACTTCCAATCTGATCTCAGCAAGTCTGGGTATGCTGGTCAATTTTTTTCTTCAAAAGAAGTATGTTTTTTCTCTCAACAGGAAGCTTGACAAGGCATTTATCATCTCTATCGCTACCTCTCTACTCGGGATATTGATAGGTACTATACTGATCTACTTATTAAACAAAATAGAGTTCTTTGAATCATACCAAATGCTGACCAAGGCAATTGTCACCGGAATCCTCTTCTTCTATAACTTCTACCTTAAAAGATTTGCATTTGAAAACAAATTCTTTTGATATCGATAAGAGCATAGGCAAGGTGAATCTGAGCCCAGTACTCATAACATGTATGCAGTACGTAGTATTCGGAGTATTGATCTACTTTGCACTCTATCATAAGCTCTCTAGTCATCCTATAACGACCTGGGACGAGTCACTGTTCTCTCTGAGAGCTTTGTCACTCTATGAGACAGGATCATATCTGTCCAACTTCAATATCTACGACGATCTGCCTAATCACCGCAACACTAAACTGCCATTCACTACTCTGTTACAAGTATTGGGATATAAGCTCTTTGGTGTCAACGAGTATGGAGTAAGGATACCAACAGTCAGTGTCTTAGTCGTAACCATTCTACTCATGATCCGGCACTTCCGCAGAGATTATGGCAGCCGTTACTTTGGATTTCTCTTTGGGCTGATCACTCTGTCTACTCTAGGACTCTATGGGATACATATGGCTCGATCCGGAGATCAAGATGTCGCCTATAGTTGTTATCTGCTCGTAGCTACACTCTCGTTTGGTAAGTATTTGCATACAAATGCTACTCGCTATCTGATCTATTTTACCCTGAGTTTCATCGCAGCCATCCTCACCAAAAATCTCTTAGCTGGTCTCATATTTCCAGGTGTACTCATCTATACTCTCTTGTCTGGGCAGCTAGGAAGATGCCTGAAGGACTATCGGATCTATCTCAGTGTATTGGGTATCGGGCTAGCATATGGTGGTACCCTAGCCTACTTTGAGAGCCAATATCCAGGATTCGTCGATCGGATGTGGAATTATGAGCTCATGGGTCGATATCAGACCATTATCGAAGAACACCAAGGACCTCCACTCTACTATCTCAGGCTCTTGCAAGAGAGATTTAGCCCTTACATCTACTTGATACCGTTCGTCATAGGCTATTCCTTCCATCCAAGAGTACCTGCCATGATGAAGTGCCTCATCCAGATAGTTAGCTGTGCCTTTGTAAGTTATATCGCTATCATATCGTTGTCAGAGACTAAGACATTTTGGTACTTAGCACCTAACTATCTCTTTGGCATCTATCTCGTATCCGCTGGTCTATTGATGCTCTACCTATTGCATAAGGATAGACTAGGTCGGTCAGACAACATGATACTTCTGAGTAGTTTTCTTTTGATCTTTGGATTACTCTATAGCTCAGTGATCAATGAGGTCATCTCTCCCTCTGTCAAAAGTGCCAAAGATGAAAGATATGGGAAGTTCATCTCCCTGATTGAAAAAAGAAGGCCAACAATCAAATCATTCCTGATATATGACAACAATTTTGGCACGACTGCATACTTTTATAAAAGAAAGCACGAATATCAAAATCCTGAATTAGCGATAACATACAAACGAGAAGTGAAAAATATCGAAAGTGGACAACTCATCATGTCTTGTCTCAACAATGTCCTCGATCCTCTCTCCAAGCTCTATGACCATGAAGTCATCGAGCAATGGCATGATTGCAAACTGATAAAAATAAATAGCTTACAGAATGACAACAATTCAACTCAAGACTAACGGTAGCTTAGATAACTATCTCTGTACTAATGCCAATGGCCACTCCATCAATCTAGGCAATGATGGCAATACCGTAGGACCCATGGAGAGTGTACTGATGGCTATCGCAAGCTGTAGTACAATAGATATCGTCATGATCCTAGACAAAATGAAACAACCACTAGACGATATCGAAGTCACTGTCGATGGAGTCAGAGCTACAGAGATACCCAAGGTGTATACAGAGATCAAGGTCCATTATACACTCTATGGCAATATCAAAGAGAAGAAAGCAGAGCAAGCAGTCAACTCATCTATCGAAAAGTACTGCTCAGTAGCACTCATGATAGAGAAGACAGCTCAGATTACTGCAACATTTGAAGTCATCGAGCAGAAGTAAGTCCTACTGCTGTTGCTAAATATATAACTAGACCTGCCCCCAGTAGGGAAAGCTAGATATCAATAATACCTCCCTATTGATCTAAAAAAATAGGGACCAAACTGTGTCGTCTGATCCCTATCGTATGGTTTGATTTGTATTCTGTAATCTCTGAGATGGTTGAGTGTGATCTACACTTCTGCTGTCCCTTGGTAGGCAGCAACTAACCGTGCCATCTGATCTATACTATCTCTCTCAATATATCTGCGATGCCGATCAGATGTATCTGAGACTGCAAGGAGTGTCTCTAACTGCTCTTGATCATAGACTGCATAGTACATCTGTACTCTATTAGCAGGTAGCCTGAGGATGTTAGACTTATTACCTACAATCTTATCGCCTCTGTACATCGGATTGAGATCGATGAGTGACTTCAAGTCGAGATTGAGTGACTTACTCAACTCACTGAATGACATATCCTCCTGTGGGATCACTGTCTCTGTATCTTGGAATACTGCTTCGTATCCTCTCGGAGTAAGATTATGAGAGTGGTAGTAGTTCATCAAGTATGATGCTGCTATCACTCTTGGCACATAGTTCTGTGTCTCTTTGGGAAGGAATCTCTTCATCCCCCAAAAATCCGTCCTACCTGATCGTCTGATTGCTTTCCTGATATTACCTGGACCACAATTATAAGCAGCTATCGCTACTGTCCAATCTCCAAACTGATCGTAGAGATCACTGAGATATTGGACGGCAGACTCTGTTGCCAACTCTGGATCTGCTCTATGATCGATATATCTGTCTTTACTGAGTCCGTACATCTTACCTGTAGCTGGCATGAATTGCCAGAGTCCGTATGCACCTGCTCTCGACTTAGCTGTCGGACGGAGCATCGATTCGATGACTGCTACATACTTGAGGTCTTGTGGTAGATTCTTCTCTCTGAGTTTCTCCTCAAACAGCGGAAAGTACTGCATGGCTCTGCCTAGCAACTCTTCTGTACTCTTCCTACTGGATACAGTATACTGGAGGATACGTGATCTGATCTCCGAGTGATATCGGATATCAAGTACGCCAGTCAGGTTGTTTAACCTTGACTTAATAAGCTCTGTCTGTGGGCGATCTCCTATACTTTCAAAGTTCTCCTCGCTTACTGTACTCACGTGAGCCAATAAGTTGAGAGAGGTCATAAGGATTACAGAGCTTATTGTAATTAATCTTACAATTAAGCTATTGTTCATGGGTGCTGTAGTTTAATTTTTTGAAACTCTTGTTCTGAGTTCTCTTAGCTTACTTTTTGATCGTTAAATAATATACTATTCGGATAGTGTAATTAATCTCTTGTGTTTCATTCGGACCGCAAATATAGCTTTATGATTATGAGAAATGCAACTATCATATTAATTATTTTTATAATATATTAGCAGCAATCTTCATGCCATGAAACTCTCTGCATGTGATGCAACCCTTACTCAACCCCAATAAACCCGTACCTCTGGAGCATTTGCCATTATTGGTTTCAATAGTTGCTATGACAACTAAACACCTGCCTTACCCCTACAGTTTAACAGAGTATTCTATTTATTTTATGATTTGGAAGACTTCTAACTGACTATTATTGTTAGCTGAGACGAGTGTACGATTGCTCAAGAGAGAGAGATTACGGACTTCACTCTTTGATAAGAAACCGGATATCTGAGGTTGTAGCACTTGAGAGAGACCACTTTTACCTCCGAGTAGGACATATCCTGTACTCCGCTCCGACTGATCAGTCTCTCTCTGACCATCATATCGACTACCAGCACAGATGAGATCTTGATATCCATCACTATCTACATCGCAGATCACTATGCTGCGGATAGGTGAGAGTTGGGTCTCAGTTGGGAGTGGTACTCTCTCGAAGTTGCCAGTCCCATCATTGATCATCTGGAGGTGACTTAGCTCATTCACTTCCAAGTGGAGACCAGCATCGATTGTAGGATCGATCTTATCACTGATAGTGAGATCCAAGGTCCCAGTACTCTCAGAGTGAGATGCGTAGCAATGTAGCGACTCTCCTTGTGTCGAGAGATCGTGCTGTTGAGTAGTATGCCCATAATTACCACAGATGAGGTCACTATCACCATCACTATCGAGATCTGCAATGGTGACACAGTTCCACCAGCCGCTTGTGTTGGCTATTGGCTCAGGGATGAGTCTACCACCGTTATTGTTCAATATCGTGATGGGCATCCACTCCCCGACGATCACTACCTCTTCGTCGGGGTCATCATCTATATTACCGACTGCGATATCTGTAATCATGCCCATCCTCTTCAGTTCGGGGCAATATCTATCTGTAAGGTCAGCATAGTCCCCATTTACCTGCGAGTAGATAGATGACTGAGGAGCCATCGGGTATCGATTAGCAATCACCCTCCCTCCTAAGATAATCTCAGGATTGCCATCTTGATCTATGTCATATGTGGCGATACTTGCGACATTGGACCGCAGTGGGATCGAATAGAATCGCTTGATCGTACCATTGTCTCTGAGATAATTAATCTTCAACATCTGGTAAGCCGATCCATCGTAATACTCATATGATCCACTCGCTACGATGAGATCTTTCACTCCATCTCCATTGAGATCTGCGAAGTGTGCAGCGATATCCTCATTCTCTGGGTGATACATCGGTATCGCTGACCTGTGCTTGCCGTTTTGAGAGATGAAGTAGGCACTCTTCTGACCTTTAGCACCTCCGACGAATACTTCTTCGAGACCATCATTATTGATATCTGCTACTGCAAGAGCTGGACCTAGATTAGAGAGTCGGTGTGGCAAGCGGCTCTGTTCTTTGAAGTCATCATAAATGTTCTCTATGTGGGTATACTGTGAGAGATTGCTGACACTCCGTGTGATCAAGTAGTCAGCTGTATCTCCGACAGGTCGCTGAGATCCTTGATGCTCGTAGGCAAATGCCTGATTGGACTGAGTCAAAGAATCTTGTGATACATGCCTGCTCTCATCTCCTGTACTGAGGTGGTGATCAGTACTCTGAGTACTCTTGGGTGGAGTCTCTGATCCACATCTACTCAATGTAATGAGTACGATACTACTCAGTATATAGATTGCTCCTCTTGTGTAACGTCTTATCTCCATAAGGCAAATGTATAACTGTATCCGCTAATGCTCCACTGATATCTAACTCTTGTGCTGAGATAACATCCGCTGCCACCGCTTCCATGCCCATAAGTAGAATGATGCAGTACTGCGGTAAGGCTCCCACTTGGTAGCGATCTCGAGCATCTGAGCCTTTGCCACCTTCTTATCCTCACTCACATCATAGAGTGCCTGCATGACTTGTGCTATGGCGAGGTCCTCGTAGGGAAATACATTGGGCCGCTGTAGGTAGAACATCAGGACCATCTTTACAGTCCACACTCCTACACCTTTGATTTCGGTGAGTTTCTGGATGACTTCTTGGTCGGTGAGTTGATCGATTTGATTTTCGATATTGACATGTGTAGTGAAGTACTCTGCAATATTGAAGATATATCCAGCCTTCTGCCTTGAAAGACCACATGATCGCAAATCTTCAATACTATAGTGAGCAACGATCTGAGGCGTATAATCCCAACCAACCAAGTCTCTGAATCTAAGATAGACCGCATCCGCAGCCTTGACTGATATCTGCTGGTAGACAATCGCTGCTGAGAGTTCGTGATAGAGAGTATCTTGGACTGCAAATGAGTCTATACTACGATTATCCAAGAGATCCTTCATGATTGGATCTTGACTCAGTATGGAATACACATTATCTCTGTCTATGGGATCTCTGTCTATGGGCATATGACTAGGTATAGATTGTGGCGATAAGCTTACGAGAGGTCGCATGATTTCTAAATTCACAAAGATAGATGCCTTGCCACGTACCAAGGGCAAGTCTTCCATCAACAATAGGTATCTGTATGGAAGATCCTATCAATGCTGCTTTGATATGAGCTGGCATATCATCTGGACCTTCGATCGTATGGACTAACCAAGGCATGTGCTCGGGTACGATATGGTTCATGAATGATTCGAAGTCGATCAAGACATCTGGGTCAGCTGCTTCATTGATTGTCAATGCTGCTGAAGTATGCTGAATGAAGAGGTTCAGTATGCCATTTACAGGAAGTGGACTGACTAGGTCAAGGATCTCAGCCGTAATGATGTGGTAACCTCTAGGGAGTGATGGTAGAGTCAGGTTGAAGTGTGTAATCATAATCTAGCAAATCTATCAGTTTAGACTTTTCTTCTTACCTTTTCTTTATGATAATTTTGATCTAACTCTAGCTCATCTTCTTCGAGGTGCTGTGCATCTGGATCTATCCCTGCATTGATTTTTGCTATTCTCTCTTCGTGAGCATAATTGAGCTTGATTGCTTTGATGATGAGACCACCAACGATAGCAACTATTGGAATCATAAAGACTAGCACTTGGGGTTGGAGTAACTTACTTAGCATCGCAGTTTGATTTTGATTAAAGATAGAAAATTATGTTCCATGATCATCACAATTATCGACTATAATATGGTGATTACAGACTAATAGACCTCCATCTCTGGAACAGTCAGCCCTCTCTGTAGTGTGAGATGCAAGTGAAGATGAAACAATGCCAGAGTAAGACAGGGTACTACTCTACTATAAGCTCAGGAAAGTTATGTCCATACTGGGTCCCGAAGGTCTCAAAAAAGCAGTAAAAAGTGTTTATATCGCCATTTTCAACACCTTAGTCTCCACACAGCCTCTTGTCACCACTCTTCACAACCAACACTCACAGCTCTCACGCTTGTCATATTTAATCGTACTTTTAATCAGTGGTTATTTTATGGACTGCCGTTAGAGTCCATAAAAATCGATAAGTACCAATTTTAGTATATTTGTCTCATAAAGTAAAAACATGGGACAAAAGACACCATATAAATTATCGAATCTTCCTCCACCTCAAGAGAAGATCGAAACAATTAAAATACTCAGAAAAGCAAATTCTGCTTCTCTTGCAATAGCTGAACTCAAAGGAATTGCTCAAACCATTCCTAATCAAACCATGCTAATTAACGCTGTAGTTTTAAAAGAAGCAAAGGACAGTTCCGAAATAGAAAATATCATAACCAGTACTGATGAACTTTATGAAGCATTAACATCGAAGAAAACATTTTCAAATCCTAATGTTAAAGAAGTTGTAAACTATAGAAGATCTATTTTTCTTGGATTCAAAATAATTAGTGAACAAGGATTTCTCAAAGTTAATGATATAATACAATTACAACAAGATCTTATTGATAACAATGCAGGGATCCGCTCAACTCCTGGAACTGTTCTGAAAAATGATCAAACGGGTGAAATTGTTTACACCCCTCCACAAGACAAAAGTGAAATAGAAAATTTATTGACGAATTTCATTAAACATTATAATGATCTAGAATCTGAAATCTCGCCACTGATCAACCTAGCAATACTTCATTATCAATTTGAAAGTATACATCCATTTTATGATGGTAATGGACGAACAGGTAGAATACTAAATATACTCTATCTGATTTTAAATAACATACTTGACATCCCCATATTATATTTAAGCTCTTACATCATTAAAAACAAATCTGAATATTATAAACTTCTCAATAATGTTAATAAAAAAGATGAATGGGAGAATTGGATTTTATACGTTCTAGAAGCGATAGAACAAACATCAAGACAGACTATAAATCAAATACAACAAATAAGAGAACTACTAGATAAAACTATTCTAAACGTAAAAGAAAAAGCTCCAAAAATATACTCTAAGGAATTAGTTGAAAACATCTTTGAACAACCATATACCAAGATTGATCACATTGTTCAAAAAATAGGAGTTGAGAGAAAAGCGGCTTCTAGATATTTGAGAAAATTGAATGAAATTGGAATTCTTAAAAGTAAAAAAATAGGCAAGGAAATGATATATATTAATATTGAATTAGTCGAATTATTAAAAGCAAATCATTGACTCTAACACAAGGTCATCACAGCATATCATCATCCATTATGTCTAATTCATGCAGATTTAAAACTTTGGATATTACAAAAGATGTAAGAAACAATATGTTTAAATAAAGTGTATGATGTCGAAATTATAAACACCATCTTCTAAAAATTTAAGTGCAAGATGAAATATAACTGGTTATTATGGACAAATGAATATATCAATGTTTTACGTGTCATATTGTTCTAGGTCAACTCAGACCAAAATGCTAAGGAAAAGTGGTATCAAATACTTTATGCTGGTTGACAAAAGGTAAAAATATAACTGAGCATAATCAAGTAGACGGCTGACAGATTTGTAGTCCTGCCAGTACGCCTCTCTCGCCACCGGTTCTCGTATACGTGGTTCACCAACTCAATATCCACTCTTCCGTTCCCAATAGTTTTGGTCTTCGACTTCGGTGAGGAGTTGG